>JAYSGB010000036.1:0-43102 GCA_041913045.1 Burkholderiaceae bacterium | reverse complement strand
CACAACAACGTGAAGGTGCTGCTGCTGATGGACGTGGGCGGCACCATGGACGAGCACATCCAGCGTGTGGAGGAACTCTTCAGCGCGGCCAAGAATGAGTTCAAGCACCTGGAGTTCTATTACTTCCACAACTGTGTGTACGACTTTGTGTGGAAGAACAACCGCCGCCGCTACGCCGAGAAGTTCGAGACCTGGGACATCATCCGCAAGTACAACAAGGATTACAAGCTCATCTTCGTGGGTGACGCCACCATGAGCCCCTACGAGATCCTGCAGCCCGGCGGCAGCGTCGAATACAACAACGAGGAAGCGGGTGCCGAATGGCTGCAACGGCTCACACACGCTTTCCCCAAATTCGCCTGGATCAACCCTGAGCCACAGGGCGTGTGGCAGTACCGGCAGAGCATCGCAATCGTTCAGCAGCTCATGGGCCAGCGCATGTACCCGCTCACGCTAAAGGGGCTGGAAGAGGCGATGCGGACCCTGTCGAAGTGAGACGCTGGCGCCCTGCTCTTGCGCGTGCCGCACTGGCCCTGCTGCTGTGTGGCAGCGGGTGGCACGCGGCCCAGGCGCAAACACCACCCGAAGCCAGCAAGCAGCCCTTCACGTTGGAGGTTGTGGCGCCTGCACCGCTGAACGACTTTGTGCGCAGGCATGCCGAACTGCAACGCTTCCAGGCACTGGATGATCTGACCCCACAGGAACTGGAACGTCTGCTGGCCACGGCGCCAGAGAACATACGCCGCCTGCTGGGCACACAGGGGTACTTCGCGCCGCGCGTGCAGGTGCAACTGCTTCCTGCCACCCAGGACAATGTGCCACCGGTGGTCCAGGTGACCGTGGAGCCGGGTACGCGCACGCAGGTGGCCAAGGTTGCCATCGGCCTGCAAGGCGAAGTGCGCGACAACCCCGCCAGCGCCGAGCAGCGCGCTGCCGTACAGGGGGAATGGGCGCTGCCGGTGGGCGAGCCCTTCACGCAAGCGGCGTGGGACACGGCCAAGAACCAGGCTCTGCGTAGCCTGGCCAACCGTGTGTACCCACGCGCGCGCATCACGAACAGCCTGGCCGACATCGACCCCGAACGGCATGAGGCCCATCTGAACGTAGACCTGGATTCGGGCACGGCCTATGCCTTTGGCGACATCGCCGTGGAGGGCGCGCAGCGCTACGACCCGGACATGGCGCGGCGGCTTACCCGGCTGGCGGGCGTGCGCCGTGGCGCCCCCTACGACGAAGCCGTGCTGCAAGCGGCGCAGCAGCGTCTGGTGGACAGCGGGTATTACGCGTCGGCCTTTGTGATGGTGGACGAGACCGACACCCCGCAGGACGCGCCGGTGCAGGTGCGGGTGCGCGAGGCACGCTTGCAAAAGCTGGTGCTGGGCGTGGGCGCCAGCACCGACAACGGACCGCGCCTGAGCCTGGAACACACCCACTTGAACGTGCCCGGCCTGCATTGGCGCGCCGACACCAACCTGAAGCTGGAGCGCGATGCCAGCACGCTGGGCACCCAGCTGCAAAGCCCGGTGGACGACCAGGGCTGGCATTGGGTGACTGGCGTGCAGCTGCAACGCGTGCAGGACGACCCCAGCGTGACCCACAGCCAGCAGTGGCGTGTGGGGCAGGCACAAAACGGCACTGAACTGGACCGCAGCTTCTTCCTGCAGTACGACCGCTCGCGCATCGCCGACCCAGGCCTGCCCGATGCGGATGCCGAATCGTCCATCAGCGCCAACTACGCGTGGACACGGCGGCGCTTCGACGACATCACCTTCCCACGCCGGGGGCACGGCCTGGCCGTGGAGCTGGGCGCGGGTGTGACACTTTCGCAAGAGCGCCAGCCTTACCTGCGCGCCAAGGCGCGCTGGCTGGGCTACTGGCCCGTGGCCTCGGACAGCACACGGCCCAGCCGCCTGGCACTGCGCCTGGAAGGGGGCGCCGTTTGGGCGCGCAACAACGCCCCGGTGCCCGCCACACAGCGCTTTCTGGCGGGTGGCGACCAGAGCGTGCGCGGCTACGGCCCGCGCGAAATCGGCATTCCCCTGGCCAGCGGCGGTGTGGACCCTGGCCGCCTGCTGACCGTGGCCAGCCTGGAGTGGCAGCGTCCGATATGGGTTGAGGGCAGGCGCAGCCCCTGGGAGGCCGCCCTTTTCGTTGACGCGGGTGCCGTGGGCGACACCGCAAAAGACCTGGACCCGAAGGTTGGCATAGGCGCGGGCGTGCGCTACCGCAGCCCGGTGGGGCCGCTTCAGCTGGATTTGGCCTATGGCCTGGACAAGAAGCAGTTGCGGCTGCACCTGAGCGTGGGGTTTGCGTTTTGAGCGACACACAAACGCCCCCTGCCCCAATCCCGCCCCAGCGTAGCAAGGGGTGGCCCAGGCGAGTTTTGCGCCTGGGTGAAGGACTGGCCGCCAGCACGGTTTGGCTGACTGGCGCGGCAGTGGCCCTGCTTTGCAGCCTGCTGCTGGCCGCCTGGCTGTGGAGCGGGCAGGCCCAATCCCTGCCCCAAGCGCTGGGCTGGGCGCAGCGTTGGCTGGCCGATGACACGGGGCACAGCCCCCTGCAGTTCAGCAACGCGCAAGGCGGCTTGCGCGAAGGCGGCAGCATAGGACACCTGCGCTGGCAGCAGGACAAACTTGACGTGCAGATTGAAGACCTTGACGTGCGCTGGCCCGCTCGGCTGCTGGCAGATGCGTTGATTCGGCGGCGGGTACAGATCGACACCTTGTCGGCAAGCAGCGTGCGCGTGGTGGACGGGCGAGCACCGTCGACCGAGCCCTTGGCGCCCCCAGCCACGCTGGAACTGCCCTGGCTGCGGGAAGTGAGCCTGCCCGTGAAGCTGCAACAGTTGAAACTGGAGGGACGCACTCCATTGGCACTGGGTCCTGTGCAAGCCACCTACCACTACGGCGGCAGCGCGGCAGACGGCCAACCCGGCCACCACCTGGATGTGACCCGCCTGCGCTGGGCCGAGGGTGACTACACCCTTGACGTCCAAGTGCAGACCGCCGCTCCCATGGCTATGCAGGTGCGGCTGGACGGACGCATACCCACGCGCGTACCGGTAAAGGGTGGAGCTGCGCTGGACCTGCGGGCTGAAGCCCGCGTCCACGGCACCCTGGCCACGCGGGACGCTGCGCTGCAAGTGCAGGCAGATATCAGAACCCCGGCCGCGCAGACCAACAGGCCCGCACCGTACCTGCAAGCCAACATCCACCTGCGGCCTTGGGCAGACATGCCGCTGGACAGCGGGCACCTGCAACTGCAAGACATTGACCTGGCTAGCCTGTGGCCCGGTGCGCCAGTGACACGGCTGCGTGGCGCATGGCTGGCTGACCGCAGCGACGCAGCATGGCGCCTGCGCGGCGAGCTGACCAACCTGCGACCCGGCCCCTGGGACCGCCAGGCACTGCCTTTGGGCAAGCTGCGCGCAGACCTGCAAATGACGGCAGACCAGTGGAAGCTGACCGAACTGCACGCCGAACTGGCGAACGCACAGCTACAGGCCCACGCCACGGCGCAACTGCGCCCCCAACCACAGTTGCCCTGGCGTGAACGCCTGACAGGCTGGGAAGGTGAATTGCAGGTTCAGGGGTTGCACCCCAACGCCCTGTTGAGCACCCTGGCCGTGCAGCCGATGGACCTGTCGGCCAAAGTGCAGGCCCGTGGAGCACTGCCGCCGTCGTCAGGAAGGTTTGAAGTCAGCGCCGGGCCCCAAGCCGGGCACGGCACCAGCAACCGCGCCCTGCCCGCCCCCAAACTGCAAGCAGACGGGGGCTGGAACAACGGTTTGCTGGAATTGCGGCAGGTGCTCGTGCAGGCCATGGAAGTGGAGGCCAGCGCACAGGGCACGCTGGACGTGGCCGCCCGGCGCTTTGACGGCACGCTGGATGCCCGGCTGCCCGGTTTGACAGCACAGGCAAAAGGCCAGTGGCGTTTGACTACCCCGCAGCCACAAGCAGCGAACCGACCAGCCCAGACCCGCGACCAAGGCCAACTGGAAGTGGAGCTGCAACAGGCCAGCGAACTGCAACGCTGGCTGCGCCAGACGCTGGCCACCGCCGACCGGTTGCTGCCCTCGGCGAAGCCATCAAGCCACGTGCCCGCTAAATGGCTGGACCTTGCCTTGGACGCCCAAGGCTCCCTGGCACTGGATTGGAACACCGCGCCCGGCCAGCCTACACAACTGGCGATGCGCCACCAAGGCACCGCGCGCACCAGCGACTGGAACCTGCGGACCGCACTGCAAGCCCAAGGCCAGTTGGCGTGGACCCAACGCGGACCCGATGTTCGCATGAGGGTGAACGAACTCACCCTGCAAGGCACGGTCAGGAACCTGCCCTACGGCGCGACCTTGAACCTGCAAGGCACACCCGAGGCGTATTGGACCAACGGCACCCTGGACTTGCAGGCCGGGCGCCTGCTGATCAAACCCGACCCTGTGCCGGGCACGCCCGCCATGTCCCGCGACCCGGTGACACTGGCCTGGGACGGGCTGCGCTGGAACGAAGCCGAACTCACCACCCGGGGGCAGGCCCAGGGGCTGGCACTGAGCTGGCTCAACGCCTGGCTGGCCAACCCCGCCGCGCCACAAGGCCCCATGGCAGCAGCAGGCTTGGCGGGTGAACTGCTCTTCCAGGCCGATTGGGACTTGCGCTTGCCCTTGCTTCAGCAGGCAGCAACAGCACGCCCGGCACAAGCCCGCCTGTCGCTGCGCCGCACCAATGGCGACCTGGCCCTGGTGACGGGCGAAGGGCAACGTGCCGAACGGCTGGCAGCAGGCGTGAGTGAGGTGGCGGCGGTGGTCGAACTCACAGGCCGCGCCCTGAGCACACAGCTGCGTTGGCAAAGCCAGAATGCCGGGCAGATCCAGGCCGACGCACGCACAGAGCTTGCCCCGCCCACCCAGGACGCATCCTGGAGTTGGCCGGAGACCGCACCGCTGCAAGGGCGAGTGCAGGCGGCGCTGCCCCAGGTGGGTTTGTGGTCGCGCCTGGCGCCGCCCGGCTGGCGTGTACGCGGCAGGCTCCAGGCCGACGCCACCCTGAGCGGCACCCGACAGCAGCCCCTGTGGCGCGGCACCCTGCAAGCCGACGACCTGGCCCTGCGCTCTTTGCTCGACGGGCTGGACTTCACCGACGGCCAACTGCTCGCCCGGCTGGATGGCGACACCGTGCGCATCGACAGCCTGCGCCTGCGTGGCGCGGGCGGCGAACAAGGCGGGCTGCTCACCGGCAGCGGCTCGGCCACGTGGCCGCTGCTGCCAGCCGTAGAAGGCACCCCACCCCGCCGCGAACCCGACATCGAACTGAAGCTCCAGGCACAACAGCTGCGTCTGCTGGCCCGTGCCGACCGGCGCCTCACGCTCAGTGGCAACGTTGACGCGCGTCTGCGCGGGCAGCGGCTCGACGTGTCCGGCCGCCTGCGGGCCGACCAGGCCCTCTTCCTGCTGCCCGACGAATCCACCCCCACCCTGAGCGACGACGTGGTGGTGCGCGGCCAGCAGCGCCCCACCACCACCGCCAGCGGCACGCCCGTGCAAGCCCACGTGCAACTGGATCTGGGCTTGGGCGATGACTTCCAGGTTCGCGGACAGGGTGTGCACACCTGGCTGGCCGGGCGGTTGCAACTCACGAGCAGCCCCAGCCAAAGTGCACCGCAGTTGACCGGCCAGGTGCGCACCGTGCGAGGCACGTACCGGGCCTACGGGCAGTCGTTGAGCATTGAAGAAGGCGTGGTGCGTTTCAACGGCGCGTACGACAACCCGACGCTGGACATTCTGGCGCTGCGGCCGCACCCCACGCAGAAGGTGGGCGTGCAGATCAGCGGCACCGCCCGCTCGCCGCGCGTGCGCCTGTACGCCGACCCCGACCTGCCCGACAGCGAGAAACTGGCCTGGCTGGTGCTAGGCCGCCCGGCCACTGGCGCAGGCGCCGAGGCCGCTGTGCTGCAACAGGCGGCTCTGGCTCTGCTCAGCGGGCAAGGCCGCACGGGTGACGGCTCGCTGACCCGCGCGCTGGGGTTGGACGAGCTTTCATTCCAGGGCGAAGGCACCAACCCCGACGGCACCACGACGGCTGCCGCGCTCACTCTGGGCAAACGCATCTCCAACCAGCTCTACCTGAGCTATTCGCGCAGCGTGGTGGGCGTGATGGGCACGGTGGCCGTGCTTTACGACGTGTCGCGCTACGTGACCCTGCGCGCCCAGGCGGGCGACGACAACGCGATAGACCTCATCTTCACGCGGCGCTTCGACTGAACGGGCGCCCGTGGCCCGGTACAATCCGGCCCGGCCTCCTCGTAGTTCAATGGATAGAACGGCCGCCTCCTAAGCGGTTGACAGTGGCTCCAATTTTTTACAAGTCATTGTTTTATAAAGACTTTTATCCCTATTTTTCCTGATTTTTTCTGACATTTTTCCATTTTTCGTGTCCCAAATTTGTCCCATGCGGTGTTGCCAGTAACCAACAAGACCACCACGAGACACAACTCATGCAGCCCTTGACCCTTGACATGAGAGAGAGAAACCGCCTAGGGGCAACAACCTGCTAATATACGAGGTTGGGCTCCCTGTAGTTCAATGGATAGAACGGAAACCTCCTTTTAATGGGCAGTCGCAGGCGAAAGCAGTGACTGAATGGGGTCAAATTCGGTGAACCCTCTGGCCATTCTGGCCGTGGCAACGCCGAGCCAAGCCAAGATCAATCTTGGAAGGTGTAGAGACTAGACGGCTCCTGCCTAAGAGCGCAACGCTTATGGCAAAGGCATAGTCCAGACCACAAACGACAAGTCGGTGGCGAAAGCCATAGTGGTATGAAGTTTCAAATACAGGTTCGATTCCTGTCGGGGAGACCACCGCACAGCATGAGGAGGTGGCGCACATGGAGCAAACGAGCAATTTGGTTGCCTACCTACGAACTCGGTCAGGTGGCAAAGAGGTTCTGACACCAAAGCAACTTGAGCCCATACTGGGTATCAGTGTCAAGCACCAAAGTCTCCTGCGCAAAGAGAACAAGCTGGGTTTTCCACACCTGACCATCGGTGGAAAAATTCTCTACAGTATCCATGCCGTGGCCGACATGCTCACCAAGCCAGCAAGCAGCGAGATCACTGCCAGCAAACCGGCCAAGTCTGAAAAGACCACCACCAGCAAGCCAAAGGCAGAGGACAAATGGCGTTCTAGCCTGAAAGTGCCTTCGTCCCAGCCTATCAACATGAGCCAAGCCTTGTTGAGAGCCTTCATACTGGACAGCATACAAGCCGAAATCTCATCGCTGACCGCCCTCACAAAAGAACTCCAAGCAGTCCAACGCGCTGAAGATTTGGAAGCAGGCCTGAGCAAAAAACCGCTTCTGCCGGCGACTGGCAAACAGCCAAAGTTTGAGGGCAAGGTTTGACCTGCCTCGGCCTGAAAACACTGGCCTGTCCTGCGAGAATGAAAGCTAATATCAACTCTTGGAGCTTACAGACTCCAAGTCGCGCAAGACAGGTCAACGACTCATGAACTCAACTGGGGGCGGGTAGCCGCTCGGCATGCATCGTCTTGGCAGGGCGAGGAGCAAATCCAACTGCTCTGCACCGAATAGACAGGCGGAAAAGCCAAGCCCGTTCCAATCGGACTTATGTCTACTCTCCCTTTTTCCTCGTCGGTCACGCAGACCCAGAGGTACTGCCCATCCCCTTCGTCCTGAAATGCGGGAAGAATTTCAATAGTGTCGCCTCGCACATACATAGTCTTACCTTCCCGACAAAGCCCGGCATAATCACCAGTGTCCCACCATCGCCAATACGCTTCAGTCGTATTTATGCAGTCAAACCCATAGAGCAGTCAGGCTGACAGCCCTGATGACTGACGCTCCTTAACCAGCCAGATGAAATCCGATACATCCATCAGCCACCCCTGCTGGATGGGCTGGTAGCTATTATGGATCATCCGCGGCAGAACCAGACTGACGCCTTTGGCACGCATCTCGTCGGTCTGGTTTCGGCTAATTCCAGGCTCCAACGTTAGGAGGTGCTTATCTGGAATACGGTCGGCCTCAGCGAGGACTTGGCGCCAGCGGTCCTTGCAGCTTGACTTTACGCCAAGCATGGTTAGTCGGTCTGCTGGCCAAACAGGGTCGTGATATTCCAAATGCCCGGGAAATAGGAAGTCAGGCTTTGATTTACCTTCGGTTAAGGAAGTGCGGCTGTGACGGATACCATGAGCAGAAAACAGGAACGCCAGATGGTTTTCCAAAGCACTCCCGGCTCTTGACTTACGGCGGTTCTGGATACTCAGCGAGTAGTTGATGAAAGCATCAACATCCTCCCCAAACCCCTGCTTCAGCCTGTCCACGATGAGATGCCTTTCCAGCGTCCTGAACAGCTTTTCCTCCTGCTCCATCCAAGAAAGCAAGACTTGGTCAGGATCATCGCCCGGCTCTATGCCCCGAAGTGTATCTCGCGCAAACGCGGAAAACTCTCGGGTTTTGGGAAAGACACCGCCGAATTTTTCCAACATCAGCTCAAGATAGTCAGGAGCTTGGACATCAACCTCAACCCCAATCAGTTCCAAGACTTGGCGGGCTGCGAATGCCAACTCCATCCGGCCGGCCTCCTCTTCCGTTCTGATAACGTACCTTTTGTCATTCAGGTCCGTGACGCCGAAAAGCCAAGCCACCTGGTTCTCCGCAGTGGTACCGGCTTCGGCGATGATCACCACCAGGCTGTCATCCGGCCTGCGCCCAATGACTAGCAGGTCATTCTCGCCCGCCCGATCCGTAACCTTTGTGTCTGGGTAGTACAACCTGTATTCAGGGGATCTATCCGGATTGGCTTCTCGGCCATCATACCAAGACAGGTAACCTGCATCCGTTACAGGATCCTGATCATCGTCTGACAAATATATGAATTTGGTTTGGTATTTCCGGCGCTCCGTTCCGAGCATCTGCCTTAGCTTATTGACCCCGTTAAACTCATGCTGATTTGAACGGTGGCGCAGCGCCTCCACTGCACTCAGGCGCTTGCATGCAATGTCCGTGAAATATTCAGACATGTACCCTTTTTTCATCAGCTTCCCCGGATTGTGATTTCTTCCCCCGCCCCATGTAGCCATTCATCAAGCTGGCGGGTGACCTCTTCCAGACCCAGTTTACCGCTCCCCCTCAGGGCGCATTCCCATACAACCGCCACACGCCATCCCAGTGCCCTTAGACCCAAGACAGACCGGTGATCACGCTCCCGGTTGTTTCCAATCTTGGTAGCCCAGAATTCCCTGTTACTGGCAGGGAGACGAAACAGTGCGCAGTCGTGACCGTGCCAATAGCAGCCATGCACGAACACCACCGCATGGTGTTTGGGCAAGACAATGTCTGGCTTTCCGGGAAGCCGTCCGTCATTGACCAGATACCGGTACCCCCGCGCGAACAGGTCTTTCCTGACGGCCACCTCAATTTTCGTATCCTTCCCACGGACACCCGACATCATCCTGCTTCGGGTGGCGCGGTCAACAATGTCGGCCATCTGTGATCAGGCTGCAACCCGCTTCTCCATGACGCGCTGGTCCACCTGCCCGGTGATGTGGGGAACCATTGCTCTGGCCACTTCATGCATTACGGGCATCACCACGCTGTTGCCAAACTGTTTGTAGGCTCGCGTATCGGACACCGGGATCCGAAAAGTATCCGGGAAACCCATCAGTCGGGCACACTCGCGCGGCGTAAGTCTGCGCGGATTGATCCCCTCACCTTGGTAAACAAGGATCTCCGAGCCGTCCTTGTAGTAACGCGCGGACAGGGTGCGTGCCACAGAGTTCGGGAACACCATGCCGTAACCGAAGCCATTGCCCTTTGCCCTGTGTTTGGCCGCATAGTCCTGCAGATACTGCCAAAGCTTCGGGGTAAGAGTGTATTTTTCTTGAACCTTGTTGTTGTTATGGCTGAAGAAACGATCCCCATCCCACGGCAACACAGGCTCGGTTCCATCGTCACGATGAAGAATATCCTTCATTGTTCGCATGCCCTTTGGCGGCAGCAAAACATCTTCCCAGTCAAAAGCAACCCTGTCCTCCTTGCGGAAGCCCACGATCAGTATTCGCTCTCGGTGCTGTGGCACAAAGTGAGCGCCATCCACCACGCGCGGAGCGATGTCATATCCCAACTCTATCAATGAACTCTTGATCACGTCCCAAGTTCGCCCCTTGTCATGCGACATGAGGTTTTTCACGTTTTCCAGAAGAAACGCCTTAGGACGTTTCTCTTCAAGAATCCGACAGACATCGAAAAATAAGGTGCCTTGGGTGTCACATGCGAAACCATGCGCACGACCTAAGGCGTTTTTCTTGGAAACGCCTGCAATGGAAAAAGGCTGGCAGGGGAACCCAGCTAGCAGCACATCATGATCGGGCACGTCTGCTGCGGAAATTTGTGTGATGTCGCCGTTTATCGGATGGTCACTGGGGTAGTTTTCTGCATAAGTTTTCTGGGCATAGCCGTCCCATTCGCTGGTGAACGCACACTGCCCACCCAACGCTTCAAAGCCCATCCGGATTCCACCAATCCCTGCGAACAGATCAATAAAACGGAAGGTAGCCGCATCGCTCCGCCCCGTAGACGTCCGACGCAACAACTCTCTCAGGGCTGGCTCCAGCATCACGGGACATGGAGTCTCCCCACTCTCCCAACGTCGGACGGTCTTGACATCTTTACCGACATGCGAGGCTATCTGCCGCTGACTGTAAAGACTACGCGCTTCTCTCAGCAGAGCGACGGCATCAACTGACATTAACTTCTCCAGGTTAGAAGTGGGTCATTATGTCCTCTTTTCTTACCTTTATCTCGTGGACAGGATTTTCCAGACCACATCTGCGAGGTTCAGCTTGCCGCTGGCGGTTGCGATGGCTTAGCAGCCCCATCCGGCTCACTCTACTCTTACCTCCCTATGCCACCACAACAGTAAACATAAAGCACAGCCGACCTTACCCCACCCAAAATAGCCTTTACAGGCCATTTTTTTGAACGTATATACATTATTTTTCTTAACACATTTTTTGTGTTTTGTGAAGATTTTTGTTGACTTTATTTCCAGGTCATTGTAAAATTCAATCACATTACAGACGACCATAGCGAGCAAAAGAAGCACTTAGATCTAATTCATAGCATTCCTAGCGAACTTTGGCACCGTTTGTGGTGAGCGTTGACTCAATAGGTGAGTCAGCGGGAGGTGCCAAAAGTCTCATATTCGCTGGCGGCACCTCCTACTAAACCAAGCCCAGTTATATCTGGCTTTTTATGGGAGAAACGATATGCACAAGGAGAACGCTAGCCACATTGGCAACCAAAACACCTACGGCAACCAGGGGGAAGCTCAGGCAACCCTGCCGAACCATGGTTCACTGAACAACCGTGACTGGTACCACTTGAATGACAAGGACACTGCTGTGCCCTTGACAGTCAAGCGACGACTCAAGGCGGAGGTCCATGTCAAGATGCTCGTCAACCACTTGATTCGCTGGAGCCAGGATCACCAGGCTTCCATCACCACAGCGATCAGAGGTTTGTGCGAGGGAACACTGCCCAAGCGAACCAACAGTTCCTTGAAAGCCATCCTTGCGGCTTATCAACCTGAGACATTTTTGGTCGCAAGCGATCTGCTCAGGCAGGTGGAAGAAAACTACGGACCGGCTCCCGATGTGTTGAGTTCTGCCGATGCAGTGCTGACACGAGGCGGCTATGTCTTGAATGCTGTGTTCACCAACGGTGCCACCTCTGTGTTCAGAGCAGGAGGTGCAGCATGAGCAAGGTTTATGTTGGCACTTACCGCAAATACAACAACGGCTCCATCCAGGGCGACTGGCTTGACCTGGAGGACTACGACAACAAGGCTGAGTTTTACGATGCCTGTCTTGAACTCCACAGCGACGAGGATGACCCTGAGCTGATGTTCCAGGACTGGGAAGAAATCCCAAGCCGTTACATCACAGAGTCGTCTATTGAGGAAGACCTGTGGGACTGGTTGAAATTGTCACCCCAAGAAAGGGAAATCGCTTCCACCTACCTGGAAGAGGTTGACCACAGTGCTGACCTTGAAGTCGCACTGGAAGCCTTTGATGGTGAACATGACAGCGAAGTGGACTGGGCAGCGGACTTCTGGGACCAGACAGGCATGTTGAATCAAGTCCCTGAGTTTGCCCAGTCCTACATTGACTACGAGGCATTTGCCAGAGATGCCCGCTTGGGCGGAGACATGACCTTTGTCCAAAAGGGACGCAAGGTTCGCGCCTTCCGCCGCCACTGATTACTACAGACCCAGGTCGCACAGCAGAGCATTGACAGAGCCACTTTATAGGCTCCCTCTGTCTGCGACCAGGGCTAACCACAACAAATTTAATAGGAAATATGATATGAAATACTACAAAACAAAACCCACAGCCCTGCGAAACCTTCAAAGTGGCAAGTCGTTTACCCGAGTGTTGTTCCGCCAATTTTGGAGCGACAAAGAGGTGGTCGCTGAAGCGTTGAAGCATGACCCCAACCTCTTTAGGTTCGCCATGAAGCATATCCCCGGCATTGAATGGGACGCTGACTTCATGACAACCTTCTTCATGCGATTGCTTGAAACAGATTGCCTCACTGGCAACCTGACAGACATAGGTGCCTACCTGCCCCCAGAGATCACTGACTCCAAGGAGATCGCTATCCGTGCGGCTGGCTCAGACTACGGGCGATTCAAATATTACATTGCACCAGACTTGCTTATGGACAAGGACATTCAGCGTGCCTACCCAGCCAGACAATTTGATGGAGACAGGGACACGCGCCGTGCCTACCAACCAAGCCGTTTGTGCGCACACACAGTGTCATTGCTGAAGGAACGAACGGACGTACTCAAAGATTTGGTCAATGCCTGCCCAGACCTTTACTGGACGCTGCCTGAGGAACTCCGTCGAAACCGAGAAGCAAGCGTAGTCATTTGCGTACACGTGGGCAATTTCCGACACGCACTAGGCGGTCTGCATGACGACGAAAAATTTGTCCATGAAGTGTTGATGCAATCTGACAAGAGCATGAGAAAGCACATCTTTGAGACTTGCAGCTACAGGATACGCAAAGCGGTTGGAAGGAATGACCCTGTTGAGTACCTTGAGAGGTTCGTTCAAGCCAAGCACCTAGAAGAGAGTCTGGCGAAGAAGCCCGAGAGCGTCAGAACCGCGCGGACGACGCTGAAAATTTGAGCCTGCAACGGAAGTGTTTTTCACGGCTGACGCAAAGCAAAGTCACTGCACTTGACAAATTTGAAAAATCTGCTTTTATGTGTTATGTCAATGTTATGCGTCAGCTAGTGTGAACATGAGACCTTCTCTGAACTTGACCTGTAGTGTTCACATGCTCCCGATTCGCATTGACTAGGGTGTTCCCCCTTGTGATCGCTGGAGCAGAAAAAGACCGGCCAAACAAACTCAAACTGCCTGTGCACATGTGCCAGCCGAACCAGTGGAGCAAGGGATAACAAAGCCCACCAATTCGCAAGAATGGGATCCAGGTACAGCGAAAGCGAGAGGCTTATTGTTCGGACCGCACCTGGGAGTGAACAAGCACTTGAACCGAACTTGGCATTGACACTTGCATAGGTCAGCCCCGGATAGATGTGGTGCCCACATGAGACCGTGAAAGCCCGAAACCGACTGACCAAAATCAGTGGGTAAGGGAAAAACTTTTCCGGAATCGTGTGGGCAAGTTCTGGGGTTTTCTATCCTAAAACAGCCAAATCACCACCGATCCAGAACCAGAAAGATCCACGCGAAGCAAGTACAGCTTCCATGCGTAGCCAGAACTGCGAAGCAGGGTAAGCGAACGATAGTGAAGCAAAAATGGACGGCGGCACTTTTGCGCACCTTCTCTCCACCAGACGCCGCTTGTCTGAACCCATTCTGAACTGGCCTTGACTTTTCCAAAAATTCTGTTTTTCTAGTAGGAAGGGAAAACCTCCAAGCAAGGTCAACCCAGTCCCGGCGGAACGCCTTGACTGGTTGCTTATTGGGACACCCAAACCCAACTCGGCAGCAATTGTGCTGACCGACGAAGAACAAGAAGAAGAAGGGAGACAAGCATGGTCCAGAACAGGATACTCAAACAGAAAGCTGGACAGACTGGCAGCGCAGACAGCCATCCATTCCTGCGCACCGAGCGTGTGGAAATCCGTGTCAGCGCTGAAGAAAAGCAGCGCATAGAGCAACACAGGACCAATCTGGGCTTTGGCACCTTGGCACAGTATGTCCGAGCTCAGGCATTGACCCAAGGCAAAGCCAGCAGTCATTCTGAACAGCACAAGGCACTTATGGCGTGCGCCTACCAGTTCAACAAGTTGGGCAACAACCTGAACCAGATTGCCCGCCACCTGAACCAAGGTTCGCCAATGACAGAAGAAGTCCAGCTCACCCTGTTGCAGATTCTTGAGCAGGCCGGTGAACTGGTCAAAGAAGCCAAGAGCCGACCAGGAGCCAGGCCATGATCGTGCGCTTCTTCAACACAGGCACATCCAACGGCGAATCCCCTGTGGGGTATCTACTGCGCATGCGTGACCACCAAGGCAACTTGCGTCCTGAGGCTCCTGAACTGCTGGCAGGTTTCCCGCAACTGACTATAGACCTGATCAACAGCATTGGCAGAAAGCACAAGTACAGCAGCGGCTGTCTGGCGTTCCGCGCGGAAGAGCAGCCCACACGGGCAGAGCTGTTCAAGATCATTGACCGCTTCAAAGCCGTGGTGGCACCAGGTCTGTCAGAAGATCAGTTCAACAGCCTCTTTGTCATTCACCAGGAAGCACCAGACCGCAAAACGGGAGTGTCTGGGTTTCATGTGCATTTCGTTCTGCCCATGACTTTGCTGGGTGGTAGGACTGCTTCAGGCAAAGACATGACTGGCAAGCGCTGGAATCCACACCCGCCAGGTGCCAGAACGATTGAAACCATGGCGTTGTTCACCAAGGTGATCAACCACGAACACGGCTGGAAACCCGTCCAAGAGAAACCCATGCGTGTCAGCATGGACAGCTTCTGGAGGAAGGCAGACCGATCCAACCAGCAGCAAAAGGCAGAACTCCTGCGCCAGGAAATCAGCCGCGCGGTGCAGTCGGGTGAACTCAGCAGCCGCCAGGACTTGCTGGTGTATCTGGACGAGACGCTGGGTCTAACTGTGACCCGCAGCACAGCCACCAGCGTGTCCGTGAAGTTCCCGGGATCTGCCAAGGCAGTGCGCTTGAAAGGTCCACTGTTTGAAGACTGTTCCGACTACGTTTCACTGCGCAAAACACAGTCGGCCAACCAAGGGACCGAAAGACTTTCCGTCCCCGAACACGAGCAAGCCCGACAACGGCTGGAGCGCCTGCTGAACGCGCGTGCCAAAGAGTTGCAGGGACTGCCCACCACCAGAAAACCACACAAAACAACAACAAGAAAGGAGCGTGTGTATGGAAGACGATATCAAGAAGGAATTAGAGGAAATCAAGCGAGCCGTCAGGACCTTGGACGGCTGTCTGGACTACTTGTCCCAGCGAGTAGCCTGGAGCGAAACCTGCTTCAAGCAGGTGCAGGACAGTGGCGTCATGAAAATGTCCGAAGTCACCCGTCAGGTCATGCTGGATCACAAGAAACTTCAAAGCCAGTTCACCATGTTGACCATGCGAGTGAACGCCGCGCTAGCTCAACAGCAGGGAGGTGGAGATCAGGGGGACCAATCACCGCCCCCAGCGGCGACATTGACGAGAAAATTCGGGCGCTAGGCATGTCGCTGAATGACTGCGAGATTGGCTCACAGGAGGCTTTCGCCATCTTGAGCCAATTGGCTGTTTTGCAGGGTGAACGGGAGCAGATTCGCGCCCCTCAACCAACCACTCGCAAACCAAGGTGGTGAAAAGAGGCTCAAAAATTACCCAGTGGTTTGAGCCCACAACTTGGCACCGATCTTCTTGGGACGCAGTTTGGCGTAGCGCTTGAGGGTATCCAACTCAAGGTGGCCAGTCAGCTTTGAAATCTCAATGTCGGTAAGACTGGTGTTTTCAAACAGCCATGAGATCCCCTCATGACGCAGGTCATGCACCTTCAGGTCTGCCGACTGGGCGTTCTTGCAAATAATTTTGAACCTGTGCCCAAGGACGTTGGAGTCAGACCAGAACGGAAAAACCCTGTCGTCAGCGTTCGTCTTGCGAGGTAGCAGTCTGTCTTTGACCAAGGCATACAACTCACGACGCATGGGAACTTCGCGATCTTCAGCACCCCGCTTGTTTCGGATCTTTTGGTGTTCCTTGGGAACGTGGATGTAGGACCCTTCAGGCTCCTGTTCGTCAAGGTGGATGTCTTTCCAGCGCATGAGCAAGGTCTCACCCGCACGCATGCACGAGTAGGTCTGAAATTCAATGATGTCCTTGAGGTGCTGCTGGTTGACATACATCTTGTCGCACGCAGCAAGAAGGCGCTCAAGTTCACCGTTCTCCAAACGCCGTTCACGTGGCTCTTTCCAAGCAGGTGGAGGCGGGTTGTCTTTGAACGGTTTTTCGTTGAAGTGGTAGTCATTGACCTTGGCGTGCCACTGCAGCGCAGTTCTCAGGGCGTAGTAGTAGTGTCGGACTGATGAAGGCTTGTAGGTCTTGGCTACAACCTTGCCATCAACAACAGTCTTGCCGCCTTCATAGAGTGGGTGGTCCACCTTCTTTCTTTCGGGCTGTGGAATTGCCTGCTCCGACTTGAGCTCAAGGTAGAGACCAAGACGCTTGGTGTTCAGGTCTTCAAGTTTCAGGTCCCCCAACTCCACTGCAAGCCGCCGCAGAAGCCGTTCCTTGGCCTGTGAAGCCATGCCACTTTCAATGTAGTCGTCAAAGATACTGGCAAGGGTTTTTTGTAACTGCTTACGCAGCTTGACTGGCTGACCTTCGTTGATCGTGTTCTCTACTGATGTAGCCCAAGCTACAGCATCAGCCTTTTTAGTGAAGGTCTTGGACTGGTTGACACCACTCAGTCTGACCTTCGCTTGCCATGACACAGCCCCGTTCTTACCAACCCGTTTAAGAAATGCAGCCACTCAATGCCTCCGTGTCCCAAATTTGTCCCACAGAGCTATTTATAGCGTACTTCTCTGTATTTTCCCCTTATACTGAAACAACTTAGAAAACTTAAACCGACCCCCTCCTAAGCGGCAAATACAGGTTCGATTCCTGTCGAGGGGACCAGTCCCCGGCTCAACTCTTGCCGCGCAGTGTGCGGCTCAGCAGAATGACCGGAATCAACCCCACCAGCACCAACGTCAGCGCAGGCAAGGCCGCTTCGCCCAGGCGCTCGTCGCGCGCCAGCTGGTAGGTCACCACCGCCAGCGTGTCGCTGTTGAAGGGGCGCAGCACCAGTGTGGCGGGCAGTTCCTTCATCACATCCACAAACACCAGCAGCGCCGCTGCAGCCGTGGAGCGTTTGAGCAAGGGCCAATGCACCCGGGCCAGCAGCGAAGCGCCCGTGCTGCCCAGCATGCGGGCTGAGTCGTCCAGGCTGGCAGGAATACGCGCATAACCGCTTTGCACAGACTGCAGTGCAACCGCCGAGAAACGCACCAGGTAGGCCCAGACGATGCCCAGCACCGTGGCAGTGACCCAGTAGCCGACGCTGCTTTCGGGCGCCACCTCTTGCAGCCACCCCACGGGCAGCAGCAGGCCCACCACCACCACCGCACCGGGCACTGCGTAGCCCAGGCTGACCACGCGCACGGCACCGCGCGTGAGCAGCGTGGGCTGCCGCCGCTGCGCGAAGCCCAGCGCCAGCGCGGCCACGGTGGCCAGCAGCGCGCTCAAGCCCGCCAGCCACAGACTGTTGCGCGCCCATTGCACGAAAGAGTTCCAGGGCAGATCGTCCCACCCGCCCACCAGCGGCCGCAGCATGAACAGCACGGGCAACACAAACCCGAACAACACCGGCAGGCCGCACACCAGCCACGCCCACACCGCGCGGGCACCATGCAAGCGCGCGGGTTGGGCCTCGGCGCTGCCCGCGCGCATGCCGCGCAAGCTGGCAAAACGCATGCGCTGCTGGGCACGGTGTTCCAGCCACAACAGCAGCGCAACGGTCAGCAGCAGCAGTGTGGCCAGTTGCGCAGCCGCCAGGCGGTTGTCCATCACCAGCCAGGCCTTGTAAACACCCGCGGTAAAGGTCTGGATGCCGAAGTAGCTGGCCACGCCAAAGTCCGCCAATGTCTCCATCAACGCCAGGGCCACGCCAGCAGCAACCGCCGGGCGGGCCAACGGCAAGGCCACCTCGCGGATGCGCCGCGACAAGGGTGCGCCCAGCAAACGCGCAGCTTCCATCAACTGGGCGGCGCGTTCGCTCAACGCCGTGCGCGCCAGCAGATAAACGTAGGGGTAGAGACTGAAGGTGAACACCCACACCGCCCCCCAGACGTTGCGCACCTCGGGGAACACGCGGCCCCGCAAACCGAACGTGTCGCGCAAGAACACCTGCATGGGGCCGGAGAACTGCAAGAAGTCGGTGTAGGCGTAAGCCACCACGTAGGCGGGCATGGCCAGCGGCAGCAACAGGGCCCACTCAAACACGCGCCTGCCGGGAAAGTCGAACAGCGTCACCGCACTGGCCGTGCCCATGCCCACCAAGGCCACAGCCAATGCCACCGCCACACACAGCAAGAGTGAAGTCCAGGTGTATTCCGGCAGCACGGTAGCCGCCATCTGGCGCAACACGTCCTGCGCTTCGGCGTTGAACTGCAGCCACGACGCCCCCAGCGCCAGCACCGGCAAGGCGAGCAACAGGGCAAAAAGCAACAAAGCTGCCTGGGGCAGCCATTGCCCCAAACGGGTGAGTATTTGATTCATGTCAGCGCGAATGAGAATGGTCATTATCTACAATGCGATGTATGTTCCTTTCCGTCTCCCACCTCAGCATCCGTTACCCCGGCGCCGACCACCTGGCGGTGGACGAGGTTTCGTTCGGCCTGGCGGCGGGGGAAATTGGTGTGCTGATCGGCCCTTCAGGCTGCGGCAAGACCACGCTGCTGCGCGCGGTGGCTGGCCTGGAACGGGCCACCAGCGGCAAGATTGCCCTGCAAGGTGAAACGGTGAGCGGCAACGGCAGCCACGTACCACCCGAACAGCGCCGCATCGGCATGGTGTTCCAGGACTACGCGCTGTTCCCGCACCTGAACGTGGAACGCAACATCGCCTTCGGCATCAAGCACATGGACGCCAAAGCCCGCCAGGCACGCGTGCGTGAGGTGCTGGCACTGGTGGGGCTGGACGGCATGCAAGGCCGCTTTCCGCACGAACTGTCGGGCGGGCAGCAACAGCGCGTGGCCCTGGCCCGCGCCCTGGCGCCCAACCCGCGCCTGATGCTGCTGGACGAACCTTTCTCCAACTTGGACGTGGACCTGCGCGAGCGGCTGGCGCACGAGATCCGCGCCATTCTCAAGGCGGCAGGCGCAACTGCCCTTTTCGTGACGCACGACCAGCTCGAAGCCTTTGCCATTGGCGACGTGATCGGGGTGATGCACCAGGGCCATTTGCACCAGTGGGACAGCGCCTACGCGCTCTACCACCGGCCTGCCACACGCTTCGTGGCCGAATTCATCGGGCACGGCGTTTTTGCCCCGGCGCAGATTGCGCACCATGGTGACGAGGTGGTGGTGCAGACGCCGCTGGGCGCCCTGCAGGACGTGGAGGAGTGCCCGCTGCCCAGCGCCTACGAGGCGGGCCTGTGCGACGTGCTGCTGCGCGCCGACGACATCGTCCACGACGATGACGCCCCAGTGAAGGCGCAGATCGTTCGCAAGGCCTTCCGGGGTTCGGAATTCCTATACACCCTGCGCCTGGCGTCGGGCGAAACGGTGATGACACACGTGCCTTCGCACCACGACCACGCGGTGGGCGAATGGATCGGCATCCGCGCGGCGGTGGACCACGTGGTCACCTTCGAGCGGGGCGGCGGTGCTGCTTCGCCGCCCGCGCCCGGCGTGGCCGTGCGCTGACGCCGCACTGCTCCTGAATCAATGCTGGTGACCATGCCCGTGGGCGGGGAGCACCTCCAGCAACGCGGCGGGAAAGCGCATGCCTTTGGTGTCGGTGCCGCTGGCGGGTTTTTCCACCCAGGCGTTGCGGCCCTTTTCACAAACCTGCTCCACGTTGAACCACAGCGGCCCAGGCGCCGCTGCCACCTGGAACTGCATCACGAACTCGTCGTAGAACGCATCGGGCAAGGCACCGCCGCTCCACACCACGCGCGCCACGCGCTCGGTGATCTGGCGGCCGTGCTGTGTAACGGGGCGGGCCAGTTTCTCCACCTCGGTGCTGAGCTGCCAGCCCGGCTTGGGCATGGGCTTGGCGCCCAGCAAACCCTCGGGCAGCGTCACCTCCAGGCGAACGGTGGGTGAGCCTTCGCACCCGTGGCCGACCTTGAACGCGGCACGGTGGTAAGCGCCCTGGGTGGCGCTGGGCTCCTGCAAGGTGATGTGGGCTTGAGCTGTGGGCAGGCCCGCCATAAAAGCCAAGGAGCAGATCAACAGGGGTTTGGCGAGTTGGTTGTTCATGAATGCAAGGGGTATGGGGTAAGGAGATGGCAATTCAGGCGGGGCAGGCTTGGGTTGGCAGGGCGCCTTGCATGATCAGCCCGTGCGGTAAACGCAGCGTGCCGGAACGCTCCAGCCTGGCCAGCGCGCGGCAGACGGTTTCGTGCTGCGCGTCAACGACCTGGGCCATCTCACGCAGGGACGGCAGCATCTTTCGCTCCTTGCCTGCCTGTGACTTGGCACCCGCAGCCGGGCGCGCCCACGCCTGCCAGGCCAACCCCAACAGCCGCAACAGATGCGCAAGACGCTGCGCCACCGGGCCGGTACGCAAGGTGGCCATGTCTTCGTAGCGCGCCAGCTGCTGCAGCAGAGCCTGCTGCATGAGGTGCTCCCGCTCCTCGGAAGCTGTGCACGCCACCGGCTCAATGTGCAGCGGCGTCAAGGCGGTGGCATCGAACTGGTAAGGCTGGCCACACAAGGACTCGGTGCCAATCAGGTCCCCGGGCAGGGCCAGACGCACCACCTGGCGCTGCGGGCCGTGCTTGCGCTCCAGGCGGGCAACGCCCGCAATCACGCGCCACAGCGGCCCTGCGTTGCCAGACATGAAGATGGACGAACCGGCGGGGCACAGCCCGCCTGCTGACAAGGTTGAGGTTTTCAAGACGAACTCCTGTTACTGAACCGATGAACCCGGCCACGCGCGACTTGGCGCGTGCCCGAACCGCTGGCGCGCTGTACGCCACGGTTTCACGAAGCTTGGGTGTCAGGACAGGAGGGGCGGCCCCCGGGCCGAGGCCTTGGCAACCGCAAAGGCGGCGAAAGGCAGCGCCAGGTGCGCGGGCTGGGGAGTGTGCGGTACCAGCGCCCAGTCAAAGTGCCAATGGGAAGCCAGCGGCGCAAAGCGCTCTGCCGCCAGCAGGCACAGGCCGCAGGCGTCGAGCAGGTGCGACAGTTGCTCTGGACCTGCCTTTTTTGTACTGGTGGCCCGCGTGCGCAAGCCAACGTCGTGCAAGACCCAGCGCGCACCCGTGCCGGAGCAGACCTCCACCATCTGCCACCCCGTGCCATGCGCCCGCCAACGCGACACCCCGGGGGCAAGCGTGGCCGCGCACATGAGCAGCAGCACCCAGCGCGCCCAACTCGAGTGGGTCGCTTGCAGCTTGGGCTGGGTCAAGGCCATGAGTGATCAGTGCGGCAAGACGATGAGGCGACTCAGGCGAGCGTCAGTGCTTGTGGCCGTGCTGGTGCTGCATACCTTCGGCAGGCATGGCGGTAGCACCCAACGCGCGCACGGGCAGTTGCAACTCCAGCGTCTCGCGCTTGGCCTGGGCGTCTTCAAACACCAGGGTCAGCGGCACAGTGTCGCCAGCCTTCACCGCGCCTTTCAAGTCCAGCAGCATCACGTGGTAGCCGCCAGGTTTGAGCTCCACCGCCTTGCCTGCGGGCAGTGGCAGCGCCGGCACGGCACGCATGCGCATCACATCCTTGTCCATGGCCATCTCGTGGACTTCGGTGACGCCAGCAACAGGGGAACTGACCGAAACCAGTCGAACGTCCTTTTGCGCAGTCAGGCGCATGAACGCACCGGTGGACTTCTGCTGGGCAACGGTGCCACGCACCCAGGCGTCTTCCACCTTCACGTTGGACTGTGCCCAGGCACTGGCGGTGACGGCGAGCATGGCGGCGGCAATGAGTTTCTTCATGGTGACTCCAGGGAATGAGACAAACGGAACAGGTTGGAACGCACCCGAAGGGCACGCGATGTGTAACGGGCGCGCTTGACGGCGCCCCAGGGGCAGCAAGAACCACGGCCCGTGCAGACGGGGTGGCCAAAGGCTTCAGGCGATGAAGGGGGGTGCGCGGGAGTGGGCCGATGGCCACGGCGATGCCAGGACGGCGTCGGCAGGTGCGAGCGCGGACCAGGCGGCAGCCGTGTCGCGAGAAAGCGCAAGAGAAAGATCAGCAGGCGGCAGGCCCGAAGCACCACCATGCAGCAGGCACCATTCGCATTGAACGGTGCTGACCGGCGCAGGAGCGTCGCCTGCATCGCGCTGCTCGCCCTGGGCATTCACCCACACCATGCCGGTGCTGGTGCAAACCTGCAGCCAGTCGGCGCCGCCTTGCACGCGCACCACGGCCTGGGCCAGTACCGGCAAACACGCGCTCAACGCCAACAACCACATGGCAAGCCATGCGGTCCAGCGTCTGTGTCTGGCCGGTCTGAACATGCCGCGCATGGTAGCAGAAGGCCCGCATGCACGGGGGCGAAGGGCAAAGAGTACACTTGTGCGGCGCCTCGCCTCAGCCAGATTTTCCTGACTGCGGCCTTTCGTTTCAAACCATAAACATTGACGGCCACACCCCCATGACTCCAGCCGAACAAGCGCTGCGCGACGCAGCGTTCGAATACCACCGCTCCCCCAACAAAGGCAAGATTTCCGTTCAGCCGACCAAGCCGCTGTCCAACCAGCGCGACCTGAGTCTGGCCTACTCCCCCGGTGTGGCCTACCCTTGCCTGGCCATCCAGGAGAACCCGGCCATGGCCGCTGAATACACCAGCCGCGGCAACCTGGTGGGCGTGATCACCAACGGCACCGCCGTGCTGGGCCTGGGCGACATCGGCCCGCTGGCTGGCAAGCCGGTGATGGAAGGCAAAGGCTGCCTGTTCAAGAAGTTCGCGGGCGTGGACGTGTTCGACATCGAACTGGCCGAACGCGACCCGGACAAGCTGGTGGACATCATTGCAGCGCTGGAGCCCACCCTGGGCGGCGTGAACCTGGAGGACATCAAGGCGCCCGAGTGCTTCTACATCGAGAAGAAGCTGCGCGAGCGCATGAAGATCCCCGTTTTCCACGACGACCAGCACGGTACGGCCATCATCTCCAGCTCTGCGCTGCTCAACGGCCTGGAGCTGGTGGGCAAGGCCATTGGCGAAGTCAAGCTGGTGGTTTCCGGCGCTGGCGCAGCAGCCATTGCCTGCCTGGACCTGATGGTGGCGCTGGGCGTGAACATCGAAAACATCCTGGTGTGCGACTCCAAGGGTGTCATCCACACCGAGCGTGACGATGCCAAGGCAGGCAAGCTCGACGCCTCCAAGCAGCGCTACTGCCGCAACACCAGCACACGCACCCTGGCCGATGCGGTCAACGGTGCCGACGTGTTCCTGGGCTGCTCTGCCCCCGGCGTACTGACGGCAGACATGGTCAAGACCATGGCCGACAAGCCCATCATCCTGGCACTGGCCAACCCCGAGCCCGAGATTCGCCCTGAAGTGGCCAAGGCTGCCCGCCCCGACTGCATCATCGCCACCGGCCGTTCGGACTACCCGAACCAGGTGAACAACGTGCTGTGCTTCCCCTACATCTTCCGGGGTGCGCTGGACTGCGGTGCCACCACCATCACCGAAGAGATGAAGATGGCCTGTGTTCGCCAGATCGCCGATCTGGCCAAGAGCGAGACCAGCGACGAGGTGGCCGCCGCCTACGTAGGCCAGGAGCTGAGCTTCGGCCCCGAGTACCTCATCCCCAAGCCTTTCGACTCGCGCCTGATCCTCAAGATCGCGCCCGCCGTGGCGCAGGCTGCTGCCGATTCCGGCGTGGCCACCCGCCCCATCACCGACATGGAGGCGTACAAGGAAAGCCTGGGCCGCTTCGTCTACCAGACCGGCATTCTGATGCGGCCGGTCTTCAACGCCGCCAAGGCCATGCCCGCCAGCAAAAAGCGCGTGGCCTACGCCGACGGCGAAGACGAGCGTGCACTGCGTGCCGCGCAGATGGCCATCGACGAGGGCATTGCCACCCCCATCCTCATTGGCCGCCCCGCCGTGATCGCCGCGCGAATCCAGAAGGCGGGCCTGCGGCTGCGCCTGGGCGTGGACGTGGAGAACGTCAACCCCGAAGATGACCCGCGCTTCCGCCAGTACTGGGAGCACTACCACGGCCTGATGAAGCGCAACGGCGCCACGCCCGAGGTGGCCAAGGCCGCCGTGCGCCGCTCCAACACCATCATCGGTTCGCTGATGGTGAGCCTGGGCGATGCCGACGCGCTGATCTGCGGCCTGGTGGGCACCTACACCACGCACTTGGAGCGCATCGACAGCATTCTGGGCCTGAAGAAGGGCGTGGCCAACTACGCCGCCGTCAACGCACTGATGACGGACCGCGGCTCCATCTTCATTGCCGACACCTACGTGAACGAGGACCCGAGCGCCGAGCAATTGGCCGAGATAGCTTGGATGGCCGCACAGGAAGTGCAGCGCTTTGGCATTCCGCCGAAGGTGGCCTTCCTGTCGCACTCCAGCTACGGTTCGTCCAAGCGTGCGTCTGCCCGCAAGATGCGCCTGGCACGCGACCTGTTCGTGGCGCAGCACCCCGAGATCGAATGCGACGGTGAACTGCACGGCGACGCCGCGCTGCAGCCCGAGATCCGCAGTGCCTACCTGGCCGATTCCAGCCTCACCGGCTCGGCCAACCTGCTGGTCTGCCCGAACCTGGATTCGGCCAACATCCTGTACAACGTGCTCAAGACCACCACCAGCGGTGGCGTGACGGTGGGCCCCATCCTGATGGGCGCCGCGGCTCCGGCCTACATCCTCACGCCCGCCGCCACGGTGCGCCGCGTCTTCAACATGACCGCGCTGGCCGCTGCCAGTGCCGGTGCAGCGGGCCGCTGAACCTGCCTGACATCACGGCCCCGCCCTGGGGTGCCGTTGCGGCGGCGTGGCACTGCTCCACGCCCGCCGCTCCCCCTTGACCCTCCTCTTGCCGCACCAGCCTTGTGCGTTCGGTCAGGGTTTGCCACGATGCGCACCAAATTGGCGAACAACAGAATGTATACATCTCTGTGTTCAATTGCCGGAAACGCGTGCCAAGCTGGCACCGATTTTGCTGAACCCTCCCCATCGTGACGATTGCCGTCGTTTTTCAAAGCATCCCGCCTCAGGAGCATTCATGAAGAAGCGTCTTTTCCTCCAGACAGCCGCCGCGCTGGCCGCTGCAACCGCATTCGGTTCCGTGCACGCACAGACGCCCATCAAGTTCCAGCTGGACTGGCGCTTTGAAGGCCCGGCAGCCCTGTTCCTGCAACCGGCAGCGAAAGGCTATTTCAAGGCGGCGGGCCTGGACGTGGCAATCGACTCTGGCAACGGATCGGGCGGCACCGTGACGCGCGTGGCCTCGGGCACCTACGACATGGGCTTTGCCGACATGGCCGCGCTGATGGAATTCCACGCCAACAACCCGGACGCGCCCAACAAGCCGGTGGCGGTGATGATGGTCTACAACAACACGCCCGCCGCCGTGCTGGCGTTGAAGAAGTCGGGCATCACCAAGCCCGCCGATCTCAAGGGCAAGAAGCTGGGCGCACCTGTGTTCGACGCTGGCCGCAAGGCCTTCCCCATCTTCGAGAAGGCCAACAATGTGAGCGGCGTGACCTGGACCTCCATGGACCCGCCGCTGCGCGAGACCATGCTGGTGCGCGGCGACATCGACGCCATCACGGGCTTCTCGTTCACCTCGCTGCTCAACCTGGAGGCGCGCGGCGTCAAGGCCGAGGACGTGGTGATCCTGCCCTATGCCGACTACGGCGTGAAGCTTTACGGCAACGTCATCATCGCCAGCCCCAAGCTGATCAAGGAGAACCCGGGCGCCGTCAAGGCCTTCCTGTCTGCCTTCTCCAAGGGCGCCAAGGAGGTGATGGCCAACCCCGCCGCCAGCATCGAGACGGTGAAGGCGCGTGACGGCATCATCAACGTGGCACTGGAGACACGCCGCCTGCAGTTGGCCATCGACTCGGTGGTGGCCAGCCCTGACGCCCGCAAGGAAGGCTTTGGCCAGGTCAACCCCGGCCGCCTGTCGCTGATGGCTTCGCAGGTGTCTGATGCCTATGGCACCAAGACCCGCATCAACCCGTCTGCCGTGTGGGACGGCTCCATGCTGCCGCCTGCCGCCGAGCTGAACATCCTGCCCCCGGCCAAGAAGTAAAGCAGAAAAATCGCACGAGCCGGGCCAGTCACCCCAGGGCGGCTGGCCCTTTTTTCAGGGCATTTCCCCCATGCAAGACACCCCCACCCTGCCCACGGGCAGCGACGATGCCTTCGTTGACTTCGACCAGGTCTGGCTGGCCTACAACGATGAGCTGCTGGCCAAGAACATCTTTGCCGTAGAGGACATCAACCTCAAGGTCAGGCGCGGCGAGTTCATCGCCATCGTCGGCCCATCGGGCTGCGGCAAATCCACCTTCATGAAGCTGACCACCGGGCTGAAGATGCCCAGCATGGGCAAGATCCGCATCGATGGCCAGCCCGTCAATGGGCCGCTGAAGATTTCGGGCATGGCGTTCCAGGCGCCGTCGCTGCTGCCCTGGCGCACCACGCTGGACAACGTGTTGCTGCCGCTGGAGATCGTGGAGCCCTACCGCAGCCAGTTCAAGGACCGCCGCAAGGAGTTCGAGGAACGCGCGAAGAAGCTGCTGGAAAGCGTGGGCCTGGGCGGCATGGAAAAGAAGTACCCGTGGGAACTGTCAGGCGGCATGCAGCAGCGCGCGAGCATCTGCCGTGCGCTCATCCACGAACCCAAGATGCTGTTGCTGGACGAGCCCTTTGGCGCGCTGGACGCCTTCACCCGCGAGGAGCTGTGGTGCACGTTGCGCGACCTGTGGGAGGCGCAGCGTTTCAACGTGATCCTGGTGACGCACGACCTGCGCGAGAGTGTCTTCCTGGCCGACACGGTGTATTGCATGAGCAAGAGCCCGGGGCGCTTCGTGGTGCGCCGCGACATACCCATCCCGCGCACGCGCGACCTGGAAGTCACCTACACCCGCGAGTTCACCGACATCGTCCACGAACTGCGCGGCCACATTGGCGCGATGCGCAAGGCTGGCGCGACGATCAACCAGTGACAGGAACGCAACCATGAAAAAGAAACACATCGAACGCTGGTCGCCATTCCTGCTGTTGCTGGCCATCGTCATCGTCTGGGAAGTCATCACCCGTGGCTTTGGGGTGTCGGAGTTCATCTTCCCCAGCCCCTCGCGCATCTGGGAGCAGACGCTGGAGCACAAGACCACCATCCTCGGCCATGCCTGGCGCACTTACTGGGTGACGATGGCGGGCTTTGGCATTGCCATCGTGGTGGGGGTGCTGCTGGGCTTTCTGATCGGCAGTTCGCGCCTGGCCTACGCGGCCATCTACCCGCTGATGACGGCCTTCAACGCGCTGCCCAAGGCGGCCTTCGTGCCCATCCTGGTGGTGTGGTTCGGCATCGGCATCGGGCCCGCCATCCTCACGGCCTTCCTCATCAGCTTCTTTCCCATCATGGTGAACATTGCCACCGGGCTGGCCACGCTGGAGCCCGAGCTGGAAGACGTGCTGCGCGTACTGGGCGCCAAACGTTGGGACGTGCTGGTGAAGGTGGGCCTGCCGCGTTCTCTGCCGTATTTCTACGGTTCGCTCAAGGTGGCCATCACACTGGCGTTCGTGGGTACCACGGTGTCGGAGATGACTGCCTCGAACGAAGGCATTGGCTACCTGCTGATCTCGGCGGGTTCGTCCATGCAGATGGGGCTGGCCTTCAGCGGCTTGTTGGTGGTGGGCATCATGGCCATGGTGATGTACGAACTGTTCAGCTTTGTTGAAAAGCACACCACCGCCTGGGCCCACCGTGGCAGCCAGGGTGCGTGATACCGCAGGGCAGGCAAGATGACACCGCAGCAGATAGAACAGCACCTGAGGCGCGCCAATGACGTGGCCCGGCGCGCGGCCAGCATGGGGCGCCACCCCTTCGGCGCCCTGTTGGTGGCACCGGACGGCGAGACCGTGCTGGCCGAGCAAGGCAACATCGACACGGTGCACCACGCCGAGGCTACGCTGGCGCGCACCGCGTCGCTCAACTACCCACGCGACTACCTGTGGAACTGCACGCTGGTCACCACCTTCGAGCCCTGCGCCATGTGCACAGGCACCATCTACTGGGCCAACATAGGGCGCATTGTTTACGGTGCTAGCGAAGAAGCCCTGCTGGCGCTGACCGGCAACCATGAAGAGAACCCGACGCTGGCACTGCCCTGCCGCGAAGTGATTGCACGCGGGCAAAAGGCCATTGAGGTGACTGGCCCGGTGCCCCACCTGGTGGACGAGATGGTGGCGCCGCACCGGGGCTTCTGGAGCGAGCGCGGATGAGCGACGTTTTGAGCCCCGCGAGCCCGGCCGCACACAAGGCTTGGCGTGCCAGCCTGAGCATGAACTACGAACGCCAGGGCGCCAGCACCGTGCTGTGCTACCGGCACGACGGGCCGCTGCGCATCTTCAAGAGCCTCTACCCTGAGGGGCCCGGCATCTGCCACAACGTGGTCGTGCACCCGCCCGGCGGCTTGGTGGAAGGCGACCAGTTGGCGGTGGACGTGCGCGTGGCCGAAGGTGCGCACGCGCTGGTGTCCACCCCCGGGGCGACGCGGTTTTACCTGTCGGACGGCACAGCGGCCACCCAGACCGTGCGCCTGAAGCTGGAGCGCGGCGCGCGGCTGGAATGGCTGCCGCTGGAAACACTGGCCTACAGCGGCTGCAACGGCGTGAACACGCTGGAGATGGACCTGGCCGAGGGCGCGGAACTGCTGGCCTGGGACGTGCTGAGCCTGGGGCTGCCCGCGTCTGACCAGCCGTTTGAGCGCGGCAGCTTTGTGCAGCGCATGGCCTGGCCCGGCACGTGGCTGGAACATGCCCGCATGGCAGCTAGCGACGCGTTGCTGCTGAACAGCCCCCTGGGCCTGGACGGCCAGCGCTGCCTGGGTACGCTGGTGCTGGCCTGCGGCACACCTTTCACGCGCGAGCGCCGCGAGCTGCTGCTGGAGTTGCTGCGCGAGCAGATAGATGCGCACCCGCTTGCCGCGCGCTGCGGGGCCACCTGCCCCAACGACAACGTGCTGGTGGTGCGCGCCTTGGCGCAACAGGTGGAGCCGGTGATGCAGCTGTGGCAAGCCCTGTGGGCCACGCTGCGCGAACACGCCTGGCAGCTGGGCACCATACAACCGCGCGTCTGGTGCGTATAAGGGTGGGGCATCAGGGCGACTCGGGGCTGACGCATACTTCTGCCATGACCGAAAAGCGCCTGCTCATCGACCGCGCCGCCTGCGTGGCCACCTTCGACCCCGCCCTGCCCGGCCCAGCCAGCGAATTGCGCGATGTCTCCGTGCTGGTGCACGGCAACCGCATCGAATGGATAGGCCCTGCCAGCGCGCTCACCCCGCAACAGCGTGACAGCGCCGACGAGGTGATCGACGCACGCGGGCACCTGGTGGTGCCAGGGCTGGTGAACACCCACCACCACATGTACCAAAGCCTCACGCGGGCCATTCCCGGCGTGCAGGACGCAGAGCTGTTCAGCTGGCTGCGTGGGCTCTACCCCATCTGGGCCGGGCTCACGCCCGAGATGGTGCAGGTGTCCACCCAGGTGGCCATGGCGGAGCTGCTGCTGTCGGGCTGCACCACCAGCAGCGACCACCTCTACATCTACCCCAACGGCGTGCGGCTGGAAGACAGCATTGAAGCTGCCCAACGCATTGGCATGCGCTTCGTGGCCACGCGCGGCAGCATGAGCGTGGGCCAGAGCGCTGGCGGCCTGCCGCCCGACCGCGTGGTGGAGCGTGAAGATGACATCCTGCGCGACAGCCAGCGGCTGATCGAGACCTGGCACGACGCCAGCCACGGCGCGATGGTGCAGGTAGCGCTGGCGCCGTGCTCGCCGTTTTCGGTGAGCCAGGACCTGATGCGCGAAAGCGCGGCGCTGGCGCGCTCGTACCGCCACCGCTTTGGCGCGCAGGGCGTGCGCCTGCACACCCACCTGGCCGAAAACGACCACGACATCGCCTACAGCCGCGAGAAGTTCAACCGCACGCCCGCCCAGTACGCGCAAGACCTGGGCTGGCTGGGCGACGACGTGTGGCACGCGCACTGCGTGAAGCTGGATGACGAGGGCATATCGCTGTTCGCTGCCACACGCACGGGCGTGGCGCACTGCCCCTGCAGCAACATGCGGCTGGCCAGCGGCATTGCACCCGTGCGCCGCATGCTGAACGCAGGCGTACCGGTGGGCCTGGGCGTGGACGGCAGCGCCAGCAACGATGCCGCGCACATGGTGAACGAGGCACGCCAGGCCCTGCTGCTGGCCCGCGTGGGCCGCGCCCTGCAGCCGCCCGAGGTGCGCGGCGGCCGCACCTTCTTTGGTTGCGACCTGGGCCCGGCCGAGATGACCGCGCGCGACGCGCTGGCACTGGCCACGCGCGGCGGTGCGCAGGTGCTGGGCCGAGGTGACATCGGCCACCTGGCCCCGGGCATGTGTGCCGACCTGGCCATCTTCAACCTGGAAACGCTGGGTTTTGCCGGTGCTGCCGTGCACGACCCCTTGGCCAGTTTGCTGTTCTGCGCCAGCCCCATGGCGGCCTACACGCTGGTCAACGGACGTGTGGTGGTACGCCAAGGGCAGCTGACGACCGCGGAGCTGGGACCGCTCTTGGAACGGCACAACCGGCTGGCGCGTGAACTGGCGCTGGCGGCGCACTGACCGATCTGCCAAAAACGGTTTGTGGCCGCTAGCACATTTGCGCGTATTCCCGGTTGCACGCAACGCTACAGCGGCCACAATACCCGGCATGAACCGGCATGCCGCCCTCACCCACGAACTGCGCAACGCCACCGCCCTGGTGGTGGACGGTAACCCTGTCTCTCGCGGCATACTGGTATCGCAACTACGTGACCTGGGCCTGAAGTCCGTCTTGCAAAGCCCGCGCGCCATGGATGCGCGACGCCAGCTTGAATTCCGCACCTTCGACATCGTGGTGTGCGAGCAGAACTTCCCCAACGACAACACCACCGGGCAAGACCTGCTTGACGACTTGCGCCGCTGCGGTCTGCTGCCTTTCGCCACCGTGTTCATCATGGTCACAGGCGAAGCCAAGTACTCCAAGGTAGCCGAAGCCGCAGAGTCCGCCCTGGACTCCTACCTGCTCAAACCCTACACCGCCATACGGCTGGAAGAACGCATCTACCAGGCGCGCCAGCGCAAGGTGGCCTTGCGCGACATCTTCACCGCCATCGAATCGCAAGACTTTGGTACTGCGGCGCGCCTTTGCCTGGAACGCTTCCACGACAGGGGTGACTACTGGCTCTACGCGGCACGCGTAGGCGCCGAACTGCTGTTGCGCACCGAACAATACGATGCGGCACAAAAACTCTACGAGGCTGTGATTGCTGCCAAAACGCTGCCCTGGGCCAAGCTGGGCGTGGCCCGTGTGCAACTGGAAACCGGCCACACGCAAAAAGCCGCGTCCACGCTCGACGGACTCATCAACGCCGAGCCCGGCTACGCCGACGCCTACGACGTGATGGGGCGTGCGCAGATTGAGCTGGGCAACTTCGACGCGGCCATGCAGTCCTACAAAATGGCCACGGACATGACGCCCGCCTCCATCAGCCGTCTGCAGCGCCTGGGCATGCTTGCCCACTACTGTGGGCAAGGCGATGTGGCCGACGAAATGCTCTCCCGCGCAGTCCGGCTGGGGCTGGACTCCAAGATGTTCGACGCCCAGTCGCTCGTGCTGCTTGGCTTCATGCGCTTCAACGCCAACGACCGCAAGGGCCTGCAACGCTGCGTCGACGACACCGCCAACATGGTGGAAAAACACCCCACCTCGGCGCGCCTGCGGCGCCTGCTCGACGTGCTCCAGATCGCCATGCTGTTGCTCGACTCCCAGGTAGCACGCGTGCTTGAACTGGCGCGCGCCATGATGGGCCAGATCACAGAAGAGGAATTCGACTTTGAAGCCGCCTGCAACCTGATGACGCTGCTGGGCGTCATGGCGCAGCGCGCCATACAGATCGATGAAGTCGAAGACAAGGTGACCATTCTCGGCAAGCGTTTCTGCACGTCCAAGGCACTCACCGAACTGCTGGCCCAGGCGGCCAGCGCCCACCCGCCCTACGCCGACAGGCTCACCGCCATGCATGCCGAGGTGCTGGCCATCATCGAGCACGCCATGCGCCAGAGCCTGGCGGGCAACCCGCGTGCTGCCGTGGTTGAGCTTCTGGCACAAGGCCGCCAAACCTGCAACGCCAAGATCATCGAATCCGCATGGGGTGTTCTCAGACGCTACGAAGAACGTATCGACGATGCCGAATCCCTATCCAAAGAGGTTCAGGAACTGCGCACCCGTTACCAGACGCAAGCCAGCAGGCCTGCCATTGGCGACAAGAACCTGCGCCAGTCAGGTGGCGTGAGCCTGCGGCTGATGGACGCCAAGCCCGCCGAGGCATGAACGATTGAACGTGATCAAACTCTGCGGGTTATCCAAGCCGTTGCGGCTCGCTCACTGGTGCGCCGGTCTGCTGCTGTTCCTGGTTTGCGTGATCGCGCAAGCTGTGCAGCCAACGCTCCCGCTAAACGACGCCACCCCGCGCATCGACGCCTGGCCGTCACTCACCTGGCTGGTGGAAACCGGCAACCCACACTCTCCCACCGAGGCTTACGCGCGACGCGAACAATTCAACACGCCCGCAGGCCCCAGGTTGACGCTGGGCATGCAAAAGCGCCCTTACTGGCTGCACCTGCCGCTGAACGTGCTGGCAAGCTCCGACGGCCGCTGGGTACTCGACATTGATCACCCGCCCCTTCTTCAACTCGACGCATACGTTCTGCTCAAAGGGCAGGTCGTCCAGCGTGAATCCCTGGGCAGCCTGCGCCCCGGCGCCAACAGGGAACTCCGCACCCTGTCGCACGCCGTCACGCTGCAGCTCCAACCCGGCCAGAGATATGACTTGCTGATCCGTGTGGAAACGACCAGCGCGTCCATCCTCCCCATCACGCTGCAAAAGCCCGCCTCCCTGCTCAACCAGGCCCTGGGCGAACAAATGCTGCAGGGCATGTTGCTGGGCTTGGCGCTGTGCCTGCTCGCTTACAGTCTGTTGCAGTGGTTCAGCCTGCGTGACCCACTTTTCCTCTGGTACGTGCTCATGACGGGCGGGAGCGTCTGGTTCGCTGCCTACTTCCACGGTGTCGGTTCGCAGCTCCTCTGGAGCGACAACCCGTGGCTCGCCCGTCACTCCGGCGGTCTCTCTGCCATGGTGGCCACGTGCGGTGGGTTTCTTTTCATCAGCGAAATTCTTCACTCCCGCCAGCCCCTTGCGTGGCGGCTCAAACTCATGCGTGGCGGCGCCGTACTGGCGTGCCTGCTTGCCCTGGCCTACGGGTTCGACGCCTTCGACAGCCGTGCCATGGTTGCCATCGTCACCTTGCTCGGGCCGGTCCCCGCACTGATCGGCATACCCGGTGCCTGGCATCTGGCAAGGCGGCGCGACCCCATGGGCGCCACACTGCTTGTAGCCTGGGCGGTGTACTTCGCATCCGTCTTGGTGTCAGCCAGCATCATCCAGGGCAAGATGCCCATCAACTTCTGGACCCAGCATGCCCTCCAGTTCGGCGCCACGCTGGACATGCTCCTGTTCATGCACGTGCTGGGCCTTCGGTCCAAAGCCATGCAACAGGCGGCTGCCGCTGCCCATCAGGAACGCGACCGCATGCGCTCCCTAGCCTACAACGACCCGCTCACCGGGCTGCCCAACCGGCGCGGCCTGCACCTGGCACTGGCCCATGCGCTGACGCAGTGCAACCCGCAACGCCCCCTGGCCGTGTACCTGCTCGACCTGGACGGTTTCAAACCCGTGAACGACCGGTACGGGCACGACGTGGGAGACGAACTGCTCGTCGCGGTCACCCGCAGGCTTCAAGACCACCTGCGCCAGGCAGATCTGGTGGCACGCCTGGGTGGCGACGAATTCGTCGTCGTGGCACAAGTGCACTCCGGTCAACAAGCGCACGATCTGGGCCAAAAACTGCTGGAGGCGTATCGCCTGCCATTCACCATCGGCCCCGACCTCCAGGTCACCGTCGGTCTGACCATAGGCTACGCCATTGCCCCGCAAGACGGCACCGACGGCCTGGAACTGCTGCGGCTGGCAGATGCCGCCATGTACGCAGGCAAGCAGAGCGGCAAGTTCTGCCTGCGCCGCAGCACCAGCGCCATCAGCCCCGCGTGATTTTTTGGGTTCCGGATGGAATAAACCTCGCCCCACCCGTGTTTACGTAGGGCAAGCCTGTTTATCCTCAACCTCTGGAGTCCAACCATGAACCGCCGCCCGTTTCTCCGCTTCCTGATGCCCGCCGCCCTGCTCGTCGCCACCTTGGGCGCCGGTTGCGCCAGCATGAACATGCCTGCCTCCGTCAAGGTCAGCGACGGCGTGCTGACCGGTGCCAACGGCATGACGCTCTACACCTTCGACCGCGACACGGCTGGCAGCGGCAAGAGCGTCTGTAACGGTGCATGCGCCACCAACTGGCCCCCGCTGCTGGCTGGCGACAGCACCCAGGCAGGCGGGGACTTCTCCATCGTCATGCGTGACGACGGCCAGAAACAAATCGCCCACAAGGGCAAGCCGCTGTACTTCTGGGTAAAAGACGCCAAGCCCGGCGACCGCACGGGCGACGGCTTCAACAACGCCTGGCGCCTGGCCAGGCCCTGAGCAGGATCAGCACGCGTGGGCATCGAAAGCGCATTGCCCCACATTCCCCGGTTGCGCCGCTACGCCAGGCTGCTGACCGGCGACGCCACGCGTGCCGACGACCTGGTGCAAGACACGCTGGAACGCGCCTGCCGCAAATGGAGCCTGTGGCAGCCGCGCGCCGACGGTGGCGGGCTGCGCGGCTGGCTGTTCTCGCTCATGCACAACCTGTACCTCAACCAGGTGCGCGACCATGGGCGCGACGACGCCCATGAAGAACTCGACGAATGGACCGAACCGGCCCACGACCCCCTGTCCCATGTGCCTGAGCGGCTGGACCTGGAACGCGCGCTGGCCCGGCTTGCGCCAGCGGCGCGCCAGGTCGTTCTGCTGATCTGCGTGGAAGAAATGAGCTACGCCGAGGCGGCGCAGGTGCTCGGCGTGCCCACGGGCACGGTCATGTCACGCCTGTCGCGCGCACGCGAGCAGTTGCGCATGCTCATGACTGGCGAACCCCAAGCCCCCGCGCGCGCCGCCGCCCTCAAAGTGGTTCGATGAAACGGTTCTCGAAATGAAACCCCTGCCCCCCTCCAACGTACAGGAAGCCGAGCTGCACGCCTGGGTTGACGGGCAATTGCCCCCGGACCGGGTGGAAGCCGTCACAAGCTGGCTGTTGCAGCACCCTGAAGATGCCGAGCGTGTACGCGCATGGCAAGCACAGCGCCAAGCCCTGCATGGGCTGGAACGCGCCGTGCTCGATGAGCCCATCCCAATGGCGCTGGCCCGCGCCGTACGCCCACGCAGTGCCTGGCAACGCTGGGCCGCCGCCCCTTGGGCGCAGGGCATCGCCGCAGGCCTGCTGCTTGCGGTGGGTTTCGGCCTGGGCTGGCAACTGCACCCATCGGGGGTGTCAGTGGCGGCCAACGGCGTTCCCGGTTTCGTGCGCGAGGCACGCGTCGCCCACGTTGTTTACGTGCCCGAAAAGCGCCACCCAGTGGAAGTGGATGCCGACCAGCAGGCGCATCTGGTGCAGTGGCTTTCGCGCCGGCTGGGCACCCCATTGAAAGCCCCCGTGCTGGACGCACAAGGCTTTCACCTCGTAGGCGGGCGACTGCTGCCCGGCGAGGCCGGCCAGGCGCGCGCCCTCTTCATGTACGAAGACGCCCAGGGCGCCCGTGTCACCCTGCACGTGTCTACACTCGACACCGCACCGGGCAAAGCCGTGGGCGAATTCCGCTTCGCCCGCTGGGGCGACACACAAACCTTCTACTGGGTCCAGGGCACGCTGGGCTACGCCCTCAGCGGCCAACTGCCTCGCAACCGTCTGGCCGAACTGGCCAGCACGGCGCACCCGCAACTCATGCCCTGAGGCGTTCCAGCTGCATCAGCAACTGCGCCGCCACGCTGGCCGCAATGACCTCGGGCTGCTTGCCAGCAATGCCTGGCAACCCGATCGGGCAAGTCACGTGCTCCAGCGCCTGCGGTCCATGCCCGCGCGCCTCCAACCGGTGTCGGAAGGCCGCCCATTTGCTGCGGCTGCCAATGAGCCCCACGAAAGGCAAGTCCCCGCGCTGCGCCTGCCGCTGAAGACAGGCGTCCACGATGTCCAGATCCTCTGCATGGCTGAAGCTCATGATCAGCACCAGCGTGCCCGGCGCCAGATCGGCCACGGCAGCCTGCACCGGGTCTGAATGCTCGACCTCCACGTTGTCAGGCAACACCGGTGGAAACACCTCGTCACGGCTGTCAATCCAGCGCAATGCAAACGGCAAGGGGGCCAGTGCCGCCACAAGGGCCCGCCCCACATGCCCGCCACCGAACAGCGCCACCGGGTGACCGCTGGCACACAAGGCACCCCGCAACGCGGTCACGTCAGCTGCGTCCACCCGCTGTGCCCGCAAATGCACCACACCGCCGCAGCACTGCCCCAGGCTGGGTCCCAAGGCAAACCGCCGCACTTCCTGCCAGCCCGGTTGCACCCCCTGGCTCAACGCTTCTGCCGCCCATTGCTGCGCCTGCCACTCCAGGTGCCCGCCGCCCACCGTGCCGGCCAGTTCACCACTGGCAAAAACCGCCATCCAGGCGCCCACCTCGCGCGGCACCGACCCCTGGGTCGCCTCCACGCGCACCAGCACAGCAGGCTCCAATGCCAAACGTTCCAAAAAGTAAGACGCATCACGCCCTGTAAAAATCGGCCGGGTCATGCCCCAAGTATCCGGTGTTTGGTTGCACACTGGCTTCGCGAAAGCGCATAAACTGCCGACGCAACAGCAAATACCGCATCCAAGAGACAAGCCATGAGCCACGCAACCCTGCCTCCCTCCAACTCCACCAAGTCAGCGGGGCGCAGCCGCAGTGTCTCGCTCGTCGCCGCGGGCATAGCGGCTCTGCTGGCGTCGTGCGCCTCACCCCCACCTCCAGCCCCCACGCAGGGTCCCGCCCCTTCTCCGGCAACGCCGCCCGTTGCAGTGCCAGCGCCAGCCGAGCCGGCAGGCAAGATCTCCATGGCAGCCTCAGCCAAGGAATACCGGCGCGACGCTGCCGCCCACCTGTACGAACTCAACCGCAACCGCATCTTCAAAGGCAAGATGCCGCCTTTGCTGCAAGCCGTTGGCGTCATGCAGGTGGAGCTGGACGCTCGCGGCAACGTGCGCCGCATCGACTGGATGCGCGCGCCCCGGCATGTTCCAGCCGTCATGGCCGAAATCGAACGTACGGTGCGCGCCGCATCCCCGTTCCCCGCGCCCCGCCGCATGGGCGGCGTGGTCTATACAGACACCTGGCTGTGGGACAAGAGCGGACTCTTCCAGTTGGACACTCTCACCGAAGGCCAGCGCTCGCAGCTTTGAGCTCCCCCTCCTCAATTTGACGCCCAGTCGACAGCCTCCATGCCCTTATTGCGGCAAGATGCGCGCCTGACCACGCGTTACGGAGGCATCCATGCTCAAACTTTGCGGCTTTTCTGCCAGCAACTACTACAGCAAAGTCAAGCTAGCACTGCTTGAAAAAGGTATCCCCTTTGAGGAATCGCTCTGCTGGGTGGGAGAGACCGACCTCGACAGCACCCCCTTGGGCAAAGTGCCCTACCTGCAGACGCCCCAGGGCTCGCTGTGCGAGTCGGCCGTCATCGTCGAGTACCTGGAGGATGCCTACCCATCTGCTGCCGCGTTGCTTCCCACCGACCCGTTCCAGCGAGCAAAGGTGCGCGAAATCAACACCTTCCTCGAACTGCACCTGGAACTTGAAGCCCGCAAGCTTTACCCCCAGGCCTTCTTCGGCGGGCAGGTGAGCGAAGGCGTTAAGCAGAAAGTGGGCGAACAGCTGGAAAAAAACGTTGCTGCCTTCTCCAAGCTGGCGCGTTTTTCACCATTCGTGGCAGGTAGCGAATTCACGCTCGCAGACTGCGCCGCCATCACACACCTGCCCTTGGTATCCAGCGCTACCAAACTCGTTCTCGGGCGCGACTTCCTGGCAGACCTGCCGGTGCGCGACTATCTCAAACGCATGGCCGAAAGGCCCCACGTGCAAACCATCAATGCCGACCGCAAGGCCAACACCGAGCAGCTGATGGCACGCTACAAACGCTGAAACACCCAGCCATCTCAGGCAGATGGCTTGGCTGGCGGCTGCCAGCGGAAAAACATCGGGTAGACCCTTTCCACCACGGGGCTGTTGAAGTCCCAGGTCAGGCACTTGCCCAGGTGAGCGGGCGGTTTGTCTTGTGAAGGCACGGCAAAGGCCACCTCGGCCATGGTCTGGAAAGCCGCCGTGGCCATGTTGTAGAGCAGTTCGCGCAAATGGGTGCACCCTTGCACGCCTCCAAGGTTGCGCTCAATGGCCTGGCGCCACCCACCTCCCATGCGGCAGCCAATCATGCGCCGCATCGGCTCTGCTGCCTGAATGCAAGGCTCATGGGGGGTGCTGTCCATGGCAACCTGTATGTCCTGCACCACCATGTGGTTGTCCAGCGTGACCCGTATGCACATATGGTGCACCGCCTCACCAGGGGCCCACTGCCCCTCGCCTTTGATCTCAAAAGCATGGGGTTTGCTGTCGTGCAGCTCGCCTTCAATATCCCACAGGCCGTCCTCGCGCAGGAAGCCTCGGTACTCCACGCGACGGGTATGCATGTGCTTGCGCGAAACAGGTGTAGGCAGTGGCAATTCGGAACCTCGATTGATGTAAACGATTTCGGGTAAACCCTGTATTTTTGCAAAACTCGACTGTGACCGCTGTCGCGAAGGCTGACTGGCTTTATCACGCCGTACTTATACGCCCCCTATACTCCGTACGGTTCACCAAGCATTCCCCCAGCCAAACCATGCAGAACGTGCTGCCTCTTGCCTCGCCGGTCGTCAGCGAACGCGGACGACAACAAGCCAACACCTGGGTGGTGGTGATGCTGCTGCTGAGCATTCCGCTGTGGACGGGTACGCTCGCGCTGGACCTGCCAGCCTCCTACTTTCTGCCTTTGCACACCACCCTGGAGTTCGGCTCGATTGTGGTCGCCCTGCTCGGCTTCGGCATTGCATGGCACGCGCGCGCCGAAGACCGGCCCGGCAATATTGTCCTGCTCGGCGCTGTGCTGTTGGGCACTGGCCTCATCGACTACGCACACACGCTGTCATACGACGGCATGCCGCACCTGGTCACAGGGGCCAGCCCACAGAAGGCCATCAACTTCTGGCTTGCAGCCCGCATACTCGCAGCCATCGGCCTGCTGATCGTGGCGCTGCGGCCCTGGCGTCCTCTGCGCAGTGTTCAGGCTCGTCACGCCATCATGGGAGGCGTGCTCAGTTACGTGGCGATCGTGAGTTGGGTGGGCTTCTTTCAGCCACATTGGGCGCCAGAGTTCTTCGTGGCAGGACAAGGCCTCACCCCGCTCAAGGTGGGTATCGAATACGCCCTGGTCGGCACCTACGGGTTGGCCGCTTTTCTTTTTTACAGGCAATCGTCCCAGGCACGCGCTTACAGCACGGTTGACCTTTATGCGGCGGCTGCGATCGCAGCCATGTCAGAGCTGTACTTCACCAAATACGGGCGCGTCACCGACCTCGTCAACGCCACCGGCCACATCTACAAAATCGTCAGCTATTACTTCATCTATCGCGCGGTTTTCGTCGACAGCGTGCGCTCACCCTTCGCGGCACTGCAACTCGCGCTGGGCCGGGAAAAGATCCGCGCAGCAGAGCAGCACGCCTTCGTACGCACGCTGGACTTGCTGGAAGAAGCGGTGCTGGAGCTCGATGCTCAAGGTCGCATCCTGAACGCCAACAACGGCTGGTGGCGGCTGATGGATCTGCCAGCCAACGCTTCGTCCAATCTGGTGGGCTACATGCACGAGGAAGACCGTGAGGGGTTCGCTCGCCACCTGCAGGACCTCACCTCTGGTCGCAAGGACGAATTCAAGGGCCGGTTCCGGCTGCAAGTCGAAAACCGCGCCGCCCAATGGATCGAATGCCGCTTCGTGGTGGAAAGAGACGAGGACGGTCAAGGCCGTGGCATCCGTGGCGTCCTGCGTGACATCACCAAAAGCTACCTTCAGGAACGCCACATCACCCACATGGCGTTGCATGACGCACTCACAGGCCTGCCCAACCGCGTGCTGCTGGAAGATCGACTCAAACAGGCGATCCAGCAAGCCAGTCGTTCCGGGCAGCATGTGGGCGTGTGCTTCATCGATCTTGACCACTTCAAGAACATCAACGATGCCTACGGCCACAAGACTGGCGACGCCTACCTTCTGGCCCTGGCCCAGGTTCTCAGAGGCAGCCTGCGAGAAGTCGACACGCTTGCGCGCTGGGGGGGTGACGAGTTCGTGGTTCTGCTGCCCGGCCTCAGCTCGATGGACGACGCACGCCACGTCGCGCGCAAGATGATCGAAGCCATGCGCCAGACGATCATGCTGGACGACCTCGCCATCAACGCCACGTTCAGCATGGGCATCGCCATCTACCCCGAAGATGACACCAACGGCGACGTAGATCACCTGCTGGCCCAGGCCGACCGCGCCATGTTCTACGCCAAATCACAAGGCCGCAACAACTTCCAGCTGTTCTCCGACATGTCCAGCAAAGGTCTGGGCAAGAAGGAGCTGTACATACAAAACCGCCTCGCACAGGCCGTGCGTGAGAACCGCATCACCGTCTGGTTCCAACCCCTGGTCTCTGCGCGCCGCGACGCGCAGGGCCGTCAGCATCTGGTCGGCATGGAAGCGCTGGCACGCTGGCACGACCCCGACCTAGGCTGGATCTCCCCTGGCAGCTTCATACCCATGGCCGAGAACCTGGGACTCATTGGCGAACTCGGCCAGAGCGTACAGCGCCAGGCGTTCGCCCAGTTCCAGCAATGGCGCAAAACCCACCCAGACCTGACCCTGTCCATCAACATCTCCAAGCGCCAGCTGTTCGCATCGGACTTTGTTGACACCTTGATGGGGGATCTTGCCGAGCACGGCCTGCACCCAGATGCCCTGGTGCTCGAAATCACCGAATCCGTTGCCTTGATGGATGTGGAATTCGCCGAAGAGCGGCTGCGCCAACTGGCGCAAGCTGGCTTCACCCTGGCATTGGATGATTTTGGAACGGGCTACGCATCCCTCTCCCAGTTACACGAGCTCCCCATCGGCGAACTCAAGATCGACATCTCGTTCGTGCGGCGCGTTCACACCCCTGAAGGATTGCGACTGGTGCAAGGCATTGTCAGCTTGGCCAAGGCACTGAGGCTGCGCACGGTGGCCGAGGGTGTGGAAGACGACGACACTTCCATGCTGCTCAGCGAACTCGGCGTTGACGTTTTGCAGGGCTATCACTTCGGGCGCCCCAGCCCTGCAGAAGAAATCGTCAAGACTCCGCTGTTCGACGTGACCGCCTGACCTCGCGGATTACCTGCAAACATGTCACAGGTGTTTTCCCGAACATACCCAGCACGGTATGTAAAAATCTGTGACAATCGGCGGAAAACATAGGCACACTCGCGCGAAAGGCGAGGTCGCAAAGCCTCCGGTCTAACGTTCTCCACGGAGAACCATGACAGCGGGGCTGCCTTCGGTCACAGGCATTTCTCCCTTCAAAAAACAGCCGGCCGATGTCGCAATGGAAGAGCATCCAAGTCTCACATCTTCCATTTTTGCCACCTCAATACTCGTCCGGGTGACTTCTCGCCCCTCAAGGGCTTGTCTGCTCTACCCGGACCATGCTAAACCTCAAAATTTCCACCAGGCTCCAGCTTGGCTTCGCTGCTGTCATCGCACTCTTTCTGCTGCTTGCGGGTGTCACCGCGTGGCGCGTCGAGCAAGTTTCGCGAGCGTCTGAACGGATGGCTTTGTCATCAGAGCTGCTGCAACTGGCGGGTCAATGGCAGGGCGACGTGCGGCAAAACTCGGCCCGCTCCCTTGCCGTAGGCTACTCAGAAGATGGCGCCATGCTGGACTTCTTCAAGGAATCCATGGCCGCCACATCGCGCAGCACCACCGAGACCCAGAAAACCTTCCTGGCCAAAGTGCAGGACGCCGACTCCCGCCGCCGCGCCGAGAACGTTGGTGAAGTCCGCAAGACCTGGCTTGCCACACGCGATCGCGTCAACGAACTGAAGGCCGCTGGCGACGGCGATGGCGCCCGCGCCCTGGTGCAAAGCCAGTTCGTGCCGGTCACCGACGCCTACATCCGCGCAACCCAGGAACTCGTGGATGGCGAAGTGGCGCAGGTCCGCGCCGCTCACACCGAGGTGGAGAACATGTTCCGGCAGCTTTACGTGGTCGGCGCAGTCCTGGCTGCCGTTACGGTGGCAATTGCGGCACTGGTCAGCTGGCGGCTGTCGCGCGGCATTGCAAAAGGTGTTGACGCCGCCCGCCAAACCGCCCAACGCATCGGCAACGGGGATCTGAGCGAGACCGTCGTCGTCACGGGCAAGGATGAAATCGGTCAGCTGCTGCACTCCTTGTCCGGCATGCAAGACAGCCTTGTCCAGGTGGTTTCCCGCGTGCGCAACGGCTCGGAGGCGGTTGCCACGGCTTCCGCCGAGATCGCCCAGGGCA
>JAYSGB010000035.1:0-44263 GCA_041913045.1 Burkholderiaceae bacterium | reverse complement strand
GCTTTAGCGCGCTTCGTAACTGACTTGCGGCAGATGTCCGACCGGAGCGTTTCGCTAGAAACGTGCAGGGAGTTTCTGCCGCGTAGCCACGGCATCGAGCATCGCAGGGAAGCCCCTGCTGCGCAGGGGCCACCTCGTTGAAGCGCCAGCGCCCTGGGCGCACACGCCTTGGCCACCAACGGACTAGGAGCGACTCACGCCGTGGCCGCAACAGACCTGGACCCAACAAGGGCAGCGTTGGTCAGAACTCCAGGTTGTCGATCAGCCGCGTGCGCCCCAGCTTGGCGGCACCCAGCGCCACCAGTTCGCCCGGGCGGAATTCGCCCGCCTCGGGTGGCTGCAAGTCGTGGCGGCGGCGCACCGTCAGGTAATCGGGTGCCCAGCCGCGTGCCTGCAAGGTCTGCATCGCGCGCTGTTCCACCGCAGCCAAGTTGTGCTCGCCGCCCAACACCGTAGCCGCCAGCGCCTTGAGTTCGCGCGACAGGTGCACTGCCTCGGCACGCTCCTCGGCGCTCAGGTAACCGTTGCGTGAACTCAAGGCCAGGCCGTCGTCGGCACGCGCCGTCTCGCCGCCGTGCACCGTGACGGGCAGGGCAAACTGGCGCACCATCTGGCGGATCACCATCAACTGCTGGTAGTCCTTCTTGCCAAAAACCGCGTGGCGCGCGCCCTTGGCTTCGCTGAACACGCACTGGAACAGCTTCATCACCACCGTGCTCACGCCCACGAAGAAGCCCGGGCGGTAGTGGCCTTCCAGAATGTCGGCCAGCCCGGCGGGCGGGTGCACCTTGAAGCCTTGCGGTTCCGGGTACAGCTCCTTTTCCGAAGGAGCGAAGACGATATCGCAGCCGTTGGCCTGGAGCTTCTCGCAGTCGGCCTGCAGGGTGCGCGGGTAGGTGTCGAAGTCCTCGTGCGGCAGGAACTGCAGGCGGTTCACGAAGATGCTGGCCACCGTCACGTCACCCAGGGTCTTGGCCTGGCGGACGAGGGCCAGATGGCCGTCGTGCAGGTTGCCCATGGTGGGCACGAAGGCTGGGGAATCGTGGCGTGCCAGCTGCTCGCGCAGCTCGGCGATGGTGTGTATGACTTGCATGGCGTGCCTTACCAGGCGTGCAGGGTGTTGTCGGGGAAGCTGCCGTCCTTGACGGCTTGTACATAGGCGGCCATGGCGCCGCGCACGCTGGACTGGCCGTCCATGAAGTTGCGCACGAACTTGGGCGTCTTGCCCAGGCCCATGCCCAGCATGTCGTGCATCACCAGCACCTGGCCGGCCGTGCCTTTGCCCGAACCTATGCCGATGGTGTGGCATCGCGGCAGCTGCTGCGTCACCTCGGAGGCCAGGGTGGCGGGCACCATTTCCAGCACCAGCATGGAAGCACCGGCGTCTTGCAGCTCCAGGGCCTCGTGCTTGAGGCGCAGGGCGTCGCTGTCGCTGCGGCCCTGCACGCGGTAGCCGCCCAGGGCGTGCACCGTTTGCGGGGTGAGGCCCAGGTGGGCGCACACGGGAATGCCGCGCTCCACCAGGAAGCGCACGGTCTCGGCGGTCCAGCCGCCGCCTTCAAGCTTGACCATGTGGGCGCCCGCGTGCATGAGCGCTGACGCGCTGCGGATGGCCTGTTCCTTCGATTCCTGGTAGCTGCCGAAAGGCAGGTCGCCAATCACCCAGGCGGTGCCCTGCACCCGGCGCAGGCCGCGGGTGACGCTTTCGGTGTGGTAGCACATGGTTTCCAGCGTCACGCCCACGGTGCTGGACAGGCCCTGGCAGACCATGCCGAGCGAGTCGCCCACCAGCAGGCACTCCACACCGGCGCTGTCGGCCACGGCGGCGAAGGTCGCGTCGTAGGCGGTGAGCATGGTGATTTTCTCGCTCCGCTCGCGCATGTCTTGCAGGCGCGGCAGGCTTACCGGCTTGCGCTGGGGCAGCGGGGACGCCGAAGGAAGGGTTCCGTAGGGAGTGCTGGCCGTGGTCTCGCTCATGGTGATCTCGGTGTCTCGGGGGCCGAGCGGCATGGTGAACGTAGGGCTGGAACAGCCCGCGAAGTCGGGAGTCTAGTCGATCCCGTTATGCTTCGTCCCCTCGCGGTACAGTTGAGTGTGGATTTGCCGTGAGCGTTACCCAGAAGATTCCCCGATGAACGATACCAACGATTTTTCTCCCAGCCGCCTGGCTGCGCTGGTGCAGGCTGACGTGGGCCGCGCCCTGGCCGAAGATGTGGGCGCAGGAGACCTGACCGCCGCTTTGGTGGACCCGGCGCGCCGTGCACGGGCCCGCGTGCTGGCCCGCGAAGCCGCCGTGATTTGCGGCAGGCCCTGGGTGGACGCCGCCGTGCTGGCGCTGGACCCCACTGCAACCTTGCGTTGGCACGTGGCCGAAGGCCAGCATTGCGAAGCCAACCAGGTGGTGTTGGAGATTGAAGGCCTGGCACAACAGCTGCTGACGGCTGAGCGCACCGCGCTGAACTTCCTGCAGACGCTGAGCGCCGTGGCCACCAAGACGGCACAGTACGTTCAGGCCGTGGCAGGCACGCGGGCGCGCATCGTGGACACCCGCAAGACGCTGCCCGGCCTGCGTCTGGCGCAAAAGTACGCGGTGTTGCAGGGCGGCGGCCTCAACCACCGCCTGGGTCTGTACGACGCCGTGCTGATCAAGGAAAACCACATCGCGGCGGCTGGCGGCGTGAGCGCCGTGCTGCGGCGTGTCCAGGAAACCGCGCCCCAGGCCAAGTTCGTGCAGATCGAGGTGGAAACCCTGGCGCAGTTGCAAGAAGCCCTTGACGCTGGTGCGCGTATGGTCCTGCTGGACAATATGGATTTGACGACCCTGCACGAAGCGGTCCGAATCAACGCGGCACATCCGGGCGGCGCAGCCGTTCTGGAGATTTCCGGGGGCGTGAATCTGGACACGGTGCGCGCCCTTGCAGAAACCGGGGTTGACCGCATCTCCATTGGCGCGTTGACCAAGGATGTCAAGGCGGTCGATTTCTCGATGCGGTTCGAGGCGGTTTGAACGCGGGTCATGTGAAGGCAGTAAGCGATGGACAAGGTCATTGAAGTCGATGTCGAGCAACCGGCTTGCCCGACACGCCACGTCTGGGCGCGCGTGCCCGAAGAGCCCGGCCCGCAGGAGCGCGCCGAACTGAAGGACAGGATTCGCCGCCTGCTCAAGGAACGCAATGCGGTGATGGTGTCACACTACTACGTGCACCCAGATCTGCAGGACCTGGCCGAGGAAACCGGTGGCATCGTCAGCGATTCGCTGGAGATGGCGCGCTTTGGACGCGACCACCCGGCCAAGACGCTGGTGGTCTCTGGCGTGCGCTTCATGGGCGAGACCGCCAAGATCCTGAGCCCCGAGAAGACGGTGCTCATGCCCACGCTGGACGCCACCTGTTCGCTCGATCTGGGCTGCCCGGTGGAGGAGTTCAGTGCCTTCTGCGACGAGCACCCCGACCGCACCGTGGTGGTCTATGCCAACACCAGCGCCGCGGTGAAGGCGCGTTCCGACTGGCTGGTGACATCCAGCTGCGCGCTGGACATCGTGCGGGCGCTCAAGGACAAGGGCCACAAGATTCTGTGGGCGCCCGACAAACACCTGGGTGCCTACATCCAGCGCGAAACCGGGGCCGACATGGTGATGTGGAAGGGCTCGTGCGTGGTGCACGACGAATTCAAGGCCTTCGAGCTGCAGGCCCTGCTGAAGCAGCACCCCGGTGCCAAGGTGCTGGTGCACCCCGAAAGCCCAGCCGACGTGGTTGCCATGGCAGACGCGGTGGGTTCCACCTCGGGCATTCTGAAGGCCGCGCAGGAGATGGACGCCAAGGAGTTCATCGTGGCGACCGACAACGGGATGATGCACAAGCTGCGCACCCTGAACCCCGGCAAGGTGTTCATCGAGGCGCCTACCGCTGGCAACAGCGCGACTTGCAAGAGCTGCGCGCATTGCCCCTGGATGGCGATGAACGGCCTGGCGGGTGTGGCACACGTGCTGGAGACCGGCGCCCATGAAATTTTCGTGGACCCGGACGTCATCCCTCGTGCGCGCCAACCCATTGACCGCATGCTGGCCTTCACTGCCGCGCTCAAGGGCGGGCAGAACCCTGGGGCGCTGGTGCCCAACATTGGCGCAGCCTGAGCGCAGCGGCGTGTGTTGACGCTGATCGATTTTGCGGCGCCGACGCCGCAGGCAGAGCCATGGCGCATGGCGTTTGGCACGCCCACTCGTGTGCTGGCAGCGCGTGAACCACACGAAGTGTTGCCCGTGCTGGAAGCCGTGCAGGCCGAGGCTGCAGCGGGCCGCTGGTGCGTGGGCTACCTGCGTTACGAGGCGGCGGCAGCGTTCGACCCGGCATTTGACGTTCGCACAGCAGATGGGCTGTTGGCCTGGTTCGGCGTGTACGACGAGCCCCAGGCGTGGCCCGTGCAAGACGAGGCCTCGATGCCGGACGGTGACGCCGTGGCGGAATGGGGCGTTGGGATGGAGCGCGAAGCGTTCGACCAGGCCTTGGAGCGCATCCACGGTGCCATTGCCGAGGGGCAGTTCTACCAGGTCAACTTCACCCACGCTTTGCAGGGCTTGCTGCGCCAAGGCACGCCGCTGGCGCTCTTCCACGCCTTGCACCGGGCGCAGCCTGGGGGCTACGCCGCATACATCGATAGCGGTGCGGAGCAGGTGCTGTCCGTCTCCCCCGAGCTGTTTTTTGACTGGGACGGTCAACGCATCCTGACCCGGCCCATGAAAGGCACGGCCCCGCGTGGCGCCACACCTGACGAGGACGAGGTGCAGGCTGACCGTTTGCGCCGTTCGGCCAAGGAGCGTGCCGAAAACGTGATGATCGTGGACCTGCTGCGCAACGACCTGTCGCGCGTGGCCCAACCCCACACAGTGTGTGCGCCGCGTTTGTTCCACCTGGAGGCCCTGCCCAGCGTGTGGCAGATGACTTCGGACGTGGAAGCGCAGACCCGGCCCGGCACGACGCTGGCCGAGGTGTTCACTGCGCTGTTCCCTTGCGGTTCGGTGACGGGTGCGCCCAAGGTGCAGACCATGCGCATGATCCGCGAGCTGGAGGCTGGGCCGCGTGGCGTGTACTGCGGTGCCATTGGCGTGGTGCGGCCTGGAGGCGCTGCGCGGTTCAATGTGGCCATTCGCACCGTCGAGGCCAGCGGCGCGGCATTGTGTTGCGGTATTGGCAGCGGCATCACCGCCGATGCCCAAGCCAGCGGGGAGTGGCAGGAATGGCGCCACAAACGGGCCTTCTTGGACAGGGCAAGCCAACCTTTCGAACTGCTTGAAACGCTGGCCTTGCAGGACGGTATTGCGCGCAACGAAGGAGCGCACCTGGCCCGCATGGCTCGGGCGGCGGCGCATTTCGGTTTTCCCTGGGACAAAGCACGGGTGGCCGAGGCCATCAGCGCTCAGGCCCGCGAGCACCCTGTAGGACTGTGGCGCCTGCGCGTGCTGCTGGATGCGCGCGGGCAGGCGAGGGCACAGGCCTTTGCCATGGCGGCCACCGCCGAGCCCGTGCGCCTGCGCGTGGCCACGCAGCCCTTCGAGGCTGCCGACAGCGAATTCGTGCGTTACAAGACCACGCGCAGGGCGCACTACGAAGCCTTTGAACCCGATGAGCCGGGGGTGTTCGACACCCTGCTGTGGAACCGCCACGGCGAATTGACCGAGTGTACGAGGGGCAACATCGCGCTGTGCCTGGACGGGCAGTGGTGGACGCCCCCTCTGGCGAGCGGCTTGCTGGGCGGCATTGGCCGCGAGCTTGCCCTTCAGAAGGGACAACTGCAGGAAAAAGTGCTGCGCGTGGACGATCTCGGCCGGGCCAGTGCCATCGTCTTCATCAATAGCCTGCGTGGGTGGTTGGACGCCACGCTGGTTTGACGCGGTGTCACACGGGTTTCTTCTCTGGCTGAGCCTTCAGCGCTTCGTGCGCGATCTGCCCTTCGGCCACGTTGAGGCCGTTGCGCAGATGCGGGTCGTCTTGCAGGGCCCGTTGCCAGCCCTTGTCTGCCAGGGCCAGCACGAAGGGCAGGGTGGCGTTGTTCAAGGCGAAGGTGGACGTCTGTGCGACGTTGCCCGGCATATTGGTGACGCAGTAATGCACCACGCCGTCCACCACGAAGGTGGGGGCCAGGTGGGTGGTGGGCCGCGACGTTGCGAAACACCCGCCCTGGTCGATGGCCACATCCACCACCACAGAGCCGGCCTTCATGTGGCTGACCTGCTGGCGTGACACCAGCCTCGGTGCCTTGGCTCCAGGCACCAGTACGGCGCCCACCACAAGGTCTGCGTCCAGCACAGCGTCTTCCACGTTCTGTGCGCTGGCCGCCAGGGTGCTGATGCGGTTGCCATACAAGGCGTCCAGCTCGCGCAGCCGTTCCAGCCCACGGTTGAGCACGGTGACGCGCGCACCCAAGCCTGTGGCCATGCGAACGGCGCTGGCGCCTACCGAGCCCGCCCCCAGTACAACCACATGGGCCGGTGCCACACCGGGCACGCCGCCAAGCAGCAGGCCCATACCCCCTTGAGATTTTTCCAGGTAGTGAGCGCCCACTTGCACCGCCATGCGGCCAGCCACCTCGCTCATGGGGGCCAGCAGCGGCAGCGTGCCGCCGGGGCCAGTGACCGTTTCGTAGGCAATGCCAACGACCCGGCTGTGCAGCAGCGCGGCTGTGAGCTTCGGGTCGGGTGCCAAATGCAGGTAGGTGAACAGCACCTGGCCCGCGCGCAACAAGGGGAATTCGCTGGGCTGGGGTTCCTTGACCTTGACGATCAGGTCGGCCTGGGCAAACACGCTGGCAGCGTCTGGCGCCAGCGCTGCCCCTGCGGCCTGGTAGGCATCATCACCCAGGCCAATGGCGGTGCCCGCTCCGCTTTGCACCAGCACCTGGTGGCCGCGCGAGGTGAGTTCGCGCACGCTGGCGGGTGTCAGCCCGACGCGGTACTCATGGTTTTTGATTTCCTTGGGAACACCGATGCGCATGGTCTGCCTCCTGGCCGTCGGGCGGCGCGGGCAGCATGGCATGGTGCGCATCCCCGGTCAAGCCCGGGGATGTTCGCCTGGCAGGCTCAGGCTTGCTGCGTGGGTACGTGGTGCCGCAGTTCGGTCTGGCGGTTGTTGGCATCCACGAACACCAGTTGTGGTTGGTGGTTCTTCACGTGGTCTTCGTGGACTTGTGCAAAGGCCGCGATGATGAGCAGGTCGCCCACCGCCGCACGGCGCGCTGCCGAGCCGTTGACGGAGATCATGCCTGTGCCGCGTTCGCCTTTGATGGCGTAGGTGACGAAGCGCTCGCCGTTGTCGATGTTCCAGATGTGGATTTGTTCGTTTTCGCAGATGTTGGCGGCGTCGAGCAGGTCTTCGTCGATGGCGCAGGAGCCTTCGTAGTGCAGTTCGCACTGGGTAACGGCGACGCGGTGGATCTTGGATTTGAGCAGGGTGCGGAACATGGGCTTCTCCTGGGGGGCGCGAATGGGGACGGATTGTGACAGATGGCTTGTGGGAGGGCCAAGGCGTGTGCGCCCAGGGGCTGGCGCTTCAACGAGGCGGCCGGTGCAGTGCACCGGCTCCCCTGCGATGCTCGATGCCGTGGCCACGCTGCAGAAACTCCCTACACGTTTCTGACGAAACGCTCCGGTCGAACATCTGCCGCAAGTCAGTTACGAAGCGCGCTGCGCGCGCAGCCACGGCAGCTGCGCTTCTCGGCACCTCGTCAGGCGCGCCAGCCCCTGGGCGCACACGCCTTTGCAGAAGCGCTGTTGGCACACCACCGGTTGCGCACCAACAGCTTTGGTTGCAGCGCCAGGCCTGCCGCAGCGAGCGAGGTCACGGCGAACCCCGTCATCCCTACAGCAACCAGCGAGGCAGTGTTTAGGCCTTGTGGATCGGGATGTAGATGTCCCCCCCCGACTGGCGGAAGGCTTCAGACTGCATCTGCATACCCTTCTCGATCGCACTGTCCTCGCTCACACCCTGCTGGGCCGCGAAGTCGCGCACGTCCTGCGTGATCTTCATGCTGCAGAAATGCGGCCCGCACATCGAGCAGAAGTGCGCTACCTTGGCTGAATCCTTGGGCAGCGTCTCGTCATGGAATTCGCGCGCCTTGTCGGGGTCCAGGCCCAGGTTGAACTGGTCTTCCCAGCGGAACTCGAAGCGCGCCTTGCTCAAAGCGTTATCGCGTATCTGTGCACCCGGGTGGCCCTTGGCCAGGTCGGCGGCGTGGGCAGCCAACTTGTAGGTGATGATGCCTTCCTTCACGTCCTGCTTGTTGGGCAGGCCCAGGTGCTCCTTGGGCGTCACGTAGCACAGCATGGCGGTACCGTACCAGCCGATGGTGGCCGCGCCAATGCCACTGGTGATGTGGTCGTAGCCCGGGGCGATGTCGGTGGTCAACGGGCCCAGGGTGTAGAAGGGCGCCTCGTGGCACTGCTCCAGCTGCAGATCCATGTTCTCCTTGATCATGTGCATGGGCACATGGCCGGGGCCTTCGATCATCACCTGCACGTCGTGCTTCCAGGCGATCTGCGTGAGTTCGCCCAGCGTCTTGAGTTCACCCAGCTGGGCTTCGTCGTTGGCGTCGTAAATGGAGCCGGGGCGCAGGCCGTCCCCCAGGCTGAAGGCCACGTCGTAGGCCTTCATGATTTCGCAGATATCCTCGAAGTGGGTGTAAAGGAAGCTTTCCTTGTGGTGCGCCAAGCACCACTTGGCCATGATGGAGCCACCGCGCGAAACGATGCCCGTCATGCGGTTGGCCGTGAGTGGGATGTAGCGCAGCAGCACGCCCGCGTGGATGGTGAAGTAGTCCACGCCTTGCTCGGCCTGCTCGATCAGCGTGTCGCGGAAGATCTCCCAGGTCAGGTCCTCGGCCTTGCCGTTGACCTTTTCCAGCGCCTGGTAGATGGGCACGGTGCCAATGGGCACGGGCGAGTTGCGCACGATCCACTCGCGCGTTTCGTGGATGTTCTTGCCGGTGGACAGGTCCATCACCGTGTCGCCACCCCAGCGGATGGCCCAGGTCATCTTGTCCACTTCCTCGTTGATGGACGAACCCAGCGCCGAGTTGCCGATGTTGGCGTTGATCTTCACCAGGAAGTTGCGGCCGATGATCATCGGCTCGGTTTCGGGGTGGTTGATGTTGGCGGGGATGATGGCGCGGCCGCGGGCCACTTCGTCACGCACGAACTCGGGGGTGATTTCGGCGGGAATGCTGGCGCCGAAGCTCTGGCCGGGGTGCTGGCGGCCGATCATGGCGGCCATCTTCTGCCCGGTGGGGCCGGCGGCCTTGAGCGATTCCAGGTACTCGCGGCGGCGCATGTTCTCGCGGATGGCGATGTATTCCATCTCGGGCGTGATGATGCCTTGGCGGGCGTAGTGCATCTGCGTCACGTTCTTGCCGGGCAGGGCACGGCGCGGCTGGCGGTGCAGGCCAGGGAAGCGCAGCTCGTCGAGCTTGGGGTCGGTGGCGCGTGCGCGGCCGTATTCGCTGCTCAGGCCGGGCAGCACTTCGGTGTCGTTGCGCTCGGCGATCCATTGCTGGCGCAGCGCGGGCAGGCCCTGGCGGATGTCGATGCGCGCCGCCGGGTCGGTGTAGGGGCCGGAGCAGTCGTAAACAAAGATGGGCGGGTTGGGTTCGGCGCCGAAGGCGGCGGGCGTGTCGCTCTGGCGGATCTCGCGCATGGGCACGCGGATATCGGGGCGGGAGCCCTCCACGTACACCTTGCGGGAATTGGGCAGCGGCTGGATGGCTGCCTGGTCCACCTGAGCGGTGGTGGCGAGGAATTTGTCAACTGGGGCGTTCATATCGGAGTCTCCTGTGTGTTGCTCCGAAGGTCGCCCCGGTGGTTCGTACCCCATGTGGCGCCAGGCCAGGACGGGGTTCGACTCACGCAGGGTTGACAGCTCTTCTTCCGCCGGTATGAACCGGTTCAAGTTCGCGGGTTCGGCATTGCCATCTCAGCCCACACCATGTGGACACCCCGGAGCGTCGCGGATTCTAGCGCGTTGCGGAGAAACGCGCTTGCTCGGGCTTACTTCTTGGCGCGCAGCTTGGCCAACTCAGCCTGGGTTTCGTTCCACAGGTCCATGCCCACGCTGGCGCCGATGGAGGCGTACACGCGAGTGAGCGAGTTGCGCATGCGGGCGGCTTCGGCAGGCGAAAGTTCGTTCACCTGCATGCCCTTTTCCTTGAGCGCGGCCACCGCTTTGGAGGCTTCCTCACGCGTGTCCTTGCGCTCGAATTCGCGGCTGGCCTTGGCGGCGTCCATCAGGACTTTCTGCTCGTCCTTGGACAGACCGTCCCACCACTTCTTGCTCACCAGCACGATCCACGGGCTGTAGACGTGGTTGGTCACGGTCAGGTACTTCTGGACTTCGTAGAACTTGCTGGACAGGATGGTGTTGTAGGGGTTCTCCTGGCCATCGACGGTGCCGGTTTCCAGCGCGCCGAACAGTTCAGAGAAGGCCATGGGCACGGCGTTGGTGCCCAGGGACTTGAAGCTGTCCAGGAACACGTTGTTCTGCATCACGCGCAGCTTGATGCCGGCCAGGTCTTCCATCTTCTGGATGGGGCGCTTGCTGTTGGTGAGGTTGCGGAAGCCGTTTTCCCAGTAGACCAGGCCGACCAGACCCTTTTCCTGCAGCTTGGCCTTGACCTTCTCACCCAGCGGGCCGTCCAGCAGGGCGTCGGCTTCCTTGGCGTTGTTGAAGAGGAAGGGGGTGTCCCACAGCGCCATTTCCTTGGTGATGCCCACCAGCGTGGCGGTGGAGCCGACCATCATTTCCTGGGCGCCGCCGATGAGGGCGTTCTGCATCTGCGTGTCGGGGCCGAGGGCGGCTGCACCAATGGCGCGAACACGCATCTTGCCGCCAGAGGCCTTTTCCACCTGTTCGGCGAAGAGCTTGACGGCGCGCCCCTGGTTGCTTTGCTCGTTCAGACCGTAGCCAAAGCGGATGATGCGCGGCTTGATGTCCTGCGCCTGGGCAATGAAGGGCGTTGCCAGCGCGAGCGCAGCAGCGGTGGTGACGAGGGTCCGGCGGAACAGGTTCATGGATGTCTCCTTGGAGGTTGCGAGAGGCGATCAGCGCATCCACGCCACAGGCGCGGTCACGATCTGGGGGAAAACAACGAAAAGGGCGAGGATCAGCACGTAGGTGAACAGGAAGGGGTTCACGCCCTTGATCACCTGGTGCAGCGAAAGCCTGCCCACACCAGCCACCACGTTGAGCACCGTGCCCACGGGTGGTGTGATGAGGCCGATGGCGCCGTTGAGCACGAACATCAGCCCGAAATACACCGGGTCTATGCCCGCCTTGACGGCGATGGGCAGCATGACCGGCGCGAAGATGAGGATGGTGGGCGTGAGGTCGAGCGCGGTGCCGATGAGCACCAGGGCCAGCATCATCACCGCCATGAGCAGGCGCGGGTTTTCTACCAGCGGGCCCAGCCACTGGGTCAGCACGCCGGGCAGGTCGGCCAGGGTGATCATGTAGCTGGCCACCTGGGCACCTGCGCACAGGAACATCACGATGGCCGTGGTCTTGGCAGCGCGCACCAGCACGTCGCCGAGCTGCGCGAGCTGCATTTCCCGGTGGATGAAGAGTGCCACCACCAAGGCGTAGAAGGCGGCCACCACGGCGGCTTCGGTGGGGGTGAAGATGCCGCTCTTCATGCCGCCAATGATGATGAGGGGCATGAGCAGCGCCCAGAAGGCCTTGGCCGTGGTGAGCAGGCGATCTTTCATGGGCATGGGTTCGCCAGCGGGCAGATCGATGCGGCGCAGCACCCACTTCCAGGCCAGGATGAGGCCCGTACCCATGATCAACCCCGGCACGATGCCCGAGAGGAACAAGGCCGAGATGGAGGTGTTGGTGGTGACGCCGTAAATGACGAAGGGCATGGACGGCGGGATGATGGGCGCGATGATGCCGCCAGACGCGATCAGCCCGGCTGACGTGTTCATGGGGTAGCCCTGCTGGCGCATCATGGGCAGCAGGATGGTGGCCAGCGCAGCGGTGTCTGCCAGGGCAGAGCCGCTCATGCTGGCCATGAGCACCGCAGCGCCGATGGCCACGAAGCCCAGCCCGCCATGAATGTGGCCAACCCAGGCCTGCGCCATGGCAATGATCCGGCGGCTGATGCCGCCCGCGTTCATGAGCTCGCCCGCCAGTATGAAGAAGGGCACCGCGAGCAGCGGGAAGCTGTCTACCCCGGCCACCAGGTTCTGGGCCAGCAGCTGCGTGTCCCAGAAGTCCAGCACCCAGGCCATGCCTGCGCCGGTGATGACGAGTGCCAAGGCCATGTTCATGCCGATGCCCATGAGCACCAGCATGCCGACCACGAAGACGATGAAAGCCAAACCTTCGGGGCTCATGGCATCACTCCACATCCATGCCGTGGCCCAGGTCCAGCGGCGTGCGTTTGACAAGTTCCAGCAGGGCCATGACGGCAATCGCCGTGGCGCACAGGAAGGCGGGCAGTGGCAGCAAGGCCGTGGGGTAGCCCAGCACGACGGAGTGGCTGTCCAGCCCCACCACGACCTGCTGCCAGGCGCCATGGGCCACCAGACCCGCGCCGAACACCACCAGGATGCGGATGAGCGCGGTGACAGCCAACATGACCTTGGGGCGGTGGCGCAGCAGGCCGACCAGGCTGGTGAAGGCCATGTGTTCACCCGCCGGGTAGGCAGCGGTGGCGCCGATGAACACCATCCAGACGAACAGCAGGCGGGACAGTTCCTCGCTGGCGGGCACACCGCTGTCGAAGCCGTAACGCAGCACGACGTTCACGAACACGGCCACGGCCATGATGCCGAGGCAGGCGGCCATGGCGGCATGTGTCAGGCGCTGCAGGTGGCGCTTGGGTGGGGTGGCAGTGTTCATGCGTGCGCTCCTTCATGCAGCCAGGCGCATACCTGGGCCTGCAGTTGCTCAAGGGGCAGGCTGGCATCCACGCGCAGCACGCCGGGTTCGCCCGTGGGCGGCTCCAGCGTGGCGAACTGGCTGTCGATCAGGCTGCTTGAAAAAAAGTGGGATGGGCGTTGCGCAACGCGCCGCTGGGCTTCTTCCCGGGTCACGTCCAGAAACACAAAACGCAGGCCGGGTGACGCGGCGCGCAAGCCCTCGCGGTACGCGCGCTTGAGGGCCGAGCAGGTGAGCACCAGTCCCTGCGGCGCCTGGCGAAGTTCTTCGCCCAGCCGGTTCAGCCAGCCTTGCCGGTCGGCATCGGTCAAGGCAATGCCCTGGCTCATCTTGGCGCGGCTTTCCGGGCTGTGGTGGTCGTCACCCTCAATCAGGTGCAGGCCTTCGGCGCGGGCAACGGCGTCCCCCAGGCTGGACTTGCCGCAACCGGCCACACCCATGATGACTATCGAATGGTTCATTGTTGGATAGCGCTGTCCGAAAGGGTTCAAAAAAAGCGGCTTGCCTGTGGAATCCTGTTTGAAATAGGGATTTCCCTCTGGCTCACACGCTTTGGATAGCGCTATCCTACAAGCATTCGCCAGATGTATGATCAGTAATAACCCTAGGAGCTACCCCATGTCTGCCAACCGTCCCCGAGCCACTGGCCGAGTCACCCTGGCGGACGTGGCCAAGCTGGCAGGGGTCAGCCCCATCACCGTGTCGCGGGCCTTGCGCGGGGAACGTGCGGTGGACCCGGAACTGGTGGCACGGGTGCAACTGGCCGTGGAACAGCTGGGGTACATGCCCGACCCTGCCGCCCGGGCGCTCGCCTCCCGCCACAGCAGCCATGTGGCGGTGCTCATTCCTTTGTTGTCCAACGCGCTGTTCGTCGATTTGCTGGAGGCCGTGCAGCGCACCCTGCGCCCGGCGGGCTACCAGACCTTGATCGGCATCACCCACTACGACATTGGTGAAGAGGAGCAGTTGCTGCGCGAGCAGTTGTTGCACCGCCCGGCGGGCGTGCTGGTGACGGGCATGGAGCGCAGCGAAGCCACACGCAAGCTGATCGCTGGCAGTGGCGTGCCCTGCGTGCACCTGATGGAGGTGAGTGAGGTGCCGGGCGTCTACAGCGTCGGGTTCTCGCAACAAAGCGCCGGGGTGGCCATGACGGAGCACCTGCTCGCGCGTGGACACCGCCGCATCGCTTTTGCCGCCGCCCAGTTGGACCCGCGAACCCTGCAGCGACGGGACGGCTGGCGCCAGGCCATGGAGGCGGCGGGTTGTTTTGACCCGGAGCTTGAGTGGCTGCGCGCAGACCCGTCGTCGCTGGCGCTGGGAGGCGAGATGTTTGAAGACATCGTGCGCAGCGGCCAGGCGGTGGACGCGATCTTCTTCTGTAACGACGACTTGGCTCAGGGGGCTCTGCTGGCCGCGCTGCGGCTGGGTGTTTCGGTGCCTGGCGACATGGCTGTGGCTGGCTTCAACGACCTGACCGGCAGCGACCAGATGTGGCCACCGCTGACCACCGTGCGCACGCCACGTGCCGAGGTGGGCACCGAGGCAGCGCGCATGCTGCTGGCGTTGATGGCTGGGAAGCCGGTGCCTAAGCCTTGTGTGGACCTGGGGTACGAACTGGTGGTGAGGGGCAGCGCCTGATGTGGCTGCCACGGTTACTGGCATGATTCGTGCCTCCGCACACGTCATGAGCACAGACACTTCTTCCGTACAGAAACACAGCGCCTTCGAGGATGCACAGGCCATCTTCACGGGCACGCTGTTCGTGTCGCTGGCGCTGATTCTGTTTGCGCAGTCGGGGCTGCTCACGGGCGGCACGGCGGGTGCGGCTTTCGTGCTGCACTACGCCACGGGCCTGGGGCTGGGGCACCTGTTCTTCCTCATCAACGTGCCGTTCTACTGGTTTGCCTGGCAACGCATGGGGCGCGAGTTCACGCTCAAGACCTTCATCGCCATCAGCCTGTTGTCGGCCATGACGCAGTGGTCGCCGCGCCTGTTCGCCATCGAGCGGCTGCACCCGGCCTATGCCGCTGTGCTTGGCGGTTTGCTGCTGGGTTCGGGCTGCCTGTTCCTGGCGCGGCACCGCGCCAGCCTGGGCGGTGCCACCATCATCAGCCTGTACCTGCAGCAGGCGCGCGGCTGGCGCGCGGGCAAGGTGCAGATGGGCATCGACTGCACCATCGTGCTGCTGGCGCTGACGGTGGTGGAGCCCGAGCGGGTGGCCTGGTCGGTGCTGGCAGCGGTGGTGATGAACCTGTTCATCGCCATCAACCACAGGCCGGGGCGCTATGCGGTGATTTGAGCCGGCGGCCAGCCCAGGTTCAAACCCCCGGCGTGAGCACCGTGGGCAGCGCCTTGGGCAGCAGTTCGGGGTAGTCGCGGCTGAAGTGCAGTCCCCGGCTTTCCTTGCGGGCCTGGGCCGAACGCACGATCAGGTCGGCCACCTGCACCAGGTTGCGCAGCTCCAGCAGGTCGCGCGTCACGTGAAAGCGTGCGTAGAACTCCTGGATCTCGGCCTTGAGCAGGGCGATGCGGTGGGCGGCGCGCTCCAGACGTTTGTCGGTGCGCACGATGCCCACGTAGTCCCACATGAAGCGGCGCAGTTCGTGCCAGTTGTGCGCGATGACGACCTGTTCATCGGCGTCGATGACTCGGCTGTCGTCCCAGGGGCGCACACCAGGCACATTAACGGCGGGCTGGGCGGTGATGTCGGCCACGGCGGCGCGGGCAAACACCATGCATTCCAGCAAGGAGTTGCTGGCCAGGCGGTTGGCGCCGTGCAGGCCGGTGCAGCTGGCTTCGCCCACGCAGTACAGGCCGTCCAGGTCGGTGCGGGCGCGCAGGTCGGTGACCACGCCGCCACAGGTGTAATGCGCCGCGGGCACCACGGGAATGGGTTCACGCGTGATGTCGATGCCCAGCTCGGCGCAGCGTGCCAGGATGTTGGGGAAGTGCTCGCGCAGGAACTCGGGGCTCTGGTGCGAGATGTCGAGGAACACGCAGTCCAGGCCGTGTTTCTTCATCTCGAAGTCGATGGCGCGGGCCACCACGTCACGCGGGGCCAGTTCGCCGCGCTCGTCGTGCGCGGGCATGAAGCGCGTGCCGTCCGGCAGTTTGAGCAGGCCGCCTTCCCCACGCACCGCCTCGCTGATGAGGAAGCTCTTGGCCTTCGGGTGGTAAAGGCAGGTGGGGTGGAACTGGATGAATTCCATGTTGGCCACGCGGCACCCTGCGCGCCATGCGGCGGCAATGCCGTCGCCAGTGGCGGTGTCGGGGTTGGAGGTGTAGAGGTACACCTTGCCCGCACCGCCCGTGCACAGCAAGGTGTGCGGGGCCACGAAGGCTTCGACCTCGTCGGTTTCCTCGTTCAGCACGTAGGCGCCCAGGCAGCGTCGCGGCCCTGGCTGGGGTTGCACAGCGTGTTTGTCGCTCAGTATCAGGTCTACCAGGTTGTGGGTTTCGAACACGTCCACATGGGGCAGTTCGCGCACGCGCTCGATCAGTGTCTTTTGCACGGCGGCACCTGTGGCGTCAGCTGCGTGCACGATGCGCCGGTGGCTGTGGCCCCCTTCACGGGTCAGGTGCAGTTCGCCGTCGTCGAGCGAGAAGGGGGTGCCCAGCTCCTGCAGCCAGGCAATGGCTTCGGGGGCGTTTTCCACGGTGAAGCGGGTGGCAGCCTCATCGTTCAGGTGGGCGCCCGCCACAAACGTGTCTTGCACATGCTCGTCAAAGCTGTCGTCCGGGGCCAGCACGGCGGCAATGCCGCCTTGTGCCCAGGCGCTGGCACCGTCGGCAATGGCGCGCTTGGTGAGCACGGCCACGCGCAGGTGCGCGGGCAGCAGCAGCGCCGTGCTCAGCCCGGCCAGGCCGCTGCCAATGATGATGACGTCGTAATACCGGGTGGGTGCCGTGGCGGCGGGGGCGGATGCCGAGAAGGAAGCCATGGTTATTGGCGAGAAAAAAGGTGTCAGGCAGGCGTGTAGGCCAGGCGCACGTAAATGGGCGCGAAGGCTTCAGCCTGGGTGAGTTCGATCAGCGTTTCCTTGGCCAGCTCCAGCGTGGCGATGAAGGTCACCACCAGCACGGGCACACCCAGGCTCACGTCGAACAGGTCGGCAAATTCAACGAACTTGCGCCCTTGCAGGCGGCGCAGCACCAGGCTCATGTGCTCGCGTACTGAAAGTTCTTCGCGGCTGATCTTGTGGTGCTGGACAAGCTTCGCGCGTTTGAGGATGTCGCGCCAGGCTTCCTGCAGGTCGGCGGGGTTCACATCCGGAAAACGCGGTGCAAGCGATTGTTCGATGTGCACCTGGGCGCGAAGGAAGTCGCGGCCCAGCTGGGGGGCGTCGTTCAGGCGCTGTGCCGCCAGTTTCATCTGCTCGTATTCCAGCAGGCGGCGCACCAGTTCGGCACGGGGATCTTCCACCTCTTCGCCCTCGGCCACCTTCTTGGGCGGCAGCAGCATGCGCGACTTGATCTCTATCAGCATGGCTGCCATCAGCAGGTATTCACCGGCCAGTTCCAGGTTGCTGGCGCGGATCTGCTCCACGTAGCTCAGGTACTGCCGCGTCACCTCGGCCATGGGGATGTCGAGGATGTTGAAGTTCTGCTTGCGGATGAGGTAGAGCAGAAGGTCCAGCGGGCCTTCAAAGGCCTCCAGGAAGACCTGCAGCGCGTCGGGTGGGATGTAGAGGTCTTGCGGCAGCTGGAAAAGCGGCTCGCCGTACAGGCGTGCGCGGGCCACCTGGTCCACCACCTCGGGCATGCTCGCTGGCAGCTCGGCGGGCGCGCTGGCCAGCGCCAAGTCCAAACTGTTGGGCAGCTCGGGTTCCAGCGGCGGGGCGGTGGTCATGCCAACGGTGGGCAATCAGCGCAGCAGCGGCTCAGTCTGGTAGACGTACGGCTTTTGCGCAACGCGCGCTTCACTGGCCTCGGCGGCAAACTGGCGGTCGATCTGCTTGTCCCACAACAGGGCACGGCCCTGGCGTTGTTCGGCTTCCAGTTCGGGGCGCTGCGACTTGAGCGAGTCGATGAACTGGGTGGCGTCGGAAGCGTAGTGAGGGCGTTGAAAGATGTTCATGACGGGATCGTGCACCACAGGGAAAAAAGCGATTTTACCCAGTGGGACGCGACGCTGGAGATTTCGGCGTCGGTCAGGCGCAGGTGTGCAGCTTGCTGGCGAAGCCGGACCGGCGCAGCAGCGACAGCGGCTGTTCGTGCAAGCCCACCATGCTCAGGTGCGCGCCGCGCTTTTCCAGGGCCTTGTGCAACTGTTCCAGCGCGTCCAGGCCCGTGGTGTCGAGCGAGATGAGGTGCGTGGCGTCCAGCGTCACGTTCAAGGGTTCCGGTGAAGCCTCCACCTCGGCCACGATGGGGTCGATCTTGCTGACCGCGCCAAAGAACAGCGAACCGTACAGCTTGTAGGTGATCTGCTGCGCGGTCCGCGCCACTTCCTTGGCGGTGAACAGGCCGCTTTGCCGACGCACGAACAGTACCACCGCCAGCACCAGGCCCAGCTCCACGGCCACCGTCAGGTCGAAGACGATGGTGACGAAGAAGGTGGACAGCAACATCAGCCGGTAATGGCTGGTGAAGTGTTTGAGCCGCGCGAATTCGCGCCACTCACCCATGTTCCAGGCCACGAACAGCAGCACGCCCGCCAGCACCGCCAGGGGAATGTGCTTGGCCAGCGGCGCGGCAGCCAGCACCACCAGTGCCAGCGTGAGCGAATGCACAACCCCAGCTATGGGTGATGTGGCGCCTGAGCGGATGTTGGTGACCGTGCGCGCAATGGTGCCCGTGGCGGGCATGCCGCCGAAGAAGGGAACCACCGCGTTGGCCACGCCTTGTGCCATCAGTTCCTGGTTTGGGTCGTGCTTGGGGCCGTCGCGCAGCTGGTCGGCCACGCGCGCGCAAAGCAGCGACTCAATGGCGCCCAGAATGGCGATGGTGAGCGTGGGGCTGACCAGCTGTTTGACCGTTTCCCAAGTGAAGGCGGGCAACTCGAACGCCGGAACGCTTTGAGGAATGCCTCCAAAGCGCGACCCGATGGTTTCCACCGGCATTTGCAGCAGCCACGCCGCCAGGGACAGCGTGACCAGCGCCACCACCGGCCCGGGCACGCGAGATGTGGCACGAAGGGCGCTGATGGCCTCGATTCCGTCTAGCTTCTTGCGGAAAGCCGACTCGCTTGCCCAGAGGCGGGGCCAGATGAACAGCCCGACCACGCAGGCGGCGCCCAGCCCGAAGGCCCAGGGGTTGAACGAGTCCGCATGGCGCGCCAGGGTGGTGATCTGGCTGAAGAAATCGCCAGGCATCTTGTCTATGTGCAGGCCGAGCAGGTCGCGCAACTGGGACAGGGCAATGAGCACGGCTATGCCGTTGGTGAAACCGATGACCACACTGACCGGGACGTAGCGCACAAGGGTGCCCAGCTTGAACAGGCCCAGCAGAAACAGCAGCACCCCTGCGCTGGCGGTGGAAATCAACAGGTTGGCCACGCCGTAACGCTCGACGATGCCGTACACGATGACGATGAACGCACCTGCAGGGCCGCCAATCTGGACGGACGAGCCGCCCAGCACCGAGATGAGGAGCCCGCCGATGATGGCCGTCCACAGCCCGGCCTCCGGCTTGAGGCCCGAGGCGATGGCAAATGCCATGGCCAGCGGCAATGCAACGATGCCGACTGTGGCGCCAGCCCCCATGTCTTTGACCAGCCGTTCACCGCTGTAGCCGCGAAGATCCTGAAACAGGCGCGGGCGGAAGGTGGCCAAGGGTGGCATATTGATCATGCCCCATGTTACAACTTGGTAACCTTGCTGAAACTTACAGCGCTGTCAGCTAAATCCTGGGGTTTCTACCAGTTTGACCGCCATTCGCAGCGTTTTTGTGGGCTTAGACGACAGATCGACGTGTTCGCAGGTCTGCTGCCACCGGGCGCCAGACCAGCAGCAGCAACATCACCGCCAAGGGGAGCGTGCTGACGTAACCCACATGCTTGAACCCCCAGGCCCCCAGCAGCGCGCCAATGAAGAAGCTGCCTATCATGCGCGCCTGCAGGCGCAGCTTGTCGCGGTTGGCCAGCACCGGTGCGTGCTGCGGATGGCGGTTGACGTAGAAGAGTTTGCCCAACTCGATGCCCAGGTCCGTGACCAGACCGGTGAGGTGTGTGGTGCGGATTTCGGCCTTGGATATCTTGGTGATGACGGCGTTCTGCAGGCCCATGATGAAGCACAGCAGAACCACCGTGAGCGGCAGGAAGAGGGTGGCCAGCAGGCTGATGGCCGCGCCGAACAGGCCGAACAGCAGCAGTGCCACCGCTTCGAGCAATAGGGGCAGGCCAAAGGCGCTTTGCAGCGAAAGGCGAAGCCCCCAGTTGACCATCCAGGCGGTGGTCATGGCGCCAGCCAGGAAGGCCAGCAGCGAGCCTATGCCTGCGATGGCCAGGGTCCAGTGGCCCAGCACCATCTGGTCGGCCACCGAAGAGATCACCCCCGTCATGTGCGAGGTGTACTGCCCCACGGCCAGGAAACCGCCCGCGTTGGTGGCACCAGCCACGAAGGCCAGCGTGAGCCCCAGGCGCACGTTGGCCTGCTGCGTGCGTTGCACGTCAACCCAGCCGCGCAGCTCGGGGTGCACGCTGCCGTCCGGTCAGTGGATTCGCATGCCAGGCTGGGCGCCGGGCCAGGGGTGCAGCACGTAGATGCCGGGCTGGGCTTTTTCGTCCGCATGGCTGGCGGCCAGCACCATGCCTTCGCTCACGCCGAACTTCATCTTGCGCGGTGCCAGGTTGGCCACCACCACGGTGAGCTTGCCCACCAGGTCCTCGGGCTGGTAGCTGCTGGCGATGCCGCTGAAGACGTTGCGCGTGCGGCCCTCGCCCACGTCGAGTGTGAGGCGCAGCAGTTTGGTGGAACCTTCCACGGCCTCGCAGTTGACGATCTGCGCGATGCGCAGGTCGATCTTGGCGAAGTCGTCGATGGTGATGGTGGGGGCCAGTTCCTCGCCGCCGGGTGCTACGGTTTCGGTAGCTGCTGGCGCTTGTTCCGTCTGGGCTGGGGGCTCGAACAATGCTTCAAGCTGCTTCACGTCCACGCGCTGCATCAGGTGCTTGTATTCGCCGATCCCATGGCCCTTGCCGAGCGCGGTCTGCGCGTCGGCGAAGGTGAAGGGCTGGACCTTCAGGAAGGCCTCGACCTGCGCGGCCAGCGCCGGCAGCACGGGCTTGAGCAGGATGGTGAGCAGGCGGAAGGCCTCGATGCAGGTGGTGCACACGTCCTGCAGGCGGCCTTCCATGCCCTCCTGCTTGGCCAGCTCCCAGGGCTTGTTCTGGTCCACGTAGGCGTTCACGCGGTCGGTCAGCAGCATGGTCTCGCGCAGGGCCTTGCCGTACTCGCGCTCGGCCATCAGTTCGATGATGGAGGGCGCCACGGTGCGCAGGTGCTCCAGCAGCGCATCGCCGTCGGCCGACACTTCGCCGAGCTGGCCGCCAAAGCGCTTGCTGATGAAGCCGGCCGCACGGCTGGCGATGTTGACGTACTTGCCGATCAGGTCGCTGTTGACGCGCAGCATGAAGTCTTCGGCGTTGAAGTCGATGTCTTCGTTGCGGCTGCTCAGCTTGGTGGCCAGGTAGTAGCGCAGCCACTCGGCGTTCATGCCCAGGCCCAGGTACTTGAGCGGGTCCAGGCCGGTGCCGCGGCTCTTGCTCATCTTCTCGCCGTTGTTCACCGTGAGGAAGCCGTGCACGAACACCGAATCGGGCACCTTGCGGCCGCTGAACTTCAGCGTGGCGGGCCAGAACAGGGTGTGGAAGGTGACGATGTCCTTGCCGATGAAGTGGTACTGCTCGAGCTGCGGGTCGGCCATGTAGGCCTCGTAGTCCTGGCCGCGCTTGTCCAGCAGGTTCTTCAGCGAGGCAAGGTAGCCGATGGGCGCGTCCAGCCACACATAGAAGTACTTGCCCGGCGCGTCGGGGATCTCGATGCCGAAGTAGGGCGCGTCGCGCGAGATGTCCCAGTCGCCCAGGCCGCCATTGCCTTCTTCGTCCTTGGCGAACCATTCCTTGATCTTGTTGAGCACTTCCGGCTGCAGGCGACCAGGTTCGGCGGTCCAGTTTTCCAGGAATTCGATGCAGCGCGGGTCGCTGAGCTTGAAGAAATAGTGCTCGGAGGTGCGCAGCACCGGCGTGGCGCCGGACAGGGCGGAGTAGGGGTTCTTCAGTTCGGTGGGGGCGTACACCGCGCCGCAGCTTTCACAGGAGTCGCCGTACTGGTCCTTGGCGCCGCACTTGGGGCATTCGCCCTTGATGAAGCGGTCGGGCAGGAACATGTTCTTCTCGGGGTCGAAGAACTGTTCGATCGTCTTGGTGCTGATCAGGCCGTTGGCCTTGAGGTCGAGGTAGATGCGCTGGGCCAGCTCGTGGTTCTCGGGGCCGTCGGTGCTGTGCCAGTTGTCGAACTTCACGTGGAAGCCTTCCAGGTACTGGGCACGCCCGGCGGCAATGTCGGCCACGAACTGCTGCGGCGTCTTGCCTGCCTTTTCAGCGGCGATCATGATGGGCGCGCCATGGGCGTCGTCGGCACCCACGAAGTGCACCTCGTGCCCGTGCATGCGCTGCATGCGCACCCAGATGTCGGCCTGGATGTACTCCATGATGTGGCCGATATGGAAGTTGCCGTTGGCGTAAGGCAGAGCGGTGGTGACGAAGAAACGGCGTTGTGCGGAGCGCGTGGTCATGTGGTGGGTCCTGACAGGCAAGCCCTCGATTTTAATGAGGGCACTGTGCCCATGCGCGCCAGACGGTAGACTTCGCTGCCAACACCTACTCATAACTGCGGAGTTCCACACCAAATGGCCGTTGACCAACAGGCGCTGCTGCAGGCGCTGCAAACCGTGCAAGACCCGAACACGGGCAAGGATTTCGTTTCCACCAAGGCGCTGAAGAACCTGCAGGTTCACGACGGCGACGTCTCCTTCGACGTGGAGCTGGGCTACCCCGCCAAGAGCCAGATGCCGGGTCTGCGCAAGGCGCTGATCGCCGCAGCCAAGGGCGTGGCCGGGGTGGAGAACGTCTCGGTCAACCTGTCCGTCAAAATTCTGGCCCACGCGGTGCAGCGGGGCGTGCAGCTGCTGCCCAACGTGAAGAACATCATTGCCGTGGCGTCTGGCAAGGGCGGCGTGGGCAAGAGCACCACCGCCGTGAACCTGGCGCTGGCGTTGGCCGCCGAGGGCGCCAGCGTGGGCATTCTGGACGCCGACATCTACGGCCCCAGCCAGCCGATGATGATGGGCATCGAAGGCCGCCCCGAGAGCGTGGACGGCCAGACCATGGAGCCGCTGGAGAACTACGGCGTGCAGGTCATTTCCATCGGTTTCCTGGTGGACAAGGACGAAGCCATGATCTGGCGCGGCCCCATGGCCACGCAGGCGCTGGAGCAGTTGCTGCGCCAGACCAACTGGAAGGACCTGGACTACCTGATCGTGGACATGCCGCCTGGTACCGGCGACATCCAGCTGACGCTGAGCCAGCGCGTGCCCATGACGGGCGCGGTGATCGTGACCACGCCGCAGGACATCGCCCTGTTGGACGCGCGCAAGGGCATCAAGATGTTCGAGAAGGTGGGTGTGCCCATCCTGGGCATTGTGGAGAACATGGCTGTGCACGTGTGTTCCAACTGCGGCCACGTGGAGCACATCTTCGGTGCCGAGGGTGGCAAGCGCATGGCAGCCGAATTCGACATGGCCTACCTGGGCGCACTGCCCTTGAACCTGCAGATTCGCGAGCAGGCCGACAACGGCCGCCCGACCGTGGTGGCCGACCCGGACGGCGAAATCGCAGGCATCTACAAGGCCGTGGCGCGCCAGGTGGCCATCACCGTGGCGGCCAAGGCCAAGGACTTCACCTCCAAGTTCCCGTCGATCAAGATCAGCAAGGACACCTGATTTCCACGGAACGGCGCAGATGGCTTTGACCCCACGCACCCGCCGCGTTTTGCAGGCGGTGCTTTACGAAACCTTTGCCGTGGCCTTTGTGGCCCCGGTGCTGGCGCTGGTGTTTGGCGAGCCGGGCTGGTCGGCCATGGCCTTGTCGCTCACCATGTCAGGCATTGCGCTGGCGTGGAACTATGTGTTCAACGGGCTGTTCGAGCAGTGGGAGCGCCGTCAGGCCGTGAAGGGGCGTTCGTGGCAGCGCCGGGCGGTGCACGGCATGGGGTTCGAGGGCGGCCTGGCCCTCATCCTGGTGCCGGTGATGGCTTGGTGGCTCGACATATCCTGGTGGGCCGCGTTCGTGGCCGACCTGGGCATCCTGCTGTTCTTCCTGGTCTACACCGTTGCGTTCACCTGGATTTTTGACAAGGTGTTCGGCCTGCCCCAGTCCGCGCTGCCGCAGGCGGACTGAGGCTTGCCCACTCAGCGCTGGGCTTCTAGGTCGCGCAAGCGGAAGCGCTGGATCTTGCCCGTGGCGGTTTTGGGCAGTTCGCTCACGAACTCGATGAAGCGCGGGTACTTGTAGGGCGCCAGCCGCTCTTTCACGAAGGCTTTCACTTCTTCCTCGGTCAAGGCCTGGCCAGCTTTGAGTACGATGAAGGCCTTGGTCTTGACCAGGCCGTCGCTGTCGGTCTTGCCGATGACGGCAGCCTCCAGCACAGCAGGGTGCTGCACCAGGGTGGCCTCCACCTCGAAGGGTGACACGTAGATGCCGCTGACCTTGAGCATGTCGTCGTTGCGGCCCGCGTAGGTGTAGTAGCCCTCGGCGTCACGGGTGTACTTGTCGCCGCTCTTGGTCCAGGCGCCCTGGAAGGTGTCGCGCGACTTTTCGCGGTTGTGCCAGTACATCAGCGCGGCGCTGGGGCCTTTGATGAACAGGTCGCCAATGTCGATGGAGCCGTCGGCATTCGGGGGCACGGGCAGGCCGTCTTCGCCCCGGATTTCCACTTCGTAGCCCTCCACCGGCTTGCCGGAGGTGCCGTAACGCACGTCGCCCGGCCGGTTGGACAGGAAGATGTGCAGCATCTCGGTGGAGCCGATGCCGTCGATGATCTCGCAGCCGAAGCGGGCAGTCCAACGCTCACCGATGTCGCGTGGCAGCGCCTCACCGGCGGACGAGCACAGGCGCAGCGCCACGTCGGCGCGAGCGGGCAATTCCGGGTGGGCCAGCATGCCGCCATAGCCCGTGGGGGCACCGTAGAAGACGGTGGGGCGGCGCCCAGCCAGCTGGGGCGTTTTGCCCGTCAGGCGCTGGAACACGGCTTGCGGCGTGGGCCGCTCAGCCATCAGCACCACGCTGGCGCCGACGCTCAGCGGGAAGGTGAGGGCATTGCCCAGCCCATAGGCGAAGAAGAGTTTGGCTGCGGAGAAGACGGTGTCGTTTTCGGTCAGGCTCAGCACGGGCTTGCCATAAAGCTCGGCCGTCCAGTACAGGTTGCCCTGGGTGTGTACCGTGCCCTTGGGGCGGCCGGTGGAACCAGAGGAGTACAGCCAGAAGGCTGCCTCGTCAGCCTGGGTGGCGGCGGGCTGGGCGGCTGGGCCCTGTGCGCTGAGCAGTGCGCGCAGATCGTGCAGGGCAGGGCCGTCACCATTGCCTGCCCGGGCTGTTGCCGTGGCGGGGCGGGAGACCAAGATGTTCTTGACCTCGTGGCTGCCCATGGCCAATGCTTCATGCAGTGTGGGCAGCAGGGCTTCGGAGACCAATGCTGCCTGCGCCCGGCTGTTCTGCAGCATGTAGGCGTAGTCCTGCGCCGTCAGCAGGGTGTTGAGTGCCACCGGCACCACACCGGCGTAAAGGGCACCCAGGAAGCTCACCACCCAGTCGTTGCAGTCGTGCATCAGCAGCAGCACGCGCTCTTCGCGCCGCAGCCCCAGGGCCTGCAAGGCAGACGCTGTGCGCCGCACCTGGTCGGCCAGTTGGCCGTAGGTAAGCGTGCCCTGGTCGTCGATGAGAGCAAGGCGATCTGCACGATCGGCATTGGTGCGAATCAGGTGTTGCGCGAAGTTGAATTCGGCGGGCGGCGCGGAAGGCAGTGTGTTTTTCATGGTGTCTCCTCTGAGGGGGTCCGGCGCGGTGTGCTCAGTATTTCAGCAAGGCTGCCTGGCTGGCAAGCTGGTCCAGCGCGGCACTGCTGGCCTGCACGGCGCTGCGGCGGTGGTAGAAGTTCAGTGCGCGCAGGCCGCCCAGTTCCTCGCCGCCACCAGCGCGGCCTGGGCCGCCATGCAGCGACTGCGGCATCACGTTGCCGTGGCCGGTGTGCAGGCTGGCCACGTCGGGGCTGATGGCGTGCACCCGGCCATGGCTGGAGCCCAGCTCTGCCGCCGCCTGGGCGATGAAGGCCGGGTCCGCGCTGTAGACGGAAACGACGAGCGAGCCTTCGCCACGGCGGATCAGCTCATAAGCCTCTTCAATGCTGTCGTAGGCCATGAGGGTGGCCACGGGGCCGAAAACCTCCACCTCGTGCAGCACCTTTGCGCTGGCAGGCGTGCGCGTGCCCAGCAGGGTGGGGCCCACGCAGGCGGCCACGGCGGGGTCGGCATCCACCAGGGCGTGGCTGGCGCCGTCGTGCAGCACCTCGGCCTCGGCACGCAGTCGGGCAATGCCTTCCAGCACGCTGGCGTGCTGCTCGCGGCTCACCAGCGCGCCCATGCGCACCGATTCGTTGCGCGGGTTGCCCACGGTCACCTTGGCCAGCTTGGCGCCAATGGCTTGCGCCGCTGCGTCGTACAGTGCGCGCGGCACCATCACGCGGCGTATGGCCGTGCACTTCTGCCCGGCTTTCACGGTCATCTCGCGTGTTACCTCGTTCACCAGCAGCTGGAAGGCCTCGCTGTCGGCCGTAGCTTGCGGGTCCAGCAGTGCGGTGTTCAGGCTGTCCGCTTCAATATTGCAGCGTACCGAACGCTCCGCCACAGCGGGGTGGGAGCGGATGATGCGCGCTGTCTCGGCCGAGCCGGTGAAGGACACCACGTCAAACGGTTCCAGCGCGTCCATCAGGCCAGCGGACGACCCGCACACCACCGACAGCGCACCTGCGGGCAGGATGCCTGCGTCCACCACGTCCTGCACCATGCGCTGGGTGAGCCAGGCCGTGGCGGTGGCGGGCTTGACGATGACCGGTACGCCCGACAGCAGCGCGGGCGCGGCTTTTTCCCACAATCCCCAGGACGGGAAGTTGAAGGCGTTGATGAACAGCGCCACGCCCTGCGTGGGGGTGAGGATGTGCTGTGTCTGGAACAGTGGGTCTTTCCCCATGCGGATGCGCTCACCATCCAGCAGCACGCGGGCGTCGCCCAGCGCTTCACCTTGCTTGGCGTACACGCCAATGGTGTAGATGGCGCCGTCGATGTCCACTGCCGAATCCTTGGCGGTGGTGCCCGAGTTTGCGGTGGCGATCTCGTAATAGGCGTCGCGGTTCTTTTGCAGCACCTGCGCCACGGCCTGCAGCAGGGCGGCACGATCCTTGTAGGTGAGGGCGCGCAGCGCCTTGCCGCCTTGCTCACGCGCGAAGCGGAAGCCTTCCTTCAGGTCGAGCCCCTGGCTGGAAACGCGTGCCAGTTCGGTGCCGAGCACGGGGTCGAAAAGCGGTGTACCAGCGCCGCCGCCGGTTTGCCAGTGGCCGCCAAGGTGGTTGGGTAGCAGTGGAGTGCTCATGGTTTGTGAAGGTATCCGTGAAGACCGGGGTGGTCAGGGGTTGCCAATGGCGGTATAAATGCACTATCGTGCGTGCTGTCGAGTATGCACTAAAGTGCATGTGTGTGGTGTCCTCTGATATCAGGGATTACCCCGAGGGCTTGGCCCTGAACTGTCAAGAGAAATTGAGAATGAACGTCATGGAGACTGCCGTGGAGCCCCTGCATGCTGGTCAGGATGCTGCGGATGCGGCCGAGGGAGATGGGCAGCGCAACAGCTTTCTGCTTGCGCTGGGCGAGCGTGTGCGCACTCTGCGCTCGCGCAAGGGCATGACGCGCAAGGCGGTGGCGCTGGCGGCCGATGTGTCTGAGCGCCATCTGGCGAACCTGGAGTACGGCTCGGGCAACGCTTCCATATTGGTATTGCTGCAGGTTTCGCGGGCGCTGCAATGCTCGCTGGCCGAGTTGCTTGGGGATGTCACCACTTCCTCGCCCGAATGGCTTCTCATCCGCGAACTGCTGCAAGGGCGTGACGAGGCCGATCTTCGTCGCGCGCGTGTGCAGCTGGTGGAGTTGTTCGGCAGCAGTGGGGTGGATGTGCAGGGCAAGGGTGCCCGAGTGGCGCTCATTGGTTTGCGCGGGGCGGGTAAATCAACGCTTGGGCAACGCCTGGCAGATGACCTGGGCTACCCCTTCATCGAGTTGAGCCGCGAGATCGAGCAGTTCGCGGGTTGCAGCATCAGCGAAATCCATAACCTCTACGGTGCCAACGCCTACCGCCGCTACGAGCGCCGCGCCTTGGAAGAAGCCATTCAGATCTACCCCGAGGTGGTGATTGCCACGCCGGGCGGCCTGGTGTCGGACTCTGCCAACTTCAATCTGTTGCTGCAGCACTGCACCACGGTGTGGCTGAAGGCGGATGCGGCAGACCACATGTCGCGTGTGGCGGCGCAGGGGGATATGCGCCCCATGGCGGCCAGCCGCGAGGCCATGGAAGACCTCAAACGGATTCTGGAAGGGCGCTCTGCTTTCTATTCCAAGGCGGACCTGTCCATTGACACCAGTGCCCAGCCGGTGGAAGAAAGCTTCCAGTTGCTGCGGCAAAAAGTACGCTCCCTGCTCAAGCAGCCGGTTTGAATCAGGGTAAACACCGAGTCAAATGCATTAAAATGCATTTGACTGCAAGATAATGCCTGCGCTATGATTCGTTCACTGCTGCACTATAGTGCATTCACTGAACCCCGAACCGCCTGACAGAGGAGCCTGACATGAGCCAGAACCCGCGCGTTGACTACCAGACGCACCCGTCCAAGTACCAGCACATCCAGCTGTCTTTCGACGGCGAGATCGCGACCCTGTCGCTCAACATCAATGAAGACGGCGGCCTGCGCCCCGGCTACAAGCTCAAGCTCAACAGCTACGACCTGGGCGTGGACATTGAACTGCACGACGCGCTGCAGCGCATCCGCTTCGAGCACCCCGAGGTCAAGTCCGTGGTGGTCACCAGCCTGCGCGACCGCGTGTTCTGTTCTGGCGCCAACATCTTCATGCTGGGTCTGTCCACCCACGGCTGGAAGGTGAACTTCTGCAAATTCACCAACGAAACCCGCAACGGCATTGAAGACTCTTCCCAGCATTCCGGCCTGAAGTTTGTGGCGGCACTCAACGGCGCCTGCGCCGGTGGTGGCTACGAACTGGCCCTGGCCTGCGACGAAATCATCCTGGTGGATGACCGTTCCAGCGCCGTGAGCCTGCCCGAAGTGCCCCTGCTGGGCGTGCTGCCCGGTACCGGCGGCCTGACCCGCGTGACCGACAAGCGCCACGTTCGCCATGACCTGGCAGACATCTTCTGCACCAGCGTGGAAGGCGTGCGCGGCCAGAAGGCTGTTGACTGGCGTCTGGTGGACGCCGTGGCCAAGCCCGCGCAGTTCCAGCAAGCCGTGCGTGACCGCGCCCAGACGCTGGCCGCAGGCAGCAGCCGCCCCGGCACCGGTGCCCGTGGCGTCGAGTTGACCCCGCTGCAGCGCAGCTTCGACGGCGACAGCGTTACTTACAGCCATGTGAAGGTGGAAATCGACCGCACCAAGCGCATCGCTACCTTCACCGTCAAGGCCCCCACCTCTGCTCAGCCGACCGACATCGCTGGCATTGAAGCGGCTGGCGCCCAGTGGTGGCCGCTGCTGATGGTGCGTGAACTGGACGACGCCATCCTGCACATGCGCACCAACGAGCTGGACATCGGCACCTGGCAGCTCAAGACCGAAGGTGATGCCGCCGCCGTGCTGGCCGCCGACGCCACCATGCTGGCCCACAAGAACCACTGGTTCGTCAACGAAACCATTGGCCACCTGCGCCGCACGCTGGCCCGCCTGGATGTTTCCTCGCGCAGCCTGTTCGCCCTGGTGGAGCCGGGCTCCTGCTTCGCGGGCACCCTGGCCGAGCTGGCCTTCTGCGCCGACCGCACTTACATGCTGGTGCTGCCCGACGAGCCCGAGAAGCAGCCTACCCTGCAGCTGGACGAGTTCAACTTCGGCTTCTTCCCGATGGTCAACGGCCAGTCGCGTCTGCAGCGCCGCTTCTACGAAGAGGCTGGCCCCATGGAGGCCGCCCGTGGCGCTATCGGCCAGGCGCTGGACGGTGACGCCGCCCTCAAGCTGGGCCTGGTGACTGCCGCCCCTGACGACATCGACTGGGCCGACGAAATCCGCCTGGCGCTGGAAGAGCGTGCTGCCATGTCGCCCGACGCGCTGACCGGCCTGGAAGCCAACCTGCGCTTCGCCCAGAAGGAAAACATGTTCACCCGCATCTTCGGTCGCCTGACCGCCTGGCAGAACTGGATCTTCCAGCGCCCCAACGCCGTGGGCGAAAAAGGTGCCCTGAAGGTGTACGGCAAGGGCGACAAGGCCCAGTTCGACTGGAACCGCGTCTAAAACCATTAACTCGTTGTGCGGTGGGTTTCCCGGTGGAGCCAGCCGCAACCGAACGGCAGTCCACCGAGCAAGCATCCGCAGGAGCAAAAACATGTCGAGCATCAACTACAGCGAGAAGATTCCCAACAACGTCAACCTCAGCGAAGACCGCACGCTGCAGCGCGCGCTGGAGCACTGGCAGCCCAACTACCTGCAATGGTGGCAGGACATGGGCCCCGAAGGCTCTCAGAACTTCGACGTGTACCTGCGCACCGCCGTCAGCGTGGACCCGCAGGGCTGGGCGCAGTTCGGCCACGTCAAAATGCCCGACTACCGCTGGGGCATCTTCCTCAACCCCGCCGAGCAAGACCGCAAGATCCACTTCGGTGACCACATCGGCGAAGCCGCCTGGCAAGACGTGCCTGGCGAACACCGCGCCAACCTGCGCCGCATCATCGTCACGCAGGGCGACACCGAACCCGCGTCCGTGGAGCAGCAGCGCCACCTGGGTCTGACCGCCCCCAGCCAGTACGACCTGCGCAACCTGTTTCAGGTGAACGTGGAAGAAGGCCGCCACCTGTGGGCCATGGTGTACCTGCTGCACAAGTACTTCGGCAAGGACGGCCGTGAAGAAGCCGAAGCCCTGCTCGAGCGCAACAGCGGCAACGCCGACAACCCCCGCATTCTGGAAGCCTTCAACGAGAAGACGCCCGACTGGCTGAGCTTCTTCATGTTCACCTACTTCACCGACCGCGACGGCAAGTTCCAGCTGTGCGCGCTGGCCGAGTCGAGCTTCGACCCCCTGGCCCGCACCACCAAGTTCATGCTGACCGAAGAGGCGCACCACATGTTCGTGGGTGAATCCGGCGTGGGCCGCGTCATCCAGCGCACCGTGGACGCGATGAACCAGCTCAAGACCGACGACGTGGGCAAGCTGCGTGCCGCAGGCGTGATCGACCTGCCCACCATCCAGCGTTACCTGAACTTCCACTTCAGCGTCACCATCGACCTGTTCGGTGCCGACCAGTCCTCCAACGCCGCCATCTTCTACAGCTCCGGCCTGAAGGGTCGCTACGAAGAAGGCAAGCGCACCGACGACCACGTGCTCAAGGGCCAGACCTACAAGATCCTGGACGTGCAGAACGGCCAGCTCGTCGAGAAGGACGTGCCCATGCTCAACGCGCTGAACGAAGTGCTGCGCGACGACTACATCAAGGATTCCGTGGGTGGCGTGGAGCGCTGGAACCGCATCATCGAAAAGGCTGGCATCCCCTTCAAGCTGAAGGTGCCGCACAAGGCCTTCCACCGCAACATCGGTACCCTTGCTGGCGTCAAGGTCAGCCCCGAAGGCCGGGTGGTCAGCGACCACGAATGGAATCAGAATGTCGAGCAGTGGCTGCCGACCGATGAAGACCGTGCTTACGTGGGTAGCCTCATGGGCCGCGTGGTCGAGCCGGGCAAATTCGCCAACTGGATTGCCCCGCCGGTCATGGGCATCAACCGCCAGCCTGTCAACTTCGAATACGTCCGGTTCAACTGATGAGCACCGAAGCCGTCCTGATCCAGCAGCATCTGATCGACCCCGAGATCTGCATCCGCTGCAACACCTGCGAGGCCACCTGCCCGGTGCAGGCGATCACGCACGATTCGCGCAACTACGTGGTGGATGCCGAAAAGTGCAACCTGTGCATGGCCTGCGTGCCGCCGTGCCCGACGGGCTCGATCGACAACTGGCGCACCATGCCGCGCGTCAAGGCGTACAGCGTGGAAGAGCAGCTGGGTTGGGACGAGCTGCCCGCAGCACTGTCTGACGAAGAGTTGCAGGCGATGGGCGGTGCGCCCGAGGCCGCGCAACTGGCCGACGCGGTGGTGCAGGCTGCGTCTGCAACGGCAGCCGCCACGCTGGCCTCGGCTGGCGCGGGCCAGGCACCGTTCAACAGCGCAGCCTATGGCGCCACATTGCCGCCATGGTCTGCCGCGCACCCCTACGTCAACCTCTATGGCCCTAAGGCGCCCACCACGGCCACCGTCGTGGGCAACTTCCAGGTCAGCGAGGCGGGCACGTCGAGCGAGACGCACCACATCGTGCTGGACTTTGGCGCCATGCCCTTCCCAGTGCTCGAAGGTCAGTCGCTGGGCATTGTGCCGCCGGGGGTGGACGCCAACGGCAAGCCGCATCACGCACGTCAGTATTCCATTGCCAGCCCGCGCAACGGTGAGCGGCCCGGCTACAACAACGTGTCGGTCACGGTCAAGCGCGTGGTGGAAGACCACCAGGGCCAGCCCGTGCGCGGCGTGTGTTCCAACTACCTGTGCGACCTGAAGGTGGGCGACACGGTGCAGGTGATCGGGCCGTTTGGCGCATCGTTCCTGATGCCCAACCACCCGCGCTCCAACATCGTGATGATATGCACCGGCACCGGCAGCGCACCCATGCGCGCTATGACCGAGTGGCGTCGCCGCCTGCGCGCCAGCGGCAAGTTCGAAAGCGGCAAGCTCATGCTGTTCTTCGGCGCCCGCACGCAGCAGGAACTGCCTTACTTCGGCCCGCTGCAGAAGCTGCCCAAGGACTTCATCGACATCAACCTGGCCTTCAGCCGCACGCCCGGCGCACCCAAGCGCTACGTGCAGGACCTGATGCGCGAGCGAGCTGCCGACCTGGTCGAGCTGCTGAAGGACGCTAACACCTGCATCTACGTCTGCGGACTCAAGAGCATGGAAGAGGGCGTGGTGCTGGCGCTGCGCGACGTGGCCCAGCAGGCCGGGCTGGACTGGGACACCCTGGGCGCGGCACTCAAGAAGGAAGGTCGCCTGCACCTGGAGACCTACTGAGCTGCAACCTGGCGGGTATGCCAGGTTGGCCGGTTTTTGACAAAGGGGCATGCTCTGCGAGGGGCATGCCCCTTTGCTTGTCGAGGGTATTCCCCAGACCCGTCGCGCAAGTACCCATTTGCGACAAATTGTCGCAACGCATGCCTTACATTGCGGCCTGTGATGGCCCAACATATGAACGAGACAAGCAACCCTGCGCGCCCCGCCATCGAGGTGGGTGTGGTCATGCGCCGCGAGCCGGTCACCGGCCCCATGAGCCGTTGGCAGCGCTGGCGCTGGGTGTTGGCCGACGTGGTGCCCCAGCAGGACCTGCCCCCCTTGCCGCCCAATGTGCATGCGGGCGAGGCCGTGGCCCTGGAGCCCGCCGAAGGTGAGGCCAGCGCGGGCACCAGCCACTGGCTGTTTCCCCGGCTGCCCGTCACGCTCTACCGCGACGACGCCGAGGGCTACTACCTGAATCTGGAGTCGCCCAGCCCCTGCTTCTGGGTGATGTGGCGCCTGGCGGAAGAGGGCGGTGAAGAGGCCCTGCCCGAACCCCAGGTGGTGACCCTGAGCTACCACGACGCGGGCCGCTGGCTGGACGCCCAGGAGCGGGTGGACCAGGTGCCCGCACCCGGGCCGGTAGTGGAGTGGCTGGCTGCCTTCGTGCAAGCCCATTACGTGCCCGAACCCAAGCGCCGCAAGCGCCCCGACAGCTTCCAACCGTTGACCGACCGTTTCGGCAACCCCGCTAGCATCAGCACCGGTAAGACGCGTGGCCGCCCTGAAGGAGAGCGCGGTGAGTGACAAGGCGCCGGAACGCGACGACGACGCGGGCTTCTTTGGCCGCTGGTCGCGCCGCAAGGCTCAGGTGCGCACCGGCCAGGCCGTGCCTGCCGAGCCGCCCCGTCCTGTCGTTTCGGCCGTTTCCGCGCCGTTGGCGGGTGATGGGGCCAACGCTCCAGCCGTCAGCCGCCCGGTCGTGCAGCCATTGCCGCCAGAGGCGCATGCGCCCTCGGACGAACAGACCGCACGGCGTGCCAATGAGGTGGTGGCTGAACCGCCACCGGCGCTATCGCTTGACGACGTGAAGGCACTCACGCCGGAAGCCGACTTCAGCCCCTTTGTTGCCCGCGAGGTGTCGCCCGACGTGCGCAACGCCGCCATGCGCAAGCTCTTCGCCGACCCGAAGTTCAACGTCATGGATGGGCTGGACATCTACATCGACGACTACTCGAAGCCCGACCCGCTGCCACCAGCGCTGGCCCGCCAATTGGTCAGCGCGCAGTTCATGAAGCTCTTTGACGAGCCGCAGGAACCGAAAGACCCGCCCCAACCGGCACAGACCACAGAACCCCAGGCCACCAGCCAACCGCCCGCAGCAAGCGAAGCCGAAGCCCCTGGCAAGGCCGAACCCGCGCCGCAGGCAGCCGACGACAGCCCGACCCCCAAGACACCATGACCACCCTGATCTGCAACTGCAACCGCACCATGCCGCTGGACGGCGAGGCCCTGGGCCGTGCGCTGGGCGAGCCACTCACTGTGCACACCACCCTGTGTCGTCGCGAGGCACCTGCCTTCCAGCGCGCCACCCGCAGTGCCGACGACCTGGTGGTGGCCTGCACCCAGGAATCGCGCCTGTTCAACGAACTGTCCGAACAGACCGAAGGGGCCGTGCCGCTGGACGTGCGCCCCATCCGCTTCGTCAACATCCGCGAGACGGGCGGCTGGAGCCGCGACGCCGCGCAGGCCACGCCCAAGATGGCGGCCCTGCTGGCAGCGGCCCGCCTGCCCGACCCGGACCCGGTGCCCACGGTGACCTACCGCAGCAGTGGCAGGTTGCTCATCATCGGCCCGCTGGAGCGTGCCGAAGCCTTGGCTGCGCGCCTGGACGACGTGCTGGACGTGAGCCTGTTCGCCACAGGCGGCGCGGGCCGCCAGGAACGCCGTTACCCCGTGCTGGCGGGGCAGTTGCAACAGGTCACGGGCTGGCTCGGGGCCTTCCAGGTGCGCTGGTCGCAGAACAACCCCATCGCGCTGGACCTGTGCACCCGCTGCAACGCCTGTGTGGCGGCCTGTCCAGAGGGCGCGATCGGTCTGGACTACCAGATCGACATGGACGCCTGCCGGTCCCACCGCGACTGTGTGCGCGTGTGCGAGGCACCGGGCGCCATCGACTTTCAGCGCGAGGCCGCAGCGCAGGATGAAGCCTTTGACCTGGTGTTGGACCTGCGCGAGCAGCGCGCGTTCACGCAGCACGCGTTGCCGCAGGGCTACCTGCACCTGCCGCCGCAGGCGGGCGCCGACGCGCAACTCGCCGCGCTCCTGCAACTGCGCGAGTTGGTGGGTGAATTCGAAAAGCCCCGCTTCTTCCAGTACAAGCAACGCCTGTGCGCCCATGGCCGCAACGAACAGGTGGGCTGCCGTGCCTGTGTGGATGTGTGTTCCGCGTCCGCCATCAGCAGTCAGGTGGAACGGCAACAGATTCACGTCAACCCCAACCTGTGCGTGGGGTGCGGCGCCTGCACCACCGTGTGCCCCAGCGGTGCGCTCAGCTACGCCTACCCGGCCGCCCCCTACCAGGGCAGCAAGCTGCGCACGCTGCTGCAAACGTACACCAAGGCCGGTGGGCGCGACGCCGTGTTGCTCATCCACAGTCAAGGGGCAGGGCAACGCCTGATCGACGATTGGGGCCGCGCCGCACAGCTCGACAAGACCCTGCGCGGCATTCCCGCGCGCGTGTTGCCGGTGGCCGTGTGGCACACCGCCAGCCTGGGGCTGGACGTGTGGCTGAGCGCCATCGCCCAAGGGGCCAGCCAGGTGTGGCTGCTCACCACCGACGAAGAAGCCCCCGACTACCTGAGCGCCCTGCAAGAGCAGATGGCCGTGGGCCAGGCGCTGCTCAACGGCTTGGGGTACACGGGCGAGCACCTGCGCATTCTGCAGGCGCGGGACGCGCGCGACATTTCACTGCTGGACGCTGCCGCCCGCGTGGCGCCCGCGCAGTCCGTGAAAACGCCGGCCAGCTTTGGTGTGCAGGCCGACAAGCGCGCCACGCTGGAACTGGCCATTGAACACCTGATGCAGCAGGCCCTGGCCAGCGCCTTGCCCGAAGCCATCGGCCTGCCTGCAGCAGGTTCGCCGCTGGGCACAGTGGTGGTCAACCGCGACGCCTGCACCCTGTGCCTGAGCTGCGTGAGCGCCTGCCCCGCCAACGCCCTGCAAGACAACCCCAACCAGCCGCAGCTGCGCTTCGTTGAAAAGAACTGCCTGCAGTGCGGCCTGTGCGTCAAGACCTGCCCGGAAGATGCACTGCAACTGCAGTCGCGCCTGTTGCTGACGGCAGAGCGCCGCCAACCGCGTGTGGTCAACGAGCAGCCGCCTTACGCTTGCATCCGTTGCGGCAAGCCCTTTGGCACGCTCAAGGGAGTGGAGGCGATGCTGGCTCGCCTCTCGGGCCATGCCATGTTCCAGGGTGCGGCTGCCGAGCGCCTGAAGATGTGCGGCGACTGCCGGGTGATCGACATCCACACCAGCAGCGAAACCAAGATCACCGACCTGTGAACGGCGAAACACCATGAACCCAGACATTCCCGTGCGTTCCAGCCTGGACGAAGAAACCGCCCGTGCCGAGGTCTATGGCCTGTTGGCCGCCTTGTACTACGCCCCGCCCAGCCCGGAGCTGCTGGCCCAACTGCGCGTGGCCGCCACCGAAGCGCCTGCTGCGGGTGGCTTCCTGGAAGACCCTTGGCGCGCCCTGGTGGCGCAGGCGCGTGAATTGGGCGATGAGACCGTGACCGACGAGTTCCACACCCTGTTTGGCGGTGTGGGCAAGCCCGAGGTGTATGTGTTCGCGTCGCACTACCTCAGTGGTTTTCTCAACGAAAAGCCGCTGGCTGCCCTGCGTTCCGATCTGGCCGAACTGGGCCTGGGGCGTGACGAACAGATGCCCGAGACCGAGGACCACATCGCCTACCTGTGCGAGGTGATGCGCTTTCTCATCGCCGGGGACGACGTGACCGTGTCCAACCTGGCGCAGCAGCAGGCCTTTTTTGCCAAGCACTTGCAGCCCTGGGTGATGGCGATGTGCGACGCCCTTGCTGCACACCCGCGTGCGCGCTTCTACGCTGCTTTGGCGGAGTTCACCCGTGCCTTCATGAGTGTGGAAGTGCAGGGGTTTGACATGCTGGATTCGCAGTAGGGCTGTTTTGCTGTCTCGCATGGGTGTGGGTGGCCAAGGCGTGTGCGCCCAGGGGCTGGCGCTTCAACGAGGCGGCCAGTGCTGCGCACCGGCTGCCCTGCGATGCTCGATGCCGTGGCTACGCGGCAGAAACTCCCTACGCGTTTCTAGCGAAACGCTCCGGTCGGACATCTGCCGCAATTCAGTTACGAAGCGCGCTAACGCGCGCAGCCACGGCATCTGCGCTTCTCGGCACCTCGTCAGGCGCGCCAGCCCCTGGGCGCACACGCCTTGGCAGAGACATTGTTGGCACGCCATTGGCTGTGCACCACCACACTTGTTGGCTGCGGCAGGCCTGGCCCTGTGGGGGCGATTTTCCGGGGTGGCTGTGTCTGGCGGCCTGGGGCTGGGCGCGCCTTTGGCGCGCTTCGTTAACTGACTCGCGGTGGCTGTTTGAGCGGAGCGCTGCAAGCGCGCAGTGAGTTCCACCGCGCCAGCACCAGGCCGTCAGACACAGCGAAGTCGGCAAAGCCGACCACCCCGGATGAGCCCCTACAGGGCCAGGCCTGCCGCAGCAAGCGAGTTCTAAGCGCGCATAAGGGATTCAACCCAACCGCCCAGGCCGCCCATCCCCCGTGCCCGCCTGGCTGGCCTCAGGCACACGCGGCTCCGTCAACAACCGCACCCGGAACGCCGCTCCCGGCCCATCCGCGCGATTGTCAGCCTCCAACCTGCCACCGTAGCGTTCCACCAACCCCTGGCTGATCCACAGCCCCAGGCCATTTCCATCGTTCTTCGTCGTGAAGAACGGCGTGAACAGCCGCTCGCGCACTTGCGGACTCAAACCAGGGCCACGGTCCTGCACCTCCAGCACCGCACCCTGTGGCTCACCCGTTTCGTCCAGCCAGTCACGCGTCAGCAGGCGCAACTCACCACCTTCCGGCATCGCCTGGATCGCGTTGATCATCAGGTTGATCACCACCTGCTGCAGCTCCTGCCGGTTGCAGCCCACAGCTGCAGTGGCCTGCCAGTCCTGCGTCACGTTCACACGGCGCTGCTGCAACAGGTGCGCCACCAGCACCAGGCTGTCCGCCACCACGCGGTTCAGGTCCAGCGCGTCCACATAGCCCGCAAACTCGGTGGGCCGCGCGTACTGCAGCAGCTGCGTCACGATCAGCCGCATGCGCTCCACCTGCTCGTCCAGCAGCTTCATCTCAGCGCGCACGGGGGTGGTCTGCTCGCCCAGCGTTTCACGGATCAGGTCCAGGTTGCCCTGGATCACCGCGATCGGGTTGTTGATCTCGTGCGCAATGCTGGCCGTGAGCTGCCCAATGGCAGCCAGCTTCTCGGACTTCACCAGCTGCTGCTGCGCCAGCCGCAGCGACGCGTTGCTTTCCTCCAGCTCCTGTGTGCGCTCGGCCACCTTGCGGTCCAGCGTCTCGCCCCACTCGCGCAGGCGTCGGGTGTTGTCGTCCACCACGTCCAGCAGGTGGTCCAGGTGGTTGGCCAGGGCACCCAGTTCGTCGCGCGCGGTCACCTCGCCCACGCGGGCCTGTGCCTCGCCGTTCTCCACGCGCAGCATGGTCTGGTTCATCTGCTCCACCGGCTTGAAGATGCTGCGCGCCCAGCGCACCGAAAACACCGCCGCCAGCGCCATCACAGCCAGGAAGATCAACCCCATCACCGCCAGCATGCCGTAGCGCACCCAGCGGAAGGGCTGTTCCAGAAAGCCCACGTACAGCATGCCGATGCGGTCGCCATGCGCGTCCAGCAGCGGCTCGTAGGCGCTCACGTACCAGTCGTTGACGACGAAGGCGCGGTCCAGCCAGGTCTGCCCACGCGCCAGCACCGCTTCGCGCACCGATTGCGACACCCGCGTGCCAATGGCGCGCTGGTCCTGGAACAGCCGCACGTTGGTGGTGATGCGAACGTCCTCCAGGAACAATGTGGCCGTGCCCTGGCTGCCAAAAGGCAGCGAGCCTTCGGGGTAGACGATGCGGTTGATGTGGTCGATGAAGTCCAGGTTCTGGTTGAGCAGCAGCCCGCCGTGCAGGGTGGCCCACTGTCGGCCCTGTGCATCCAGTACCGGCAGGCTGGCCAGCATCACCATGGCGCGGTCCTCCACGGTGCGGCTGGTGGGTGTGGCGTTGCGCGTGTTTACCAACGGAATGCGCAGCCGCTGGTCCAGGTGCGGGGCAAGTTTTTGCAGGGCGGCGGTGTGCAGCAACACCAGGCGTGCCGCGTTCTTGTTGTCTGTACCCGAGTGCGCCGGTGCTGGCGTGGTCAGCGTGAAGGCTTCCATGCTGTAGCCGCGCTTGGGTGAACGGCCCGCCTGACGCGGCCCACGTTCCAGCACCAGAAAGTCCAGCCCCAGCCGCCCGCGTTCCGTAGAAAGCAGCTTGTCAATCGCCTGCGCTGCACGTGAGTCACTGGCGGTACCCGTCTCACCCTCGGTACCCGGTGGCAGCGGCAGCACCAGCCGCCCAGCATCAGGGGGCAGGCCTTGCAGCGCACGGTGCAGTGCGTACGACGTGGCCACCGCTCGCGTGCCCGAACCCACCTCGTTCATCACCTGGTTGAAGTAACCGCTGGCCACCGCCAGATCGGCGCGGATCTTGGTGATCAACAACCGGTCGTAGGCCACGTTGGCCCAGGCCAGCAAGGCCAGCACCAGCAGCGGAAACACCACCGCCAGCGGCAGCAGCGCCATGGCCAGCAGCTTGTTGCGCACCGATCCGGCAATCCATGCCGGCGTTTTCCAGAGGGTCATGTCAGCCTCCGCCGAGCCGTCTCAAGGAGGCTGAGGCCCCCTTTGGGGGGCAGCGAACAAAGTGAGCGTGGGGGCCGTGTTTCATGCAGCTTCCGCGCGGCCGCCCAGGCCCCATTCGGCCACTCGCCTCTCCAGCGTGCGGCGCGACACACCCAGCAACTGCGCAGCGCGTGTCTTGTCGCCTTGAACCGACTCCAGCACGCCCAGGATGTGCTGCTTCTCCAGCGTCTGCAGATCGGTAGGCCGGCCAGCCGTCAGACCGGGTGGCGAGCTGGGCATGGCAGGGTAGAGCGCAGACACGTTCAGCTTGCCCAGAATCAGCGAACGTTCCACCAGGTTGCGCAGTTCGCGCACGTTGCCGGGCCAGGCGTATTCCTGCAAAAAGCGCAGCTCGTCTTCCGTCACGTCGATGGGGTCCACGCCCAGGGCCGGGGCCAGCTCCAACGTGAAGTGGCGCAGCAGGTCAACAATGTCTTCCTTGTGTTCGCGCAAGGGCTCCAGCGTGATGTCCACCACCTGCAGGCGGTAGTACAGATCGGCGCGAAAGCGCCCGGCCGCCACCTCGTCGCTCAGGCGCCGGTTGGTGGCCGCCACAATGCGCACGTCCACCGGCAGCAGCTGCTGGCTGCCCACGGGCCGTATCTGCAGTTCTTCAATGGCGCGCAGCAGTGTGGCCTGCACCGGCAGGGGCAGTTCGGCTACCTCGTCAAAAAACAGCGTGCCGCCCTGCGCGTAATAGAACAGCCCGTCGCGTGCGTGCGTCTGCCCTTGGCTGCTTTGGCGTGCGTGGCCAAACAGTTCCATCGCCATGTCGTCGGGTGACAGGGCTGCGCAGTTCACCGGTACAAACGGGCCGCTGGCACGGGAGCTGCGTGCGTGCAGTTCACGCGCTACCAGTTCCTTGCCGGTGCCCGATTCGCCCTGCACCAGCACCGTGCTGGGCATGGGGGCAATGCGTTCAATGGCCTCGCGCAGCCGCGACGTGGCCTGCGAACGCCCCACCAGCACCGAACCCTGCTGGCGTGGCTGCCGCGCGTTGCGGCGCAACACATGGTTTTCGCGGCGCAGTTGTGCACGCTCATGGCATTGCTTGATGGCGTTGAGGATCTGCGGAATGCGAAAAGGCTTGAGGATGAAGTCCGACGCGCCAGCACGCAGCGCTTCAATGGCCGTGTCCAGATCGGCAAACGCCGTGATCAAAATCACCTCGCCGCTGTAGCCCTGTTCTCGCAACTCCTTGAGCCACGCCACGCCATTCTTGCCGGGCAGCGAGATGTCCAGTATCACCAGGTCAATGCGTTGCGAACGCATCCATTCCGCGCCTTCCTCGGCGCTGTTCGCGCTGGCCACGAAGCGGCAGCGGGGCGCCAGCACCTTGATGAGGAAATTGCGCATCCCCTGTTCGTCGTCCACGATGAGGATGGACCAATGGGGCCAGCCGTCGGCCGCAGCAATGGCCTGAGTGGACGGAAACAGCGCGGAGGGCGAGGAAGTTGGGGCATTCACCCGCCGGGATTCTACGGAAATTCCTTATCTAAACAGTTGGGTATTGAATGTTTTCGGCGATGAATGCAAGGGTATTCCGGGGGCCATATACCCAATGTGATACGACAACTTGTCGCGTGCTGATGTGACAAAACGACGCGCCTTGCATGCCCAAGCCACCCAGCACGATCTGTTTGCTGGATGCACCGGTTTGAATATAAGTATTTGCTTTTGGTCCGGGTTTTGCTAGCGCCAAAAATGCGGTGTCGTTGCCGGGGGGAAAAGTTCAGGAGTCAAGCGGTTTCCACCCTGCGGAGGTACGTGTGTACTCGCTTGCACGAGTTTGCCTGGGGCGCTAAAGTGCCTTATGCACAAGGCCCATAAGTCCAATCAGGGTCTGCTTGAACGCACGTTTCCAGGAGACATCCTCATGAGCCAATCCTCTTCATCTCAGCCCGGTTTGAGCCGCCGCCGTTGGTTCGCTGGTGCCGGTGCCGTTGGCGCCGTGGCAGCTGTTGCTGCCGTTGCACCCGTGGCCACCGCGCCTGTTGCCGAAGCAGCGCCCGAACCCAAGCCCGCTCCCGAGCGGGGCGGCGGCTACAGCGTGTCCGAACACGTCAAACGTTACTACCAGACCACGCGCGTCTGAGTTTGGCGGAGCTGTCCGCTGATGAACGTCCTTCCCCTGTGATCCTTCGATGCCCTGTCGGGCGAGGTGAACTTCCATGTTGCTGACCAAGAAAAATCCAAACCACGCCAGTGCAGCCCGGGCTGAAGCCGGTGCAGGTTTCGTTCAGAGCCTGCGGCGAGGCTTCGCGCACGCACTGCCCACCATGGACCGTCGTGCCTTCCTGCGCCGTTCAGGCCTGGGCGTAGGCGTGGGCCTGGCTGCCTCGCAGCTCACGCTGGTGAAGAAGGCCAAGGCTGCGTCCGGCGGTTCCATCGACGGCACCGGCAAGATTGAGGTCAAGCGCACCGTTTGCACGCACTGCTCGGTGGGCTGCGCGATTGACGCTGTGGTGGAGAACGGCGTGTGGACCCGGCAAGAGCCGGTGTTCGATTCGCCCATCAACCTCGGTGCTCACTGCGCCAAGGGCGCCTCCATTCGCGAGCACGGCCACGGCGAATACCGCCTGCGCTATCCCATGAAGCTGGTCAACGGCAAGTACCAGCGCATTGGTTGGGACCAGGCTCTGGAAGAGATCACCGCCCGCATGAAGGAGCTGCGCGACGCCAGCGGCCCCGACAGCGTGTACTTCGTGGGCTCCTCCAAGCACAGCAACGAGCAGGCCTACCTGCTGCGCAAGTTCGTCAGCTTCTGGGGTTCCAACAACTGCGACCACCAGGCCCGCATCTGTCACTCCACCACGGTGGCCGGCGTGGCCAACACCTGGGGTTACGGGGCCATGACCAACTCGTACAACGACATGCAGAACAGCAAGGTCGCTCTGTACATCGGCTCCAACGCCGCCGAGGCGCACCCCGTGTCCATGCTGCACATGCTGCACGCCAAGGAAACCGGCTGCAAGATGATCGTGGTGGACCCGCGCTTCACTCGCACGGCCGCCAAGGCCGACGAGTACGTGCGCATCCGCTCCGGCACCGACATTCCCTTCCTCTTCGGCCTGCTGTACCACATCTTCAAGAACGGCTGGGAAGACAAGAAGTACATCAACGACCGCGTGTACGGCATGGATGCCGTCAAGGCCGATGTGCTGGCCAAGTGGACGCCGGACAAGGTGGAAGAGGCCTGCGGCGTGAAAGAAGAGCAGATGCTGCGCGTGGCCACCATGCTGCACGAGAACAACCCCGGCACCATCGTCTGGTGCATGGGCCAGACCCAGCACACCATCGGTAACGCCATGGTGCGTGCCTCATGCATCCTGCAGCTTGCCCTGGGCAACGTAGGCAAGAGCGGCGGCGGCACCAACATCTTCCGTGGCCACGACAACGTGCAGGGCGCCACCGACGTGGGCCCCAACCCCGACTCTCTGCCTGGCTACTACGGCCTGGCCGCAGGTTCCTGGAAGCACTTTGCCGCCACCTGGGGTGTGGACTACGACTGGATCAAGAGCAAGTATGCCGAAGGCATGATGGAAAAGCCCGGCATCACCGTCTCGCGCTGGATTGACGGTGTGCTGGAAAACAAGGAAGCCGTGGACCAAGGCTCCAACATCCGTGGCATGTTCTTCTGGGGGCACGCGCCCAACTCACAGACGCGCGGCCTCGAGATGAAACGCGCCATGGACAAGCTCGACCTGCTGGTGGTGATCGATCCCTATCCGTCGGCCACCGCCGCCATGGCCGCCATGCCCGGCAAGCCGGAGGATCTCAACCCCAACCGCGCCGTCTACCTGCTGCCCGCAGCCACGCAGTTCGAGACCAGCGGTTCCTGCACTGCGTCCAACCGCTCCATCCAGTGGCGCGACAAGGTGATCGAACCCCTGTGGGAAAGCCGCACCGACCACATGATCATGTACCAGTTCGCCCAGAAGCTCGGCTTCGACAAGGAACTGGTCAAGAACTACAAGATGCAGAAGGTCAAGGGCATGGACGAGCCCGTGCCCGA
>JAYSGB010000034.1:0-45591 GCA_041913045.1 Burkholderiaceae bacterium | reverse complement strand
AGCGCAGAAGAGCTGCGTGAGCTGACCACGCGCCTCATGACGCAGCTGCGCCACCAGAGCGCGTTGCTGGACAAACTCACGCACGAGAACGCGCTCTTGAAGCGCATGAAGTTCGCGGCTCAATCCGAACGCTTCAACCCCGAACAGAAGAGCCTGCTCGAAGACGAGATCGAGGCCGACCTGGCAGCCGTGGCCACCGAGATCGATGCGCTACAAGAAGCGCAGGCGCCCGCCAAGGTTGAAGAGAAGAAGGTTCCCAAGCGCGCGCCGCTGCCAGCCAACCTGCCGCGGCGCGAGATCCGCCACGAGCCCGACTCGACCACTTGTGCCTGCGGTTGCCAGATGAAGCGCGTGGGCGAGGACGTGGCCGAGAAGCTGGACTATGTGCCTGGCGTCTTCAGCGTCGAGCGCCACATCCGGGGCAAGTGGACTTGTGCGAAGTGCGAGACGCTCACCCAAGTCCCCGTCGATCCGCACATCATCGACAAGGGTATCCCCACCACCGGGCTGCTGGCGCAGGTGCTGGTGGCCAAGTACGCCGATCACCTGCCGTTGTACCGCCAAGAAGCGATCTTTGGTCGAGCTGGTCTCGCGATCCCGCGCTCCACCCTCGCTCAGTGGGTGGGCTCCTGCGGCGTGCAGTTGCAGCCACTGGTCGATGCCATGAGAAACGAGCTGCTGCAGCACCGCGTGCTTCAGGCCGACGAGACGCCGGTGTCCATGCTCAAACCGGGCAACGGCAAGACGCACCGGGCCTACCTCTGGGCCTACGCCACGGGCGCCTTCGAGAACACCAAGGTGGTCGTCTACGACTTCTGTGAATCACGCTCGGGCGAACACGCCCGGCGCTTCCTGGGGGACTGGAGAGGCAGCCTGACCTGTGACGACTTCAGTGGCTACAAGGCCTTGATCGCCAGCGGCGTGACCGAGGTCGGCTGCCTGGCGCACGCAAGGCGCAAGTTCTTCGATCTGCACGCGGCGAACCAGAGCCAGATCGCGGAATTCGCGCTGCAGCAGTTCGCGCGGGTCTACGAGATCGAGCGCGAGATCAAGGAGCTCAGCGCCGAGCAGCGTCAGGTCACCCGGCAGCAGCACACACAACCTGTGCTCGACGCCTTGCACCGGTGGATGCTGCTGCAACGCCAGAAGGTGCCCGAGGGTTCAGCGAGCGCCAAGGCGCTCGACTACAGCCTGCGGCGCTGGGAGGCGTTGACCCGGTTCGCGAGTGACGGGCAACTGCCCGTGGATAACAACTGGATCGAGAACCAGATCCGGCCCATTGCCATTGGCCGCAACAACTGGCTCTTCGCTGGCAGCCTGCGCGCGGGCCAACGCGCCGCCGCCGTCATGAGCCTGATCCAGTCAGCGCGCATGAACGGGCATGACCCCTACGCCTATCTGCGCGATGTGATGGCACGTCTGCCCATGCAGCGCGCCAGCCAAATCGGCGAGCTGTTGCCGCATAGCTGGCACCCGGTCTAACCGCACCACCAAATCGAAGTTGACCACGTCACTCATTCAAGATGGGTTGGTTGCGTGCCTTTCCATCAACACCTGCTATGTCCAAGATGGGTTGGCTGGACGTACGATCAAACGGAGTTCCGTGTTTGTGAAGGTGCGCTACAGCAGGTTGATGAAGAACACGGCAGGATTACGCCGCGTGGCTGGATAGACGAAACACTGCAACCGAGGTCACTAGGTCGGTGGCCTGTGTACGAAGACTGCTGGCTGCTGCCGCCATTTCCTCTACCAAGGCGGCGTTCTGCTGAGTGGCTTGGTCCATCTGGGTCACAGCTTCGCCGATCTGGCCCACACCGTCGCTCTGTTCTTTGCTGGCCGAGCTGATCTCACCCATGATGTCGGTCACGCGGCGCACGCTGTCCACCACCTCGTTCATGGTGGCGCCCGCCTTGTCTACCAGCGCGGTGCCGCTCTCCACGCGCTCCACGCTGTCATTGATGAGCTGCTTGATTTCCTTGGCTGCAGCAGCACTGCGCTGTGCCAGGTTGCGCACCTCGCCAGCCACTACCGCAAAGCCACGGCCCTGTTCGCCAGCGCGGGCCGCTTCCACCGCGGCGTTGAGCGCGAGGATGTTGGTCTGGAAGGCGATGCCGTCTATCACGCTGATGATGTCGCTGATCTTGCGCGAGCTCTCGTTGATGCCCTTCATGGTGTCCACCACCTGGCTGACGACCTGACCGCCTTCCACTGCCACGCGCGATGCGCTCTGGGCGAGCTGATTGGCCTGGGCAGCGTTGTCGGCGTTCTGGCGCACGGTGGAGGACAGTTCTTCCATCGAGGCAGCGGTTTGCTCCAGCGCGCTGGCCTGGCTTTCGGTGCGTGAGCTCAGGTCCTGATTGCCCTGCGCTATTTGTTCGCTTGCACTGGACACAGATTCAGAGCCACTGCGCACGCGACCCACCACCTGTACAAGTCCAGTTTGCATATCTGCGAGGGCTTGCATCAATAGGCCGGTTTCGTTCTTTGACTTCACGTCGATCACACGAGTCAGGTCACCTGCGGCCACAGCGCGGGCAAGTTCAACGGCACTGTTGATGGGGCCAGTGATGGAACGGATGATCCAAGCCGCTACGACCGCAGCGGCAATGGCTGTGAGAAGCACGGCTGACATGATGGTGATGATGAGCTGCTTCACTACGCTCTGCGCCGACTGGCTGGCGGCCTGTGCGCCTTCGTTTTGATAGACCACCGCTTCGTCAATACCCTTCAGGTAAGTCAATTGCAAGGGTCGTACGGTTTCGAACAAAAAGGCTATGGCGGGATCCCGTTCGTTCCTGTCGACCATGGCAACAAACCTGTCCACAGAATCGTCAAAAGGTTTTCGAGCCTGTCGCAGTCGAGCCTGAATTTCTCTACCTTCGGCAGAGACCACCAACGAATCAAGCTCGGCAGTCATTTTGTCCACGGTGATCCGCGAATCTGCGATGGATTGTTTTTCTTGAGCCACCTTGGTCGGGTCGGCGAGAAGAGCGATGTTGCGGATCGCGCGGGCCTGCAAGTTGGTTTCATTTCGCACCAACTCCATATCGGCGATGACCTTCATACGGCGCTCTGTGATGTCAACCAGGTCGGTTTGCACTGCCATGGTGCGCATAACGCTGAGTGCACCGATTGCCAGGAGCATGAATACAAGCAAAGTGAACGCACCCACCAGACGGGTGGAAATCTTGAGATCGTTGAACATGTCTGCTTCATTAGAACATGTGTCGAGTCGATACGGCCATTCAACTCTTCAACTGGCCAGCGCACCGGGTCGACGCGGTCGTAATATGACGACTTGTAACATTTCGACATCCTAAGCTGGAACTTTAGGTAGGCATCTCGAGAATTGAAGCGTTTTTTCGACTCATATGTTTCCAGTACGGATGGTCGAAAGTAGACGCTTGGCAAGTACATCGCTAAACGCCGGTCGCCTCCGTCAGCTTGGGATGACTGTCCCCTGACCGATTTGATGGAGCGTCTGCATATGCAGGGCGCCGGCCAGATTGGCGAACTGGTACCGCACCGGGAGCGGTCAGCCACACAACGCATTCTGGGAAACAACCTTGCGCCTTGCGCCCTGCGCCCTGCGCCCCGCGATCAAGATGGGATCGCCGCGCGCTTACGCTGTTATGAGGTGCTTTGTGACCAGGTACGGCAGAGCTTAGAGCGCAGCGACCACACCTACAGCGCTTGGCGTGTGTGGCGCGCGAAGTCCTGGCGACTTTCAAACGTTTTGAATTGGCAAGGGTAGCCCTTGCGGCGCACGATTGCCTGGTACTGGTAAGGCCCGTGCTTGTTGATGGTGGTGGCCATCGCATTCTCCGTAAAGAACGGTATAGCGATGCCGCAGCAGAAATTGTGCGGTAGTTGTGAGTGATCACGAAAAGAGAGGAAGGCGGGATAAACCGGGGAAAAGTGGGACAGGGCGGGATTCCTGAATGAAATCAGAGGGTTATGACCCATCTATCCATCCAGCTGGCCCCAAGTTGGGCGCCACGATAAGTTTCCCAGTGGCCACGCTTTGAGCGGAGGGAACTTGGGCGCCTAACCCCGTCCTGCGTGCCTTTGAAATGCCCTTCAAACGGCCTATGCGCACAGGGCGGAACTAGGAGCTACCCGGAGGATAGGCAGCTGGGCGGACGCGGCTCCAGCAGGCATTCATTTTCACGGAACTTGGGCGTTGCGCCCAAGAAAAACCCCCTATGAAGGGGGCTTGAAAGATGGGCGTTGCACCGGCCTTTGTGGCCGTTGAACAAGCTGTGGATAACCGTCAGGCCACTTGCTCGTCATCCCCAAACAGTCCAGGCTGCTGGCGCTTGCGCAATTCGGCAAGGCACCGCCGGTAGATAGCGTAAACCCGAACGAAGCTGATTCCGTACTCTGCGGCGATCTCGTGGGCGTTGCCTCGGCTCATCTTTTCGAAGATTTCACGGTCGCGGGCGTTGAGCCGGTAGCCCTCATCCTTGACGAAATACACGCTCTGACCGCCGAAGTACTCGGCCATCCAGTCGGCCAGGTCGTTGCCGATGTCCACGGCTTTGTCCAGGTCCAGGCCGTGGCGTTCCTGGAGGCGTTGGGCGGTGTGCTCGGCGACGGATGCGAGCAGCTCGTGGCGGCGGTAGGATGCGTGGTTGCTCATTGAGGGGCTCCCTTGCGGCGTTGTTCGTAGTCCAGGGCCTGGCTCACCTTGTGGAGGTTGACCGGGTTGAGCCATTCGAAGTACTGGGGGGCGTCGTCGCCGAACATCTGGCGGGCGATGCCGTCGGCGTAGGTGTCGGGCAGGCGCCCCAGGCTGATGAGCTGGGCGCGGATGCGGCGCACCAAGGGCGCTGCATCGGCCGATGGCGTGGGGCGCTTGGGGCGGGCGCGGGCGGGGCCTTGCTGGCAGCTGGGCTTCCAACCGATGCGCTCGAAGTGGGTGAGTAGGCGCTGGCGGCCGGAGGCGTCCAGCTCGCCAGCGCTGGCGACGCCGAAGGTGTTCTTGAGCAGCACCTGGTAGTCGTCGTTGGTGAGGCTCAGCTCTTTCTTGGCGATGTGGATTTTGGCTAGGTCTGCTCGGCGGGTGGGGTCTGTCATGGTCAGCCTCCGAACTTCCACCAGTTCCAGATGCCGATGGCGCTGGTGACCAGGAAGAAGAGCTGTTGAATGAACAACGCCCAGTGGCGGTGGTAGGAGCTGAAGGCAAGCCAGCCGATGTTGCTGACCAGGAACAGGATGAAGCCCCACTGCACGGCGTTGGGCATGGCGACCAGCAGGGAGCCGAGCATGCCGGTGGCTGCGGCTATGACGGCGGTGAGCTTGAGGCGGTTCATTTGAGCAACCTCTGTCGCGTAGGGCGAATGGGCGCTGGCTCGCCCTCTGGCATGCGAATTTGGTCCGGGCGCACAATTCGAAATTCGACTTTGGCCTGGTCTTTGGCGGTGAAAGTGTCGGCACCACCGCGCGAGTAGTTCCAATCGGCTTCAACTGCATGGGTCATCAATTCGGCCACCTTCATAGCTTTGCTGGCGTCCATGAGGAAGCTGCTGAAGCCAATGGTTAGATAGGCCATAGGCGTGACCTTTGGTGGACGTGCGGTCATCGTTCGGTCCAGCCTTTCTGGGCAGTCCATGAGATCAGGGGGATGGGCAAGCTGTCGGCCGTGGTGATGCGCAGCGTGGTGCGGCCCGATGGCGCTGCGATCTTCACCAGGTTGGCGGCAGCCACCTGGAGGGCCTCGTCATCCACTTCGTCCAGGTCGAAGCGGATGATGTCGCGCCAGGCGCCGGACTGGTTGATCTGGAGTTTGCAGGGGCGGGTCATCGTGGATTCGGATACATTGGCGCCGGTACTGGTGCTGTGGCCGGTAGGGAGCAGTAAATGGGTTTTCAGGTGATTGACGAGGCTGACATTGCCTCGCTGGAAATGAAGTCGGATACGGTGGTGCTCGTGGAGTCCCGGGACCGTGCAGCTCTGGGCTCTGGAATTGAGGTGTGGGCGCTGCGCGCATTGCCGCCATTCGTGTCGGCCGCCACCGACGTGCCCGTCACAGTGGTGCATACCTATGTGGTGGCTGTAGATGACCCTGAAGATGCGAGCGCGCGGGAGCGTGTTCGAACCGCTTGTCATGAGCGATTGAAGGCACTTGGCCGGGCGGCCTGACACGGGTTTGGGGCTCATGTCAGCAGTCCCTGTTCCTGCAGGCCGCCCACGCCACGGTTGAGCTGGGCTTGCCTGCCTGCGGCGCGACCGGCCATGTGGTGTCCGTAGTCCAGCTTGCGGCCGTTGGTGCTGTCGCGCACGGCGGCTTTTGCCAGGATGGGGTGCTTGGCTTGCATGTAGCTCAGGATCAGGGCTTTGTCGCCATCGGGGCGGGCAAAGCGGTCAAGCAGGCCCCGCACGGCGTGCACCCAACCGATGGCGAAGGCGTCGCCGCGCGCGGTCTTGGTGGTGGGCTTGCAGTTCTTGGGCTGCTTGTGGATGTGGGCGGCGCGTGCCTTGGTGCATTGGCGGGTAAGCACCTCGAACGCGTAGGCGGCGACGTCTGCCGCGCAGGCCACGCCGACGAACACGTAGTACAGGCGTTTGACGTAGTTTCCCGCGCTGTTCCAGAGGTTGTTTCGGGTGCAGTACATCTCGCAGCCGAACGCATCGGCCACTAGGTTGGCAAGGGCCACCTCCCAGGCGTTGGTGGCCACGGTGGATGCCTTGGCCCGTGCCTCGGTCACGTCGGCCAGGCTGACGTCGTGCTCGGTGAGGTTGAACTCGGCCATGAGCTTTAGCGCCTGGCGCGTGGCAGTCCCGGCTTCGGTCGGGTTGTCGCTGCGGGCCATGGCCAGGCACTTCTTGATTTTCTTGAGGGCGTCGTCGCGGTTCATGCGGCACCGCCTTTCAAGTCAGTGGCCGCGGTGATGCCGTGGGCGTGCTCGGCAGAGCGAAAACCTGCTGCGAAAGCGGTGCCCGGTGTCATCCACTGTCCAATGCCTTTGCGAAACGCAATGGCGATCTGCTCATCCGTCAGAGGCTCGCGCTGCGCTGGCGGCGTGGGGGCGGCGTTGAGATGACAATCATCTTCTGCCGGGACCAGTGCAACCCATCGCCCATCCAACTCATCTTCAAAAGCCTCAAAACAAGTGACGTGGGTTCCAGGCGCCGTGTTGCCTTCGCCGTCCTCGTTCTGAAAGAACGACATCTTGAATCGCGTTCCGTTTGCCAAGAACTTACGTCGCACCGCCTGCGCGTCTTGCTGCGCCAAGGCTGCGCGGGCTTGCCATGCTTCCCAGGCACTTTGAACAGCGTGGTGCATGTACGTGCCGTCTGAGCGGGCAATGACGCTGCCGGAGTGGTAGGTGTCGTACCAGTGGGACTCAAACGCTGCTCGTTCTGCCTGCTGCGCGGCATCTCTCAGTTTGTCAGTCATGTCTGCCCCTTCAAGCCGCCGCCGCGTCCAGGACGATGGGCCGGTATTCCAGCGTCTTGTCGTCGCGCACGTAGAAGCGCACGTAGGGCTTGCTGCTGGCGGTCTGCATGCTGTCGGCAATGGCTTGCATGGCTTGCTGCCACTTCTCGTCGCGGATGGCCAGGCGGCGCAGGCCCAGCACGCGGCCGGTGTTGATCTTGCCTTCCTTGTCTGTCTGGAAGGCGTGGTTGACCAGCGCCCGGATGTTGTCGTTCGCGCCCTGTGCCCACTCGTGCACGCACTCGTCAATCAGCTCTTTGGCGGCCATGAGCTGCTCGCCAAAGACGATGTTGTCGGCCATCTGGCGCACCAGCTTGTATTTGCCGTCGAAGCTGCTGAGCGTGACGTTGCCCTTTGTGCCGCCCGCCTTGACGCCGTACTGGTCCAGGCTGATGGCGACGAAGGCGGCCACTTCGCTCATGGTGTTGAGCTTGAACTCCTTGAGGCCAGCGGCCTGGGCTTCGGCCATCTGGCACAGGCGCGTCACCAGGTCGGTGCGCAGCTTGTCGATGTCTTTGACCTTGCTCTCGGGCACGAGGTTGCCTTGGGCGTCGCGCCAGTAGCCGTGGGGGATGGTGGTGTCTTGGGTGGTCATGGTGATGGCCTTGGTGGTGGTGATGGGAAGGGTCAGCAGCGCACGCCGTGGCTGCGGATGTGGGAGGCGTCGAGGGCGCCGGGCCGGGCGGTGAACGCCGGGGCGGGCTGGTAGGTCGGGCCGTGCATGACGTTGACGCGGCGCGGCGGCACGATGGCGGGGGCTTCGGCAGCGGAGTTTGCGATTTGGTGCAACTTGCCGACCTTGTTACGCGGGCCGACCAGCACGGACCAATAGGTCTTCCCCGCTTCGTCGTAGCGCTCCAGCCAATTCATGGCGACCAGGTTGCCCAGGCGCTTGAGCATCTGGGTACGGTTCTGATGCGGCAGAGCTGCGCAGAGGTCGTCGGCACTGCACCAGGTGCGTTCGGTGATGTGCAGCAGCAGTTCGCGCGTGGGCGCGCTCATCTTGTCGCTCATGGCCTGGTTTCTCCCTTGATTTGCTGCAGGCGGGCACGCACCTCGGGCGGCATGGGCGCGGCGGTGCGGCTGCTTTCTTCGATGGCGGCCAGCGCCGGGTCTTTGCCGCCGTACTGCACCTGCAGGGCGTTGCCGATGCTCATGGCCTGGCCGCGCACGGTGACGGTGTCCCGGATGGGGGCGGTGCGGCGGTCGGCTTCCGCCTTGGCTTCGGCGCTGGCTTCGTGTTTGTTGGCCATGCCTGCCAGCACGCTGTACAGGTAGCCGTGGCCCTTCATCGGTAGTTCCAGCTTGCCCGTGTCACGGCTGGCCAGCATCTGGTCGATCGCGTTGGCCCAGGCGCTCAAAGGCGCAGTCCAGTCGCGGCCTTTGTGGTTGATAGCTTGGCGCTCCAGGTCGGGCAACAGCTGCAAGATGAGCTTGATCTTCTTGGCGGCTGTGAGGCTCTGCTTCGCGGGCTTGAACAGGCCGATGTACTGCAAAACGCGGGCACCCAAGGGAATGCTGACGCTGGCAAGGCGGGCCAAGGCGCGTTGGTCGTCGGCGTGGGCGAAGAGCGTGAGGATGTCAAGCTCGGTGCCGCAGGTGGGGCAGGTCAGGTCGCTCATAGTGCGCGTGCTCCCTCGAACAGTTCCCAGCCCGCAAGCGCCATCGCAAACATGCTCGCGGCGATCAGCACGAGGAACAGCAGTGCAGAGATGGTGATGGTCCAGGCCAAGACCACCGCTATCGAACGAATGCCTCGTGCTGCAGTGGACAACCAGCTCGGGTGGCGGCGACGACTGCGGACGATCACTCCTGGAGCGAAGGGGAAGCGGCGGTTCATGCGTCAATCCTCCTGGCGGAAATCCGCCGTGCGTCGGGGAAGTTCTCCAGGGCGTAGATGACGGCGTCAAAGCCGTCTTGGTACTGGCCCTGGTGGTCGCCTTTAGAGCCATCTGCCATGACGATCACCACGTGGTAAAGGTGCAACTTCATGCTGACTCCTTCCGGTTGGGACATGTCTTGCACGCCTGGTGAAGGGCTACGCGGACGGGGTTGGTGAAAGCGATGGGGCGGGCCTGGTTGTCCAGGCAGTGGCGGCGGCTAAGCACGCCCTGGATGGGGCAGTTGACGGTTTCGGCCATGTACTGCCCACGGATGCGGTTGGCCATGCCATCGACGTCGCCGGGGTAGCGGTCGCGCAGCAGGTTGTTGACGGTGGCGGCGCTGATGCCGAGATCGGCGGCGACTTTGACCTGGCTGCCCAGGCGGCTGACAGCAGCTTCCAGGGCTTGTTTAACGTCGGTTGGCAGGACGTTGAAGGTGCGGGTGGGGTTACTCAAGTTCATCGGCGACGTCCTGGGCGGTTTGCAGTTCTGCGAAGGTGCCGGTGTTGCGGTCGAACACCACCTTGCGGCGGGTGATGGCGGGGGCGTGGGGGCCGGTGTTGCGCACCAGGCGGTACACGGCTTGCACGCCGGGTCGGCTGGGTGTGACGGTGGCCAGGTAACCGGCTTGGGCCAGGTGGCCGATGTAGGTCTTGGCGGTGCTGGCGTTAACGGTGAAGTCCTCAACGCTGGCGGCCTGGGCCAGTTGAGTGGCGTTGAAGGCCTTGAGCACGCGCATGCAGCGCCACATGGCCAGGGTGGACAGGCCTTGAGTGACCGGCGTACCGTTGCGGTTGAGGCGCGGGGCTTCCTGCACACGTTGACGCACGGTGTATTGAAGGGCCGGGCGCGGCGTGATGCGGGTGTCGGGCTTGGGGCCGACGCGCTCCAGGTAGCCCGCCAAAACCAGGGCAGACAGGTAAGTGCGCACAGTGTCCACCTTGACCATCGGGCGGCAACGGGCCTGCACGTCAAATGCGGTGAAGGCGGTGGCCTGCGGGCAGTCGAGGATGGCTTTCCAGATGCGCTCACGAGGTGTTTGGAGGCCCTGAACTTCGATTTCAATGGGCTTTCGCATGGCCGCCCTCCACCGCTTTGTTGAGCTGTTCCACCTGGGCGCGGCCCAGCTGCGCGGCGATGTGGTTGATGATGAGGTCGCCGAGGCGGAAGGCGCCGACGAAGTTGTCGGGGCTGCTGAGCAGGATCTCGCCGGTCTCCAGGTCGAGCATGAGACGGCTGTTGACCGTCTGGCCCAGCACCTCGCCGCGCAGGGTGCAGATGTCGGCACGCTTGCCGGAGGCGCTCAGCCCATCGACGGGTTTGAGTTCCACCTGGAGTTGTCCGTACAGGGTGCTGGCGATCATCGACGGCCCCCCTTGGCGGCGGTACCGACCATGTCGAGGGTGACGGTGTCCACACCGTGGCGGCGGGCTTCTTCCTTGAGCCGTTCCACCTCGGTGGTGATGCGGCGCGCGACGCCGTGGGTCTTGGCGACCAGCCCGGCCAGTGAGCCATCGGCCCACTTGAGGTCGGGGGCGTAGTGCTGGGCCAGCAGGCGGGCGTCGGTCTCGTCGGCAGGCATGGCGTTGACCCACACCAGCACGCGGTCGTGGAAGCGTTCGTGCCGGGTGAGCAGCTTGGCCTGCAGGCGCTCTTCGCCGATCATGAAGATGGGCGTGGCGCACTTGTCGTGAATGGCGCGCAGGAAGTCGACCGCTGTCTTTTCGGCAATGTGGTCCAGCTCGTCGATCACCAGGGGGCGGTTCATCATCTGCAGCCGCTCGCAGATGGTGTCGAACATGGTGCCGACGGGCCAGTGCGACTTCCAGCGCACATCGAGTTCGGTGAGCAGCAGCTGTGCCAGGCTCTTCATGGTCTCGAACGGGCGCAATTGCACAAAGCAGGCGTTCATGCCCATGGGGTGGGCCATGTAAGCGGCGGCCTGGGTTTTGCCGTAGCCGGGCGGGCCGCTGAGCACGGCCATGCGTGGCATTTGAGGGGTGGCGGCCATGATTTGCTTCATGGCGCTGAGTGCCAGTGCGACGTTGGTGATCTTCGCCACGCCGGTACCGGCTTGGGGGGTGCTAGGGGTTGCCATAAAATGCTTTCGTTGGTCCTTCATCAACACTTACTGAGGCCCACCTGGCGTTGCAGCGCCAGGTGGGTTTTCTTCATCCGGCGGCCTGGTCGGCCAGCGGATCAAGACCGTTGTGAAGCGTGTGCCACGCTTCGAATTCGTTGGAGCCCTGGTAGCTGCGCAGCCATTCCTGTTCGCGGGCTGCCAGGGGTTGTGCTGCCTGGGCGCGGGCGTTGAGCCGCACCCAGGCGCTGTAACGTTGTTTGGGGCTGTCCAGGCGCAGCACGGGGGCGCTGTCTTCCTGGTCGAACTGAGCGCGGGCGGCATCGCGCGCTGTCTGCTGCGACGCGGTTTCCTGCAGGCCTGGCGTGGCAGTGCGGCTGGCCTGCTGGGCCACCAAGGAATCCACGGCGGCGGTGCTTTGCTGGATGACGCGCGGCGCCAGGCGGTGAACGTTGACGGATGCATCGGCCACGGCCGTCTGGCGTTCGTGCTGCAGGGCGGCGGCAGCACGCTTGGCCAGGCCCAGGCGGCGGTTGGCGCGCATGGCGTCCACCATGGGTTTGACGGTGGTGGACTCGATGTGCCGGGCCTTGGCCGCCAGTTCGGCACGGTTGATACCCAGCAGGGTGTGGTCCAGCGCGCGGCAGACGTAGGTGCCGTCAAGCTGGTAGACGTGCAATGCGCCCAGGTCGGCGTCGTCTTGACGGCAGTACACCTGCTGGCCCATGACTGCCGCCAGTTCGGCCGCGCTGAACCAGGCGTTGCCCAGGCTGATGCCGCGCTTGGTGACCATGCGCAGGCCGTTGCCAGCCACGGGCATCAGCAGCAGGTCCAGGGCGCGTTCGTCCACCCGGGTGACGCTGAGGGTGTGACGCTCGGCCATCTGGTTGGGGGTGCAGCCCAGTTCGGAGTGCACGCGGTCGTGGTACTCGTCCAGCCAACCGTTGATGACGCCCTGCAGGCGCTCGGGTGTCATGTGCAGGTCCACGCCCTTGTCGCCAAAGCGCTGGGCGAAGCTCTTGCCCGATTCGATGGCCTTGCGGGTGGCCACGTCGTGCCCGACGAAGCCTTCCAGCATGGGGAACAGGTCGTGCAGCAGGGTGCCCAGGAAGCGCTCAACAAAAGGCTTCTGGTCAGGGCTGAAAGGCGTACACAGGATGTGACGGATGTTCAGGCCGTTGAGGCTGAACTCGTAGTCCTGGGCGGTGTAGTCCTTGCCGTTGTCGGTCTTGACCCGTTCGGGCAGGCCCCAGGCCAGTGCGGCCAGGCGGGTGACGGCCTTGACCGCGTTGGCGCTGCTGGTGCGTGACACATGCACCTTGGCGCGCCGGGTGAACACGTCGATGACGGCCACCAGCGCGTGGCGGCGGATTTCGCCGGTCTGCTCATCGGCCAGGTTGAAGGCCACTTCAACGCGCTGCTGGGCGTCGGCTATTGTTGAGTCGAGCTGCCATTCCTCGTTCGGGCGGTTGATGTGTTCGCTGCGGCTGCCGAAGGCGGGCATGTAGCTGCTGCGCCACCCGTCTGGGTTCTTGAGCTTGAGCAGTGCGACCTTGTTCTTGTCTTTGAACTCGGCGAGCCAGCGGCGCAGCGTGGGCAACGGCGGCGTGCGTTCGTCGCCCAACTGGTGGCGGATGACGCGCTGCACCTGGCGGGCGGTGGGGTCGTGGATTTCGGCCACGGCGGCCAGGAACACGTTGTAGAGCTGCTGGTCGCGGTTGAGGGCGGTCTGGCCCTTGTCGGCCCGGGGCTTGCGCTCCAGCAGGGCTTCCACGCCCTGGGTGCGCCAGGCACGCCACCATTTGTCCAGCGTCTTGGCGGGCAGCTTGGGGTAGGCGGCGTGGGTGCTGGCGTGGGCTTCGATCTGCCCGTCTTCCCACAGGTGGCAGAACTCCTGTATGGCGGGCCACACGGGGCCACCCCGGGCGCGGTGGTAAATCTCGAAGCGCTGGAAAAGGTCAAGCCGGGGGTTGCGTTCGGGGTCGAAGGCGCCCTTGGCTTCCAAGGTGACGCCCAGGCGGGCCATGGATTCGGCATGGCTGCGCACCTGTGCGGCCTGGTGTGCGTGACGGCCTGCCGCCATGGCCGTGGCTACTGGGCGGATAGCGGCTGTGACCGCACTGGCCTGCCGGGCGGCAATGGCGGCCTGCACTTCTGCAGGCAGCGATGTGGCCAGGTATTCAGAGCCGCCGCCCCGGCCAGAGCGTGGGCGGCTGGTAGCGCCGATGCGTTCCAGGTATTCCCGGCGGCGCTTGGTGCAGCCAGGCAGGCCCGGCATGCCGCTGAGTTCGGAGGCTGTGACCCAGATGAGATTCATGCCCGGCTCCTGCGCATGGCGGTGCCCCGCTTTGAGTCGTACTTGCCCGGCCAGACCTTCGCCACGGGTTTACCGATCAATTTGGCAATGGCTTCGGCGCAGCGCTGAGATTTGGTGCGGCCGTGGATCACATTGCTCACCGTCTGCGCCGAGAGGTCGAGCAAGTCAGCGATGGCGGCTGGCGTGGTGCCGCTCATCCTGATCTCCGCTTTGATTTGTTCCGGATGCATTTCGGTGGTAGGCTATGGTTCAAAAGGAAACGTTTCAAGTTGAACCGTATTCTAGGTTCGTTTTGAACCACTTTCAAGAGGTGCCCATGCAAAAAGTTGGAACTGACGAAAGGGGAAGGTATGTGGAACCCGACGTAGACCGGGTGTTGGAGCGCATCAAGAGTGCGTTTCAAAAGGAAACGGGGCGGGACTGGATGGATGCGCTGGACGTTCGTCCTGAAACGGTACGGACATGGCGGAAGCGCGGTTTTGTCCCTGCGGTCAAGCTGATGAAGGTGGCGGAGCTGACGGGCAGGCCCGTGGAGTGGCTGGCCCCCAAGAGGTATGACTCTGAGCCGAGTGCGGCTGACCCGTCTTCGGCTGACCCGTCTTCGGCTGACCCGGCGCAGGAGGTGCGTGAGGGCAGGAAAAGCTGGCCCAGTGGTTCAGCACCACCAGAGACAAAGGTGCTGCTCGACGTGCAGCAATACCTGCTGGTTCCGCAGATGAATGTTCAGACGTCGGCGGGCAACGGCTTTGCCGTGGATACCGAGGATGTGATCGGTCGGTTTGCGTTCAGGCGCGATTGGCTGTCAAGAAAGGTGGCCAGCACAGACGCTTTGCGCGTCATTACGGCCAAAGGAAGGTCGATGGAGCCAACCGTGCGAGATGGAGACATCTTGCTGGTGGACACCAGCCCGCAGGAGAGGTTGACCGACGGCATCTATGTTCTGAACGTTGAAGGTGAGTCCAGGTGTAAACGGTTGCAGCGTTTGGTTGATGGCGGGTTGCGCATCCATTCGGACAATGCAGCGGAGTTTCCGCCAGAGGATGTGCCACTTGCCCGCGTAGACCTAGTGCGCGTGGTGGGTAGGGTTATTTGGGTAGGAGGTGAGAGATGAGAGCAGTTCTGCTAATCGGTGCCTTGGCAGCTCTTCCTGTTCTGGCAGTAGAGAACGTTGATCCAGGTGTGTTGTTGCAGGAGATGTGCCCGGGAGTGAAGAAATTTTCGCGAGAACTCCAACTTAGTGGTGCGGTCAAGCGGGATGCTGACTTGACCTCACAGAGAGAAAAAGGATGGAAGCAGGTTTACTCAGTGAAAGTTCAGGTGGCGGGGCAGCCCACCTCAATACTGCAGGCTGGCATTAAGGCACAAGGACAGGTTTGCACATTTGAAGTTGAGGCCCAAAACATGCAGGAGGTGGCAGTTTCAAAAACTGCTTGCATGTCAATCTGCGCTGGCGAGTTGCTGCAAAATATTGGCAGACCGTATGTAGCCTACTTTGGTCAAAATGGGCAACGGCAATTCATGAATTGATCTGGAGGGAGTTATGTCTCAAAAGGGTGGCAAAGGTAGTCAGCAGTCGTTCATCATCAAACCTGGCTCAACACCAACTAAGGATAGTCGTGACGGCAGGTTTGCCCCGACCCCTCCTCGTGAGAAATCGACGAATGTCAGAAATGACGGCGCGCTCGGCGTTTCCAGCACTGCCGCTCCACCACCGAACCCTAACCGGGGTGGGCCCGAGAAGAAGGGGTGATTGTGAACGTGGCTGAAATGAGCGACGAGCAGTACGGTCTACTGTTCGACGTTCGACGTTCGATACGTTACCTAGATCGGCGACGGGCTTTTTTCAACGGTCTGAGCCGAACGAACAGTTTTTTAACCATCTTGCTAGCTGGATCTGTGATGATTGAGCTGGCAAAGGATGGTGGCAACCCTTGGTGGCTGGTATGTATTGCCCTAGTAGCCAGTCTGTTGTCGATAGCTGACCTAGTGGTTGGTTATGCTTCGGCGGCCAAGCAATACGATGAGCTGAAGCGGCGGTTTGGCGAACTGGAAATCGCTATCAGAACTGGTGATTCGGCTGAGGACACTTGGAGAAATCACCAGCGTGAGAGGCTCAGAATCGAGCAAGATGAGCCGCCTGTCTTCAGGGCACTTGACCTGTTGTGCTACCAGGAAATTTGCAGAGCTGACGGCATGGTTGATCGGGCTAATGCAATAAAAATTTCCTGGTGGCAGCGCCAGACAAGGCACTTATTTCACTGGGCTGATTTGAAGTTGTAGGTTGAGCCTAAAGCCGTTTAGATGACCCCCATGCGCGCGCCCGACACCATGGGCGCATGCCTAACCGACTCATCAACCTCATCGTCATCCACTGCAGCGCAACCCCCGGTGGGAAGCCGCTGCAGCAGGGTGTGCCGGGCAAACCTGGCCATCTCAATGCAGCCCAGGTCATCAACGCCTGGCACGCGGCGCGCGGGTTCCAGCGAACCAACCAGGCGCGGCGCGACTACAACCCCCAGCTCCCCAGCATCGGTTACCACTACGTCATCGACCTGAACGGCGACGTGTGGACCGGGCGCAGCCTGGACGAGGTGGGTGCCCACGTGGCCGGGCACAACATCCACAGCGTGGGCATCTGCCTGGTGGGCGGCCAGGAGCGTGACGCCAAGTACACCACGGCCCAGTGGGCCAGCTTGGGCGAGGTGGTGCGCATGCTCAGCGCCCAATGCCGCGTGCCCGTGATGTTCAACATCAAGCGCGGCGTGTGCGGCCACCGCGACCTCTCACCCGACACGAACGGCAACGGTGTGGCCGAGCCGGTGGAGTGGCTCAAGACCTGCCCGGGTTTTGATGTGAAGGGCTGGATTGAACGGGGTCTGAAGCCGTTGCCTCTGAACGTGCTTCAGACCATGGAGGTTTGACCATGGCGCTCCCTCTAGTTCCCCTGGCATTGGCCCTGGCGCAGTTCGCGCCATCGGTCATGCGGTTCTTTGGCGCGGGCGAGGCTTCCACCGCCGTGGCCCAGCAGGTGGTGGGCATTGCCCAGGCGGTGAGCGGGGCCACCACGCCGCAGGAGGCATTGGAGGCCATCCGGGCCAATGCCCAACTGCAGGCGGCTTTCCAGCAGCGCGTGCTGGAGCTGGATCATGAGCTGGAGCGCGCCTACCTGGCCGACCGGCAAGACGCACGCAACCGCGATGTCGAGATGCGCAAGCTGACCGGCGGCAAGAACACCCGCGCCGACGTGATGGTGGCGGGTGCAGTACTGGGGCTGATCTCGTGCCTGGCCAGTCTGATCTGGTTCCGACAGGGACTGCCTGGCGAGGCGGTGGGCATCGTGGCCACCATCGCCGGCATTTTTGGGGCGTGCCTGCGCGACGCCTTCCAGTTCGAGTTCGGCTCCAGTCGCGGTAGCCGTGACAAAGACGATCTTCTGGCCAATTTGACTTCCAAGTGAGGACTCCATGAAACTGATTCAACGTTTCCTTCTGGCCGCTGCAGCAGCGCTGATGCTGGCCACAGCCCACGCCGGTGCTCTGACCGACTACGCCGAAAACAAGATCGTCGATGCCTTGCTGCGCGGGCAGGCGCTTGGAGCGCCCGCCACGTTCCACATTGGCCTGGATACGGTGGCCTGCACCGAAACGGGCGGCGGTACCGAGGTGGCTGGCAACAACTACGCCCGCGTGGCGGTCACCAGCAGCCTTGCCAACTGGGCGGGCACGCAATCGGCGGGTTCAACCACCGCCTCCAGCGGCACCAGTGGGACAACCAGCAACAACGGGGCGATCACGTTTCCCACGCCATCTGCCAGCTGGGGCGCGGTGGTGAGCGTGCGTTGGTGGGATGCGGCCAGCGGCGGTAACGCATGGATTTGCGTCAACCTGACCAGCAGCAAAACGATCAACAACGGGGACACGGTCAGCTTCCCGGCCAGCTCGCTGTCGTTCCAGGCCGATAACTGATCCACACAGCTGCCGGGTATGACCATCCTCTACATCGGACAAGGCACCTTTGCCTCTGGAGCTGCTGCGCTCAGCGTGGGCATGCCTGCCGGAATTGAGGCGGGTGACCTGCTGCTGTTGATGGTGGAAACGGCCAACCAAGCGGTGGCTACGCCCAGCGGCTGGACCCAGGCCCCCAACAGTCCGCAGGGCACAGGTACGGCCGCTGCGGCCGGAGGCGTTCGTCTAACGGTCTTTTACAAGGTGGCCGGATCAAGCGAATCGGCAGTGGATGTGGCTGATTCCGGTGACCACCAGGTGGCCGTCGTGTCGGCCTACCGAGGCGTGGACCCAGGCCAGCCCATCAATTCCAGCGCGGGCAGTGTGCAGGCGGCCACAGTGAACATGGTGTTTCCCGGGGTAGTAACCACGGTGCCCGGCACGCTGGTGGTGCTGGCTTGCGCCCAGGACACCGATGCCAACAGCACCGCCACAGCCAGCGGGTATGCGAACGCGACGCTCACCGACCTGGTGGAGCAGCTGGACCGGGTGGTGAACACCAACGCCGGAGGTGGCCTGGTTTTCCTGACGGCGACCATGGACGGTACAGGCGCCACCGGCAACGTCACGGCCACGGGCAGTACCAGCGTCACGCATGCCTATCTGACGCTGGCTCTCAAACCGGCTCCGGTGCTGGTTGACCTGGAGGGGGTTGCCTCGGCCACCGCCGTTGCCGGTGCTAACTTGGCGATTCAAAAGGCTTTGGCCTCCAGTGCAGTCGCCGTGGCCAGTGGAAGTGCGGATCTCTCGGTCACGCTACCCGGTGTGGTGGTGGATCTGGCTGCCGCCGGTAGTGCCCAGGCTGGCGGCAGTGCTGCGTTGTTGCGAGGGGTTAGCCTGTCAGCGCTGGCCCTGAGCCAGGCGACGGCCAGCGGTGGCATCAGTCTGGCTGTACCGCTCCAGGGCGCGGCCGTGGCTGTGGCAGGCGGTGGCGCGCAAATCGCCTTGACGGTGGCACTGGGGGCGCAGGCGCTGTCGCTGGCCCAGGGCAGCGGTGCGCTGCAGGTGAGTGCGCTGGTGGAGTTGGGGGCCGCTGCCGTGGCCTATGCGCAAGCCGGGGCAGCGCTGACGACCCAGAAGCCCTTGCAGGCCCAGGCGGTGGCCAGCGCGGGAGGGGCGGCTGAGTTGGCCAGCGCGGGCAACCAGCCCCTGGCGGCCCAAGGCATGGCCAGCGCCGGTGGGGCGGCAGTGCTGTGGCTGCAAGCGCCTTTGAGTGCGCAGGCGACGGCCCAGGCCCACGCTACCGGCGCCATTGCGGTGACAGTGATGTTGGACGCAGCGGCGTTGGCCGCCGTGCAAGGTACGGCCCACCTGGTCGGTGACGTGACGCTGTCGGCTCAAGGGCTGTCTGTGGCGACGGCCCAGGCGGTCTTGCAGTTGGGCGAGGTGGAGTTGCGCCCGACCCGAGGTTATTCAGCCCTGTGCCTTGGCAGGGTGTGGCGTGCGCGAGCCAGCGGGCGGCGTGCGTTTCAAGCTGTGGCCAAAGGACGTTCCTGGCGGGCAGTGAAAGGCAAGGCATGACCGATTTTCAGAACTCGACCTGGCCGGAGAAGTACTCGGCCGAGCGCATCACGGCCGAATTCGACTTTGGCCCCGACATGGCACCAGGTGACAGCATCGCCTCGGTGGAAATGGTGGTGACCGTGGTGCGGGGTGCTGACCCATCGCCGGTGGCGGTGTTGGTGGGGGTGGCTCAGATCAAGGGCAAACGCGTGTTTCAGCAACTGGGCAACGGGTTGCCCGGGTGCAGTTACCGCATTGAGTGCCGTGCTACCACGGCATACAACAACCTGTTGGTATTGCGGCGCACGCTGCCCGTGATGCCGATATGACGGAAGGATCAGGGATGGATTACAGGGCCGCAGGCTTCTGGTTGGACGTGTTGCAGTGGATGTCGATTGGCGTTGTCGCCGTGTGGGGCTACCTGCGCACCAAGGACAAGGACAACGCCGACGCTATCCGGCGTGTCGCCGCAGAAGTGGCAGGCAATGCCGCCCGGGCGGGCGAGAACTACCAGGCTTTGAGCCTGCGCCTGGCCACGGTGGAGGAGCGTTTGAAGCACATGCCCACGTCGGACGAAATGGCCCAGATCGAAGGTGACGTGTCCGAGGTGCGGGCGAAGGTCGACGGCATTGAAGACCTGCTCAAGCGCGTGGAGCACCAGACCAACCTGATCCATCAACACCTTCTGAACGGACGTTAAATGAGCTACCAAAACACCATCACCGAAGACCGGCGGCTGAGCCTGCTGCTGGTGTTGAACGAGACGCCGGGCTACAGCGCCAACGCCTTCCTGCTGCGCGAAGCGGTAGGCAGCATCTATGGCCACACCGCCAGCCTGGACCAGGTGCGCACCGACCTGGCCTGGCTCGCCGAGCAGGGCCTGGTGAGCAGCCGCACCACGGCCGATGTGACCCTTGCCACCCTGACCGCACGCGGCGTTGACGTGGCCACCGGCCGCGCGGTGCAGCCGGGCGTGAAAAAGCCGCTGCCCCTCTGACCATGGCCACCACCAAGCGCAAGCCGGTACGGCCGAGCACCATCACCCAGTTGGACCCGTCCATCAAGGAAGCGGTGGACACCGCCGTACGCGAGGGCCGCGCCACCATCGACGAAATCGTCAAGCTCATCACCGAACTGGGGGGCGACGCCAGCCGTTCGGCCGTGGGCCGCTACGTGAAGAACGCCCGCGAGCGCATGGAAGACTACCGCCAGGCCACCCAGATGGCCGCCGTGTGGGTGGACAAGCTGGGTTCCGAGCCCGAGGGCGACGTGGGCCGCATGCTGCTGGAGATGCTGCGCGTGGTGGCGTTCAAGACCATCGGTGACATTGACCAGGCCGGGCCGGAAGACCTGATGCTGCTCGCCAAGGCCATGAAGGACATCAGCGGGGCGGACAAGATCATCGTGGACCGCGAGATCAACCTGCGCAAGTTGATCGCGGCGCGTGCATCGGAAGTGGCGGCCAGCGTGGTCAAGACCGTCAAGAAGGCCGGTCTGAGTGATGACACGATCAACGTGATCCGGGCCGAAATCCTGGGCATCCCGGATGCGAAGAAGCCATGAGCGAGATCATCACACCCGAGATGCATCGCTTGGCCAATGAGGCCAAGTACGACTTCAAGGCTCGCGCACCGAGCGTTCTGCTGGGTTATCAGCAGCGGTGGATTGCGGACGAATCTGAGGTCAAGGTTGACGAAAAGAGCCGTCGGGTGGGGATGAGCTGGACGTGTGCCTGTGAGAGCGTGTTGATCGCTTCCGCCGCGTCAGGCCGTGACCAGTGGTACATCGGCTATACCAAAGACATGGCTATCGAGTTCATCCTCGACGCCGCGCAGTGGGCCACGCATTTTCAGGGGGTGGCGGATGCCATAGAGGCGTCGGAGGAGGTTTGGATTGAGGGCGACGAGAAGAAAAGTGTCTTTGTCTTCAGTATCAAGTTCGCCAGCGGGCACCGCGTGACCGCATTGAGTTCACAGCCCCGCAACCTGCGCAGCAAGCAGGGGGACGTGATCCTTGACGAGATCGCCTTTCACACGGATGCGGCCGGGCTGCTCAAGGCGGCTTTGGCATTGGTGATCTGGGGTGGGCGGGTTCGCATCGTTTCCACCCACTTCGGCGATGACAACCCGTTCAACGCCCTTATCAACGATATACGCGCAGGCCGAGTGCCGTATGCCTTGCACCGGACCACGTTCGACGATGCACTCGGTGAGGGGCTTTACCACCGGGTGTGTTTGCGTCTGGGCAAGCCATTCTCAAAGGAAGACGAGCTTGTCTGGGCGAAAAAAATCCGTGCGATCTACGGCGACGACGCCGAGGAAGAGCTGGATTGCGTGCCCAAGCACGGCAGCGGCAGCTTCCTGACACGCGAGCTGGTGGAGAGCTGCATGGTCAAGGGCCTGGCGGTGTTGCGCGACCAGCGCTCGCCCGAATTCACATTCAAGCCCGCGCGCACGCGCGAGCTGGCCATCTTGGACTGGTGCGAGGAACACCTGAAGCCGGAGCTGGAGGCACTGCGCGAGCTGGAGATCGTTGCCAGCTTCCTCGGGGGCGACTTCGCCCGCGTCGGCGACCTGACAGCCTTGGTCCCGCTGATCCAGTTTCGCAATCTCAAGCGCCGCGCGCCCTTCATCGTGGAGATGCGCGGCATGCCCTTCGTGCAGCAGCGGCAAGTGCTCTGGTACCTCATCGACAACCTGCAGCGCTTCTGTGGCGCGGCGCTGGACTCGCGCGGCCTGGGCATGCAGATCGCCGAGGAGACGGCGCAGAAGTACGGGCAAAGCCGCATCCTGATGATCCAGGCCACCCAGGCCTGGTATCTGGAAAACCTGCCCCCCTACAAAGCCGCGTTCGAAGACCGGATGCTCGAACTGCCCATGGATGCCGACGTGCTGACCGACCACCGCGTGCCGCGCGTGGTCAAGGGCATTCCACAGGTGCCGGAGCTGCGCACCCAGGACGCCAGCAAGGCAAAGCGCCACGGCGATACCTTCATTGCCGGTGCCCTGGCCTGGCACGCCAGCCGCACCCTGTTTGGCAACGCCGATTACGACTACCAGCCCGCCCCCAACCGCGCCAGCCGCTGGGATGCCAGCGCGAACGCCCAGGACGATCTTGCTGCCGACTGGGCCGACCAGGGCGCGGGTTGTTACTGAATAGAGAGTTCACCATGATCCTTGATGCCTTTGGCCGCCCCTTCGAGCGCGAGCAGTTGCAAGAGCCGCAGACATCGCGCATTGCCCACCTGCACCAGGAATACGAGAACCACCCAAGCCGGGGCCTGACGCCCGCGCGTCTGGCCAAAATCCTGCAGGACGCCGAACAGGGCGACATGACCGCGCAGCACGAACTGTTCCTGGACATGGAGGAGAAGGACGCCCACCTGTACAGCGTGATGCAGACGCGTCGCGGCGTACTGCAAAGCCTGGACTGGACCATAGAGCCGCCCAAGGGCGCGACGGCCCAGGAGAAGAGCCTGGCCGCCTACGCCCAGGACATGCTGGGCGCGCTGGGTGACTTTGAAGATGTGCTGTTTGACCAGTCGGACGCCATTGGCCACGGCTTTGCTGCCCTGGAGTTGACCTGGCGGCAGGAAGGCCGCGACCTGGTGCCGGTGAACGCCGAGCACCGCCCGCAGGCCTGGTTCAAAACGCCCACCACGCCCGGGTTGAGCCGTAACCAGCTGCGCCTGCGCGACAACTCTACCGACGGCGCCGAGCTGTGGCCCTTTGGCTGGGTGCTGCACACGCACCGCGCGCGCAGCGGCTACATTGCCCGCGCCGGGCTGTTCCGCGTGCTGGCCTGGCCCTTCCTGTTCAAGAACTACGCGGTGCGCGATCTGGCCGAGTTCCTGGAGGTGTACGGCCTGCCGCTGCGCCTGGGCACCTACAACCCCAGCGCTACCGACAAGGACAAGGCCGCATTGCTACGCGCCGTGGTGGGCATTGGGCACGATGCTGCGGCGATCATCCCCGAGGGCATGGCCATCGACTTCAAGGAAGCGGCCAAGGGCGACAACAAGGCGTTCGACTCCATGATCGGGCTGATGGAGCAGTCCATGAGCAAGGCGGTGCTGGGCGGCACGCTGACCAGCGGCGAGGGCCAGCACGGCACCCAGGCACTGGGCAACGTGCACAACGAGTTGCGGCACGACCTCAAGCGGTCCGACGCCAGGCAACTGGCGTCCACCCTGACGCGGCAATTGGTCTACCCCATCCTGGCGGTGAACAAGGGGCTGTCCGACATGGCCCGCTGCCCGCGCCTGGTGTTCGACACCCAGGAGCCCGAAGACCTGCAGCTCTACAGCGACGCCATGCCCAAGCTGGTGGGCGTGGGCATGCAGGTGCCGGTGTCGTGGGCGCATGGCAAGTTGAAGATTCCACTGCCCGCGAAGGGTGAGGCTGTGCTGGGTGCCGCCCCGAAGGCCGAAGGTAGTGCGGTTGATGAGCTGCCGCCCCGTGGCCAGGCTGCTGCCCGCCAAGCGGTGCCACCCGGCACGGGACTGGCCAGCCTGCGCGCAGGCACGTCGGCCGACAGCCTGGACGAGCTGGACGCCCTGGCAGATGACATGCTGGGCGGCTGGGAAGACAGCATGGGCCAGATGGTGCAGCCCGTGCTGGATGCCGTGCAGTCCGCCAGTAGCTTCGAAGAATTCCAGATCGCCCTGGAGGAAGGCCTGGCGCAAATCGACCCCAGCCGCCTGGCCGAGATGCTGGCGCGCGGCCAGTTTGCCAGTGCCGTCTGGGGCCGCCTGAACCTGCGGACCCTTGAGGACCGCCAGCGTCATGCGGGGGGCGTGTGAAATCGGGCCGCTGGGCGTTTTTTCGGGCGAGTGGCACCCCAGGTATAGGGCGGCGCCCGATCGCGGCTGTTAAAAGGTCAGAAATCGGGTTCCTGGGGATTTGGCTTGCCGGGGTTGGACTGGCCCACCGGGCTGGCGGCGGACTGGAGGGGTAAATGCCCAGAAAGATCGACTTATCCCCCGTCCTGGCGGCCACCCAGCCTGACGAGGCCATTGCCTACTTCCGGCAGAAGGGTTACCGGGTTGGTTTTGATTATCGGGACGTTTGGCAGCGCGAGCACCAGGCGGCGTTCACCGTGGCCAAGGCCATGCAGGTGGATCTGCTGACCGAGATCCGCGCGGCCGTTGACACGGCCCTGGCCGACGGCACCACCTTCCAGGCCTTTAAAGACGCTTTGAAGCCCCGACTGGTGGCCCGGGGCTGGTGGGGCAAGCAGGACATGCTGGACCCGGTGACCGGCGAAACCCGCCAGGTGCAACTGGGCAGCCCGCGCCGCCTGCAGGTGATCTTCGACACCAACCTGGCCACTGCGTACAGCGAGGGGCAGAGCCAGCGCATAGAGGCCAACCGGGGGCTGTTTCCCTTTCTGATGTACGACGGTGCCAACTCGGTGCACCCCCGCGAGCAGCACCGCGCCTGGGACGGCCTGGTGCTGCGCGCCGACGATCCATGGTGGCAGGCCCACATGCCAGTGAAGGCCTGGGGCTGCAAGTGCACGGTGATCCAGCTGACACGGCGCATGATGGAGCGCGAGGGCTACCGCGAAGGAACAGCGCCGCCCGAGGTGATGCGCCAGGTGGTGAACAAGCGCACCGGCGAGGTGATGACCGTGCCCCAGGGTGTGGACCCGGCCTTCCACTACCCGCACGGCGGGCGCCAGGCGAACCTGGCCCAGATGCTGATGGCCAAGACCGAGGCGGCCGGTGCACGCCTGGGGGCGAGCGTGCTGCAGGAAACGCCAGACCATGTGTGGCACCAGGTGTCCACCGGTTTTGCCGACTGGGTGGCGCGGCAGCGCCAGGCGCAACTGGGGGCCAGTGCCGTGGGCCTGGGCGGGCGCCAGGTGATTGGGGTAGTAAGCCCGACCGTGGTGGCCCGCCTGAGCGACCTGGTGGACGGCGGCTTGCAAAGCGCCGCCCTGTCGGTGGACGGGCGCGACGTGCGCCACCTGCTGGCCGATGAACGCAAGCCCGGTCTGGCCCTGCCGCTGGAAATGGTGCGTGCCTTGCCTGTGCTGATGCGCCAGGCGCTGGCCGTGCTGTGGGACACCAAGAAAGAGAACCTGCTGTACGTGCTGCTGGCGGAAGATGGCACACTCTACCGGGTGGCCGTGCACCCCAACTTCGTGCTGGGCCGCAATGCCAAGACCAATGCCGTGCGCCATGCCCAGGTGGACAACCTGGCCAACCTGCGCGGCAGGCGGTTCGTGGTGATTGAGGGCGAGGTGTGAGGGGATACCAGGCGGGCGGCGGGTGGGACGCAATCCCGGCTCGGGCCTGACTCCAGGCGCGCACCGGCACTCCCACATGGCATGAGCTGCTCGGGGGCAGTCAACGCATCCGCCTGCGGTTTTCCGGAACCTCCGCCGCCGCTGGCTCACACATGTTAACGCGCTAAAGCGGATTAGTCGATCCAGCGTGGCCAAAGCCCGACAGTGGAGGCATGCCACGAGCTTCCACCGCTTCCAAGTTGTCCACCTCCGGCCAGACCGCTCTGGCCGCGCTGACGTTCGACGTCACGGCCGCGCCCGATGGCGCCGTCCAGTTGCTCCCGGCCGGAGCGTTTCGTGCTGAGGATGGGCGCCCGGTGGAAGCGATTGCTTGGCACCTGGATGAGTCCATCGCTGCCGCAGTGATCGCCACGGCCCGCCGCAGGTCCAACAAATTCGTCATCGACTACGAGCACCAGACCCAGGGGGCCGAGAAAAACGGCCAGCCTGCACCGGCCTCTGGCTGGTTCAGTGCCGCTGGTCTGGAGTTCCGCCCGGGCGTTGGCCTGTTCGCCACGGACGTGGAGTGGACCCCGCGCGCCGCCGAGTTCATCCGCAACAAGGAATACCGCTACCTGAGCACGGTGTTCCTCTACGACAAGACGACTGGGGCCGTGCTCAAGCTGATCTGCGCCGCCCTGACCAACACGCCCGCCCTGGATGGGATGGATGAAGTGGCGCTGGCTGCGCTGCGAGACCGTTTTCTGGCCGAAACCGCCCCGGCCCCTTCTTCGGGCGGCACCTCGGAGCATGACCCCATGAATCCTTTGCTGAAAGCTTTGCTCACCGCGCTCGGTCTGACCGAGAGCGCCACCGAGCAGGAGGCCGTTGCAGCGCTGACCGCGCTCAAGGGCCAGGCCGCACAGGCCAACACCCTCAACCAAGAGGTGGTGGCCCTCAAGGCCGCAACTCCCGACCCGGCCCGCTTTGTGTCCATCGACAAGTTCAACCAGCTCAATACCGAACTGGTGCAGTTGAAGGCCACCAACGTCGAGCGCCAGGTGGAAGACCTCATCACCCAGGCCAAGGCCGAGGGCAAGGTCACTCCGGCGGCCGAGGACGTGTGGCGTGCCGTGGGCAAGAGCGACATCGCCCAGCTCAAGAGCCTGATCGCTGCCACTCCGGCCAACCCGGCTCTGGCCGGTGCCAGCCAGACCCAGGGCAAGACCCCGGACCAGGAACAAGGCGGCAGCGGGCAGCTCGGCGAAGCCGAACTGGCCATCTGCAAGGCCATGGGCCTGACACCCGAGCAGTTCAAGGGCGCGGCCGTGGCCGCCGTCTGACCTGCGCAACCCCACCCAACTGAACGGAGAACACGCCAATGACCGCATTGACCGCCGAGCGCGACACCCCGCGCCGCAATGGCGACCAGGCCGTAGGCCCGGTGGCCGCCGCCACCAAGATCCTGGCTGGTGCCATCGTCTGTGCGCAGACCGGTGCCGCCTACCTGACCAAAGGCGCCACCGCCACCACGCTGCGCGGCGTCGGCGTGGCCGACGAGACGGCCGACAACACCGCTGGTGCTGCCGGTGCCATCAACGTGGCCTACCGCCGCGACGGCTGGTTCCGCTTCGCCAACAGCGCTGCGGGTGACCTGATCACCCTGGCCGACGTGGGCGCCGACTGCTACATCGTCGACGACCAGACCGTGGCCAAGACCAGCGGAACCAACACCCGCAGCGTGGCAGGCAAGGTGCGCGACGTGGACGCCAGCGGCGTCTGGATCGAGTTCAACTGAGCCGCAACCCCAACCCTCTGATCCTGGAGAAAACTCACATGAAACGGACTTTCAAACTGCTGGGCGTGGCCATGTTGGCCGCCTTCGCCACGGTGGCTGCAGTGGCCGCTGGCTTCCACCCTGAGGTCGGTGCCACGCTGGCACTGATGCCGCCGGACACTTTGCCGGACAACCTGGCAATGCTGGGCTTCGGTGGCCTGGTCGTCAACCGGGCCAACCTTACGCTGTTGAGCCAGGCCTTCAACGCCGCCTTTAAGAACGGCATTGGCTTCGTCAAGCCGATGTGGCAGGAGGTGGCCATGAAGGTGCCGTCCACCACCGGCGAGGAAAAGTACGCCTGGCTGGGTGCGACCACGCGCTTTCGCGAATGGCTGGGCGAGCGGGTCTACCAAAACCTCAAGCTGCACGACTACAGCATCAAGAACAAGACGTTCGAGAACACGGTGGCCGTGCCGCGCGAGGCAATTGAGGACGACCAGTACGGCGTCTATTCCCCGCTCATGACCCAACTGGGTCAGGACTCGGCCCTGCATCCGGACGAGCTGGTGTTCGCCCTGATTGCCAGTGGCTTCACCGCCACCTGCTACGACGGCCAGTACTTCTTCGATACCGACCACCCGGTTGGCCCGAACGAGGCACCCGTCAGCGTGAGCAATCACGGCGGTGGCGCCGGTACAGCCTGGTATCTGCTGGATACGACGAAGGCGATCAAGCCCTTCATCCTGCAAATGCGCAGGGACTATGCGTTCACGGCCAAGACCAGCATGACCGACGACAACGTGTTCGACAAGAAAGAGTTCGTCTACGGTGTAGACGGCCGTTTGAACGTGGGTTACGGGTTGTGGCAATTGGCCTACGCCAGCAAGCAGGCGCTGGATGTGACTGGCTACGCCGCAGCTCGCACGGCCATGATGAGCTTCAAGGGCGACAACGGAAAACCGTTGAACGTGACGCCCAACGTGCTCCTGGTGCCACCCAGCCTGGAAAAGGCCGCGCTGGACGTGATCCAGGCCGAACGCCTGGCCAACGGTGCCACCAACACCTACCGCAACACCGCTCGCGTGGTTGTGGCTCCGTGGCTGGCCTGACGCCTGCCTGACCCATCCCCACTGACCCCAGGAGTTCAAGCCCATGGCAACCAACCCCAAAGCCCCTGCCACCAAGGCGGGCAAGGTTCCGGCGATCAAGGTGATCGCCCGCGCCGACAGCTTCCGCCGTGCGGGCCGCGTCTTCACTGGCGAGGCCACCGTCATCCCCCTGTCCGAACTGAGCAAAGAACAGCTCGCCCAATTGCGCGGCGAGCCCAAGCTGGTCTGCCAGGACGTGGAGATCGACGCCGAGGAGACGCTGGCCGAAGAGGCCAAGTGATCGCATGCCGGGGGACTCCCGGCGTTTTCCTCAATGGGCCGCGTGCGGCCCATTCAAGAAAGCACCATCATGACCTACGCCACCACCACCGAACTGCTCACCCGCTTCGATGCTGCCGAGATCGCGCAGCGCGCTGACCGTGGCATCCCACGCCTGGTGAGCGCCGACCTGCTGACCGCCGTGGCCAGCAATGGCGACCTGTCGGCCTGGACCGCCGACGAGGTGGCGCGTGCGGGCGTGGCGCTGATCGTGATCGGCCGCGCCCTGAAGGACGCCGACGACACCATCAACAGCTACGTGAGCAGCCGTTACAGCCTGCCGCTGGCCCCGGTCCCGCCGGTGCTGCAGCGGGTGGCTTGCGACCTGGCCAGGTACTTCTTGTACGACGACCAGGTCACCGAGGTGATCAAGCAGCGTTACGACGCCTGCATCAAGATGCTGGCCGACGTGGCAGCGGGCCGTGTGTCCCTGGGGGCTGATGACGCCACAGGTGGCCAGCCGTCCACCAGTTCGGCACCGGAGCTGACCACCAGCGCGCGGGTGTGGGAGCGCAGTTCGGCAAAGGGGTTTATCTGATGACTGTGCAGATGACCGCCAACGCCACTGGCCTGCCTGGCCTGCAGGGCGGCCTGGACCGCATGAAGCAGCTGGGCTACAGCCCGCGCCCGATCTTCCAGGCCATTGCCAACTACGGCGAGGCCAGCACCCGGTTGCGTTTCAACCGCCAGGTGGGGCCGGATGGGCAACCCTGGCAACCTAGCCATCGGGCGCGCGCCACGGGCAGCAAGACGCTGGTCTTGAAGGCGCGGCTGTTGCGCAGCATCACCAGCACGGCCGACCGGGATGGCGCCGAATGGGGCACCAACGTCAAATACGCCGCCATCCATCAGTTTGGCGGCGAGATCAAACGCGCTGCCTATTCGTCCTGGTTGCGCCTGCGCACCGACGCAGGTGGGGCCTTGCTGCGCCAGAAAAAAAACGCCAACCTGTCGGTGTTCGCACGCGTCCACCACAAGCGCGCTGTGGAGCGCCGCTACACAGTGGCGGCCCACAGCATCAAGATGCCCGCCCGGCCGTTCCTGGGCGTGAACGAAGCCGATGGCCGCGAGATGGAGCGCCTGACGGTCCAGGTCATTGACCAGGCCGCGCAACGGCGAGGGGGCGAGTGATGCTGGCCGCCCAAGAAAACGCCCTGCTGGCCGCGCTGCGCACGCACCGCGATATCCAGCGCCTGGTGCGCACGATGGACACCTTACCCCAGGTGCCTCTGGCCGACCTGATCAAACGTTATGCGGTGGATGCCCCGGCCCTGTACGTGGTGCCCGGCCGCTTCCTGGTGCGCGACGACTGCCTGACCCCCACCTTTGTGGTGGCGGCCGTGGCGCGCAACGTGGCAGGCCATGCCCCTGCCCGCAAGGGCGATGGCATTGACGTGGGCGTGGATCATCTGATGGTGCTGGCCACGCGTGCCATCCATGGCCGCCGCCTGGGCGACTGTTCGTGGAACCTGACCAACGGCGCCATGGTGGACGACGAACTGTTCTTTCAAAGCGGCTTGACGGCCCTTGAAATGACCTTCGAAGGCAGCCCTATCGAGCTGACGCCGGACTTTGGCATGGAAGAACTGGATGACCTGCTGCGCGTACACGCCGACATCGACATTCCCCCGCATGCGGGCGCGGCTGAGCACGCCAAGTGGCTGCAGGAACCGCCCGACACCACGACCAGTGCGCCCGATGCGCAACTGGATGTTCAACTGCCTGGAGCCTCTTCATGAGCGAACGCATCTTCATTCAACCCGCGCCCGGCCTGACCGTGCGCAAGCCCGTGGGCGGCTACCTGGCCGAGGCCGGGGAAGAAGTCAACCGCGACAGCTACTGGCTGCGCCGCCTGGCCGACGGCGACGTGCTGCTGGCCAAACCCGCCGACATCCCCGCCGAGGGCAAACCCGCCTCCAAGGGCGAGAAGAAGTAACCGACACCTGACTGGAGAGCGCCATGCCGGACAACATCACGTTCAACACCATTCCCATCGACATCCGCACCCCGGGCCAATACGTCGAGATCGACAACAGCAAGGCGGTGCGCGGCCTGCCCAGCATGAACCGCCGCATGCTGTTCATCGGCAACAAGCTGGCCACCGGCACGGCGGCTGTGGGCACCCTGCAGCGCATCAACTCGGCGGCCGAGGCTGCGGGCCTGTTTGGCCGTGGCTCGGTGCTGCATGAAATGCTGACCGCCGCCCGCGCCGCCAACAAGGAAAGCGACATGTGGGCCATTGGCCTGGCCGACCTGGTGGCGGGCGTGCAAGCCACGTTCACCGCCACGGTAACGGTGACCACGGCCGAGCCGGGCACGCTGGCGCTGTACATCAACGGCACGAAGATCAGCGTGGGCGTGTCGCTCAACGACAGCGCCGCCACCATCGCCACGGCCATGGCCGCCGCCGTGAACGCCTGGGCAGACGGCCCGGTGACGGCTTCATCTGCCGCCGGTGTGGTGACCCTGACCGCGCGGCACAAGGGCCAGTTTGGTAGCGATATCGACGTGCGCATGAACTACTACGCCGACGACGTGGGCCCCAAGGGCGTGACGGTGGCCATCGCCGCTGGCGTCGCAGGTTCGGGTAACCCGGACGTGGCCACCGCCCTGGCGGCCATCAGCCTGGAGTCGTTCTACACCATCGTCACGCCGTACACCGACACGGCCAGCATCGTGGCCATCGAGACCGAGCTGGCCAGCCGCTGGGGCGGCATGGACATGCGGGCGGGTCACCTTTTCGGTGCCATCCGTGGCACCCACGGTGCGCTGACCACCGCTGGTTCTGCCCGCAACAGCCCGCACAGCACCTTCATCGGGGTCAAGTCCGCGCCCACCCCAGCCTACCAGTGGGCCGCCGTATTTGCTGCGGTATGTGAGTTCAACGGCGCCATCGACCCGGCCCGCCCGTTGCAGACGCTGGCACTGCCAGGCGTGTTGCCCCCGGCCCTGGCCGACCGCTTCACGCGGCAGGAGCGGAACCTGCTGCTGCGCGACGGCATCAGCACCTTCACGGTGGACCAGGGCGGCAACGTGCTGATTGAGCGCGTGGTGACCACCTACCAGACCAACGCCTACGGCATTGACGACGTGAGCTATTTGGACCTGGAAACCAAATGGACGGTCGATTACATGCGTTACGCCTTCCGGGCGCGCGTTGCATTGCGTTTCCCGCGCCACAAGCTGGCCGACGACGGCACCAATTTCGCACCTGGTCAAGCCATTGCCACGCCGTCCATCATCAAAAGCGAATTGCTGGATGTGGCCCGGCAGTTGGAATTGGCGGGCATCCTGGAAGGGTTCGATCAATTCAAGAACGATTTGATCGTGGTGCGTTCGATGTCGGACCGCAACCGCGTCAATTGCATTCTGCCGCCCGACGTGGTCAACCAATTTCGGGTGTTTGCCGCGTCCGTTCAATTCATTCTGTGAGGTAAGCCATGCCCCAAGTTACCGGCCGTGTATTCATTGCGCTCAACGGCCAGCGCATTCGATCCAAAGAGGGCGCGAGCCTGGACACGGGTGGCGTGAAGCGCGATGCGGCCATCAGCGATGCAGGGGTGGACGGATTCAGCGAATCGGTTACGGCCCCCACCGTGGATTGCACGATCAACCACACCGCCGAAACGTCGCTGACCGAGTTGCATGCGTTCCGGGATGGCACCCTGACGTTTGAAACCGATACGGGCCGCGTGTACACGCTGGTCAATGCATGGTCATCCATGCCGCCCAAGGTGAACAAGGGCGAAGTCACGCTGCAGTTCCAGGCGCAGGAATGCATTGAAGGGTGATGGCGTCACTGCCCATTTGAAACCCGGTTTAAAGGAAATCACGCATGTCACACACCATCATCAAATCGTTGAAGAAGCCGTGGAGGGTTGGGGGCCAGGAAGCCACTGAGATCGAGGTCCGCCCGCCGACCATGTCGGACATCTGCGATGCGGAAAAAGAGGCTACGCCCCTGCAGCCCAACAGCTTCAACGTGCAGATGGCTTGCCGCACCGTGGTGCGTGCGGGCAGCTTCACCGGACCATTCGTGGCATCCCACTTCATGGGCATGCGCCCGGCGCAGTTCGGCGAGGTGGCCGATGCCATGCGGGAGGCGGAGGCCCTGGGGGAAGGCTGATCCAGCAGCGCAAGCCGTTGCTGGACAAGGTGATGTTGCTGGCCATGAAGTTCGGCTGGAGCCGGGCCGAGATCCTGTCATTGAGCCAGGCCGAGATGGACTTCTACGTCAAACGTATCGTTGAACTGGGAACCGAGGACCAGACGTGAGCACCACTTACACCGTCGGCGTCCGGGTGGACGGCAATGCGGCCAGCTTCCTGCGGGCCACACGCCAGGCTGCGGACGCCACCCGGAGCATGGGCAGTGCGGTGCGTTCCGAGTTCGCGCGCATCCAGCAGGCCTGGAGCAGCACGCAAGGCAAGTTGGCCAGCCTGGGGCTGGGAGTCGGCTTGGTGCAGCTGCAGCGCCAGTCGGCCCAGCTCGACAAGACTCTGACTCAGGTGCGCCTGACTGCGGGCATGACCGTCAAGGAGCAAGAGGAAGCCTACCGGCGCGTCTTTGACCTGGTGCGCCGCGAAGGCGGCGTGGTGGAGGACACCATTGGGGGCTTCAATGCCCTCATTCAAGCGGGTTTGAACTACCAGCAGGCCATGCGCACCACAGAAGCCATTGGCCCGGCCCGGGTGGTGACGGGTGCGAGTGAGCAGGTGCTCAGCAGCGGCCTGACGGTGGGCGCCGCCAACTTCAACTTTGACCTGGCCAAGGCCGGTGTGGCCAAGCAGATGCTTGACGAAATGACCGTGGCAGGCCGCCTTGGCAACGCCGAACTGGAGAACCTCAGCGACATCTTTTCCCGCGTAGCCCAGCGTGCCCAGACCGCCGGATTGTCGTTCCAGGGCACGCTCGCCTTCATTGAAGGTCTGTCGATGATCGAGAAGCAGCCCGAGCGTCTGGCCACGCTGGCCGACTCTACGCTGCGCCTGTTTACCAACGCCAAGTACGCCAAAGACGCCGAGAAGGCCACTGGCGTCACGTTCTTTGCCCGCGATGGTTCCCGCCGCAACCCGATCACGGTTCTGGAGGAACTGCGCACCCGGTACCAGAAGCTCACCACCGATGCCCAGCGGTTCAGCTTCGTCAACAAGGCATTCGGCCAGGCCGACCTGGACACCCAGCGCGGGCTGTCGGCGTTGCTGGGCGGTTCGGGCCTGGAGAACATCCGTGAGTTCGAGCAGTTGATCAAGAACGCTGGTGGCACGCTGGAGCGCGATTTGCCAGATGCGTTGAACAACGCCGTGGACCAGTCGTCCCGCCTGAAGAACACGTTGCGCGAGGCGGCGGAGGGGTTTGCCCGGCCGATCAACTCTGTGCTATCTCGGTTGATCCAGTATTCCCTGGACAGCCAGGATAAAGGCGGTGCTGGACTCACCGGGGGGCAGCTCATCGGTGGAGCTGCTGTAGGAGCGGCAGGCTTATATGCGGCGTCCCGCTTCTTGCCCCCTTTGCTGCGTGGTCTGGTAGGTCGCGCAGGTGGTTTGGGTGCTGGCGTGGCCACCGGCAAGGCATTGGAGGCGGCAGGTGTAACGCCTGTTTACGTGACCAACTGGGCCGAGATGAACGGTGGTGGTGCGGGCGGGGTCGGTGCGGCGGCTGCAGGTGCAGCGGGTGCTGCAAGCGGCACGGCCATGGCCCGCATGCTGGCCGCTGGCCGGATGTTGGGCGGCGTCGGACTGGCCGCTGCGGGCGGCTGGGCAGTCGGCACCCTCATCTCCAAGGCCATCGAGGGCACGGCCGTCAGTAACGTGATTGGCCGTGGCATCGCCAAGACCTTGGCCTTCTTCGGCAACCAGGAAGCAGCCACCGCTGTCCGCCAAGAATACGAGGCGCAAAAGGCCGCACGGGCCCAACCTGACAAGGCCGCTGTCGAGTTGGAGCGGGCCATCCGCCGTTCGGAGTTCAAGGGCGAGGTGATGGTGCGCGTGCTGTCGGCACCTGGTGTGGGCGTGGATGCCGACCTGTTCTATACCAACCCGCGGATTCCTCTGCGTGCCGACGTCGGCTCTACCAACCTTGGGGCGGGGTACTGATGACCTGGCGCGACAACCTCAAAACGCAGGCCACCTTCCGGGGTGTACCGTTCCAGACCACGGACGCCGAGGCCCGTGTGGGCCGACGCACCGTGCTGCACGAATACCCGCTTCGCGACCGACCCTACACCGAGGACATGGGCCGCCGTGCCCGCCAGTACGTGGTGGAAGCCTACGTCATAGGCGACGACTATCTGCAGCGCCGCGACGCGTTGATGGCCGCCATCGAAGCAGCCGGGCCTGGCGAGCTGGTGCACCCGCGCTACGGGCATGTCCTGGTGGCGGTGCAGGACTATGTATCGGTGAAGGAGAGTCAGCGCGAAGGCGGTATGGCGCGGTTTTCCATCACCTTCGTGGAGCACGGGTCGAACGAGTTCCCGAAGGCGGTGGCTGATTCGGCTGTGCATGTGAGTCGCACGGCCGACGTGCTGGATACAGCCACAGCCGAAGACTTTGCCGAGGTGTTTGAGGTGTCTGGCTCCAGCGTGACATTTGACCAGGCGCTCAAAGACCTGCAGGCGGACCTTGAAGAGCGCTTGAAGCTGGTACGCCAGGTCACCAGCACCGCGCAACTGGGGGCCGCCATCGGCAGCATCGGCACCATCAGCGCCCGCCTGAGTACCTTGCTGCGCACGCCGTTGACGCTGGCCCAGGAAATCACAGGTCTGGGGACGCAGTTGAGCACTGGCGTGGCCCGGCCGTTGCTGGCCTTGTCGGAGCTGGCCAGCCAGTTTCGCGGCAACCCACGGCCCACCACCACGGCGCTGGCCGGGTCCACCCGCGCTCGCCTGATCGCCAACGAACAGGCGCGTGCCGACCTGCAGCGGCGTGCAGCACTGGCCACCCAGGCCCGTGTGCTTGCCGTTGCGTTGGGCGAGCAAGACCTGACGGCTGCCCAAGCCCGCGCACTGCGGGACCGCCTGCTGGACCAGGTGGACGACGAGCTGGAGCGTGCCGACCCGCCCGTGGCCGTGGCCAGCGCCCTGCAGCGCGTGCGTGGTGCCGTGGTGACCGATGTACAGCGTCGCGCCGAGCTGCTGCGGGAGGCGTCCACCTACACCCCACAGGCCGTGCTGCCTGCGCTGGTGTTGGCCCACCGCATCTACCAGGACGCGGGCCGGGCCGACGAACTCGTGGCGCGCAACGCTGTGCGCCATCCCGCGTTCGTGCCAGCCGGGCCGCTGGAGATCCTGCTGTGAGCCGCTGCGAGCTGCTGGTCAACGGCCAGGCCTGGGGCGGCTGGAAGCGTGTCGAAATCCAGCGCGGCCTGGAGCAGATTGCCGGTGGCTTTGCCCTGGAGCTGACCAGCCGTTGGCCAGGCGTGGACGACACAGTGGGCCTGCGCGAAGGCCTGGCGTGCGAGGTGCGGCTGGATGGTGAGACCGTGATCACCGGGCACATCGACCTGTTCGAACCCGACATGACAGAGACGTCGAGCATGATTCGCGTGGAAGGCCGCGACCGCACCGGCGACCTGGTGGACTGCTCTGCCATCCACAAGACTGGCCAGTGGCGCGGTGCGCGCCTGGAGCAGATCGTCAAAGACCTCGCCGCGCCGTTCGGCATCGTGGTCACGGTAGCCACCAGCACCGGCGACGTCTTCAAGACCTTTGCCCTGGAAGACGGCGAAACCGCCTTTGACGCCATCGACCGCGCCTGCCGCCTGCGCGGCGTGCTGGCCACCAGCACCGCAGATGGCCGCTTGCTGCTGACCCGTGCCAGTGCGCAGGTCAACCCGGTGCGCCTGGTGGAAGGGCTCAACATCAAGCGCATCAAGGCCAGCCACAGCTGGATGGCGCGCCATTCCGAGATCATCGTCAAGTCCCAGGTAGCGGGTGACGACGACGGCTACGGCGCGGCGGCCGCGCACATCAAGGCCAGTGCCAAGGATGCGGAAATCAACCGCTACCGGCCGCTGATCGTCATGTCAGAGCACGGCAGCACCAGCAAGGGGCTGGCCGAGCGCGCCACGTGGGAAACGCAGGTGCGCATGGGCCGGGGCAAGCGCGGCACCTGCACAGTGGTGGGCTGGCGCATGGAGAACGAAGGCGCCACCGGTGCGCTGTGGTTGCCGAACACCCTGGTGCACATCCACAGCCCACGCATGAACCTGAGCCAGGAGATGCTGATCGTCAGCTGCAAGTACCAACTGGACGACCAGGGCACTACCACGGAGCTGGAGTTCACCTTGCCTGAGACCTTCGATCTGCAAGGGGCACCAACCCGCCAACGCAAGAAGAAGGAAGGTGACGGATTCGTTCCTTCGTGGATGCGGACTCCTCCAGCGGGAGATGGCCAGTGAGCCCTCTGCAGCGTGCCATCGGTCGCGTGGCGGGTCGTGTGCGTTTGGCCATTGCCCGTGCCGTGGTCAACCTGGTCAACGACGCCACCAAGATGCAGACCGTACAGGTGCAACTGGGCGCGGACCAGGTGCGCGACCGTGTGGAACACTTCCAGCACTACGGCTTCACCAGCGTGCCCTTGCCTGGCGCCGAAGGCATCGGCCTGGCTGTGGGCGGCAGCACCGACCATCTAGTGGTCATCAACGTGGATGACCGCCGCTACCGCATTACCCTGCAGGCGGGCGAGGTGGCCCTGTACGATGACCAGGGCCAGTTCGTGAAGCTCGGGCGTGACCTGGTGCATGTGAAGGCCAACACGCTACTCACGCTGGAAGCGCCCGGCGTGCAGATCGTGAGCGACACCTTCACGCACAATGGCGTCAACGTCGGGGCCACGCACGTGCACGGCGGCATCCAGCCCGGCCCGGGTAGCACCAGCCCACCCTCGTAGCAGCTAACCCGGTTTAGCGGACACCGGCAAGCCAGCCGCCGAAACTTTCGGCATGGACCTGGCGCTCAGCTACAACCCCACCCTGGACGCGTTCGACATTTCGTTGGACGTGCTCAAGGCCGACCTGACGGGCGACGCGTCCCTCACCACGGCTGTGGTGCTGTCGCTGCTGACCGATCGCACCGCCTTGGCCAGCGACGTGCCCGCAGGCGCCGACCGCCGTGGCTGGTGGGCAGACACCTACAGCGACGGCAGTGACCAGTTCGGCAGCCGGTTGTGGCTGCTGGCCCGCGAAAAGCAACTCACACAGACCATCATGCGCGCCCGCGCCTTCGTGGCCGAGGCCTTGCAGTGGCTCATTGACGATGGCCTGGCCAGCGCCGTTGACGTGGCCGTGTTCGCCCCCAGGATGGGCTGGCTGGTGGCGCAGGTGGACATTGCGCTGGTGGCTGGTTCGCGCCGGTACCGCTTCGAGTGGGCCGACACAACCCAACAATGGCAGCTGGCCGCAGAGGTGCATTGAATGCCCTTTGAACGCCCCACGCTGCCGCAGCTGATCGACGCTGGCGCCACCGAGATCGAGAGCCGCCTGCCTGGCGTGCTGGCGCGCGTGCGCCGCAGCCTGGTAGGTGTCATCAACCGCGTGGTGGCAGGTGGCCTGGCCGCCCTGTACCAATACGCCGAATGGCTCAACCGCCAGGCCTGGCCCGACCAGGCCGAGGCCGAGTACCTGGACGAACATGGGGCACGCTGGGGCGTCACACGCAATGAGGCCGTGGCGGCCAGCGGCACGGCGCGCTTCACCGGCGCCGATGGCACGGTGATCGCCGCAGGCACCGAGCTGCGCCGCGCTGATGGCGTGCTGTACGTCACCACCGTGGAAGCGACGATCGCAGCAGGCCAGGCGCTGGTGGCCTTGGCAGCCAGCACAGCGGGCCAGGGCGGTAACACCGGCATCAACACGCCCCTCACGCTCACCACGCCCATTGCTGGGGTGAGTTCTGCGGCCATGGCCTACACGGCCTTGGCCGGTGGTGCCGACCAGGAAGGCGACGAAGACTACCGCGCCCGCATCCTGCGGCGCATTCAGCGCGCGCCCAACGGCGGCAGCCAGGACGACTACATCGATTGGGCGCTGGACGTGAGTGGCGTCACACGCGCCTGGGTCTATCCGGGCGAGCAAGGCCAAGGCACCGTGGTGCTGCGCTTCATGCGTGATGATGACGCCAATCCCATCCCCGACGCGGGCGAGGTTGACGCCGTGCAGGCCGCGCTGGACGCTGTGCGCCCCGTCACAGCCGCGTTGTTCGTTGTGGCCCCCGTGGCCACGCCACTGGACTTCACGATCCAGCTCACGCCAGACACAGCCGCCGTGCGAGCGGCCGTGCAGGCCGAACTGGAAGACGGGCTGAGGCGTGAGGCAGAGCCGGGCGGCACGATCCTCATCTCGCACCTGCGCGAGGCCGTCTCTGTGGCCGCTGGTGAGACTGACCACGTCATGTCCGCCCCTGCTGCCAACGTGCTGCACACCACGGGGCAGATCGCCACCATGGGGGTGATCACATGGGTGTGACCACCTGGCTGCAATCCCTGCAGGCCCTGCTGCCACCCGGCCGCGCCTTGAGCCGGGAGGCTGGTGCCAACCTTACTAAGCTGCTGGAGGCCATTGCCGCCATGCTGCTGGCCGTGCAGCTCCGCTTGAACGATCTGCACACCCAGTGGGACCCGCGCCGCGCCACCAGCATGTTGACGGACTGGGAGCGCCTGCTGGGCTTGCCCGACAAGTGCGCGCCCGCCAATCAGCAGCTGGCAGACCGTCAACAGGCGGCCTTCGCACGGCTTACTGAGTCCGGCGGCCAAAGCCGCGCCTACTTCATCGACCTGGCCGACCGCCTCGGTGAGCCAGATTGCACCATCAACGAGTTCCGGCCCGCCACGTGCAACAGCCATTGCAACAACTCTCTGCACTCCATTGCAGACGCCTTTGTGTGGCGAGTGAACATCCCGCGTGCGGCGGCCAACGCACGCTGGGCCACCTGCAACAGCAACTGCAACAGTGCGCTGCAGGAGTACACGCCCAGCGCCATCGAATGTGTGTTCAACGAGCGCAAGCCCGCGCACACCCAAGTCACTTTTGCCTACGCGGCATGAGGTAAGCATCCATGGATCGTATAAGTACCAGCACCAAGGCCGTCGACCTGTACGGCCCTGGTAAACACGGTTTCAAGAACGGCAACCTGTCGCTCGGCATCCCACCAACAGACTTCAACGCGGAGTTCTTCAACGGCGTTCAGGAAGAACTGTTGGCCGTCATCGAGGGCGCTGGCCTGACGCCCGACGCGGGCACCTTGAATCAACTGCAGCAGGCGATCCAACTGATGATCGCCGCCGCCACGGCTCAAGACTACAAGGCCAGCGTGCGCGTGGCCACCACGGCCAACATCGCCAACCTGGCAGGTGGCTCGCCCAACGCCGTGGATGGCATTGCGCTTGCGCTGAATGACCGCATCCTGGTCAAAGACCAGGCTACCCCCGCCCAGAACGGCATCTACGTAGTCACCACGCTGGGCACCGGCGCGAACGGAACTTGGACCCGCGCTACCGACGCAGATGGCGTTGGCGAACTGACTGGCGGTGCCATCGTTGCCGTCGAAGAAGGTGTGACACACGCCGATACGCTGTGGATGCTCACCACCGATGGCCCCATCACCATCGGGACCACACCGCTGACGTTCGCGCGCAAGGACCCGGCTGCGCGACAGATTCAACCCATTGGCGCGTCCGTTGCAGCGAACGCGCTCACCGTCACGGTGCAGCCTACCACGCTTGATTTTCGTGACGCCACGCAGTCGAGCGGCGCGGTGAGCACCCGCACGCTCGCCGCTGCAGCCAGCCTGGTGGTGCCGTCTGGTGCCACCCTGGGCACGGCCAACGGCGTGCTGTCACGGCTGGTGGTGCTGCTGCTGGACAACGCCGGTGTGCTGGAGCCTGCAGTCGTTAACCTGGCTGGTGGCGTGTCACTCGACGAGACGGGCGTCATCAGCACCACCGCCATCAGTGCGGCGGCAAACTCGGCGAGCGTTGTCTATTCCCAGTCGGCACGGGCCAACCTGCCGTACCGGGTGGTGGGTTTTGTGGACAGCACGCAGGCTACGGCCGGCACATGGGCCACGGCGCCGTCGCGGGTGCAGGGGGCTGGTGGGCGTGCCACGGAATCTGTGGGGTTCCCGGGCTCGCTGTCGGCCAACGGGTGGGTCAGGTTGCCTGGGGGGCTGATCCTGCAGTGGGGAACCGGGGCGGACGCCGCCAACAACGTTAACCAGTCTATTGCCTTCCCGATTGCATTTCCTAATGCGGCCTGGGTTGTCGCCGCTACCCCATACCGCGCGGCGCAGACATCCGACGACGGCATGGCCGTGACATCTAACCTGTCTACAACGGGCTTTCAACTGACTATGTCGAATACGGCTGGTTCGTTCGCGCCGAAGTGGGTGGCCATCGGCAATTAAGGAGAACTCATGTTTTACTCTGCATCCAGCTCCGGCTTCTATTCCCGAGAAATACACGGCGACAACATCCCAGTCGATGCCGTCGAGATCACAGACGTAGAGCACCAGGCTCTGCTCAACGGCCAGTCCGCAGGCCAGCGCATCGTTGCCGACTCCAACGGCTACCCGATGCTTGCCGATCCGCCGCCGCCCACCCCCGAGCAGGTCAGGGCCACAGCAGTGGCCGACATCGAGCGGCGTCGCGATGATGCGCTGCGCGCTGGCGTCGATGTTGCCGGTACGCGGTACCACTCCGACGACACGTTTTTGACCGAGTTGCTCGGCATGCTCCTGGGCTATCAGGCAGGCGTCTACGCTCCCGCCGACACGCAGGCCATCCGCACGATGGACAACACGGTAGTCCAGCTCAACGCCCAGCAGATCACTGCCCTGGCCTCGGCCGTGGGGGCGCACCGTCGCGCGGTCTATGCCCAGTCCTGGGCTGAAAAGGACGCGCTGTGAAGCTCGCCATCATCTTCAACAGCAATAAGCTCAGCGGCAAGCTGACGCGGTTCTTTACCGGGTGCTACGCGTACCACGCCGCGTGGGTCGATGAAGGGGCGGGCGTCATGTACGACATGCACCTCATCCGCCGCCGCCGCCCTTGGCCGCAATACCAGGCCGCCGAGGTGCTGCTGTTTGACGTGCCTGAGGTGACGCGCGACTACCTGGAGCGCATGCTGTCCACCGACGACAGCACCTACGGCTGGATCGACTACCTGCTGTTCGGCCTGCGCCCCGTTTACCACCTGTTCGGCCGCAGCACGCGCAATGCGGGCGGCGTCATCTGCAGCGAGTTGATCAACAACGATCTGCGCGCCTGTGGCGTGTCGACGCCGTGGGACGAGTTCGACGCACCGCCCAGCCCGTGTGACCTGTACCGCTGGGCGGTCGGTATCAGCGCCGGGAAACGAATTTAAAAAAGACAGGGCGACTGCCCGAGGTGCTGGAACACCTTGGACAACCGCCTCCGCCGTGAGCACGCACGGCATTGGCCGAAGACCCTGCCACCTGTACAGGCCGGGGCATTATCGGAGATGCCATGCAAGAGGTTCGATGCGGCTGCTGCCAGCGCAAGCTGGCCGTGGCCACCTTTCAGCGACTGCTGATCAAATGCCCGCGCTGCGGGACTATGAACGACGTGAGGGCCGCGAGCCCCGAACCAGAACGCCACCGAGCGTCATCAACCCAAGGAAAACGCGATGACCTCGTACAAAAGCCCATTGGCATGGCTGGGCGGCAAAAGCCAGCTGGCAGACCGGATCATTGATCGGATGCCCACCCACACAACCTACTGCGAGGTGTTCGCAGGGGCCGCGTGGGTGCTCTTTAAGAAGCCACCCAGCAAGGTTGAGATCATCAACGACATCAACAGCGAGCTGGTCACCCTGTACCGTTGTGCCAAGCACCACTTGGCCGAGCTGGTGCAGCAGTTCCGGTGGATATTGGTCGCCCGGGAAGAGTTCGACCGCTTCATGGCCACGCCGCCGGATGCTCTTACCGACATTCAGCGCGCAGCCAGGTTCTACTACCTGGCAAAGACTAGCTTCGGTGCCAAGGTGGTCAAACCTACTTTTGGCGTCGCCGCCTCGGCGCCTTCCCGGCTGAACCTGTTGCGGATCGAAGAGGATTTGAGCGAGACCCACCTACGGCTGGCCAGGGTGACCATCGAAAACCGCCCTTACGACCAGGTGATCGACCGTTTTGACCGCCCCGGCACACTGTTTTACTTGGACCCGCCGTATTGGGGTTGCGAAAACGACTACGGCCAAGGCCTCTTCAGTCGGGACGACTTTGCCCGCCTGACAAGCCAGTTGGAGTGCGTCAAGGGCAAGTTCATCCTCAGCCTCAACGACACGCCTGGCGTCCGCGAGACCTTCAGCCGCTTCAAGATCGAGGCGGTGAAGACCCGCTACAGCATCAGCGCTCACGCCAATCAGTCGGTGGGGGAGGTGCTGATCACCAACTTTGGGTAAATCGCTCCAGGAGGCCCTGCACGGGCCTGCTGGGGCATCGGCCTTGCCGGGTGGCTGTTTTCGTCTCCTGGGTCGATCTGGAGGGTCGGTTTTCGTCGGTTTTGGTGGCTGTAAACCGCCGTTGAAGCACCGTTTCAACGGTCTTTTATCCCCAGGGCGTCAGGTTGCGCCCGGTCGCTGTGGATAAGCCAGCGGCTAAGCCGTCCGACTTTCCTCCAGTATCGTGATCACCTTGCTCCACTATCGTGGGCGTTTACAGTAGTGCAGCAAAAAACCCCAGAAAGCAAAAAGCCCGCTGCAAGAGCGGGCTAAGTGCTTGATTTTACTGGTGGCTCCTCCCTGATTCGAACAGGGGACCTGCGGATTATGATTCCTCTCAGGACCCCTTGATTGACCATGTGAATCAAGGAAAACGCTGTAAAAACAATAACTTGCGTTACCGCTGCTTACTCTGGGTTACCGCTATTTGCTGCACCAACTGCAGCAAAATTGCAGCATCACTCGTGCCATTCTATGACGGGTGTTTCGTTTTGTGTGGATCATCCATGGCGGGCTTGCCTATACCTACGGCTGGCATGTGCCAGTGCCATGTCGGAACGTATGGAAAAACTGCTCACCCCGCAAGAAGTCGCCGAGCGCCTGGCCATCTCAGTACAAACACTTTACAACCGCCGAAGCTACGGCGGTGACTTGCCCCCCGCAGTGCACATTGGTCGCTTGGTGCGCTACCGTCAGCAGGATCTCGATGCCTGGGTTCTTGGGTTGTCGCGCCATCCGGTTGTGTCAGAAGCCCAGGAATGTGCCCACACCCACGATAAACCGATTCGGCGCGGACGACCAACCAAGGCGGAGCAAGTCCGAAACCGTGCAAGGCAACGATGACGAGCGCTCATCGCTAAGCATGAGCGTCTAGCAGCGTGAGACCAGCAATGTGTCGGACAGAACTCACTTAAGCCGGTCCACGCCGATCAAGGCTACAAAAGATGGTGGTCAGGTATCCGTGAGCTGATGCATGAGCTCGGCAGGTCTGATATCTAGAGCGATCGCCAGCTTGACCAACGAGTTGACGGTTGGGCTGGCCTGCCCACTTTCTACCTTGCGTATGTATCGCGACGTTAGTCCCGAACGCAAGGCTAAATCAGCTTGCGTGAGTTCCATGCTGCGCCGACGATCCTTCAGGAGTCGGCCGAGTTTCTCATCTAGGTCAATATGCATGCGGGGACCCCATCCCCGCAATTCTTAGATTTTGTGTAATAAAAAAAGGAACTATCGTTCCTATAATTGAGAGGGGTACGTTGACGGTGCTCTTCGTCCGTACGACGGGACTCTGGCTCCGTGGAAGTTGGGTGCTGGCTTGTGCCGGGAAGGCCGAGACACTGCGGCAGCTTTCTAGGCTTATCCAAAATATGGAGGATTCTTTGATGCTGTTAACGCCCGCGAGTACACGAGCCGTGTTGGCTCGACTGGGTATCGAGTCAACGTGTGACCTGGGCGATGGTGAGGCCTACCGGGTGGGGCCCGAACAGATGCCAGGCGAGATCAAATGGCGCGCAGAGTGGCTGGACTGGTTCAGCAAAATGCTGGCCCTTCTGCTGTTGGAAAAGCCGCCGGAGAAGCGCCTCGAGTCGGTACGCACTCACTATCAACTGCTTGTCACAGAAACGGGACTTCATCCAACCGAAGCCCTCGCGGTCGTCGAGAGAGGGCTGGCCGGAGCCAAAGCAGCTTCGACGCGTCCAAAGGATGGAACCGCAGACCTGTTGGCCAATCCCGAGACGGCTGAGAAAATTTACATGATCCGCAAGTCACTGCTGGACGAGCGCTTTGTCGAGATGCTGCGCAAGCATGCGACCCGCCTGGACGATCCGGCCGTGGCGGTCAAGAAAGGCAAACGAAGCAAACAGCGTAAGGCGATAGAAGCGGCCCCCCCCAATGGATGACGCTGCGCCTTTGGCCGGGAGCAAAACAAGTGCATGAGATAGCAACAGGTCTTGAGCTGGTCGTGCGCCGCAGTGAGCGGGTGAGTTAGCTGCTGGCAGAAGGCATTGTTCCCCGAGTTCTGGTGGTGCTGGTCGACGACCGGAAAGTGGGGTGGCTGATAGAGGCCCAGAACACCTGGGCATTCGAGTACAGCCCCGATTGGCGCCAGGCGCAAGAGGCCTTCGCGCTGTCCCCGGGGCTTCCACTGTCCACGCGAGTCCATCTGGACGGGGCCTCTAGCCGACCCATTCAGTGGTACTTCGACAATTTGCTCCCCGAAGAAGAACTCCTCCAGATGTGGGCGCGAGAGGCGAAGCTGGAGCCCAGTTCGACCTCCTTGAGGATGCCGACTATCTGCGCTTCGCTGAATCTGGATTTCTTCATGTAGAGACTCCGTTGGGGTGGATTCTCTACTTACAGGTGGCTCAGGTTTTCAAGGGGACTTCAACCAAGCCTCGACGATCACACGGGCGTGTGCCAAGCTGGTGAACCAGTGTTCGTTCAGGCATTCCTCCCTGAACCTGCCGTTGAACGAT
>JAYSGB010000033.1:0-47039 GCA_041913045.1 Burkholderiaceae bacterium | reverse complement strand
CCAGGCCGTCAGACACAGCGAAGTCGGCAAAGCCGACCACCCTGGATGAGCCCCCACAGGGCCAGGCCTGCCGCAGCGAGCGAGGTGTCTCAACAAAGCCCACCGCAGCACAAAGGTCAGATGCGCCTTTCCTCCACCGCATGGCAGGCCACGCGCACCCCCCGGATGTTCTGCAGCACGGGCCGCTCTTGCTTGCAGCGCGCGTTGGCGTGCGGGCAACGCGGGTGGAAGGCGCAGCCGCTCGGCGGGTTCAAGGGGTTGGGCACCTCGCCCTGCACCGGCGTGCGCGCGCGCCCGGTGTCGTGCATCTTCGGAATCGCGTCCAGCAGCATGCGCGTGTAGGGGTGGCTCGGCTGCTCGAACAGCGTGGCCTTGTCTGCCAGCTCCACCAGGCGGCCCAGGTACATCACGCCCACCTGGTCGCTCACGTGGCGTACCACCGCCAGGTTGTGGCTGATGAACAGGTACGTCAGCCCCTGCTGGCGCTGCAGGTCCTTCATGATGTTGAGCACCTGCGCCTGCACGCTCACGTCCAGTGCAGAAGTGGGCTCATCACACACCAGGAACTCGGGGTTGGTGGCCAGAGCCCGCGCAATCGAGATGCGCTGCCGCTGGCCGCCCGAGAACTGGTGCGGGTACTTCACCATGTCCAGCGGGCTCAGGCCCACCGATTGCAGCAACTCGCCCACGCGCTCCTTGATGGCGTGCGGGTCGCTCAGCAAACCGTGCTCCACCAGCGGTTCGGCCACGATGTCTGCCACCCGCCAGCGCGGGTTCAGGCTGGCGTAGGGGTCCTGAAAGATCATCTGGATGCGCCGCCGCAGGATGCGGCCCTGGGGCGTGGCGTAGGCTGCGTGGGCGTCCTGGCCGTCGAAGCTGAAGCCGCCGCGCGTGGGGCCGTACAGGCCCACCAGCAGGCGTGCCACGGTGCTCTTGCCGCAGCCGGACTCGCCCACCAGCGCCAGCGTCTGGCCGCGCTGGATTTCGAAGCTCACGCCGTCCACCGCGTGCAGCAACTGGCGTGGCTTGCGTTCCAGCACGCGGTTGAGCCAGGGGGCGGAAACGTCGAACGTGCGGGCCAGGTCGTGCGCCTGGACGAGCGCACCCGAAGGCTCGCTCACGGGGGATGCAGAAGGCATGGTCGTGGTCTGGGTCATTGCGCCACCTCCTGGGCCGTGCCGGCGTCTTCGCGCGTGGCGCTCACGTCGTGCAGCCAGCAGGCGGCGCGGGTGGCGCCAGCAGGCATCAGGTTGGGGCGGTCACTGGTGCAACGCAGGAAGGCGTGCTCACAGCGCGGGTTGAAGGCGCAGCCGCTCGGAATGGCGTTCAGGCGCGGCATGGCGCCGTCAATCTGGTGCAGCCGTTCGCGTTCGCTGGTCATGTCGGGAATGCAGCTCATCAGACCGCGCGTGTAGGGGTGCGCGGGCTGGTTGATCACCTCGTGCACCGGGCCGATCTCGGCCACGCGCCCGGCATACATGACGGCTACGCGGTCGCAGGTCTCGGCGATCACGCCCATGTCGTGCGTGATCAGCATCACCGCTGCGCCGCGTTCGCGGCAGATGGTTTTGAGCAGCGTGATGATCTGCGCCTGGATCGACACGTCCAGCGCCGTCGTCGGTTCGTCGGCGACGATCAGCTTGGGTTCCGCCGCCAGGGCCAGGGCAATCACCACACGCTGGCGCATGCCGCCCGAGAACTGGTGGGGGTAGTGGTCGATGCGTTCTTCGGCCGCCGGAATGCCGGTGTCCTTGAGCAGCTGGATGGCGCGCTGGCGCGCCTCCGCGTGGTTCACGGGCAGGTGGGTGGTGATGGTCTCGATCAGCTGGCGACCCACCGAATACAGCGGGTTGAGCGAGGTGAGCGGGTCCTGGAAGATGGCGCCAATGCGGCGGCCGCGCACGTGGCGCATCTTGTTGGGCGGCAGGTTGTCGATGCGTTCGCCTTCGAGCAGGATCTGCCCGCCCGCGATGCGCCCAGGGGGCTCCAGCAGGCCGATGATGGACGCGCCGGTGAGGGACTTACCCGCGCCGGATTCACCCACCACGCCCAGGATTTCGCCGGGCGCGATGTCGAAGGAGATGTCGTCGAGCGCGCGCAGTGTGCCGCGCCGGCCGGGGAATTCGACCACCAGGTTCTTGACTTGCAACAGGCTCATGGTCGGCTCCTCAGCGCAGTCGGGGGTTGAGGGCATCGCGCAGCCAGTCGCCCAGCAGGTTGACGCTCAGGGCGATGAGGACCAGCACCACGCCGGGGAAGATGGTGATCCACCATTCGCCGGAGAAGAGGTAGTCGTTGCCGATGCGGATCAGCGTGCCCAGGGACGGGGACGTGGGCGGTGCGCCCACACCGAGGAAGGACAGCGTGGCTTCGGTGATGATGGCCGTGGCCACCTGAATGGTGGCCAGCACCAGCACCGGCCCCAGCACGTTGGGCAGCACGTGCTTGCGCATGATGCGCAGCGGCGCCACGCCAATGACGCGCGCCGCCTGCACATATTCTTTCTGCCGTTCCACCAGCGTGGAGCCGCGCACCGTGCGGGCGTACTGCACCCAGCCGGTCAGGGATATGGACAGGATCAGCACGCCGAAGGCCAACGTTTCGTGCGCTTCGGGGAAGAGTGCGCGGCCAATACCGGCGATGAGCAGTGCCACCAGGATGGCGGGGAAGGACAGCATCACGTCGCACAGGCGCATGAGCACGGCGTCCACCCAGCCGCCCAGGAAGCCCGCCAGCAGGCCCAGGCTCACGCCCGCCAGTACCGACAGCAGCACCGACGCCAGGCCCACGGCCAGCGAGATGCGCGCGCCGTACATCAGGGCCGAGAGAATGTCGCGGCCCTGATCGTCGGTGCCGAGCAGAAAGTCGGCACGCCCCTCAGGGTGCCAGGCGGGCGGCAGCCGGGCGTTGCTCAGTTCCAGCGTGGCCAGGTCGAAGGGGTTGTGCGGCGCAATCCACGGCGCAAAGGCCGCGCAGATGACGCAGATGAGTGCGATCACGGCGGCAGTGACCGCCGTGGGGGAGGTGCGGAAGCTGTGCCCGACGTCGCTGTCGAGCCAGCCCAGGAGTTTGTTTTTCATGTGTGTGGCCGTCCCTTCAATGCCCACCCGCCTTGTCCGCGCGCAGGCGCGGATCGACGGCGAAGTACAGCAGGTCGACGATGAGGTTGATGACGACGAAGATGAGTGCGATCAGGCAGAGGTAGGCGGCCATGACCGGGATGTCGGCGAAGGTGACGGCCTGGATGAACAGCAGGCCCATGCCTGGCCACTGAAACACCGTCTCGGTGATGATGGCGAACGCGATGAGGCCGCCGAGCTGCAGGCCGGTGATGGTCATCACGGGCACCAGCGTGTTCTTGAGCGCATGGCCGAAGTGCACGGCACGGTCGCTCAGCCCCCGGGCGCGCGCGAACTTGATGTAGTCGGTGCGCAGCACCTCCAGCATCTCGGCGCGCACCAGCCGCATGATCAGCGTGAGCTGGAAGATGGCCAGCGTCACGGCGGGCAGGGTCAGGTGGTGCCAGCCCTTGGCAGTGAGCAGACCTGTGGTCCAGCCGCCGATGTGCACCACCTCGCCACGGCCGAAGCTGGGAAACCAGCCCAGGATCACCGCGAACACCAGGATCAGCAGGATGCCGATGAGGAAGGTGGGTAGTGACACGCCCAGCAGCGAGAGCGTCATGAACACCTGGCTCATGAAGGTGCCGCGCCGCAAGGCCGCATACACCCCCATGGGAATGCCGACCAGCAGCGCCAAGCCGGCAGCCATCAGGGCCAGTTCCAGCGTGGCCGGGAAGCGTTCGGCAATGAGCCGCGACACCGGCGTGCCCTGGCGCAGGCTGATGCCGAAGTCGCCATGCGCGGCATTGACGAGGAAGTGCCAGAACTGCACGAAGAAGGGTTGGTCCAGCCCCAGTGTGGCGCGCAGTTCGGCCACCTGTTCGGCGGTCGCGTCCTGCCCCAGCATGAAGGTGACCGGGTCGCCTACATACTGGAACAGCATGAAGGCGATGAAGGCCACGGTCACCATGACCAAAGCCGCCTGGAAGAGGCGGCGAAGTATGAAAGCTAGCATGTGTGGTCTCCGGGGCGGAGCCCTTGTGAGGCTCCGCCCGCTGTGGATGGTGCGTGCTGCGTCAGGTCAGTTGACCTTGACGAGGCGCCAGTCGATGCGGTTGTCGGCGCGGTGCACCACATCGATGTTCTTCTTCATGGCCCAGGGGATGACCTGGTTGTGCAGCGGGATGTGCGCCACATCGTCGTTCTGCAACTGCAGCGCCTTGGTCAGCAGCTCGGTGCGCAGCTTCAGGTCGGTTTCCTTGCGGGTACGCTCCACCAGCGCGTCCATCTGCGGGTTGCTGTAGCGGCCGACGTTGTAGTTGCCGTCACCCTGCGCGCCCACGCTGCGCACCAGCGACTGGATGCTGTAGAACGCGTCGAAGGTGGGCACACCCCAGCCGAGCATGTAGATGCTGGCCTCGTAGCGCTGGATCATGGGGAAGTAGGTTGTCAGCGGCAGCGTGCGCAGCTTGGCCTTCACGCCGACCTTGGCCCACATCGCAGTGATGGCCTGGCAGATCTGCTCGTCGTTGATGTAGCGGTTGTTCGGGCAGGCGAAGTCCACCTCGAAGCCGTCCTTGTAGCCCGCGTCCGCCAGCAGCTTCTGGGCTGCGGCCACGTCATAGGGGAAGCGCTTGTGCACACCCTGCGTCCAGCCGTTGACCTGCGGTGCCACCAGTGCGCCGGTGGGCTGGCCCAGGCCGCGCATGGTGACCTTGTTGATGGTGTCGATGTCGATGGCCTGGTACAGCGCCTTGCGGACCTTGACGTCCTTCAGCGGGTTCTTGCCCTTGACGTTGCTGCCTGGCAGCTCGTCGCGGAACTGGTCCATACCCAGGAAGATCGTGCGGTTCTCAATGCCGTCGATGACCTTGAGGTTGGGGTTGCTGCGCACGCGCGGCAGGTCTTGCGGGCTGGGGTCCAGCACCAGGTCCACCTCACCGGAAAGCAGCGCGGCCATGCGGGTGGCCACGGCCTTGACCGGAGTGTAGACGATCTCGGTCACGTTGGTGTCGGCCTTGCCCCACCAGTTGGGGTTCTTTTCGAGCACCAGGCGCTGGTCGGGCTGCCAGGACTTGAGCTTGTAGGGGCCCGTACCCATGGCGTTGCGGTGGGCGAAGTTCTCGTCCTGGGTCTTGATGTCCTTGGGCGCGACGGAGTTGTTCTTCTCGGCCCACGCCTTGCTCATCATGCGCAGCTCGGTGAGCTGGTTGAGCAGTACGGGGTTGGGGTCCTTGGTGAAGATGTCGATGGTGTTGGCATCGACCTTCACCACGCGGTCGATACCGTTGGTGTAGACCTGAAAGTTCGAGGTCTTGGACATGCCGCGTTCGATCGAGAACACCGCGTCGTCTGCCGTGAAGGGTGTGCCGTCATGGAACTTGACGCCCTGACGCAGCGTGAAGCGCATTTGTGTGGGAGACACCTGCTTCCATGCGGTGGCCAGCACCGGCTCGACCTTGAAGGTCTTGCTGTTGTAGTACACCAGCGTTTCATACACGGCGGCGTGGATGCCGTTCTGCAGCGCGTTGTTCTGGGAATGGATGTCCCAGGTGGCAATGTCGCTGGCGCTGGTCCACTTGAAGGTCTTGGCGTGAGCCGCGCCACCCAGGGCGAGCGCCGCTGCGATGGCAAGGAGTCTGAGCTTCATTGTTGACACCTAAATAAAATGAAGAAGCCCAGATTCTGCAATATGTGTGCCAGTTTTTCTCCGGTGTTTTCCCTTGGTTCCTGACCGAATTGTCAGCCTGGCGACTTGGTCAGGATTCGCCTAGGGATACCCCTATCTGCCTGGCGGTTTCCAGCATCGGGTGGTCAAGCGGCACGTTGCGGTGCTGGTGCGCCACGTCGGCCAGCGCAATGCTGCCCAGTTGACCGCCTTGCAGCGTCACCATGCGGTTGAATTGCCCTGCCACCACCAATTGCGCAGCCTGATTGCCGAACTGCGTGGCCAGCACACGGTCGAAAGGTGTGGGTGAGCCACCGCGCTGTACATGCCCCAGTACGGTGGCGCGCACCTCGCTGTGCAGCAGGGGTTGCAGCTGTTCGCGCAGCACGTGGGCCACGCCGCCCAGGCGGATGGGGTCTGGGCTGTCGGCAATGCGCCGCTGCACGGTCATGTTGCCGCCGCGCGCCTTGGCGCCTTCACCTATGCAGATGACGCTGTAGCGCTGGCGCGTCTCGCGTTCGCGGCAAACCTCGGCAACAGCCTCGACGTCGTAGTCGATCTCGGGCAGCAGGATCACATCGGCAGCACCGGCCAGGCCGGCCTCCAGCGCGATCCAGCCCGCGTAACGGCCCATCGTTTCCACGATCATCACGCGGCCATGGCTCTGGCCGGTGGTCTGGATGCGTTCCAGTGCTTCGGTCACGGTGGCCACCGCGGTGTCGAAGCCAAAGCTGCGTTCGCAGCCCACGATGTCGTTGTCGATGGTCTTGGGCACACCCACGATGGGCAGGCCGCGCTGGCTGATGCCGTGCGCAATCTCCATGCTGCCGTCGCCACCGATGACGACCAATGCGTCCAGCCCCAGCGCACGTGCGTTGGCTAGCGTTTGCTGAATGGTGGCTTCGGAGGCGAGCGGGTTGGCGCGGTTGCTGGTGCCCAGAATGGTGCCGCCCAGCATGAGGATGCCGCTGACACTTTCCCAGTGCAGTTCGCGTGTGCGGGGCTGTTCGCCCATCAGCCCGGCAAAGCCGTCTTCAATACCGATGACGTGCGCGCCGCACTGGCGCAGCAGCGATTTGGTGACGGCGCGGATGACCGCATTGAGGCCGGGACAGTCGCCGCCGCCTGTGAGTACGCCGATGCGCATGGTGGTCTCCTTGATGGGGCTTGACGTTACTGGTTACGCGGCCAAAGCGCCCAAAGTTGCAGAGGCTGTTTCAAACCCGCAGCCAGTGTGTAAGCCTCGTCACCCCAGCCGGTGAAGTAGTCTGCACGCACGGCTCCCACGATGGCACTGCCTGTGTCTTGCGCCAGCACCAGTTTGCGCAGCTGAGCGGTTGGCCCTACCGATTGCAACCATACGGGGGTACCGTACGGAATGCTGTCGCGGTCCACGGCAATGGAGCGGCCTGGTGTGAGGGCCACGCCCTGCGCGCCACGCGGGCCGAACTGGGCATCGAAGTCGGACAACGCCTCTTCGCGGAAGAAGACCACGCGCGGGTTGCTCCAGAGCATGTCGTTGACGCGTTGCGGGTTCTGCTGCGCCCAGGCACGGATGGCCTCCCAGGTGCCTTCGCGGATGAGGCCCTGGTCTAGCAGCCACCGCCCCACACTGCGGTAGGGGTGGCCGTTGTGCCCGGCGTAGGCCACGCGCACCTGGCGCTGTTTGCCATCGGGTTCGGTCAACATCAGCCGCCCCGAACCCTGGATCTGCAGCAGCAGTGCGTCTATCGGATCGGCCAGCCAGGCGATTTCCTGCCCGCGCAGCGTTGCCTGTGCCGACGGGTCGGTGGCCATCTGCTGTCTGCTGAACCAGGGGTTGCCGCCGCGCAGGCTGGCTGGCAGCCGGTACAGCGGCGTCTGGTAAGGGCCTTGTTGCACGCGGCTGGCGGCCATCGTCGGTTCGTAGTAACCGGTGAGCAGGCCTTGCGTGTCACCGCCGCTGGGTTGCACCCGGTAGGGCTGCAGGCGGCGCATCAGCCATTCGTGCTGTTCCTGTGGTGACGCGAGAGTTTGCTGACGCACTTCGGTGCACAGGCCCTGGTGCGGTGCAGCAGGGCGCTCGCAACTGCGCAGCCACGCGTTCCAAGCCTGGTGCAGCGCGTCAAAGCCCCAGCCTGGCAGTTCGCTCCAGCGCACGGGCACCCAGGTGCTTTTGTTGCGCTGTATGGGGGCGGGCAAGGGCTGGCTGTCGGCCCACTGCCACACGGGTGACGTGGCCGGGGTGACCACTGGCTGGCCAAAGGCAGCGGAGGTGTCCGTGCCGCTGCTCGCAACGGGTGGCCGCACGGGCGCGGGAGCGGCGGCGGTTGGCGGCGCAGGCTGCTGTGGGGTTTCTGGCAAGGGCACGGTGCTGCAGGCGGCCAGCATTCCTACAATCACGGCAGTCAAAGCGCTGCGCATATGGGTGCGCAGCCACACTCCCGGATTGGCCATGACCTTGTTGTATCTTGAGGCGCTGGGCGCGCTGTTGTTGCTGGTGTTCATTGTCTGGTGGACCATGTTCTCTGGCCGCAAGAAAGGCGAGCTGCCCGACGACGTGGAGCGCGAGAAGGTGCGCAATGCCTCTGCCGAAAACAATCAGGCGGCTTCGCACGACAAGGATAAGCCCTGAGTCGCCGCCGGGCCGCCCCAAGGCGATGAAAGCCCCCTCGGGGGGCAGCGAAGCGTGGGGGCCTGAACCTGCCGCCGGGCCGCCCCAAGGCGATGAAAGCCCCCTCGGGGGGCAGCGAAGCGTGGGGGCCTGAAACCGCTGCGGCCTGTGTCTTTCACAGATCGCGCAGCAGGTTGACGAGTTCCACCGCCGACTTCACATTCATTTTCTCAAAGACGTGGGCGCGGTGCACCTCCACCGTGCGCACGCTGATGTTGAGTGAGTCTGCCACCAGTTTGTTGGGTAGCCCGGAAGCCACCAGCCGCATGACGTCGCGTTCGCGATCGGTCAAGGCCGCCACTCGGGCTTGCAACTCTCCCTTCTGGCGCCGCGCCGCCAGGACGTTGGCCGAGCGCTGCAGCGCCTGCTCCACGCGGTCCACCAGGGCATTGTCGGAAAAGGGCTTCTCGCAAAAGTCGAAGGCGCCGCGCTTGACGGTGTCTACCGCCGTGGGCACGTCGGCATGCCCGGAAAGAAAGATCACCGGCATGGTGTCAAACCACGGTAGGGGCAGCAGGCGCTCAAAGAGTTCCAGTCCGCTCAGCCCTGGCATGCGCAGGTCGAGCAGTGCGCAGCAAGGACCGGCAGGTGCGCCGCCTTGCTGCAGGGCTTCCCAGAAGGCATCGGCACTGGGGTAGGCCTCGCTCAGCAGGCGTCGGGTGCGCAGCAGCCAGCCCAGTGCTTCGCGCACGCTGGCGTCGTCGTCGATGATGTAAACCTTGCCGGTGTTCATGGTCTGCCAATCATAAGGACGCTGCGGGCAGCGTGAAGTGGAATACGGTGCCGCGCGGCCGCGCGGGCTCGAAGCGCAAGGCGCCGCCGTGCTGTTCCACAACGGTGCGGCACATGTTCAGACCCAGGCCCATGCCTTCGGCCTTGGTGGTGAAGAAGGGGGTGAAGATGCGTTCCATCGCTTCCTGCGACAGGCCGTGACCGTGGTCGGTGACCGAGAACGCCACCCAGCGGCGGGCCGAGGCACCGTCTTGCCCTGGCACCAGGGCCGCGCGCAGCGACAGGCGGCGCAGGCCGCTGGTCACGGGAGGGTCACCCTCCGACATGGCCTGCATGCCGTTGCGGGCCAGGTTCAGCAGCACCTGTTCGATCATGGTGCGGTCGCACCAGACGGGCGGGCAACCGGGGGCGATCTCGACATCCACCTGGATGCCCAGCTTGCGGCTTTGCAGCATCAGCAGCGGCGAAATGGCGTCGAACAGCGAATTCACGCTCACTCCTTCGCGTTCGCGCTCCCGGCGGCGCACCAGATCGCCCACACTCTTAATGACGCGCCCGGCCCGTTCGGCTTGCTCTGCCACACGCCGCAGCGCTGTAGTGATGTCCTGCCGAAGGTCTGCCGTCAGGGGCTGCCCGGGGTCCTCGATCAGGTTGAGCGAACCCGACGCGTAGCTGGAAATGGCCGCCAGCGGCTGGTTGAGTTCGTGGCTGATGAGCGATGCCATCTCGCCGGCCATGGCCAGGCGCGCTGTGGCCTGCAGGCGCTCCTGAGAGGCCCGCGAGAGTTCCTCGCTGCGGCGTTGCTCGCTCAAGTCCAGAATGGCGCTCATCCAGCCGGTCTGCACGTTCTGCGCGTTGACCAGCGGGGCCTCGATGATCAGCACGGGAAAGCGGGTGCCGTCGGAACGGATGAATTCGGACTCGAAGCCTTCTCGCGTGTGCAGCTTTCCCGCCAGTCGCACGGCCAGGCGGTGGCGGTATTCATCCACCTGTTCCGGCGGCCAGTAGGGGGCAGGCACGCCAGTGCCCAGCAGTTGCTCGGCACTCAGCCCTACCATTTGGCAGAAGGCGGGGTTGACGTAGGTGATGCGCCCGTCCATGTCGCGGGCGCGCAGTCCGGTGACCAGCGAGTCTTCCATGGCCTTGCGAAAGGCCAACGCTTCCGCCAAGTCGCGCTCTGCGCGCAGGCGTCGCCGCAGGTCGCGAGCGAACAGGGCAAGCACGCCGATGAGGCCCACCGCCAGCACGCCCACGGCCACGGTCAGGATGTGCGGGAACCAGCCGCGGTATTCCCGTGCGCGCTCCACCCGAAGCATGTAGGCAGCGCCGGGCAGGTCGATGAGCACCTGTGAATGGAAGATCTCGCTGGCGTTTGAGAGGCTGCCCAGGATGGTCAACCGGGTGCCGTCAGCGTCGGTCAAGGCGATGCGCGTGCCCCGCTGGGCAGCGGCAGGGATCAACTCCGACAGAACGCCTGCCAGGCTGTAGGTCGCGACCAGGAAACCGTCTGGCTGGCCGTCAAGACTGACGGGCAGGCACAACTCCATCAACTCCAGGCCCATGCCTTGCGCCGTGGGCCAGAAGTAGCTGGGCGAGTATGCCGGGCCGCTGGCGCGCTGTGCGTTGGCGCAGGCCTGGCGCACGTCCGGCAGGGCCTGCTGGCGCGGCCGGTAGGCGAACAGCTCCGGCTGGAAGGGGCTGGAGCGGCGGGCGCGCAACTGAAAATGCTGGTCTCGCCATTCGACATGCACGATCTCGCGGTGCACGGCGAGCATCTCGGCAGCACCGCTTTCCCATGGCACGGGCGAACCGCTGGTGCTGTGCAGGGCCACCAGGTTTTGCACGCTGCGCAGAAGCCCGCCCCGGATGTCGGCGGTCATGTTGGTGGCGCTCTGTTCCAGCCGGGCCTGGTTGAGGCTGTCTTCGTACTCGCGTGCCAGGAACACCAGCGCAGCCAGGAGCAAGCCCACCAGCACGCAAAGAAGGCCCCACAGGGCCCAGCGTTGCGTGCCATGGCCCGGGTGCAGCCACTGCGGGCGTTTCATGGCACCGGGCGCTTCACAGGCGGCGGTGCTGCAGGGCTGGCAGTTGGCGGCGCAGTTCCTGCAGGCGGGTCATCTCCACGTCGCAAACCACCACGCCCGGGCCGCTGGCGTGCTGCCCCAGAACGGTGCCCCAGGGGTCGATGATCATGCTCTGCCCCCAGGTCTGGCGGCCGTTTTCGTGGGTGCCGCCCTGGGCGCTGGCGACCACGTAGGCCTGGTTTTCGATGGCACGCGCGCGCAGCAGCACTTCCCAGTGTGCCTGCCCGGTGGTGTGGGTGAAGGCTGACGGCACCAGCAGGATGTCGGCGCCCAGCTGGCGGTACAGCTCTGGGAAGCGCAGGTCGTAGCACACGCTCATGCCTACCGTCCATACCTGGCCAGAGCGGTCGGTCAACTGGAACGTGGTGGGCGTTTCGCCCGCAGCCAGCACGGCGGCTTCGTCATAGCTCTCGCGTCCGTTGTCGTAGCGGAAGAGGTGGATCTTGTCGTAACGCGCGGCCGGTTTGCCTTTGGGGTCGTAGACGACAGAGGCGTTGGCGGCGTGTTCCGGGTCGTCGGTGGCCATGGGCAGGGTGCCGCCCACGATCCACATGCCCATTTCGCGGGCGGAATCGGCCAGGAAGTCCTGCACGGTGCCCAGGCCCGGGGTCTCGGCCAACACCAGTTTGTCTCGATCGCTGTGGCCCATGAAGCAGAAGTACTCGGGCAGCACGGCCAGCTCGGCACCCGCCACGCGGGCTTGTTCCAGCAATTGGTGGGCCTGGGCAAGGTTCTGGTCCAGGCTGATGCCGGAGACCATTTGTATGGCGGCGACTTTCATTGCTGTCCTCTCTCTTTCTGTGCGGGGGGGCTTTCAGGAGCGATGTTACGCGGATTGACCTTTTCTATCTGCGGGTCGCTCCAGGTACCCGTGATGTGGAAGTGTTGCGTGGCGGCTGCCTGCAGCGGTTTGCCCAGCAGAACTTGTGCCAGGAAGGTGCCCAGGCCCACCGCCGGGTTGATGGCCGTTGCCACGAGTGCGGCTGTTCCGGCGTTAAGTTCGGGGACCACCACGGCGGTGATGTCCTGTGTTTCGCGGGCCAGGTCGGCAGAGCCTTCGAGCAGGACGGCGGCGTTCACGCCTTTCATCTGCAGGTTGTTGGTGGTGGCAACGCCTTGCTCGATGCGAGCATTGCCCCGCACGAAGTCGAACGCAAACCCTTCGCTGAAGACGTCACGGAAATCCAGCGTCAGGCGGCGTGGCAGGGCCTGCAGGCTGAGCACCCCCAGCAGCTTGGCCAGACCGGGGTCTGCCTTCAGGAACTGGCCCCGCTGAACGTCCACCGCGAGCGCACCACTCAGGCTCGGGTAATGCAGACTCAACGGCGAACCCACCCAGCCCAAGGTGCCGTCTATTTGACCCTTGCCTCCGCGTATGACGCCGGGCATGCCAAAGCGCGCCAGCAGGGCGCCCGAATCTTCAATGCCTAGACGCAGGGTGAGCGCGGTGCGCCGCGGGCCTGCCGAGCCCGCGGCGGATGCCCCCATGGCTGCCCAGTTGCCCGTGGCCTCCAGCCGGGCTTCGGGCAAGGTGAGGTTGAGCTTGGTGAGCCGCCATTCGCGTGTTGCTTCGTTGGCAGAGAGGGCGGCGCTGCGGTTGATGGCTTCGATTTCGAGCTTGCCCAGCGGGCGGTTGTTCAGTTCGAAGGCGTTGACCACTATGTCCAGCGCAGGCACGTGTTGTGGCGGGTTTTGCAGCAGGTTCTCGACACTGGTCGTGGCCGAAGGCGGCAGCGTCAGGCGGGCGAGTCGCGCATACACGCGTCCAGGCGTACTCGCCACCGTTGGGCGGTATTCCACATAGCCGTTGAGTTCTCGCGCGGTGATATTGAGTCGCCACGTATCCTGTTCACGCGAACCGCCTGCCACCACGTCATGAAAGTTGCGACCGTCTTGGTGGATACGAGTGGCCTCCAGGGCGAAGCTGGTCGGCAGGTATGCGCTGGCGTCCGGCATGGCTGATGCGCCAGAGCCAGCATCGGGAAACGCCTTCTCCCAGGCCTGTATATCGAGTTCACCCAACGACAATTGAGCTTGCACGCCGCTGGTCGGCAGGTTGGGGCGCTCGCTGCGCAGTGCCAGCGCACCACGCAGCACCTGGGTGTCGGGGCCGCTGTGTTCCCGTTCGTAGCGCGCGCTCAGCACGGGCCGGTTGCCGCTTCCCAGTTCCAGCGTCATGCGGTCGCGCTGCGGCGCGTTTGCGCTGTCGCGCGGTGTGGGCGTGATTTCAAAGCGCAGCGGCAGCACTTGCTGTGCTTCTTTGGCCATTGGTTCCGGCAGGCGGGACGCCAGCCCCATCAGACTGGACTCCACCAGCAGGTCGGTTCCGTTGGGGGTGAATCCCAGCCGAATCTGGTAGCTGGTGCTGCCCGAGGTGTTTTGGCCCAGTTGGGTCAGCCAGCTCACGTCTCGCGTGCTTCGCAAGCCCTCGGCGCTGGCGGTGCCCTGGCCTTGGAAGCGGACTGAGCCATCACCGTTGGGGCCTGCCTGCATGGCGCCGCTGAAGCGCAGTTCACCACCCAGCGTACGGGCGCTGGCCTGGCCCAGCTGGAAGCCGCGCTCGGTGAACTGCAGCACGCCGCTGGCAGCTTCGAGCCAGGGGGTGTCGGGGGTAACGCGCAAATCGTTGCGGGCGAATCGCACCACGCCTTTGACCTTGGTGTCTTCCACGTCATCCAGGGGCAGGTCGAGTTCAAAACGCACATCCGCCGGGCCGGTGATGGTGGCGCGCCTGAGCGCCTCGCCTGTCATGCCCAGCAGCGGCGAGCGGTTGACGAAGGCCAGCGCGTCGCTTGCGGGGCCGTTGACCTGGGCCTGAACCTGCAGCCGAGGTTTCTCGGCCATGAAGTTGGCGATGCGGGCATCGGCCTGGGCTGCGCGCAGTTGCGGTGTGGCGCTGACCCGCCCCGACGCGCTGCCGATGTGCAGGGCGACGCGGTCAATGTGAAGCTCGGCGGTCAGATCCTCCAAGCCAGGCCAAGGCAGGCTGCCTGCCGGGAGCAGGTGTGCAGGCACGTAATTGAACTGCACCCCGCTGAGCTTGGCCTTGACGTCGAAGCTGCCGCTGCCCGGACGCTCGAAGGGAAAATCCCACAGGTCGCCTTTGACGACGAAGCGCGCGTCGCGTGCCTGACCCTGCTTCACCGATTCTTGTATGTACTGGCGCACCTGAGAGGGGATCTCCTGGGGCAGGTAGCGGTGCACCTGTGCGCCATTGGCGCGGTTGAGGGTGGCGTTGAGTTCCAGCACCCCAGGGAAGCGGCTGCCCGAAGGGCTGGATGCCGGGTCGCTGGTGCGCCAGCGCCCTTTGGCTTCACCTTCCGCATCGGCATTGGCAAAGCGTAGTCTGGGCAGTTGCACATCGATGGCATCGCCGTCAACCGTCCAGCTGACCTCGGTGTCCAGTTGCTTGAATGTGAGGCGTGGTTGCTCAAAGACCCCCGGGAAGTCGAGCACACCGTCACGCAATTCCAGCGTGGCCTTGCCGCCAGCGTGGGTGGCGTCAAAGGTGATGTCCGCGCCCTGAAGGCCGGGTCTGCCCAGGGGGTGGCGGGTGCGGCCTTGGGCGTCTTTTTCGGGTTCAGGCACTGACGAGGCGGCGAGTTCCAATTGCCGCAGCTGGCCTTTGGCTCGCCATTGGTCTGGCCGCCATTGCAAGTCCAGCCCATCCAGTGCGCCGGCTGGATGAAGTTCCCCCAGCCAGTGGTGTGCTTGTTCATCCAGCGGCAGGTGGCTGGCGATTTTTTGCAACACATTCAGGTCGAGCCGGTCGGCGGTCAACTGAAGGGCCTTGACCGCGTTGCTGTCGTCCAGGGTTTGTCGGTAGCGCACCTTGCCGCCTGGCCAGGCGGTGCCATCTTGCGTCAGGAAACTCAGGTTCTCGGTCCCGAATTCCCATTCCTGGCCCCTATGGAGCACGTCGATCCGCCCTTGCAGCGCCTGCAGAACCAAGGGTGGCCGTTCGTCTGCCCGGACTTCGACGGTGTCGAGGGCGAGGTCACTGGTCACGCCCTGCACAAGTCCCTTCTGCACATCGGCCCAAAGGCGCAATGCCCCGACACCTTGGCGTACTTCCAGCCCCAACCAGGCACTCAAATCCACGTGGGCGTGCATGCGTTTCAGGTCCACATGGGCAAACTCGCCGTAAAGGGTGCCCGTCCAGTCGCGCCAGCGGCTGGCGTCAGTCACCCACAGCGGTTGGCGGAATTGGCCGCGCAGGCTGAAGCGGGAGCCCCACTCCGGCGGCGGTGTGGCGTCCAGCCGCAACTGGTGCTGGCGGCCGGGGTTGCGCACCACCAGATCCAGCGAATGCAGCGCCAAGGCAGGGGCCTGGGGCTTCATCTCGTCGGTCCAACTGATCTGGCCGTCCCGGATCACGAACTCGGACTGGGAGAAAAACCAGTCCAGCACGGCGTTCGACTCCTGCTGGGGTGATGCCTGGGTCACGTCAATGCCCGCAACCTGGATGCGCCCGTCTGCCGTGCGTCGCACGTCCAGCACGGGGCCTTGTATCAGCAGCTGTTCAAAACCCAGGCGCCACAAGGACTGCGCCGACACCGCGCTCAGCACCCTGGGCAGCCGCAAGGCTTCACGCCCCTGTGCGTCGAACAGGCGAACTTCTCGCAGTTCCAGCGTGGGAATGAAACCCGACGACTGCGCGTGGATGTCGCCGATCTCGACCTTCACCCCCAAAGACCGAGTGGCCAAGCTTTCCAGCTCAGGTCGCCATTCGTTGATTCGCGGCACAATCACTGCATGCAACACTCCCCAGCTCAAGGCAAATAAGAGCCAGGCGCCGGCTGCCAGCAGGAGCAGCCAGCGTGTCAGTCCCGCGACCAGTTTCAGGGTGCGCGGAGGGGGAGTGAAGCCGGAATTCATAAGCACGCGAAATTATGATGGCCAGTGACGCAGAGGGTTCTCAGAACATCCAACAATTTGTTTCCAAACCTCTCGGACTGGCGGAGCATTCCCGCTATGTGCAGCGCATTCGCAGGCGTTATGCGGCCGAACTGAGCTTGTTGCCGCCTGGCCCGCCGGAGCGCGCCGTGATGGCGCAGACGCTGGCGGCCTTGCGTGAGCAGGGGCTGGAGTTGGGCGCCGCATTGCGCGTGCTGCGCCAGCTCGTCATGGAGCGGCTGGTGGTGCTGGACTGCGAGCAGCAGGCCCCCTTGGCTACCGTGACCCGTGCGGTGACGGAGCTTGCCGAGCTGGCCTTGAACGAGGCGCTTGTGCAAACCCAGCTGGAACTGGACGACTTGCATGGCGCGCCCATGTACCAGGATGCCTCCGTGCCCGCAGCGCAGGGGCCGGTGATGCGCCGGGCCGAGCTGTGGATCATCGGCATGGGCAAGTTCGGTGCGCGCGAACTCAACGTCTCCAGCGACATCGACCTCATCTACGTCTACGACAACGACGGCGAGACCGCTGGCAACAGCGCTGGGCGCAACCGCGTCAGCAACCACGAATATTTTGGCAAGGCGGTTCGGCGCATCTACAGCCTGATTGGTGACATCACGGAGCATGGCAATGTGTTCCGTGTGGATCTGGCGCTGCGGCCGAACGGCAATTCGGGCCCGCCGGCGGTGTCGCTGGGAGCGCTGGAGGAGTACTTTCTGGTGCAGGGGCGTGAGTGGGAGCGCTTTGCCTGGCTCAAGAGCCGGGTGGTGGCGCCCGCCAGTGCCGTGACGCAGGGCAGCGCCCAGGCTTTGCGAGCCGTGGTGCTGCCGTTCGTCTTCCGCCGTTACCTGGACTACAACGTCTTCGAGTCGCTGCGCAGCCTGCACCGGCAGATCCGCGAACATGCCAGCAAGCGCGCCGCCGGGCACCCCGAAAGGGCGCACGACGTGAAGCTCTCGCGCGGGGGCATCCGTGAAATCGAATTCACCGTGCAACTGTTGCAGGTGGTGCGCGGCGGGCAGTTCCCTGAACTGCGCACCCGGCCCACGCTGGCGGCGTTGCCGCGCCTGCAGCGCGCGGGGCTCATGTCAGACGTCAAGGTGCAGGCGCTGGCCGAGGCCTACGACTTCCTGCGGCGTGTGGAGCACCGCATCCAGTACCTGGACGACCAGCAGACCCACATCCTGCCCACGCGCGACGACGACCTGGCCTGGATCGCCCATTCCATGGGGTTCGACAACGCCTGTGCTTTCCTGCACGCGCTGGACGCCCACCGCGAGGCCGTGGCCCAGGAATTCGACACCCTGCTGGGCGCCACGCCGGGTGGCTGCAAGGGCTGCAACGGCGGCAAACAGCGCAGCGCAGTGGAGGACCTGCAGTCTGTGCTGCCGCAACTGCCAGAGACCTTTGCCGCAAAGGTGGCCGAATGGTGCGAGCACCCGCGCGTGCTGGCGCTGCGCGAGGACACGCGCGTGCGCCTGGCCCGTCTGGTGCAGCGCACCGGCGCCTGGCTGGAGGCGGGGCGTGTGAGCGAACAAGCCGCACTGCGCATGGCCGACTGGATAGAGCCCTTGCTGCGCCGCGAAAGCTACCTGGCGCTGCTGCAGGAGCGCCCTTCCGTGCACGAAAGGCTGCTGCACGTCTTCGGCGCGGCCAAGTGGCCCGCGCGCTACCTGCTCAAGCACCCGGGCGTGATCGACGAGCTGGCCGGGCGCCAGTTGTACGAAGAGCGCTTCGACCCGGCAGTGTTCGAGAACGAGCTGGAAATGCGCAAGCAGGCCCTGGCCGCCACCGGCGAGGACGACGACGAGGAATTGCTGGACCTGCTGCGCCGGGCACAGCATGCTGAAACCTTCCGCACGCTGGCGCGTGACGTGGAGGGCGTGCTCACCGTTGAACAGGTGGCTGACGACCTGAGCGCACTGGCCGATGCCGTGCTGCGCGTCACGGGCCGCTGGTGCTGGCAGCGCCTGAAGAACCGCCACCGCGAGGAACCGCGCCATGCCATCATTGGCTACGGCAAGTTGGGCGGCAAGGAATTGGGTTACGGCAGCGACCTGGACATTGTCTTTGTGTACGAGGACGACGATGAGCGCGCCCCCGAGGTGTATGCGGCCTTCGTGCGCAAGCTCATCAACTGGCTGACAGTGAAGACCAGCGAAGGCGACCTGTACGAGATCGACACCGCCTTGCGCCCCAACGGCAATTCCGGGCTGCTGATCACCACCTTCGACGCCTATGCCAACTACCAGCAGCAGCGCGGCAGCAACACCGCATGGACCTGGGAGCACCAGGCCATCACGCGTGCGCGCTTCGTGCTGGGCCTGGATAGCCTGCGTCCGCGCTTTGAGGCCGTGCGCGAAGCGGTGATCACCGCCCAGCGAGACACGGAGGCCCTGCGCGCGGAAATCGGTGCCATGCGCGACCGGGTACGTGGCGCGCACCCTGTGCAGCCAGGGCGCTTTGACGTCAAACACAGCCCGGGTGCCATGGTGGACGCGGAATTCGCAGTGCAATACCTCGTGCTCTCACAGTCTGGCGCTCACCGTGAGCTGATTCCCAACGTGGGCAACATAGCGCTGATGCAGCGTGCGGAGTCTGCAGGCCTGCTACCCGCGGGAGTGGGGCAAGCGGCGGCAGATGCCTACCGCGAGTTGCGCCGTGTGCAGCACCGCGCCCGCCTGGACGAGCAGCCCACCCACGTCGATGAGGGCGAACTGGCCCAGCGCCGCGACGCCATTCTGGCGCTCTGGCAAGCAGTGTTTGCCTGATCGGACAGAAAGGCCCGGCCCAAGGCTGGTCTTTTATCAGTGGTAGTATTTCCGGCCGAGCAGGGCGCGGGCTTGACCAAGGCTCGTGCAATGTCTCGTGCGCAACCACCCTACCCGGGGAATACCCTTGACCACCTCGCGTACCCTTGCCGCGCTGACCTTGCTGTTGCTGGGCGGCTGCGCTGTATCCCGCCCTCCCGAAGCTGCTCACGCCAACGTGCCTGCGCAATGGCACGCCCCCTTGCCTCACAACGGCGCGCTGGTGGATTTGACCCGCTGGTGGCAGCGGTTTGGCGACCCCTTGCTGGTGGAGCTTATCGACGCGGCGCAGCAAGCCAGCCCGGGCGTGGCGGCGGCGGGTTCGCGAATTGCCCAGGCCCGTGCCGCGCGCATCGCCGCCGGAGAATCTGAGCGGCCCCGCCTGGACGCCAGTGCGTCCTTGGCCCGAGGCAACGTCCAGGCGCCCCCGTCCCTGACCACCACGGCACAGGTGGGTTTGCAAACGGCCTGGGAAATTGACGTTTTCGGCGGGAACGCGGCTGCCAGCCGTGCGGCGCAGGCGCGCCTGCAAGGGGCGCAGGCGGGCTGGCACGAGGCTCGCGTGGCCGTGGCGGCCGAAACGGCGGGTGCTTACGTGGGTTACCGCACTTGCGAACAGCAGCGGGCCTTGGTGCAGCAAGATGCGCGTTCGCGTGCAGACAGTGCGCGTTTGCTTCAATTGAGCACCGATGCTGGCTTCACCCCGCCCGGGCAGATGGCGCTGGCGCGCGCGAGTGCCGCAGAGGGTGCCGCGCGGGCCACCCAGCAGGCCGCGCAATGCGAGTCGGAACTCAAGGCGTTGGTGGCTCTCACCGGGCTGGCAGAGCCGGCGTTGCGCCAAAAGCTGCAGATACCTTGGGCCGAGCCTTCCAGCGAAGCGTTGGCGGCCATCCCGTCCTTGCCCGCCAGCGTGATTGCCCAACGGCCAGACGTGTACCAGGCCGAGTTGGACGTGGCCGCTGCCAGCAATGAAGTGGGGCAGGCCCGTGCGGCGCAGTACCCCAGGGTGTCGCTGTCGGGCTCCATTGCGGCAGGCCGGGTCCGCCTGGACGGTGCCACCACCAACGCCCAGACCTGGCAGATCGGCCCGCTGGCCGTGACCTTGCCCATTCTGGGCCGTGAGAGTCTGGCCGCCAGCACCGACGCCGCCCAGGCGCGTTACGACGAGGCCGTGCTGCGCTACGCCGCAGCGGTGCGGCAAGCCGTGCGCGAGGTGGAAGCCGCGCTGGTTGATGTGGCCAGCGTGCGCGAGCGTGGTGCCGATGTGGAGGCCGCCGCGCAGGGGTACCGTGCCTCGTTTGCGGCTACCGAGTCGCTTCACCGGGCGGGCCTGGCCAGCCTGATCGACCTGGAAGACCAGCGACGCGCGGTGCTGGCTGCCGAAACCGCCTTGGTGACATTGCGGCGGGAGCGTATTGCTGCCGGTATCGCGCTGTACCGCGCCGTGGGTGGCGGCTGGGCGCGGCTTGGTGAGGCCATCCAGACTTTTGGACAGAAATAACATGAAAAGAACGCAAATGGGTTTGTTTGTCGTGGCGGCCCAACTCGCTACGGTGGCACTGCTGGCTGGTGTACTGGTTGGTTGTGGCGGTCAGGCGCAAGAGCCTGCTCCCGCCCCGAGGCCCGCCTTGACGGTGACGGCCACGACCGCGCAACAGACGATGCTGCCCGTGACCCTGTCGGCCAACGGCAGCCTGGCGGCCTGGCAGGAGGCGAGCGTGGGTGCCGAGGCTGCAGGCCTGCGCATTGCGGAAGTGCATGTGGGCGTGGGCGACCGCGTCCAGCGCGGCCAGGAGCTGGTCACTTTCGCATCAGACACCTTGCGTGCCGAACTGGCGCAGGCGCAGGCCAGCCTGGCTGAGGCCGAAGCTTCCGCCGAAGAAGCTGTGGCCAACGCGCAGCGCGCGCGCAGCCTGCAAAGCACGGGAGCCATGTCGGCGGCGCAGATCGGGCAATACCTTACCGCCGAGAAGACCGCCCAGGCTCGCGTGCTTGTGGCCCGCGCTGCGTTGGAGGCCCAGCAGGTGCGCCTGTCGCAAAGCACCGTGCGTGCGCCCGACGATGGCGTCATCTCGGCCCGCAACGCCACGGTGGGTGCTGTGGTCTCGGCCGGCACGGAGCTGTTCCGCCTGATCCGCAAGGGGCGGCTGGAGTGGCGTGCCGAGGTAACTTCCACTGAGCTAGGCCGCTTGAAGGCGGGTACACCGGCCACAGTCACTGCGGCCAGCGGCGCGCGCCTGTCTGGCCGCGTGCGCATGGTCGGGCCCACGGTGGACCCGCAAAACCGTATGGCGCTGGTGTATGTGGACGTGCAGGCGGGTACCGATGCCACGAGCGCCAGGGCAGGTATGTTTGCGCAAGGCGAGTTCGAGTTGGGCAAGGTGCCTGCGCTCACCGTGCCCCAAACAGCCGTGGTGGTGCGCGAAGGCTTCAACTACGTGTTCCGCCTCACCCCCGAAGGGCGCGTCAGCCAGGTCAAGGTGCAGATCGGTCGGGTGGCGGGCAACCGCATGGAAGTGCGCTCTGGCCTGGACGCCGGAGTGAGCATCGTCGAGTCAGGCGGCGGCTTCCTCAACGATGGCGACCTGGTGCGCGTGGCCGGCAACGGTGCGGCCAAGCAGTAAGGACCGGTCATGATGAACGTCTCGGCCTGGTCCATACGCAACCCCATCCCGGCGGTGATGCTGTTCGTGCTGCTCACCTTCGGGGGCGTGGTGTCCTTCAACGCCATGAAGGTGCAGAACTTCCCGGACATTGACCTGCCCACGGTCATCGTCACGGCGTCGTTGCCGGGCGCGGCACCGGGGCAGATGGAGACCGATGTCGCGCGCAAGCTCGAAAACTCCGTTGCCACGGTGCAGGGCCTCAAGCACATCTACACCAAGGTGCAGGATGGCGTGGTCACGCTCACGGCCGAGTTCCGGCTGGAAAAGCCCGTGCAGGAAGCGGTGGACGACGTGCGCTCGGCCGTGTCGCGCGTGCGCGCAGACCTGCCCGCCGACCTGCGCGACCCGGTCGTCAACAAGCTGGAGCTGGCCGGGCAGCCCGTGCTGGCCTTCACCATTGCCTCGACCCGCATGGACGAGGAAGCCCTGTCCTGGTTCGTGGACAACGACGTTGCACGCAAGCTGCTGGCGGTTCGGGGCGTGGGTGCGGTCAACCGTGTGGGCGGGGTGTCGCGCGAGGTGCGCGTCGCCATCGACCCGCTCAAGCTGCAGGCGCTGGGTGCCACCGCTGCCGACATTTCCCGCCAGTTGCGCCAGATGCAAACCGAAAGCGCGGGCGGGCGCACCGACGTGGGCGGTAGCGAGCAGCCCGTGCGCACGCTGGCCACGGTCAAGTCGGCGCGCGAAGTGGGGCTCATTGAAATCCCCATCAGCGGCGGGCGCAGCGTGCGTCTGCAAGACGTGGCCACCGTGACCGACACCGTGGCCGAGCCCCGTGCCGCCGCCTTGCTGGACGGCAAGCCGGTGGTGGGCTTTGAGGTGGCGCGCAGCCGGGGCGAGAGCGAGGTACAGGTGGGCGCGGCGGTGCGCCTGGCGCTGGATGAGCTGAAGGCCGCGCACCCCGACATTGAGCTCACCCAGGCGTTCGACTTCGTCACCCCCGTGCAGGAGGAGTACGAGGGATCGCTCAAGCTCTTGTACGAGGGCGCGCTGCTGGCGGTGCTGGTGGTCTGGCTGTTCCTGCGCGACGCGCGGGCCACCTTCGTGTCGGCGGTGGCCTTGCCCATGTCGGTCATTCCCGCGTTCGTGGGCATGTACCTGCTGGGCTTTTCCGTCAACGTGGTGACCTTGCTGGCCTTGTCGCTGGTGGTGGGCATTCTGGTGGACGACGCCATCGTGGAGGTGGAGAACATCGTGCGCCACCTGCGCATGGGCAAGACCCCTTACCAGGCGGCCATGGAGGCGGCCGACGAGATCGGCCTGGCGGTGATCGCCACCACCTTCACGCTGATCGCGGTGTTCCTGCCCACGGCCTTCATGAGCGGTGTGGCGGGCAAGTTCTTCAAGCAGTTCGGCTGGACCGCTTCGCTGGCGGTGTTTGCTTCGCTGGTGGTGGCGCGCGTGCTCACTCCCATGATGGCCGCCTACCTGCTCAAACCCATGGTGGACACGCACGGCGACCCGCGCTGGATGCGTTTTTACATGCGCTGTGCGAACTGGAGCATGCGCCACCGCGTCAAGACCATGGTGCTGGCCACGCTGTTCTTCTTCGGCTCGGTCGCGTTGATACCGCTGTTGCCCACTGGCTTCATTCCGCCGGACGACAACTCCCAGACCCAGGTGTATCTGGAGTTGCCGCCCGGTGCCACGCTGGCGCAGACGCAGGCCGTGGCCGAACAGGCACGCCAGGCCGTGATGGCGGTGGAGCACGTGCGCAGCGTCTACACCACCATAGGCGGCGGCAGCGCGGGCGGCGACCCCTTTGCCAGCGCCGGTGCGGCTGAAGTGCGCAAGGCCACCCTCACCATCCAGCTGGCCGAGCGGGGGGTGCGCCCGGTCAAACAGCGCATTGAAAACCAGATACGCGCCGCGTTGGAGCCCCTGCCCGGCGTGCGCAGCAAAGTCGGCCTGGGCGGCTCGGGCGAGAAATACATCCTGGTTCTTTCGGGCGAAGACCCGCAGGCCTTGCAGGCGGCGGCCATGGCCGTGGAGCGCGACCTGCGCACCATCCCCGGCCTGGGTCAGGTCGCTTCCACCGCCAGCCTGGTGCGGCCCGAAATCGTGGTGCGGCCTGACTTTGCCCGTGCGGCTGACCTGGGGGTCACCAGCACCGACATCGGCGAGACGCTGCGCATCGCCACCGCTGGTGACTACGACGTGGCGCTGCCCAAGCTCAACCTGTCGCAGCGGCAGGTGCCCATCGTCGTCAAGTTGCGTGACGACGCCCGCCAGGACCTGGCTGTGCTGGAACGGCTGGCGGTGCCAGGCGCCAAGGGGCCGGTGCTGCTGGGCCAGGTCGCCACGCTGGAGATGACGGGCGGCCCCGCCGTGATCAACCGCTACGACCGCTCACGCAACATCAACTTCGAGATCGAGCTGTCGGGCCTGCCGCTGGGCGAGGTGACTGCCGCCGTGAAGCAGCTGCCTGCCATCAAGCATCTGCCTGCCGGGGTGAAGGTGGTGGAAGTGGGTGACGCCGAGGTGATGGGTGAACTCTTCGCCAGCTTCGGTCTGGCCATGCTCACTGGCGTGCTGTGCATCTACATCGTGCTGGTGCTGCTGTTCAAGGACCTGCTGCACCCGGTGACCATTCTGGCGGCGCTGCCCTTGTCACTGGGCGGGGCCTTCGTGGGTTTGCTCGTTGCGCAAAAGAGCTTCTCGATGCCCTCGCTCATCGGACTCATCATGCTCATGGGCATTGCCACCAAGAACTCGATCCTGCTGGTGGAATACGCCATCGTGGCGCGCCGCGATCACGGCATGAGCCGCTTCGACGCCCTGCTGGACGCCTGCCACAAGCGTGCCCGCCCCATCATCATGACCACCATTGCCATGGGTGCGGGCATGTTGCCCATTGCGATTGGCTGGGGGGCGGCCGACCCGAGCTTCCGTTCGCCGATGGCGATTGCCGTGATCGGCGGGCTGATCACGTCCACGGTGCTGAGCCTGCTCGTCATCCCCGTGGTGTTCACCTACGTGGATGACGTGGAGCAGTGGACGCGCCGCTTGGTCAGGCGCCTTGGTAAACGCCCTGAGCAGGCAGCTTTGCCGTGATTTCCTTGCGGAAGCGGTTGAGTTCCTGCACCGACTTGAAGCTTTGCTCCAGCAGCAGGCTCATGTTGTGCAGGATGCGCTCGACCACCTTGGTTTCCCAGGTGTTGTCGAACTGAATCTGCTGGCTCAGCCACTGCTCCAGCCACTCGGGGTCGGGCAGGCGGCTCTGGATGGTGTCGCGCGGGTAGTGGGCCTTGCTGACGTGCAGGTTGGTCGGGTGCAGTGCCTGCGCGGTGCGGCGGGCGCTGGCCATGAGCACGCCCACCTTGGCGAAGGCGGCCTTGGCCTCGTCGCCAAACTTGCCGATGGCGCGCTTCATGTAGCGCAGGTAGGCGCCGCCGTGGCGGGCTTCGTCCTGGCTCAGCGTGGTGTAGATGTGCTTGATGACCGGCTCGGTGTGCCATTCGGCAGCGCGGCGGTACCAGTGGTTCAGGCGGATTTCACCGCAGAAGTGCAGCATCAGTGTTTCCAGCGCCGGGGCCGGGTCGAACTCGAAGCGGATGTCGTGCAGTTCCTGCTCGGTGGGCACCAGTTCGGGGCGGAAGCGGCGCAGGTATTCCATCAGCACCAGCGAGTGCTTCTGTTCTTCGAAGAACCAGATCGACATGAAGGCGGAGAAATCGCTGTCGTCGCGGTTGTCGCGCAGGAACATCTCGGTGGCGGGCAGGGCTGCCCACTCGGTGATGGCGTTCATCTTGATGGTCTGCGCCTGTTCGTCGCTCAGCAGGCTGGCGTCGAACTTGTCCCAGGGGATGTCCTTGTCCATGTCCCAGCGGACGGATTCGAGTTGCTTGAACAGTTCAGGGTAGAGCATGCGAGAAGTCTCAGGTAACGGCGGACAGGGAAGCCTTGGGCTGCAAAACCCCGCATTCTAAAGGGTGAAGGCAAAAAACACCTTACAAATCATGGCATTGCAAGGGGGCTTTGGCCGTTCGTCGGCGGGTTACCAACTGTTGCAACTGTGCGTGCGGTTTTGTGGGAACTTTCGCCCATGGGTATGCGTCCTAAAACGCAACCGGGTCGCAAGCGGCCCGCCAGTGGAAAGTTTCCTTGTACCGCGAAGTCAGCCGGGCTTGCCTGGTTGCAATCCCGAGGCGATTTTTCTCCTCCTCCCTCCCTCCTCCCCTTGTCTCGGGGCGCTTCGCGGTACCTTCTTATGCCAGCCGGCAGCGGTGTTGAACCGCTGCCGGTTTTTTTATTGGCCGCGTGGGAGGGGGTGGATGTCAGGCGGGGCGGGTGTCGATGAAGCTCTGCCGCTGCGAGAGCTTTTCGTACAGCCTGGCCAGGTTGGGGTAGTCGCCGCGCCAGTCGATGTCGGGGAAGCGGAAGTCCAGGTAGCCCAGGGCGCAGCCAGCAGCCACATCGGCCAGCGTGAGGTGGATGCCGTGGCAGAAAGGCTTGTCGGCCAGGCCCTGGCTCATGGCCTTGAGGCTGGCGTGCACCTTGCCCATCTGGCGGTCGATCCAGGCCTGGGAGCGTTCGTGTTCGGCGCGTTTGGGCCAGATGGCTTCCATGCGGGCGAGGATCGATGCGTCCAGCAGCCCGTCGGCCAACGCCTCCCAGGTCTTGACCTCCACGCGCTCACGCCCGCTGGGCGGAATGAGTTTGCCCACGGGGGACAGGGTGTCGAGGTATTCGACGATGACGCGCGAGTCGAACACCGCCTCGCCGCCTTCCATCACCAGGCAGGGCACCTTGCCCAGCGGGTTGGCGTCGCTGATGTGGGTGCCATCGGCCCAGACGTCTTCTTCGACGAACCTGAACTCCAGCTTCTTTTCGGCCATGACGACGCGGACCTTGCGCACGTAGGGGCTGGTGATGGATCCGATCAGTTTCATGGTGTTCGTAAGTGGACGATTGGTTTTTGATTTTAGCCAGCCGTTTGGCGGCAAGCCCTGCAGTCGGTTAACCGCCCGATGGCCGGGGCTTCTACAATCCGGGCCATCATGCAAGCCGCCTCTACCCCTTCCTCCTCCGCCGATTTTTCCCCCGTTACCGCCCTGTCGCCGCTGGACGGCCGCTACGCTGGCAAGCTTGCCGCGCTGCGCCCCTTCATGAGCGAGTACGGCTACATGCACCGCCGCGTGCAGGTCGAACTGGCCTGGTTCGAGCATCTGAGCGACGCTGGCTTTGCTGAATTCCCGCCCTTGTCCAACGAAGCGCGCGCTCACTTGCGTGCCATCGTCGCCAACTTCAGCCCGGCCGATGCCGAGGCCATCAAGGCCATTGAGAAAACCACCAACCACGACGTGAAGGCCGTGGAGTACTGGATTCGCGGCAACGCCGCCATGGGCGTCAAAGGCGCGTTCGACGGCTGGCCCGAACTGCAGAAGGCCGGTGAATTCGTGCACTTCGCCTGCACGAGCGAAGACATCAACAACACCAGCCACGCACTGCAGATCAAGGCCGGGCGCGACCAGGTGCTGTTGCCCGGGCTGGACGCCATCATCGCCAAGCTGCGCGCGCTGGCCCACACCTATGCCGCCGTGCCCATGCTGAGCCGCACCCACGGCCAGACCGCCAGCCCCACCACCGTGGGCAAGGAGTTGGGCAACGTGGCCGTGCGCCTGGCTGGCGTGCGCGCCAAGATTGCCGACGTGAAGCTGATGGGCAAGATGAACGGCGCCGTGGGCAACTACAACGCCCACCTGAGCGCCTGGCCCGAGTTCGACTGGGAGGCCTTTTCGCGCAATGTGGTGGAAACGCCCGAGCCGCAAGACGTGCCGGCCGGTGCCCGCTGGGGCCTGGGCCTGACCTTCCAGCCCTACAGCATCCAGATCGAGCCGCACGACTACATGGCCGAGCTGTTCGATGCCGTGGCGCGCAGCAACACCATCCTCATCGACATCTCGCGCGACATCTGGGGCTACATCAGCCTGGGCTACTTCAAGCAGAAGCTCAAGGCGGGCGAGATCGGCTCGTCCACCATGCCGCACAAGGTCAACCCGATTGACTTCGAGAATGCCGAAGGCAACCTGGGCCTGGCCAACGCGCTGTTGAAGCACCTGAGCGAGAAGCTGCCCATCAGCCGCTGGCAGCGTGACCTGACCGACTCCACCGTGCTGCGCAACATTGGCGTGGCGCTGGGCTATGCAGTGCTGGCGCACCAGTCGCTGATGACCGGCCTGAACAAGCTGGAGTTGAACGAGGAAGCGCTGGCTGACGACCTGAACGCCGCGTGGGAAGTGCTGGCCGAACCCATTCAGACCGTGATGCGCCGCTACGGCGTGCCGGGCGCCTACGAGAAGCTCAAGGAAGTGACGCGCGGCAAGAGCGTGACCAAGGAAGCCTTGCACGCGCTGATCGTGTCGCTGGAGATTCCCCAGGCCGACAAGGACCGCCTGCTGGCCATGACGCCAGCCAGCTACATTGGCAAGGCGGTGGAGCTGGCGCAGCGGGTTTGAGGTGTGGGCCGGTAGGACTTACCGGCTCTCTACCGCCCGCTCGGCGTAGGTGTTGAAGCGCCAGGCGCTGCTTTCAATGGTGATGCGCCGCCACGTGGCGCGTTTCTCGCCCGGGGTCATCTCGGGCCAGAGTTGCACTTCTTCAAAGGTGCGGCCGCAGCCCTTGCAGAGTTCGTCGCCCTGGCTGGTGGAGCAGATGGCGATGCAGGGAGTGTCGGGCGTGGTGTCGTACCACGCTCTCCACGCATCGTAGGCCGCACGGGGCATGGTGTCCTCGTCGGCCTGTTCTTCGCGTGCGTAGACGAGCAGGGCGTAGACCTCGGCCAGCGCGCGGATCTCAGGGGCGAGCGATATGCCATCTGGCGAGGGCTTGCGCTCGCGCCAGAAGTTGATTGCTGCTTCGATGTCGGTGATGTGAATGCCTGCCATGCTCTTTCGCCTTGGGGGCGCGATGATAGCGGACCGGCAACGGGGGCATCAGCCGTTGGGTTTTTCCTCGCGCAGTTGTTCGCGCACCAGGCTGTCAACATGGCGAACCCGCGCGTCCAGGATGGAGAGTTCGACGTGGTCGATCTCGCGGCTGTTGCGGGCCCACTGTTGGGCGGCGCGCAGGCGTTCCAGTGCGCCGGGGGCGTCCAGGCGCGCAAGGCGGGCCTCGGCGTCGGCACGGGCCGCCTGCACGGGCTGCTGCAAGGCGTTGTGAATCGATGACAGGGTCTGCCACGCCAGCGCGTCGTTGGGGTGGAGCGTGACCCAGGTGCGCAGGCGCTGTGCGGCGTTGCGTTGGGTTTCGGCGTTGTCCACGAGGGTGGCGCGCGCGCCCAGCAGCAGGCCTTCGCGGTCGTCGCTGGCCAGGGCTTTTTCGCGCAGGGCGGTCAGGCTCAAGCCGCCCGGGGCGTCGTTTACCTTGAGGGCAACCAGCACTTCCAGCGTCAGCCAGTCCATGGCGGCGCGGGATGTGGCATCGTCCACCGGCGTGGCGCGCAGGCTGGCCAGCATGTCGAGCGCGGCAGGGGCGTCGCGCAACTGGGTGGCAGCCAGCACGCCTGCGTAGCGCTGGCCCAGCCGGGTGGTGTCGCGCAGCGGGCTGCGGGCGGCAGACTGGCCGGTGCGTGCCAGCGCCTGCAGCCGGTCTACGGCTGATTCGGCCAGCACGCGGGCGCGGGCCGCCATCATGGCGTGATAACTGGCCGATACGGGTACACGGGGGCCGGCGTCGTGAGCGTGCCCGTCCGGCACACGGGCGCGCATGTCGGCAATGCGCTCGGTGGTGAGCGGGTGGCTGCGCAGGTAGGGGAAGGCGCCGTCGTCGTTGAGGCGGGAGGACTGTTGCAGTTTGTCGAACATGGTAACGAAGCCCTGGCCCGAGAAGCCCGCTTCGGTCATGACGCCAAAGCCCACGCGGTCGGCCTCGCGCTCCATGTCGCGCGAGAAGTTGAGTTGCGATTGCTGTGCCACCGCCTGCCCACCCACCATGGCGGCGCTGGCGATGTCGGTGTTCTTGGAGGCACTGGCGGCCAGGGCGCCCAGGATCATGGCGGCCAGCATCCACGGGGCCTGCTGGCTTTGCCGGGTGATGAGACGCGCAATGTGGCGCTGCGAGACGTGGCTGAGTTCGTGTGCAAGCACCGAGGCCAGTTCGTCTGCCGAGGTGACGGTACCGATGAGGCCCAGGTGCACGCCCAGGTAGCCGCCCGGCAAGGCAAAGGCGTTGACGGTGCGGTCGCGTGCGAGCATGACTTCCCAGGCGAAGCGCTCGGCCAGGTCGGGGGGCACGTCGCCGCGGGCTCGGGCGCTGGCCAGCAGGGGCTGCCAGATGGCCTGCAGGTAGGCTGTCAGGGCAGGGTCGTCCAGGTAGTCGGGGTCGCGGTAGATGGCCCGGGCAATGCGGTCGCCCAGGCGGCGCTCTTCGCTCAGCGTCATCTCGCCGCCGTCGCCAAGCGAAGGCAGGCTGCGCTGGGCCGAGGGCGGAACCTGGGCCTGTGACAGGGCTAGGGGGGTGATCAGCAGCGGGGCGGCCAGCAACCAGGGCAGGCCACGTGACAGAAAGGGTGCTCGCATCCCCGTATGATGCCCGCTTCCCGTAAAGATTCCATGAACAGCCCACAGGAAGCCGACCGATGACTGCCTCTCCCCTTACCCATTTTGACGCTCAGGGCCAGGCCCACATGGTGGACGTGGGCGCCAAAGCAGCCACCCGCCGCGTGGCGGTGGCGCAGGGGCGCATTGCCATGCAACCTGCCACGCTGGCGCTGATCACGGCGGGCACGGCCAAGAAGGGTGACGTGCTGGGCGTGGCGCGGCTGGCGGGCATCATGGGGGCCAAGCGCACGGCTGACCTGATCCCGCTGTGCCACCCCATTGCGTTAACGCGCGTGGCGGTGGAGTTTGAAGTGCAAGAGGCTGACAGTGCCGTGCTGTGCCGCGCCACCGCCGAGACGGTGGGCCCCACTGGCGTGGAAATGGAAGCACTGACCGCCGTGCAGGTGGCGCTGCTCACCATTTACGACATGTGCAAGGCGGCGGACCGGGGCATGGTGATTTCCGACGTGAAGCTGCTGGAAAAGCACGGTGGCAAGTCGGGCAGCTTCGTGGCGGGGGGCTGACGCTCAGCGGCTTCCCTTTCTTTTGCCAGCCTTGCCCTCGGGGTGCGCAAACGCCTGACGTGCGCGCGCGAGCTGGCGTAAGCCTTCAGCGATGCGTGCGTTGACTGAACCGGCCGTCCACTGGCCCTGGGCGTCGGTGTTGCCGCCGGGCAGGCCGGTGAGCAGCTCCATGGCTTCGTCCACGCTGTGCACGGCCCACAGGTGAAAGCGGCCTTGGCGCGCCGCGTCCACCACGTCTTGCCGCAGCATCAGGTGGCTGACGTTGCTGGCTGGGATGAGCACGCCCTGCTGGCCCGTGAGGCCGCGTGCCGCGCAGATGTCGAAGAAGCCTTCCACTTTTTCGTTGATGCCGCCCACGGGCTGCACCACGCCGAACTGGTTGACGGAGCCGGTGACGCCCAGGCTCTGTTTCAGCGGCAACTTGCCCAGCGCGGACAGCAGCGCGGTGAGTTCGGCCAGCGAGGCACTGTCGCCTTCCACGCCGCCATAGGACTGTTCGAACACCAGGCTGGCCCGCAGCGACAGGGGCGCGCCCGTGCCGAACCGTGCCGCCACGAAGGCCGAGAGGATCAGCACGCCCTTGGAGTGGATGGGCCCGCCGAGCTTGACCTCGCGTTCGATGTCGATGACTTCGCCGTCGCCCACGCGCGCAGTGGCGGTGATGCGCACCGGGTGGGCGAAGGTGGCGTCGCCCAGTGGCACCACCGCCAGGCCGTTGACCTGCCCGACGTGCTCGCCGCTGGTGTCCACCAGCAGTTGACCGCGCAGGATTTCGTCGTGGTAGCGCTCCTGGAGCCGCTGGTGGCGGTGGCGGTGCGCGTCCAGCGCGGTCTGCACGTGTTCGCGCGTGATGGTGGCGGCCTGGGCCTGCGCGGCGAAGTGGTTGGCCTCGCGCATCAGGTCGTCCAGCGGCTGGGTGTGGGTGCTCAGGCGCTGCGAGTCGCTGGCCAGGCGGGCGGCGTGTTCTATCACGCGGGCCACACCGTCGGCCGACAGTGGGCGCAGGCCTTCGCGGCGGGCCAGCGTGGCAATGAGCCGCGCATAGGCCGTGGTGTTGGCCAAGGTGCGCTGGATTTCGCTCTCCATGTCGGCGTTGATCTTGAAGAGCGCGGCGAAGTCGGGGTCGTACTGGCTGAGCAGGTAATACACCATGCGCTCGCCGATAAGCACGATCTTGAGGTCCAGCGGCATGGGCTGCGGCTCCAGCTGCACTGTGCCGCTGAGGCCGATGAGGTCTGAGAGCGACTCGATGCGCACCACGCCCGCCTGCAGGCAGCGCTTGAGGCCTTCCCACGCATAGGGCTGGGTGAGCACCTTCATGGCGTCGAGCACCAGGAAGCCGCCGTTGGCGCGGTGCAGCGCGCCAGCGCGGATGAGCGTGAAGTTGCTCATGAGCGTGCCCATGTGCACGAAGTGCTCGATGCGGCCCACCAGGTTCTGCAGCGTGGGGTGGTCTTCGTAAACGATGGGGCGCTGGCCGTCGGCCGGGTTTTCCACCAGCAGGTTGACGAGGTAGCGCTGGACCGAGATGGTGCCGGAGTAGGTGGTGGTCTCGGTGTCGCCCTCGCTGTGCGAGGTCTCGTGCAGGGTCTCGCCACTCTCGGTGATGTCCTGCAGCACCGCGTCCAGGAAGCTGGTCACGGTTTGCAGGTCGGCGTAGCGCGGGCGCAGGTCGTCGACCATGCGCGTGACGGTGTCACGCAGGGCGTCGCTGCCTACCTTCTTGAGGCGCGCCTGCAGGTCGCGTCGCCAGAGCGGGAACTCGTTGAAGAGCTGGTGCATGCGTTCGCGCAGGTCCTTGACGTGCTGTGCGAGCTCGTCCTGCTTTTCCTGGGGGAGCTGGGCCACCTCTTCCGCGCTCATGGTGGTGTCGCCGTCCTTCATCGGCAGGAAGGCAAAGCCCCCTGGCGTGCGCAGCAGGGCGATGTTGAGCTTGGCGGCTTCGTCGCCCAGGGCCTGCAGGGCGCTCACCTCGCGCTGTTTTTCTTCTTCTTGCAGGGCTTCGACGCGGCCCCGGTATTCGTTACCCTGGAATACCGCGTTGATGGCGGGTGTAAGTTCCTCCACGAAGTGTTGCATGTCGTCGCGCAGGGCGGGGCCGCGTCCGCACGGCAGGCGCAGCAGCGCGGGACGCGTGGGGTCGGCGAAGTTGTAGATGTAGCACCAGTCGGCGGGTGGCCCGCCTGCCAGCCGTTCTGCCGCCAGCAGCTGGTGCACGATGGCGTGGCGCCCGCTGCCACTTTCACCGAGCACGAAGAGGTTGTAGCCGTGGTGGTGGATGTCCAGGCCCAGGTGCACGGCTTCCACCGCACGGCTGTGGATCTGCGCGGCATCGAGCTCGGGAAGCTCTTCGGTGGTGGCGAAGCCCAGGGCCGCCGGGTCACAGGGGGTGTGGAGCAGGCCGGGATGCAGGGGCTCGGTCATGAGAGGGCTCGCTGGTTCAGAGGGGGCCGCCTTCAGGGGCGTTGGGGCGGGCTGTGCCGGGCGTTGTCGTGCCCGCGCGTATCTCGCGCAGCGCGTTGGCGCGAAACACCTTGGGGCTGACGCCGGTGTGCTTGCGGAAGAAGCGACTGAAGTAGGCGTCGTCGTCAAAACCCAGTTCGGCGGCGAGTTGCTTCACGGGCAGGCTGGTGTAGACGAGTTCGCGCTGCGCTTCATGCAGGATGCGGGCGTTGATGACGTCCAGCCCCGACATACCCAGCACCTCGCGGCACAGCCGCGAAAGCTGCCCGGCCGTTACGCCCACCTCTTGCGCGTAGGCCTGCACCGAGTGCTGTTTGCGAAAGTCCCTGTCCACCAGGGCGCGGAATTTTTCGATCTGGCGCGCCTTGCGAGACGACACCCCCATGCTGGCGGGCGTCTGCCCGTCGCCCTCCATGCCGCTGATGCGGCAGACCTGGATCATCAAGGCCAGCAGCAAGGACATGCCTGCGGCCAGTTGCCCCGGGGCGTGGCTGCGCGACTCCTGCTCCAACGCCAGGAAAAGGGGCATGAGCCGGTTGACGTAGCGCATGTCGTCCTGCAAGGGCAGCACTCGGGGCTTGCGTATGGTGGGCAGCAACTCGGGCATGGTGGCCGCGGCCAGGGACTCCAGCGTCTTCTGGGTGGCGGTGACCACGGGCCCGTCAATGTCCTGCGAGAAGCGGAAGCCATGTACGTGGCCCGCCGGAATGACCAGCAGGCAGGGGGCGTGGGCTTCGACGTGAAGGTCGTCGATCTGCACCTGCACCTGGCCGCGCGTGAGGTAGAGCAGCTGCAGGAAGGCGTCGTGCCGGTGCGGCTGGATGAACCACTGGTAGGGAGCAGAGCGCTGCGGAATCCACTCGAAATTGAACGAGTTGGACCATGCCGGGGACGCCTGGTCGCCGTACAGATCGTAGTTGGGAATGACCCGGGGATACGCCATATACAGGCTCCAGTGTGCACGAATTGTCCTGCTCTTGGCGCAATTCGTCAAAAACAGCACGGCGCGCGGAACCAACAATCCACTTCATATTTGTGCAGGAGACGAACGTGTCGAACGTGGAAGATTGGCTGGGCCTGGCGGGCAAGGTGTGTGTGGTGACTGGCGCGGCCAGTGGTATTGGCGCTGCCGTGGCCAGCGGCCTGGCCGAAGCGGGCGCGCGAGTGGCTTTGCTGGACCGCGACGCCGAGGGTGCCGAGCGCCACGCGGCGACCCTGCGCGGCATGGGCGCGCAAGCCCTGGCCGTGGCCTGTGACATTGCGCAGCCCGACAGTGTGCAGGCCGCAGCCCGAAAAGTGCAGGCCGAACTGGGCACTTGCCATGCACTCATCAACAACGCGGGCCTGCTGCGGCCCGGCAACCTGGGCGATGTCAACCTGGACGACTGGAACCTGGTGCTGTCCATCAACCTGACCGGCTACCTGCTGTGCGCCCGCGCCTTTGGCGAGCCGATGCGCGCGGCGGGCATGGGCAGCATCGTCAACGTGGCGTCCATTTCGGGCCTGTTCCCGCAGAGCGGCAGCGGTGCCTACAGCGCGAGCAAGGCGGGCGTGCTGGCGCTGTCTCGCCAATTGGCGGTGGAGTGGGGGCCGCAGGGCGTGCGCAGCAACGCCATCTGCCCAGGGATGATCCGCACCGCCTTGTCGGCCAAGTTTTATGAAGAGCCCGGTTTTGAAGCGAAACGCGCCGCCGTGACGGCCAGCCGCCGCATTGGCGAGCCGCAGGACATTGCCAATGTGGCCTTGTTCCTGGCCAGCCCGCGTTCGGGCTACGTGAACGGCGCGGAGCTGCTGGTGGACGGCGGCATGGCCAACATGCTCATGGACATGGTGCCGCGCCCTGGCTACAACCGCACCGCCTGAACAACGAAGGAGACGAATATGACCCAGAACTTTGAATGTGACCTGATTGTGGTGGGCTCCGGCGCAGCGGGCCTGTCGTGTGCCATAACCGCGAAAAAGCGCGGGCTGGACGTGGTGGTGCTGGAGAAAGAGCCGGTGTTTGGCGGCACCACGGCGTTGTCGGGCGGCGTGTTGTGGATTCCTCTGAACCACCATGGCCGCAAGCAGAACGCGGCCGACACGGTGGAGGCCGTGCGCACCTACATGATGCAGGAGACCGGCAGCTACTTTGACGAGGCTGCTGTGCAGGCCTTTGTGGAGAACGGCCCCAAGATGGTGGAGTTCTTCGAGCGTGAGACGGCGATGAAATTCATTCCGACGCTTTACCCGGACTACCACCCCGACGTGCCGGGTGGCGTGGACATCGGCCGTTCCATCCTGGCAGAGCCCTACGACATTCGCGGGCTGGGCAAGGACATGCCGCGCCTGAAGCTGCCGCTGCGCACCATCACCTTCATCGGGATGATGTTCAACTCGTCCAATGCCGACCTCAAGCACTTCTTCCGCGCGACCAAGTCGCTCACCTCCTTCGTGTACGTGGCCAAGCGTCTGGCCAACCACATCAAGGAGCTGGTGCTGTACCGGCGCGCCATCAACGTGACCAGCGGCAACGCCTTGGCTGCACGGCTGGCCAAGTCGGCGCTGGATCTGGGCATTCCCATTCTTACCAGCACGCCGGCCAAGCAGATCCTGATGGAAGGCGACAAGGCCGTGGGTGTGCAGGTGGCGGGTGAAGGCGGCGAGCGCCGCATCACTGCCCGGCATGGTGTGGTGCTGGCCTGTGGCGGTTTTCCGCACGACGTGAAGCGCATTGCGCAGGCCTACCCGCACCTGCGCAGCGGGGGCGAGCATCTGTCGCCCACGCCAGTGAGCAACACGGGCGACGGCGTGGCCATGGCCGAGGCCGCAGGGGGCGTGGTGGACATCCGCTTCAAGGACACATCGGCCTGGATGCCGGTGTCGCGCGTGGTGTTCCCGGACGGCGAGGTGGGCGTGTTCCCGCACCTGCTGGACCGCTACAAGCCTGGCGTCATAGGCGTGCTGCGCAACGGCAAGCGCTTCACCAACGAATCCAACTCGTACCACGACGTGGGCGCCGCGATGATCGAGGCCTGCCGTGGCCAGAAGGAAACGGCGATGTGGCTGGTGTGCGACAAGACGACGCTGTCGAAGTACGGACTGGGTTACGTGAAGCCTGCGCCCATGCCGATTGGCCGCTTTATCAAGAACGGTTACCTGTTTGAAGGCAAGACGCTGGCCGACTTGGCGCGGGCAACGGGCATTGACGCGGCAGGCCTGGAAGAGGCCGTGCGTGAATACAACGTGCACGCCGTCAAGGGCGAGGACCCGGCCTTTGGCCGCGGGCGCACCAGCTTCAACCGCTACCTGGCCGACCCCGACAACCGCCCCAACCCCTGCGTGGCACCGGTGCAGACCGGGCCGTTCTACGCGGTCAAGGTGATCATGGGCGACCTGGGCACCTTCGATGGCATACAGACCAGCGTGGTGGGCGAGGTGAAGAAGCGCGACGGCTCGGTGATTGCCGGCCTGTACGCGGTGGGCAACGACCGCGCCAGCATCATGGGTGGCAACTACCCGGGTGCTGGAATCACGCATGGTCCGAACATGACCTTCGGCTACGTGACGGCCAATCACATTGCCGACCTGGCGGGAGCAAAGGCATGAATACCGTCGTGCAGCCCTGGCTGAACAAGCCGCTGATTGACCACCGCGTGTACACGATTGCTTTGCGCAAGATGCCGGAGTTCCTGGAGGTGTTCAACCGCCTGGCCATGCCGGTGCTGATGCAGACGCTGGAGCACCCTGTGGGCTTTTACACCAGCCTGGTGGGGCCGCAGAACCAGTTCGTGCACATGTGGGGCTACGACGACCTGGCCGACTATGAGCGCCGCAGCCGTGCGCGCGACACCCACCCGGACTTCCCGGCCTACATGCAGGCTTCGGGGCACCTCATCACGGCGCAGGAGACGCGGCTGATACGCGCGACCGAGATGCCTGGCTGGTTGCCCAAGCGCTAGTGACGGGTTCGATGAAACGCAGCGAACGGCCCAAACCCGACGATCTGTTGCTGGACGTCAAGCTGCTGCGTTTCTTTGACGTGCTCTACAGCACCCGCAGACTGGGGCGGGCCGCAGAGCAGCTGGGACAGAGCGCGCCCACGGTCAGCATCTGGCTGGCGCAGTTGCGCGAGGTACTGAAGGACCCGCTGTTCGTGCGAACCTCTGGCGGCATGCTGCCCACACCGCGAGCCGAAGCGCTGCTGCCGACCGTGCGCGAAGCCCTGCAGGCCCTGCGGGCACTGAGCGCCGAGCCGCTGCCCTTTGATCCGCTGCACGCAGACCGCCGGTTCCGCGTGTGCATGACCGACGGCGGCATGCTGACGCTGCTGCCGCACATACTGGCCAGCATGCGCAGGCTGGCGCCTAATGTGCAGTTCGAGGCCATCAAGATCGGGGCCGAAACGGCGGCCCTGCTGGAGGCAGGTGATGCAGACCTGGCGATAGGTCTGGTGCCGGAACTCGACACAGGCTTTTACCAGCAGGCCCTGTTCGATCAGGTGTGGGTGTGCCTGGTCAACCCCGCGCACCCGCGCGTGCGCGACCGGCTGGACATCGAAGGTTATTCGAGCGAGGGCCACATCGACGTGGTGCAGGGCACCGGGCACCGCATGCTGGACGCAGCGCTGGAGCGCGCGCAGGTGCGCCGCAAGGTCTTCCTGGAAATGCCTGTGTACCTGGGCATTCCGGCCATCGTTTCGTCCAGCGATCTGATTGCGACCATGCCCAGCCGGACCGGACACACGCTGGCGCGCAGCTTCGGCCTCAACCTGTTTGCCTGCCCTGTGCCTATGCCGCCCTTCACCGTGAAGCAGTACTGGCACGAACGCTTTCACCACGACGCTGCAAACCGCTGGCTGCGGGGGCTGATCCAGGAGCTCTTTCTGGAACGTTCGGCACGCCCCGAGGCCGCGTTGTAACTTTAAAAAACGCAAACTTGCACTTTGCCGCCATGGGCTATGGCTGCAGTGACCCCGTTCCTAGAATGAAAAACAGACCTTGGGTCTACAACAACATTCGAGGAGCAACATGCGGGTACTGGTGACTGGAGGCAGCGGCTTCCTGGGGGCTTGGGTGGTCCGGCAACTGGTCGAGGCCGGGCACGAGCCACTGGTTTTTGACATCGTGGGTGACCGCAGCAAGGTGGCGGAAATCGCGGGCCAGCACGTGGCCCGGGACCTGGTCTGGGTGGTGGGCGATATCCGCCGTGCACAGGATGTGGAGATCGCGGGGCAGGATTGCGACGCCATCATCCACCTTGCTGGAGTGCTCACGCCCACCTGCAAGCAGTCGCCAGTGTTAGGGGCCGAGATCAACCTGATCGGTACGCTCAACGTGTTCGAGATGGCCCGCAAGCAAGGCATTGCCTCACTGGCCTACGCAAGCACGGCTGGCGTGTTTGGCAGCGACGACGCACGCCACCCCTGGCCCGAGACGCATTACGGCGCCTTCAAGCTGGCCGGCGAAGGCTCTGCACGCGCCTACTGGCACGACGCGGGCATTGCCAGCGTGGGGTTGCGGCCCTTTGTGGTGTACGGCCCCGGGCGCGACACCGGCCTGAGCGCCGGGCCCAGCCTGGCTTGCCGCGCTGCTGCCTTAGGCGAAGACTATGTGCTGCCCTTCACCGGACGCTGCGGCATGGTCTATGTGGAAGACGCGGCGGCCCTTTTCGTGCGCGCTGCACTGGGCAGGCAAGACGGAGCGAGGGTGTTCAACCTGGTGGGAGAAGAGGTCTCCACCAACGACGTGATAGCCCGGATCAAAGAAATGGTTCCGCAGGCGCGCCTGTCGTGCGCCGGACCGGCGCTGCCGATTGCCGTGGGCCAGGATGAGGCGGGGCTGTCCGATGCATTCCCCGGCATGCGCCGAACGTCGTTGGCAGACGGGCTGGCCGCCACGGTGCGCTTTTACCAGCAGCAGGCCGAGGCGGGTGGTCGAGTGGCGGCGGGGGCCGTGGCATGAGCAGCGCGGCTTTGAACGGACGCGTTGCGGTGGTGGCAGGCGCAGCAGGCGGCATAGGGCAGGCCGTGGCCCGCCGCCTGGCGCAAGACGGCGCGCGGCTGGCCTTGCTGGACATCAACATGGCGCCGTTGCAGGCCCTGGCTGACGAGCTGCCGGGCAGCTTGGCAATGGCCGTGGACCTGACCGATGAACATGCCGTGGCACAGGCCTTCAAACAGATCGAGGAAACGCTCGGGCGCATAGACACGCTGGCGCACTGTGTGGGCGTGACCGGGCCTTCGCTGCCTGTGCACGAGTACCCGGTGGGGGACTGGCACCGCACCATCGCCATCAACCTGCACAGCGCCTACCTGTGCTGCCGCGCCGTGGTGGAGCCCATGCTGCGCGCGGGCTACGGGCGCATCGTCAACATCGCGTCCATTGCTGGCAAGGAAGGCAATGCCAACCAGAGTGCCTACTCCGTGGCGAAGGCCGGTGTGATTGCTCTGACCAAGTCCATGGGCAAGGAACTGGCGGGTACGCCCATACGCGTCAACGCCATTGCACCGGCGGTGATTCAGACGCCGCTGGTGGACCAGATGTCACCCGAGCTGCTGGCCACCGTGCTGGCCAAGATACCCATGGGCCGCCCCGGTTTGCCACAGGAAGTGGCCCACCTTGTGAACTGGCTCAGCTCGCCCGAGTGTTCCTTTTCGACCGGGTTCACCTACGACCTCTCCGGAGGACGGGCAACGTATTGAGTGCCTTGCAGGCACGAAGAGATTTGCATTGCCCGCTGTGTCGGGCGGCAAATGGAAGGCTCCGTGACGAGCCGATTTTTTCCACCCAGAGGAGTCAGTATGAAAAAGATTGAGACATTGAACGCATCCCGCAACCTGAGCCGCCGCGTGTTCTTGCAGGCGGGCAGCAGCGCCGCAGTGGTGGCTGGCGTTGCTTCTGGCCTGGCGCCCGCCGCGCTGGCGCAGAACAAGCCCACCACGCTCAAGGCCGTCATCCAGCACCGCAACGGCGAGTCCTACAAGAAGTGGCTGTGGCTGCAGGAGCAGGTCAAGAGCCGCAGCCAGGGTCGCCTTGAAATCGAGATCACCACGATTGGTGAACTGGGCCTGGGCGGCACCGAGATGCTGCGCGTGCTCAAGTCTGGCGTGATCGACATGGCCGAGATCCTGCCCGGCTACGTGGCCGGTGACTTCCCCATGATCGAGGCCTGTGACCTGCCGGGCATCTCCACGAGCTTCCAGCAGTCGCGCAAGCTCTACGACACGTGGACCGAGAACGTGGTGGCCAAGAACGAAGCGGCCATGGGCGGCAAGATCATCGGCTCCTTCTGCTGGTCCACCATGTTCATGTACACCAAGTTCCCGCTCGTCAGGCTGGAGGACTTCAAGGGCCGCAAGATCCGCGTCTTTGCGCCAGCGCAGGCACGCTTTCTCACGGCACTGGGGGCAGAGCCTGTCAGCATGACCACGGCTGACGTGTACCCCTCGCTGCAGCGGGGCGTGATTGACGGCGCCATCACAGGCACCGAGCACGTGAAGGCCAGCAGCCTGTGGGAGGTCACGAAGTACATGACTAACGTGAACATCCCGCCCATGGGTTCGTACATTGTGCTGGGCAGCCGCGGCCTGGCCAAGGTGCCTGCCGAGCTGCGCGGCATGTTTGCCGACATGAGCAAGGAGCTGACCGACCTGGGCTGGAAGCTGGGCAGCGACAACGACCAGCTCGGCTTTGCCTACGCGCTGGAAAAGGGCATGGTGCTGACCCGCGAAACCAAGCCGGAGTGGGTGCCGCAACTCACGAAGATTTCGTCGGAAGACATCGTTCCCTGGTGGGCCAACCGCGCGGGCCCAAAGGCCAAGCAGGCTTTCAACGAGTTCCTGGCACCCATTGTGGGCTACAAGCTGGCGTGATGCTCCAGCGTCCCGGCTGATCTTCGGCCTTGGTGCAGGCGAACGGGCCTCCGCGAGGGGTGTCCGTTCGCTGCAGGTTTTTCGTTCCCCACGAGGTGGAGCATGCGTATCTTTAGAAAACTTCTTGTCAACCTGGCCGAATGGATGGCGTGGCTGAGCGGGTTGCTGTTCCTGTTGTTGGCCTTCTACATGACGGCTGATGCGGTCAGCCGCACGCTGGGCGGGCCGTTCACCGGGGTGTCTGACCAGATTGCTGCGTTCACCTTGTCGCTGGGCGCAACCTGGGCCTTGGCCCATGGCGTGGTGGTTGGCAATCACGTGCGTTCAGACGTGCTGCTGCCACTGCTGCCGCCACGCGTACGGCATTGGTTCGGCGTGTTTGCACTTTGCGGCCTCACGGTCTTCGCCTGGATGCTTTCCTACTCCAGCTACCTGCTCACCATGGAGTCGTACGACATGGGCTCCACGGTGCCGCAATCGATCATCGAGATGTCGCTCTACATCCCGCAAGCCATATCGACCCTGGGTTGCCTGGTCTTCGCGCTTACCTCGTTCGTCGTTACCGTGGCTGCGGTGATCGACGACGAAGACATTCCTGAAGAAGGAGGTATCTGACATGGCTGCCATGGTGTCCACTTCGCTGATCGCACTGATCGGCCTGTTTCTTCTCAGCTTCCACATTGCCAGCGCGCTAGGGCTCACCGCAGCCATTGCGGGGGCCTTGCACATTGGCGAGATATGGGGTTTCTTCGGGCAGATTCCCTGGAACAACATCAGCAACAGCGGCATGATTGTGGTGCCCTTGTTCGTGCTGATGGGTGAGTTGCTGCTGCGCAGCGGCGTGACGGAAGATCTGTACGACATTCTGTCGAAATGGATGGGCCGCGTACCCGGCGGGCTGCTGCACACCAATGTGCTGGCCAGCGGTTTGTTTGCCTCCATTTGCGGCTCCAGCGTGGCAACCACGTCCACCATCGGTGCGGTGGCCTTGCCAGCCATGCGCCGCCATGGTTACAGCGAAAAGCTGGCCATGGGCTCCATCACGGCCGGGGGTACGCTGGGCATCTTGATTCCGCCCAGCGTGATCATGATCATCTACGCCATCATGGCCGAGGTCTCGATTGCCAAGCTCTATATGGCAGGCATCGTGCCTGGCCTGGTGATGATGGCGGCCTTCATGCTGGTCATCTTCATTGCTGCCGTTGTATCGCCAGACAAAGCGCCGCGCCTGGACATGCAGGTGAGCTGGGGCGAGAGGATCAGGGGTTTGACGGCAGTGTTGCCGGTGCTGTTTCTGTTGGGCATGGTCATGGGCACCATCTACGCGGGCGTGGCCACACCCACCGAGGCAGCGGGCTTTGGGTCGGTGGGGGCGTTTGTGCTGGCCTTGCTCAAGCGGCGTGTTTCTCGCGCCATGCTGCGCGATGTGTTCCTGGCCACGGCTTCCACCACCAGCATGGTGCTTCTGGTGGTGGTGAGTGCTTTTCTGCTGCAGTTCGTGTTGTCGCTGGGTGGCGTGCCAGCAGCCATTTCCAACTGGATCGCGGGCCTCGGCCTCAGCCAGTTGCAGCTTATCTTGATCATCGCGCTGATCTACATTGTGCTGGGCATGTTCATGGAGAGCATGGCGATGATCGTGTGTACGCTGCCTATTCTGCTGCCCATCCTTCACGCGGCGCAGGTGGACCTGGTGTGGTTCGGTATCCTCGCTGTCATCCTGGTGGAGCTGTCGTTGATCACGCCGCCGGTGGGCATGAACCTGTTCGTCATGCACGGCCTAAGGGGCCGCATTGACGGGCCGCGCGCCGGGCCCATCACCGAGATTTTTGCCAGCAGTGTGCCGTTTGTCTTGGCCATGTTGGCGGTGCTGGGGCTGATCATTGCCTACCCGCAGATCGCCACCGGCATTCTGGCCAACATGAAGTATTGAGCCAGCCTGAGCCAGACATGGCGTATGTGTTTTCGTTCAACCGACTATTGAAGAGCAAGTCATGCAACTCCCTTTTGACGGCAAGTACGCCGTGATCACCGGCGCCGGCAGCGGCATCAGCAAGGAAACGGCTCGTGTGTTCGCCGAGCGCGGCGCCAAAGGCATTGTGATGGCCGACCTGAACGTGGCCAATGCCACGCAGGCTGCGCAGGAAATTGCCGACACCACCGGCTGCAACTGCCTGCCCTTTGCGCTGGACGTGGCCAAGCCCGAGACGGTCGAGGCCCTGTTCGAGTTCGCTGTAGCCCAGTTAGGCGCAGTGCACATCCTCGTCAACGGCGCAGGCATTTGCACCTACCTGCCGGTGGAAGAGGTGGACGCCCAGCGCTGGGATCGCGCCATGGACATCAACCTGCGCGGCTCCTACCTGTGCGCTCGCGAGGCCTTGAAATACATGAAGCCGCAGCGCCAGGGCAAGATTGTCAACATCGCGTCCGTGGCGGCGCGCATTGGCGGTGTGGCCGCAGGCGTGGACTACGTGGCGTCCAAGGGTGGCGTTGTGTCAATGACGTACGCGCTCGCCAAGGCGTGCATGCCTTTTGGCATCAACGTCAACGGCGTGGCTCCCGGGGTCATAGACACACCGCTCATAGCCGGTTACAGCTACCCTGAAGGCACCATCATCGGCCAGCCACGCGACGTGGCCAACGTGATCGCCTTCCTGGCCAGTGACGACGCGCGGCACGTGCAGGGCTGCACCATAGACGTCAACGGCGGTCTCTACATGCACTGACCGCCTCAGCAGAGTTTCCAAACCATCCAAGACATCTGTCTCTATCTCTTATGAAAATCCTTGTACCAGTGAAACGCGTGGTGGACTACAACGTGAAGGTACGCGTGAAGGCCGACGGGTCGGGCGTGGACATCGCGAACGTCAAGATGAGCATGAACCCGTTCGACGAGATCGCGGTGGAAGAGGCGGTGCGCCTGAAAGAAAAGGGCGCGGCCAGCGAAGTGATCGCCGTCTCCTGCGGCGTGGCGCAGTGCCAGGAAACCCTGCGCACCGCCATGGCCATCGGCGCCGACCGAGCTATTCATGTGGAAACCGATGCCGAACTGCAGCCCCTGGCCGTGGCCAAGCTGCTTGCCGCTCTGGTGGCCAAGGAACAGCCCGGCCTGGTGATTCTGGGCAAACAAGCCATTGACGACGACGCCAACCAGACCGGCCAGATGCTCGCCGCCCTGACCGACCTGCCGCAGGCCACCTTCGCCAGCAAGGTCGAAGTCGCCGACGGCCAAGCCAGTGTCACCCGCGAGATCGACGGCGGCCTGGAGACCCTGAGCGTCAAGCTGCCCGCCGTGGTCACCACCGACCTGCGCCTGAACGAGCCGCGCTACGTCACCCTGCCCAACATCATGAAGGCCAAGAAAAAGCCGCTGGAGACCGTCAAGCCCGAAGAGCTGGGTGTGGACGTGACCCCGCGCCTGAAGACCCTGAAGGTGGCCGAGCCCGCCGGGCGCAAGGCCGGCATCAAGGTGGCTGACGTCGCTGCCCTGGTGGACAAGCTGAAGAACGAAGCCAAAGTGATCTGAAGAAGGACAGGAAGAATCATGACCGCACTCGTCATTGCCGAACACGACAACGCCAGCTTGAAGGGCGCCACGCTCAACACCGTCACCGCCGCCGCCCAGCTCGGTGGTGAAGTGCACGTGCTGGTGGCCGGGCACAACGCCGCCGCTGCCGCCCAAGCCGCCGCCCAGGTCCAGGGCGTGGCCAAAGTCATCCACGCCGACGGCGACAGCCTGGCCCACGGCCTGGCCGAGAACGTCGCGGCCCAGGTGCTGGCCATCGCCAGCAACTACAGCCACATCCTCTTCCCCGCCACCGCAGGCGGCAAGAACGTGGCACCGCGCGTCGCCGCCAAGCTCGACGTCGCCCAGATCAGCGACATCACCAAAGTCGTCAGCCCCGACACCTTCGAGCGCCCCATCTACGCGGGCAACGCCATTGCCACCGTGCAAAGCGCCGACAAGGTCAAAGTCATCACCGTGCGCACCACCGGCTTCGACGCCGCGGGCCAAGGCGGCAGCGCTGCCGTGGAAACCCAGGCCGCAGCGGCTGACAGCGGCAAGAGCCGCTTCGTGGGCAGCGAGATCGCCAAGAGCGAGCGCCCCGAGCTGACGGCAGCCAAGATCATCGTCTCCGGTGGCCGCGCACTGGGCAGCAGCGAGAAGTTCAACGAAGTCATCACCCCGCTGGCCGACAAGCTGGGGGCGGCCATCGGTGCCAGCCGCGCGGCGGTGGACGCGGGCTACGCTCCGAACGACCTGCAAGTGGGCCAGACCGGCAAGATCGTGGCGCCGCAGCTGTACATCGCCTGCGGCATCAGCGGGGCGATCCAGCACCTGGCGGGCATGAAGGACTCCAAGGTGATCGTGGCGATCAACAAGGACCCGGAGGCGCCGATCTTCTCGGTGGCCGACTACGGGCTGGAGGCCGACCTGTTCACGGCTGTGCCTGAGCTGGTGAAGGCGGCCTGATGAACACCGCAGACACCCAACACATACTGGTGACCGGGGCCACCGGCGGCATTGGGCTGGGCATTTGCCATGCGCTGGCGGAGCGTTCGCGGCGCGAAGGGCGAGGCCTGCGCCTGACGGTGGCCAGTTCCCGGCCCGGTGAAAAGCTGGACCGACTGGTGGCCGAACTGCGCGCTGCGGGTGTGCAGGCTCAGGGTGTGGCCGGTGACGTGACTGACCCCGGCCAATGCGACGCATTGGTGGCGCAAGCCCTGGTGGATGGGGGCGATCTGCATGCCCTGGTGTGCGTGGCTGGCGCGTCCGGCCCCGGGCGCCTGGCCGATCTGCCCGTGGCGCAGTGGGACCTCACCTTCAACCTCAACACGCGCTCGGTCTGGCTGCTGGCGCGCGCCGCGCGCGAGTCGCTCATGCGCACGCGCGGCAGCATCACGGCGGTGGCGTCCATGTCGGGCCTGCACCCGCACCCTGGGTATGGCGCCTATTCGCCCGCCAAGGCTGCACTGGTGATGCTGTGCCGCCAGTTGGCACAGGAATGGGGGCCAGACGGCATCCGCACCAACAGTGTGTGCCCAGGCATGATCCGCACGCCGCTGACCGAAGCGGTGTACCAGGACGAAGACACCTTGCACCGCCGCGAGGCGCTGGTGCCTTTGGGACGCATTGGCCGCCCCGACGACATCGGCCAGGCCGTGGCTTACCTGACGAGCGAAGCCGCGTCTTATGTGAACGGCATGAGTCTGGTGGTGGACGGCGGCGTGTCTGACCACATGCTGTCGATGATCCCCGGGCGGCCCGGCAAGGCGCCTGTGGGGCAGAGCTGAGCGGTGGATGGACGCCTGTAAACTGCCCCGATGCATATAGACGCGCTGATTTTTGATTCGGACGGCACCTTGGTGGATAGCGAGGCGCCGGGCCTGGACGTGGTGCACCGGTTGGCGGTGGAGCAGGGTTTGGTCATCTCACGGGAGGAGGCGCACGAGCGTTTTCGTGGCGTGCGCATGGCGGAGGTGGCGGCCTGGATTGCCGAGCGGCTGGGGCAGGCCGGGCCGGTGTTCGAGGATCGCTTCGTTGACCTTGCGCGCGAGGGCATGGCGGAGCGTTTCCGGCAGGGGCTGGACCCGATGCCAGGCGCGGCCGAGTTGATTGGCCGTTTGGCTGTGCCATATTGCGTGGCCACCAACGGCCCGCGCGAGAAGGTGGAGTTGACACTGGAGGTGTGCGGGTTGCGTCCGCTGTTTGGCGACAGGGTGTTTTCGGCCTACGAGGTGGGTATGTTCAAGCCCGAGCCGGGGCTGTTTCTGCATGCGGCGCAGGCGCTGGGTGCTGTGCCCGAGCGTTGTGCCGTGGTGGAGGACAGTGCCACCGGCATTGCGGCTGGGGTGTCTGCCGGAATGCAGGTGTTTGCGATGTGCCCGCCGCGGTTGGTGCCTGAGGTGTTCCATGCACGGGTGACTTTCATCGACGCGCTGAGTGATCTGCTGCGTTTGTTGCCTGCGCAGGCGTTGCGCTGATTCTTTGCTTGCTGCGGCAGACTTGGCGGTGTCTGCTTTTGTGGCACCTCGTCAGCTGCGGCAGGCCTGGCCCTGCGGGGGCTCATGCTGTGACGGTCGGCGCCCTT
>JAYSGB010000032.1:0-48451 GCA_041913045.1 Burkholderiaceae bacterium | reverse complement strand
AGCAGCGGACTTTTAATCCGTTGGTCGCAGGTTCGAATCCTGCACGACCCACCAAAATGAATCAAGCACCTGGTTGAAAGACCCGGTGCTTTTTTCTTTCTGGTCAGGCTTGGGCCAGTATCTTTTGAACCAAGGGGTGGACCACGCGGCGGTGCGCGCTGATCGCGTAGAAGTGTTCCTCCACACCTTCGCAGGGGCCGATCAACTTGACCTGACTGCGCTGCTGCAACTCTTCGCGAACGGCCAGGGCTGCTGGGAACACCCCCAGGCCACGCCCGCCGAACGTTTCCAACAACGCGCTGTCTTCAAATTCACCAACCACGCGGGGTCGCAGCCCCTGGCTGCTGAGCCAATGGTCCAGATGCCCTCTTACCGTGGAGTGCGCAGTGGGCAAGAGCAGCGGCACGCGTTCCAGTGACGCTGGAAAGTCATCATGGGCCTGCTCGAACCATTGGGGTGTGCCGTACCAGCCCATGCCCGAAACCCCAAGATGGTGGTTATGAACCTTGAGGTGAGGCGTGAAGGGCGTGGGGTGATCGGCCAGCACCACATCCAGCTTGTGTACCGCCAGGTCAGCCAGCAGGTCGGCCATCTCACCCTCATGGCAGACCAGGCGCAGGTCAGGGGTGTCAAGCACTGGCTGCAGAAGGCGCTGTACCTCCAGCTTGGGTAAGCCGTCGGCTATGCCCACGTTGAGTCGCATCACGGGCGCCTGCGCGGCGGCTCGTGCCTGCTCGGGGAGTGCCTCACCCAACTCAAAGATCTGCTCGGCCTGGCGGAACACAGCTGCTCCCGCATCGGTAAGGGCGACGCCACGCCCGGCAGGTTTGAGCAACTGACAACCTAGGTCCTTTTCAAGTTCGCGCACCTGGGCACTGACGGTCTGAACGGCCATGTTCATGCGCGCGGCGGCATGCGACATTCCACCTTCCTTGGCCACCATCCAGAAGTAATACAGGTGTTTGTAGTTGAAGACGAGGCTCATGAACTTGTTTTTAAGCTTTCGCTTATTTGGGATGAATGGTGCAGTATTTTCTGCTTTTTTCTCGGGTTTGCAAGGCGTAAGGTCGAGTCTTGTTCCCACTTCACAGGAGATGCAGGATGCAAGTCATTGTTGAAACCCGTGCACCGCAAGGAGCCGAATGGCGTTCCTGGTCTGAGCAACGCGTCAGGTTCGCGATGCGCCGTTTGCAGTCCTTGGTGCCGTTAGCAAAGGTGCGTCTTTCCGATGTGGCGGGCGGGCAGCGGATCAGCAACAAGCGTTGCCAGATCCAGTTACGCACTGACAAGCAGGGCGTGCTTGTGGTGGAGGCCGAGGCGCCTGATTGGCGCAGCGCACTCGACAATGCGTTGGGACGCGCCGTTCACGTTCTGACGCGCGGCTGGCACCGGACGCAGAAGCGCTCCAGAGCAAGGGTTTCGATTTCACAGCTGCCTGCTGCCGTTTGACGACCCCGTATGACGACCCTGTATGCCGCGTACGGCCACATGCAGTGGCATGATGCGCGGCATGCAAAAAGACGATATCAAAGACTGGCCTGACCATGTAGCTGCGGTGCCCCTGGACAAGGCCTACCGGTTGCTCAACCATGGGCCGACGGTTCTGGTTTCGGCCAGTCATGGCGGCGTTGACAACGTGATGGCGGCAGCATGGGCTTGCGCTCTGGACTTTGCGCCCCCGAAGGTCACCGTGGTACTGGACAAGTCGACCCGCACACGGGAACTTGTGGAAGCCAGTGGCTGGTGGGTCTTGAGTGTTCCCAACGTCTCCTTGGCGGCGTTGACTTTGGGCGTGGGCTCCGACAGTGCTCGTGGCACGCCGGACAAGTTGCGCAAGCATGGTGTTGGCACGTTTCGTACGCCAGACGTGCCCGTCCCGCTGGTGGCTGGGTGCAGTGCCTGGCTGGCATGCCGGCTGGTGCCGGAGCCGCACAACCAGCAGACCTATGACTTGTTCATAGGTGAGGTGGTTGGTGCCTGGGCAGATGAACGCGTGTTCCGTTCAGGTCGTTGGTGTTTTGAGGATGCGCCACGGGAACTGCGCACACTGCATTACGTGGCGGGCGGTCAGTTTTACGTCACCGGCGAGTCGCTACGGGTTTGAGGGAACTTACGGGTACTGGCACAAGAGTTTGTATCGTGCGCTGGGGTTTCCCGTGGATTCGACCAGTGCATAGCCATTCACATGCCACTCAATGCTTTCAAGGGCACTGGGTGGCTGTGAACCTTGAGCCTGGCGGGCCAAGGTCAGGTGTGGTGTGTAGGGCCGGTCGTCGGTTCTGACGTCAAGGTCTTCCAAAGCCAATAGCAGGCGCTGGTGCAATTCACGCAACTCCTGGGGCGTTTCGTGGGCACAAACCACAGCCAGGCCATGAGGCCAGATGAGGGGGGAGCTGAGTTGCAGCGTGAATGGCTTGAACGGTGCGTGCAACGCCGACTCAAGTTCCGCAAATCTGGCTTTATCAAAAGACCCGATGAAGTGCAGGGTCACGTGCCAGTCTGGCGGTGAGTATCGCTTCACCGTTGGGGGCCAATGCCAGCCCTCGGCGTGATGCGCAATCTGTTCACGAGCGCTTTCGTCGGGCCAGAGCGCCACGAAGAGCCTGGCCGTGTCTCGCTTCAACGCGCCTCCAGGCGCAGTTCGACCACCGGTTTGCACGCAGTGGCTGTGGAGGCCGCATCGCCGGGCTTTGCTGCGGGGGCAGGCGAGGACGCCACACACGGGGCCGTGTTCATGAACAGTCGGTCTGTGGGTACCTGGTGCTCGATCAGGTAATCCTTCACCGCTACAGCGCGGGCCAAGGCCAGTTCACGCATGGCATCGGATGTCACGGGTATCGAGGCCAGCAGCAGCGACTCCATCTCGGGCAAGGGAATGTCTTTTGCGATGCCGATGATGTTGCGTGGCTTGGGAATGTCTGCTCGCCGGTAGACCTCTTTGAGCAGGGCTGGGTATTCCTCTGCCTTCACGCTGACTGACGAGTTGATGGTTTGCCCGTCGCGTGCCAACTGCCGACGTTTTTCCGCTTGAATCCATTCATCCAGGCGTGCACGACGCCAGCCCTCGCGCTCGGTTTCAAGATCACTGTGCCCGACGACGGTGAGTTGTAGCGCCGGACGATCGCTCAGGGCTTTGGCCACGGCATCCAGGCTCTTGGTGGCATCGGCGTTCAGGCTTCGCTGGCCGGGCAGGAATGCCACTTGTGACAGGTCTTCGCCGCCAGCGGAAAATGCACTGGCAAGCAGGGAAAACGGTGCCGTGATGGCTTTGCCGATCAGGTTGAAGATGAGGCGCACGACGATGGGGCCAATGCGGAACTGCGGGTCGTTGATGGACCCGCTCACTGGCAAGTTGATGTCAATGACGCCGTTGCGATCGGCCAGCAGAGCCACGGCCAGCTTGACGGGAAGGTTGGGGGCATCGCTGTCGGGCGCGCGGTCCCCAAATCGCAGTTGATTGAGGATGACCTGGTTGGTGGCGTTGAGCGTGCCATCGGGGTCGATCCGGTAGTTGACGTCCATGCTGAGTTTGCCGCGCTCTATGCCATAGCCTGCGTACTTGACTGTGTAGGGCGACAGGGGGGGAAGTTCCAGCTCTCTCACCATTCCCTTGATGTCCATGGCCAAGGGCTTGGCCAGGGGGTTGAGCTTGCCGGAAATGTCTAGCGTTGCGGTGCCTTCGACACGGCCGCGCAACGACAGGTCGGCCATTTGTGACGGGGCACCTGCAGTGGTGCTGGCAAAAGCGCCCAGGGAGCCGCTGAGGTCGCTCAGGTTGGCCGAGTAGTTCGGGCGGATGAACCGGTCAGCAAAGGCGACCCGGCCATTGACCAAGCCGACGGGACCAAAACGTATGTCGGCTACAGACGCGCTGGCAGGGGCTGCGGGCTGGGCTGGTGTTCTGGGCTCCGTTGTGGTGTTGGCAGCGGACGCCTGATCATCGTTCGGCGCTGACCGGACAAGGTCTTGCAGGTTGATACGGCCGGTTTCGTCGATGAGGACACGGGCGTAGTAGTCGCTGAGGACCGTCTCGGCGACGTTCAGTTTGAGGGGCTGGCTTGCGCTCCAGGCCAGATCAATACCGCGAAGGTTCAGGGCCTTCCAGTTGAGCAGGTCTTCACTGGGTTGCAGGGTGTTGGCGCGGAAATCTTCAACGGCCAGGTCGCCACGGAAACCGACTTTTGCGCCAGCCGCTGGCATGCCGACGTCGATTGTTCCGCGAACGCTGGTATCTGCACGAAGCAGTTCCAGGTTGAGGTACTGGGCCACGTAGGGCTCAAAAGCATGAAGGGGTAGGTGGTCGGCGTTCAGACGCCCTTGCCAGAGCAGGCCATTCTGTGCAGTCAATGGTCCGGAACCAGGTGGCAGGCGCAGGTTGCCCTGGAAGCGCAGACTGCCAGGGTTGGTTCGCCGCCCTTCTGCGGTGCTGCTCAAGTTCAACGCCAGCGACATGGGCATCTGCGTCTGCTTTTCGGCCATCGGCTGGATTTCCTGCAAGTCGAGCCGCAGATCCTGGATGTTCAGCCGCACCGGCTGGGTTGGGGTTTCATCGCGGAAAGCTATTTTTCCGCGGTTGATTGCCAGTGCTTGTACAGCGACGTTCCAACTTGACTTCGGTTTTGAAACCGCTTCGGCACCTGTCTTGGCTTCAGTGGGGGCGGTGTGCAGCCATTCCTGAAACATCCATTGGCCGTTGGCTTGGCGCGAAACGTTCGCTTGTGGTCCGTCGGCGGCAATCTTGGCGATATTGACCGTTTGATTGCCGGTATGCACCGACGCATTTTCCAACTTCAGGCTATCCAGTCCTGCCAAGGTCTGGCGCCCCTGGCGCAAGGCCAAGCCTCGCAACTCCACCTGCTTTGCCAGTAGTGTCAAACCTGGGTCTGGCTGATCCTCGGCATTCCAGGTCAAGTCCAGTGTGGCGGCCAAGGCGCCGTCCAGTTCGGGTTTGAGCGCGGCCGCCAAGTAGGGCCGGGCCAGATTCAATGGAAGCCCTTCGAGCGTCAGGTTCGTTTTTGCGGCGGTTTGCGTGGCTTCACCATTCCAGCTGATCGTGGCGCCTGCAACTTTTGTGCTTCCCTGGAACGGCGCAGCTTTCTGCGCTGGCCAGGTGGCATCAGTCAATTGCAGCTGGGTGTCTTCCAGTGTGATGTTGGCAGTTGGTGATGTGCTGGCGTCATACCAGTGAAAAATGCCGCCACTTACCTGCAGTTTTGCGACGGAAACCTGCCAGCTTGGGGCGGGCGCGGGTGCACTGTCCGTGCCGGACTTTGCGGGCGCCCATGCTCTTGCCAGACTCTCTATGTTCAAGCGGCCTTGGCTGTCTCGGCGTAGCCAGGCTTGCGGGTTGCGCAGTTCCACGCTGTTCAAGGCCAACAGGCCTGCCATGGGCTCCACGTTTTCAACGTCTACCGACAGCCGTTCAAAGCCGAACAGCGGTTTGTCCTGGCCTGAGAGACGTTCATTGACTGCCAGGTTGCGCAGGGCGGCTTTGCCCTTGATCCGGACCTTGGGTGTGTCTTGCTGCTCGAAGGTGATGGTCAGTGCCAGCTGCAATTCGGCCTGGGTTGGACGCACGGGCCATTTGGCTGGCCAGTAAGGCAGGTAGGGGGCCAGGTCGAGGTCAGGGAGTTGAATGGACGCTTCGGTGTGCCGTGTGCTCGCGAATGGGGTGGTGGATGCCGTGGTGTCGAAACGGTCACCATTGAGCATGAAGGACAGGTGCGGCTGCGTGACCACGTCGCGCCGGGACGGTAGACTGCTGAGAAACGGCACCTGCAACTGCAGTTGTTCGATCTTGTGGGTGGCGTTGACCGGCGCGTCCAGGAATTCGAAGTTGCCGTTGTTGACGGCGATGTTGAACACCGCGAACCTGGGCAAGGGCTTGGACGGCTCCTCTGGCTTGGACAGCTTTTCCAGCACGTCGTCAATGTCGTAGCGCCCCTCGCCGTTGTGCTTCAGGTAGGCCTTGGGTTCGTCAATAGTGACTGCATCAATCACGGGTGCCAAGCGCAAAAGGGACTGAAGCTCGGCGTCGACGTAGATGCGTTGGACCTCCAATTGAGGTGCGGAGCCATCTTGCCGAGCGATGCTGAGCCCACGGAGTTCGACTTCAAGCGACCATGGCTTGAAGCTGACCTCTTGCAGTTTGACTTGACGACCCAGCACCTGGGTCAGCTGCTTTTCCACCTGCGAGCGCAGGATGGGGGGCACAGCCAGCCAACCCAGCACCCATGCAGTGACCAAAGTGGCCAGTGCCCAAGCCGCGCGACGTCGCCACAGTCTTGCCTTGCCCGTTGCGTTTGAGGTACTGGCGTTTGCGGGGTGGGTGGTCATGAGCTTGCGTTGGCCTTGTGTCAGGGTTTTCCGAGCAGGAAATATACCCCCGTATAGCCCCGGGGAGCATGTACCAGGCTCAGGTACACAGGGCCAACTGCGGTGTCCGCGCCGATGAACACACTGCTACCCAGCCGCAGTCCGCGCCAGGAAATGTCGCGGCTGTTGGCCCAGGCGTTGCCCAGTTCTGCGGTGGCGCCAGCGAACAGCGCGCGGGCTGGGCCCGCCTCAAATGGCAGGCGCTGGTAGTAACTCAGTCGCGCCAGCATCAGGTTGTTGCCCGCGATCTGTCCCACACGGTAGCCAGAGAGGTTCTGGAAACCCCCCAGCGAGTATTCGTCCACCGCGCCCAGAGGCACGTGGTTCGATCGGGCCAGGCGCAAGTGTGCATTCAAGGTGTGAACGTCGCGCGTCAAGACGCCAGTGATGCTGCCATCCCATCGCAGGAAACCGGTGGTTTCGCCGGACTGGCGTGTATGCCCGGCTTGCACGTCGAGCTTGAAACGGTGGCCGGATTGTGGAAAGTTTGCGTGGTCCAGCTGGTCGGTGACCACACCCAGACGCAGCGCGCTTTCGGTCCATTCCAGAGGCCGAACGCCGCCGGGTTGAATGCCGTTGATGTACTGGGGTATCGATTTGCGCAGCGCCCCGATCCAGCCCAGGCGTACATCGCCCCAGTGACCGGCCTTGCCAAGGCTCCAGCCATGGTCCAGCCCCAGGCGGGTGGTGTGTCGCTGGAAGCGGGCAAACGGGTCGCCGACGGTATCAAACAGCTCGATGCTGCGCAATTCGTAGTCTGCGTACGCACTGAGGAAACGCGTCTGGGCCGTGCCGAGAGGTTGCAACAGTTCTGTGCGCGCGGCGATGGTGGAGCCCAGCTCGAGTTGATTGCGCCATTGCGCGCCCTGTTCGTTGAACCAGCGCCGTGTGTGGCTCAGGCGTAGGTTGAACGCGCCTTGCCCCTGGAAGTCGGTTTGGAGGTCCAGGCCAATGCGGAATTGGTTGCGGCCCCAGGGGTCGTCTCTCAACTCGTAAACCAGACCTTCTCCGGGGGAGTCCGCCGCAGGTTCGAGTCGGTAGTCGATGCGGGCAAAATCTTCCGTGGCGGCCAGGCGTTGCAGGTCGGCCTCGACCTTGGCCGGGTCCAGCACGTCACCCGCCTGGGTGTCTATTCGGCTGCGCAGCCGGGGTTGCTGGTTGTCGGGCACGCCTTCTATACGCACAAAGGCCAGGCGGGTCTGGGCTTGTTCCTGCAACGTCTGGTGGGTGTTGGTGCGTGTTTCGCGCCACTCGCTGTAGCTTTGAGGGGGAATTGAAAAGCGCTCCAGCGACGACTGCACGGTCTGTGCATAGGTGTGGCCCAGACCGATGAGTTCTTCGGCTCTGTCGAAGTCCGCAGCGGTGACGGTGCCAAGTGGTGGCGCAAGGAGCAAGTCGGAGCGGGTCAACGTGCCTATGCTGCGCTGCACGTTCTGCTCTGTGAGGATGTTGATCATCTGCACGGTGACGCCCAACACCGTGTCCAGGGTGTCGCGGCTGGCCAGCGGCGTGCCGATGTTGACGGCAATGACAGCGTCCACACCCAGCTCGCGGGCCACATCTACAGGCAGGTTGTTCACCAGGCCCCCATCGCCGAGGATGCGGTCGTTCCAGCGAAGCGGAGAAAACAGCCCCGGCACGGACATGCTCGCGCGCAACGCTGCGGCAAGATCACCGCTGCGCAGGACGACGGCTTCGCCAGTTTCCATGTCGGTTGCTACGGCGCGAAACCGCGTGGGCAGTTCGTCAAAACTGCGCAGATTGCGGGTTGGCAGGGTGTAGCGGCGCAAGAGCAGTTCCAGCGAGCGGCTGGAGACGGCGCCTTGCGGCAGACGGAATTCGCCGTCCTTGAAGCCCAATTGAAGAACGGGGGAGAACTCGAAATCCTGCTCTTTCTGCCGCTGTGACAGACTTTGGCGCGGCGCCCGCTGGCTGAACAGGGCGTCCCAGTCCACCTTGAGGATTTCGCGTTCAATGTCGGCGACTTGCATGCCGCTGGCATACAGGCCCCCGATGATGGCTCCCATGGACGTACCGACAACCACGTCCACCGGCACGCGCGCGTCTTCCAGCGCCTTGAGCACCCCCACGTGGGCAAATCCCCGGGCTCCGCCGCCGGAAAGCACCAATCCGATACGCGGGCGCGCCGCGCTCTGTGCTGCTTTAGTGACCGAGGAGGTGTCGGCAGAAAGTGCGGGCTGGCATAGCACCAAGCCCAAGAGGAGCGGCCAAGTGCGCCGCACCCATTCAGCAAACAGACGCATGGGCAGTTCTCCGTGAGGGGGTCAAGCCTGTTGGGCGTCTTTCTCGATGCCCTCGATCAGGTCGCTCAACTCCAGCCAGCGTTCCTCGGCGGTTTCGGTTTCTTCCTCCAGGCGTTTGAGCTGCCGCCCGGCATCTGCCAATATCTGCGGGTCCAGCGGCGTCATCAGCTTCTGTTCCAGTTCACTGCGCAGGGTCTGAATTTCAGCCAGCCGCCGATCCAGCTTTTCCTGCTCCTGCTTGTGCGGCTTGATCTTCTGCGCCAGGGCCTGACGGCGCTGTGCGTCCAGGCGGCGTTGCTCCCCAGGGTTGAGCTTGGGCACCTCTGTCGCGGCGGCTGACGGGGCGGCCTCTGTGCGAGCGGCGGCCGCAACAGCCTCGCGCTTCTGGCGCGCCACGTCAAGCAGGTAGCGCTGGTAGTCGTCCAGGTCGCCATCGAAGGGAGAGATCCCGCCGTGCGAGACCAGCCAGAACTCGTCGCACACCGAACGCAGCAGCGCTCGGTCGTGGCTGACCAGCATCACCGTGCCTTCAAATTCGTTGAGTGCGACGGCCAAGGCCTCGCGCGTGGCCAGGTCGAGGTGGTTGGTGGGTTCGTCAAGCAGCAGCAGGTTGGGGCGCTGCCAGACGATCATGCACAGTACCAGCCGCGCCTTTTCGCCGCCGCTCATGGTGCCCACGGGTTGCTGCACCATGTCGCCGCTGAACTGGAAGCTGCCCAGGAAGTTGCGCAGGTCCTGCTCGCGGGTGGACTGGCCGGTGAGCGTGCCAGCGGCTTCGGTCTCGCGCGCCAGGCGGATCATGTGCGCCAGCGGGCTGTCGTCGGGCCGCAGCACGTCCAGCTCCTGCTGGGCGAAGTAGCCGATGTTCAGCCCCTTGCCTTCGGTGACCGTGCCTGCCAGCAGCGTCAAGGCACGCGCAACCGTCTTGACGAAGGTGGACTTGCCCTGGCCGTTGGCGCCCAGGATGCCCAGGCGTTGGCCAGCCTGGACCGAGCGTGTGACGTTGCGCACGATCACGGTCTCTGCACCATCGTCGGCGCGGTAGCCAAAGGCCGCGTCGCGCAGGCTGAGCATGGGGTTGGGCAGTTGCGCGGGTTCCTGGAATTCGAAGGTGAAGTCGGCCTCGGTCAACACCGGGGCGATCTTTTCCATGCGTTCCAGGGCCTTGACACGGCTCTGTGCCTGCTTGGCCTTGGTGGCCTTGGCCTTGAAGCGGTCGATGAAGCGTTGCAGGTGGGCAATGCGGTCCTGCTGCCGTGCATACGCCGTCTGTTGCTGCGTCAGTTGCTCGGCCCGCATGTCTTCAAAGCGGCTGTAGTTGCCGCCGTAGCGGGTCAGCCGCCCCTGGTCGATATGCAGGGTAACTTGGGTGACCGCGTCCAGGAACTCGCGGTCGTGGCTGATGACCAGCAGCGTGCCCTGGTAGCGTTTGAGCCAGCTTTCCAGCCAGACCAGGGCGTCCAGGTCCAGGTGGTTGGTGGGTTCGTCGAGCATCAGCAGGTCGCTGGGGCACATCAGCGCACGCGCCAACTGCAGGCGCATGCGCCAGCCGCCCGAGAAGCTGTTGACCGGGCGCTGAAGCTCGTTGACCTGGAAGCCCAACCCCAGCAAGAGGGCCTGGGCACGGGCTTCTGCGTCGTGCGCGCCAGCGTCTTGCATGGCGGTGTGGGCGTGGGCAATGGCAATGCCGTCTCCGCTGGCCTCTGCCTGCGCCACTTCCTGGCGAGCCTCGCTCAGGCGGGTGTCCCCGTCGATGACGAATTCCGTGCAGGGCTGGTCGGTCTCGGGCATTTCCTGGGCCACCTGGCTCAGGCGCCACTGCCGTGGCCAGGCGAATTCGCCGCTGTCCTCGTGCAGCACGCCTTGCAGCAGCGCAAACAGGCTGGATTTGCCCGCGCCGTTGCGGCCCACGAGCCCCACCTTTTCACCGGGGTTGATGGTGGCGTTGGCCTGGTCGAGCACGACCTTGGTGCCACGGCGCAGCGTGACGTTGCGCAGCGTGATCATGCAGCACCCTTTCCCTGAGAGGCGTGTTCGGCCAAGGCTTCTTGCGTCAGCAGGACCACGGGGCCGGTGCCCGATGTGGTGTCAGGCCAGTAGGCTTCCAGGCGGGGAAAGGCGCGCTCAAAATGCTCGCGCTCGTTGCCTATCTCCAGCACCAGCACGGCGCCTGGGTTCATGTGTCGGGCTGCATCGGCCAGCAGATGGCGCACGAAGTCCATGCCGTCATCGCCGCCTTCCAGGCCGCCGTCCAGCGAAATGCGGGGCTCGGCCAGGTATTCAGGTGGCAGGGCGTCCATGCCCGCGCGGCACACGTAAGGCGGGTTGCAGAGGATCAGGTCGTAGCTGCCGGGCAAGGCAGACCAGCCATCGGACTCCACCAGGCGCACGCGGTCCTGCAACTGGTGGCGCTCCACGTTGATGCGCGCCACGGCCAGCGCATCGGGGGAAATGTCGGCGGCATCGACCTGCACGTCCGGCCAGGCCAGGGCAGCCAGCACAGCCAGACTGCCGTTGCCGGTGCACAGGTCCAGTACCTTGCGAGTGTGTTCGCCCAGCCAGGGGTCGATGCTTTCGGCGCCCTCGGCGTTGGCAATCAGCTCGGCAATGAAGCTGCGCGGCACGATGGCGCGCTCGTCCACGTAGAAGGGCACGCCTTGCAGCCAGGCTTCATGCGTCAGGTAGGCTGCGGGTTTGCGCGACGTGATTCGCTCATCCACCAACGCCATGGCGCGTTCTACCTGAACCTCGTCAACGGCTTGCGTGGCCACTTGTTCCAGATCGCAGTCCAGCGGCAGACCGAGCGACCACAAAACGAGCCACACGGCCTCGTCGTGCGCGTTGGTGGTGCCATGCCCGTAGGACAGCTCTGCTTGCTCCAACCGATTCTGCGCAACCTGCAGCAAACCGGCCACGCTGTCAGGGCGTTTGGTGTCCTCACCCGTCACGGAGTCACCTCATCGGTGGACGGTACGTTGGCAAGCTGTTCCAGCACCCGGCGATAAATGTTCTTCAGAGGTTCCAGGTCGGCCACGGCCACACATTCGTTGACCTTGTGGATGGTGGCGTTGGGCGGGCCCAGTTCGATCACCTGTGGGCAGACCTGCGCAATGAAGCGCCCATCGCTCGTGCCACCGGTGGTGGACAACTCGGTTTCCAGGCCGGTTTCCTCCCGAATGGCTGCACGAACAGCATCAACCAGTGTGCCGGGTCGGGTGAGGAAGGGCAGGCCACCGACCGTCCAGTTCAGTTCATAGTCGTCAACGCCATGCTTCGCCAGAATATCGGCGACGCGCTGCTGCAGCCCTTCGGCCGTGCTTTCGGTGGAAAAGCGGAAGTTGAAGTCCACCACCACGGTGCCGGGGATGACGTTGCTGGCGCCCGTGCCACCGTGGATGTTGCTGACCTGCCAGGTGGTGGGGGGGAAGTGGTCGTTACCCTCGTCCCAGCGCGTGGCAACCAACTCTGCCAAGGCCGGAGCCAGCGTATGGATAGGGTTGCGGGCCAGGTGCGGATAGGCAATGTGCCCTTGTATGCCCTTGACCGTCAGCCGCCCGCTCATGGTGCCGCGGCGCCCGTTCTTGATCATGTCGCCCGTGCGTTCCACCGATGTGGGTTCACCTACGATGCAGTAGTCTAGTTGCTCCCCGCGTTCACGCAGGGTGCGGCAGACCACCACAGTGCCGTCGTTGGCCGGGCCTTCTTCGTCACTGGTCAGCAGGAACGCTACGCTCAGGTTGGCATCGGGGTGCTGAGCGAAGAACTCCTCGCAAGCCACCACCATGGCCGCAAGCGACGCCTTCATGTCGCTAGCGCCTCGGCCAAAGAGCTTGCCTTCGCGGTGCGTCGGCACGAAAGGGTCACTCAGCCATTGATCTAGCGGGCCGGTGGGTACCACGTCGGTGTGGCCTGCGAACACCAGCACAGGCGCGTCCTGTGTGCTGGCGGTGCGTTTGGCCCACAGGTTGGTCACGCGGAAGTTTTCAGGGCCGCTCACCAGCGTTTCGCATTCAAAGCCCAACGGTTTCAGGCGGTCGGCCATCAGGGTTTGGCAGCCAGCGTCTTCGGGTGTCACGGAGGAACGGGCAATCAGCGCCTCGGTCAGGCGCAGGGTGGAACTCATGGCAGAAAGCTCGCGTCAGTGCTTCACGTCGAGCGTGAAGTCGGAGAAAGAAGGGCCAGCGTTGGTCTCTGGCTCGTCGGCAGCGGGGCCGGCGCCGGGTTTGTGCCGCAATGCGACGTCGTTTTCAAGCCGCCACATCAGGTTGGTGGGGGAGTCCGCGTAGGCAAGGGCCTCCTTGCGGTCTACCTTGCCAGCCACCACCAGGCGTGCCAGATCAGCTTCAAAGGTTTGGGACTCTTCGGCCATGGATTTTTCCAGTGCTTCACGCACGCCGAAGAAATCGCCTTTTTCAATCAGTTCGCTCACCAGACGCGTGTTCACCAGCACTTCTACGGCAGGCACCCGGCCTCCGTCCACGGTGCGCAACAAACGCTGCGACACTATGGCTTTGAGCGCCGATGCCAAGTCGTTGAGCATGGACGGGCGCACCTCCACCGGATAGAAGTTAAGCACCCGGTTCAGGGCCTGGTAGCTGTTGTTGGCGTGCATGGTGGCCAGCACCAGGTGCCCGGACTGCGAGTACGCGATGGCCTGCGACATGGTTTCGCGGTCACGGATCTCGCCGATCAGAATCACGTCTGGCGCCTGGCGCAGGGCGTTCTTCAGGGCAATCTGCAGGGAAACCGTGTCCGTGCCCACCTCGCGCTGGTTGACGATGGACTTCTTGTTCTTGAACAGGTATTCGACCGGGTCCTCGATGGTGAGGATGTGGCCTGAGAGGTTGGTGTTGCGGTGGTCCAGCAGCGACGCCAGCGTGGTGCTCTTGCCGGAGCCGGTGGCACCCACCACCAGCATCAACCCTCGCTTGGCCAGGATCATCTCGGCAAGCACTGGGGGGATGTTGAGCGACTCGATGGTCGGGATGTCTGTGCTGATGAAGCGGACCACCACCGCACAACTGCCGCGTTGGCGCATTGCGCTGACCCGGAAACGGCCCACGCCGCTCAGTGGCACGGCGATGTTCAGTTCGCCGGTGCTGTTGAACTCGTTGAGCTGGTCAGGGGTGATGACCTCCTCGAGCAGCTGCTGGGGGCCATCAACCGGCAGTGGCTGTGCATTCACGGGAACGCACACGCCGTTGATCTTGATCAGTACCGGGGAGTTGGCTGAGAGATAGACGTCAGAAGCCTTCTTCTCCGCCATCAGGCGCAGCAGCTTTTCCATCATACCGTTTGCCATGCCCAATCCCCCGTTTTGTGTGATTTGCAGGTCAGTCGCGCAGCAGATCGTTCAAGCTGGTCTTGGCACGGGTCTGGGCGTCCACGCGCTTGACGATGACCGCTGCGTACAGGCTGTATTTTCCACCGTCCTTGGGCAGGCTGCCACTGATCACCACGGAGCCGGAGGGAACACGGCCATAGCTTACCTCGCCGGTCGCGCGGTCGTAGATAGGGGTGCTCTGGCCGATGTAAACGCCCATGGAGATGACGGAGTTCTCTTCAACGATGACACCCTCGACGATTTCGGAACGCGCACCGATGAAGCAGTTGTCTTCGATGATGGTGGGGTTGGCCTGCAGGGGTTCGAGCACGCCGCCCAAGCCCACGCCGCCAGACAGGTGCACGTTCTTGCCAACCTGCGCGCAGGAACCGACGGTGGCCCAGGTGTCGACCATCGTGCCCTCGTCAACATAGGCGCCGATGTTCACGTAGCTGGGCATGAGGATGGCACCACGGGCGATGAAGCTGCCACGGCGGGCCACGGCCGGCGGCACCACGCGCACACCGGTGGCTGCCATTTCCTGCGGCGACAGGTGGGCGAACTTGGTCGGCACCTTGTCATAGAAGGCCAGGTCGCCGGCCTGCATGATCTCGTTGTCCTTCAGGCGGAAGCTCAGCAGCACCGCCTTCTTGATCCACTGGTGCACGGTCCACTGTCCAACGCCTTCACGGGTGGCCACGCGCAACTTGCCCACGTTCAGTTCGGAAATCACGTGCTCCACGGCATCGGTGACTTCCTGGGGCGCCGTGGCGGCGGACAGCTGGGCGCGGTTTTCCCAGGCGTTTTCAATGATCTGTTGCAGTTGTTGCGTCATGGTGTCTCACTTGGAGGTTTGAATGAATTCGACGATGCGGCGTGCGGCCTCTACGCACTCGGCCGTTTCGGCAACCAGCGCCATGCGCACTCGCTGAGCGCCCGGGTTGAAGCCCCGTGCTTCGCGCGCCAGGTAGCTGCCGGGAAGAACGGTGACATTGTATTGGGCCAGAAGTTCGCGGGCAAAGTCCGTGTCGCTGCCGTTTTCCATGCCGCCAAAGCGCTTTGGCACCTCTGCCCACAGGTAGAAACCAGCGTCTGGCAAGGCCACGTTCATGACTTGCGACAGCAGCGGGGTGACTTCGGCGAACTTGGCACGGTATTGCGCGCGGTTGTCCACCACATGAGCCTCGTCCAGCCAGGCGGCGGCGCTGGCCGTTTGCACCGTGGTGCTCATGGCGCTGCCGTGGTACGTGCGGTACAGCAGGAAGGGTTTGATGAGCTTGGCGTCACCGGCCACAAAGCCGCTGCGCAGCCCTGGCACGTTGCTGCGCTTGGACAGACTGGTCAGCGCGATCAGGTTGCGGAAATCGTTGCGGCCCAGCTTGGCGGCTGCTTCCAGCCCGCCCAGCGGGGGTTCGTCGCGGAAATAGATCTCGCTGTAGCACTCGTCCGACGCGATCACGAAGCCGTACTTGTCGCTCAGTTCGAACAGCATCTTCCATTCTTCCAGCGGCATGACGGCCCCCGTGGGGTTGCCCGGCGAGCAGGTGTAGAGCAGTTGCGTGCGGCGCCAAACGTCCTCGGGCACGCTGGCCCAGTCGGTTGCGAAGTTGCGTGCAGGGTCGCTGGGGGCGAACCAAGGCTGCGCACCTGCCAGGTAGGCCGCACCTTCATAGATTTGGTAGAACGGGTTGGGGCAGACGACCACGGGCTCTGTACCCTGAGCAAAGGCGCGCGGGTCCACCACCACCTGTGCCAGGGCAAACAAAGCCTCACGCGAGCCGTTCACCGGCAGGATTTGCGCGGCCGGGTCCAACTTGAGTCCGTAGCGGCGTTCCATCCAGGTGGCGCAGGCCTGTTTGAGTTCCGGCGTGCCACCCGTTGCGGGGTAGGTTGCCAGGCCGCCGTCAGGCGACTGGATGGCCTCGCACAAGCGGTCCTTCAAAAAGCCCGGGGTAGGGTGGCGGGGTTCGCCTATGCCCAGGCTGATGGGGCGGTAGGCCGGGTTGGGCGAAACGTCGGCAAACAACTGGCGCAGACGCTCGAACGGGTAGGGTTGCAGGCGGGCAAGCAGCGAATTCATGGCGGAGCGCCTAGACGAGTGGCCCCCGGAGGATTTCGAAAAATCCTATGAGGCAGTTGATTCCAAAGGAAAAAGTGTGTTCGGGAAACGGGGTTGTTCCCCTGCCTGTTCCCCTGACCGGTTTTTTGTGCAAGGGTGTGAGTCCCTTGCAGGCTGAATCATAGCCGGGACGAGGCTCACGGCCTTCCAGCAAGGTAACGAACCATGGCTCGCACATTTCCGCGAATTGCACTGCGGTAGAGGTCCTCGATCAGCGCGATCGTCAACTGGCCCAGCGCCTCGGGGGTCAGAACCCGGGCCAGCTCGGGGTGGACCAACGGGGCTGGCTTGCGCCCAGCCCCCTTGCGTCGGCCGCCGCGACGGGTTTGCCTGCCATTTTGATTACCCATTCTGGTTCCTCTTGATTTGCTGATTTCAAACGAGATCAAAAAGCCCCGGAAGCCGCATAGAACCTCGGTTTCTGCCCGTTTGCTGATTCGAAAAAATAATCAAAGCGGGGAAAAAATCTGCGCGTGAGGAACCGGGCGGTTTCCACCCAAAAGGCCCCAGAGATTCACCCCCCCCTACCCCCTAACCGACGCCCAAGGCGGGCATCAGGCGGGCTCAGGTGACCCGATCAGTGGGAGGGGAGGGGGTCTGCCTGTCTAGGTGGACGGTCAGCTGTTGCGAGCCAGGGATCTCTGAATCCTCTGACCGGCCACGGCTCCGAACTGCATGGCGGTCTCTCGGGTGGCTCCGGGTGGCATCTGCACGGTCACGTTCAAGTTCGGCATGACGCGAGCGCCTTGGCCTTTGGTGTGATCGATCACCGTCTCTTGCGGGTGCATCATGGCCAGGAAGCCGCCTCGACCATCGAGGCCACCGGTACGCGGGCCACCGCCTGTGTAGCCGCCACCGTCTAGTGTCATCATGGTTCCGAACCCACCGGTCAGCTTCATCAGGTTGTCCAAGGAGTTACCCGGCAAGGCACTGGCCACGGCCGCCTGACCACTGGTACCGAACAAGCGCCCAACTATCCCTCCAATTGACCCCATGGACCCCATCACCATCTGCATGATCTGCTGCTTGACGATGATCCTGGTGATGTCCGCCACGATGCTGTTGGCCAGGTCCGTGAAGGAGAGCTTCCCGGTCATTGCGAACTTGACCATGACATCTTCCATCCCCTTGAACGCACTGGAGACAGCGGCCTCTGTTTGCTTGAAGAGGTTCCCAGACTCGGTGAAGTAGTTCTTCAGCGCCTCGGATGCCCCAAGCGTCCAGCTCTTCTGCTTTGTGGTGATCTCCGTGTATTGCGCGTCGTAGGCGTCCCGCTCGCGCTTCTGGTAGCCGTCCAGGAGGGATAGGTATTCTTCGTAGTACCGCTTGGCGCCCTCGTTCAACCCGTCCGGGCCCGCGAGCAGTTCCGCAGCGGCGCGCTGGCGGAAGATGTCACGGCGCTGGGCGTCATAGCGGTCCTCGATATCGGCCCGACCCGCAAGGCGTTCGCGCTCTTGCGATCCGATCCCCATACCCTGGCTTTCGCGCTGGTACCGGCGCAGGTTGCCGTTGTGGTAGTCCTCCGCCACCTGGTTTGCGCGCTCAAGAGCCGTGGTTCTGGCCTGAATGGCAGCAGCTTCCTGAATGCTGAAGATGGCTCGGTTGGTGGCCGCCTCAGCCTGCAGCTTCGCGATCTTGCCCTCGTTCTCCTCCATCTTCCGCAGGTTGTTCAGGCGGTCAGTGGTGTTGAGCTTTTCCTGGGACAGTCGTGTGTTCTCGGCCTGCAGGGCCCATATCTGGATGTTGACGCTGTCCTCCAGCATCTTGCGCTTCTCAGCGTAATAGGCGGACTCCTGCACCAGGCCTGCAGCTCGCTTGGCTTCAAGCACCCGATCAGCGCTGGTGTAGGTGTCAACGATCTGAGTTGCCGCTGCTTGGATGCGACCAACGTCCAAAAGAGTTGCCGCCCGATCGTCCGAGCGCTCGGTGCCCTTCGGCGCCTTCGAGGCGTAGTAGGCCTTGATTTCTGCAATGCGCTTGGTGGCCTCCGTCTCTGTGATGAAGCCTCGCTTCTGCAGTTCGTTGGTCTCGGCGATGTCCTTCGCCATGTCTTGGCGGAGCTTCTTGGACGCATCCAAGAACTTCACTTCGTCTTCAAGAAACTTGCGGCGCGCCTGGTCGCGCTGGGTCCGTTCGCCCTCTATCTGTGCTGCTGCGCGTTGGTTGCCAATCAGCTCCTCCAAGCCGAGGATTTGATTTTTCAGACCATCCAACCCACCGAATCTCGCCACGGCAGCCGTCTGCTCCGTGGTGCGCTTGCCAGGTTGAGTGGATTCCCAATCTTGAAGCAGCTTCTGGGCGGCTTTGAGGCGGTCTTCCAGGCCTTCGGTACGCCCAATGCCACGCACGCTTTCCCAATAGCCAGCGGCAGCGGCAGCGGCGGCCTTCCAGGCTCGCTCCAGATACCCCAGGTTCTGCACGCCAGTCGAGATCCTGTCCATCTCCTGGTTGTATGCCGCGATAGCCACCCGGGCAGCATCGGTGTTCCGTCCTTGGTCCTCCAACGCCTTCACCTGCTTGTACAGAGCTTCTGTAACGAAGTTGGTGCCCTCGTTGAGTTTCAGCAGTGCTTCAAGGGGGGCCTTCTTCAGTTCCGCGAACTTCTTGGCAGTCTCCGCTACCGATTGCCCGGTTGCACTCTCCATGCGGATGGCTGCGGCGGCCAACTTCTCCATGCTGGTTGCGCCACCAATCCCCTGGCGGGCCAGTTCTGCGATGGCAGCCGCCGCCTTGGACTGGTTGCCAGTGGTAGCCCCAACCGCTGCGGCCATTTGGTTCATCTGTCCGACCGTCAACCCCACGGCGTTGTTGGTCAGCAGAATGGCGTTTGAGAACTCGCGGCTCTCCTTTTGGCCCTGCTCGAAGGCTGTGTACAGCGTCACCGCCGCAGCGGCAGAGAGAGTGAATGGGTTGACGAGGCTCATCAGGCCGGAACCCAGCGCACGCGCAGCCGGGACAATGCCCCCGAACATGTCACGCAGCTGGCCGCCCTGTTGCAGCAGCACAGTCAGCGGGGCTTGGCCGCCCTGCAGGCTCACAACAATGTCCGTCAACTGCGCTGGCACACCGCGCATCGCTGCCGCCGTCTGCTTGGCCGACAGTCCGTAAGCATTGAGCACAGTGGCGCCCTTGGCCATGGTCACCGCCGAAGCCTGCTGCTTGGCGTTCACCAGGTCGAGCTGCTCCAGCAAGGCCTTGTGGCCACTCACGTCAATGCCGCGCTGCTGTGCGATGGTCTCAAAGTACTTGCTGTTGGCGCGCGAACCAGCCTCGGCAGCCGCAATGGTGCGCTGGATGGAGTTCACCCAGTTAGCCTCGGCGCGCTTCACCTTGGCGCTGGCACGCTCCGCACCATCACCTACCCCGTCCAGGCCCTTGCCAGCCTTGGCCCCAGCTTCAGCCCCAGCCTTGCCCAGGTCGCTCAAGCTGCGCTTGGCCCTGCCAACACCGGTCTCAACGCCCGTGGCATCGGCGGTTATGGCAAGTTGTGCGTCAAGGTCTGCCATCTTTCGTCCCCTTTAAGAAGTTGCCCGGGACTCAGCCCGGGCAGGATCATCAGGTCGCCGAGAACTTCATCAGCTTCAACGCCTCGCTGTTGTTCATGCCCCCGCCGACGCGGCGGTAGCTGTACAGCAGCACGTGGGGCTTGGCCGAGTAGGGGTCCGGCAGGAACTTGATGCCCGGCTTCTCGATGATGGTGTAGGCCCGCTGCATGTTGCCGAAGGCGACGGAGAGGCTGTCTGCAGCGATGTCAGGCATGTCCTCATCGATCTCGACGGGGTAGCCTAGCAGCGTCGAGGGCTGACCGGAGATGATGGAGTCCACCCAGACGAAGCGGCCGTCAGCGTCCTTGAACTTGCGTACCACGCCAGCGGTGTTGCGGTTCATGTACCAGCGCGCACCACTGCGGTACTGAGGCTTGAGCGCGGTCACCATGTCGATCAAAGCGTCAGCCGGGCTCACAGACGCGCTGGCAGATTTGAATGCCCCCGACGCACCGCTGGGGATGTACTGGATGGTCCCCCAGGGGCGCGACGCGTCAGCTGTGGTGGCGATGTCGTAGGTCAGGAAGCCTCGCGGCTTTTGGATAGAGTCGCCGTTATGGAAAGCCGCGCTCTCCTTGACGCCGAAGCCTTCGCCCACCTTGGTCTGCAACCATGCCATCACATCGAAGCTGGCCAGGTCGACCAACTTCTGCGTGACCTTGGGCATGGCGTAGATCTCGTCCAGGCTGACGTAGAACATCTTGAGGCCGGGGGTGCCGCTTTCGTTGCGCGCGGATTGCTCGCCGGTCCAGTGAGCCTCGGCCGTCTCGCTGTCGATGGGCTCTTCGAAGCTGTCATTGCCCGGGTCCAACTGGATCACGCGTGCTTGCCGGTAGATAGGCGAGATCTCGGCCATGACCTTCGTGAAACCGGAAGAGAACTGGGTGTGAACCATGTAGCCGCCGTCAGGGCCAGAACCTGCGCTCATGGCCTTGGCTTCGACAAAGAGTTGATCGGCCTTTTCCTTGTTGCCCGTCATCAGCGCACGAACGGCGCCATCGAAGGCCTTGCGCTCTTCCGGCGTGAAGGTCTGGCCGGTGGCTGCGTTGAAGCTACCGAAGCCGGGGCGATTCGACTTAATGAGAAATGCGTCGATTTCGTCGCGCATGGCCTTCATTTCTCGGTCGTAGCGTTCGCGAAAATCCTTTGACTTCTGATTTTGTTCGATGAGGATGTCCCGGACGTCCTCCAGGGAGGTGTGCCCGATGGGGATCACGCCCAGACCAGCGATGGCTTCGGGCGAAATGACGGGATGCCCGGCGATGGCCAGGATAGTGAGAACACCAAGGACCGCCAGAGCAATCCAGGTAAAAGAATGTCGAGTCAGTTTCATGACGATTGCCTTTCAATACGTTCGAGGGATTCGAGGTTGCACTTCAGGAGAGCAACCAACTCGGACACGTCGTCGGCAGGTTCAGCGTCTTGCGCCGTCGCCTTGAACCCGTGACTTGCGATCTCGCGTGCCTGGCGCTTGCTGAAACCCAGCGTGCGCAAAGCCTGCTCGAACTCGCGGGCGGTGCGTGGTGGCGACTTGTCGGGGGTTCCCGGCTCAGTCGGCCCATGATCGCTGCGAGAGCAAACCACGTGTCCCTCGGACACGTCCGTTTTCTCCGCACCTATGGACCCGCCACCGGATTGAGAGGCATCCAACGGCATCCCGCCGTCAGAAGTTGATGGGAATTGTGCTTGATCTTCGATCACTTCGCAACCTCGCGGAAGTAGCGGGACGCAATCTCGACCGCCTTGGCTTTCGAGATGCCGCACTGCTGACACAACTGCTCAAGTTCGCGTTTGCGCCGCGCAACCTTGACGTCCTGGGACTCCCCAAGGCGGCGTAACCAGTTCAACAGCCGATTCATTCCTGACGTCCTCCTGAGACGGCGTTGGTGAGGGCGATTTCTGCGGAGATCGAACTGCGAACTCGGTTGATGATTACGTCGAGCAGTTGGAGGCCAAGCCTGCCGTGTTCGCAGGGTGTGGAACGAAGGATCGCGGCAACTGCCTTCTGCAGCTTCTCTGCTTCGGGCGAAGCTGCAGGTGGTATTGGTTGTCCATCCATCTGCGAGGCCACGAAGTCCTTGATGACCAGGATGCTTTGATCGGTGTTCATGTGGTTCCTTTCTGCCGTTGGGCGGCGGGGTGTTCGTGGTCAGTTGCGGTGGCTCTGCCAGCTGCAGGTCACCTGTTTTGCGCCTTCGCGCAGCCGGTCATAGACGCGATGGCCAAGCTCAGTCTTCAGCTGTGCGGGCGTCAGGTTTGAGCAAATGCACGTGGGTAGGCTGCGCTTGTACCGGGCGTCAACGATCGCGAAGAGCTGCTCCATTTCCCAGTCGCTGCCACGGGACACACCGATTTCGTCCAGCACCAGGAGAGGGATCTGGCCCAAGGTCGAGATGAAGTCGTCTACCGTTCTGTCGTCATCCCATGCGCTGGCTCGCGTACCGTTGATCCGGGCCCTTGCCAGCGCCATTACCTCGTGTACCGCATGGACGCGCGCCGGGATTTGGCGTACGCGGATCAGGTGGTTGACGATTGCTGATGCCAGGTGTGTCTTGCCGGTGCCCGGTGGGCCAATGAGCCACAGGCCGCCCGTTGTAGCCGCCGAGTCGAAGTCCTCGGCAAACGATCGGCATGTGGCCAGTGCCTGGCGCTGCGCCGCCGTCGTGGCCTGGTAGGTGTCGAAGGTCGTCCGTAGAAAGCGGCCTTGTAGGCCACTGGTGGCCAGCCGTCGATCCGTGCGCTCAGCAGCCTCTTGAGCCCTGCGCTCCTGCTCCTCAGTCTGGCGTCTGGATTCCATCTGCTCCAGGCAGGCGGGACAACCCGTCCAGATCCGCCCGGCATGCAGGTTTGTCGCCAAGTACGAGCCGTGCGTCTGGCAAACGGCCTCTTTGGTTGCAGGAACGTCATTAGGCAGGGATTGCATCTTGGCCTCCGTAGTCGTTCAGGTTGAAATCAGCATGTCGACTTCGCCTTTGCTCCGGTCCTTTCCGCTCCAGGCGTACCCAGTTGCGGAACGAGGCCTCCCAACTGGCGCGCGCCTCCCCCTTGGCAACCCAGTGATCTCGAAAGCGTTCAACCACTTGGTCAAGGTTCAGGTCTGGGCGGCTTTGTCTCGCCCAGTCCATCAGTTTTGCATCAGGTGCCCAGTCATGAGGTATGCGCCGCCTTTTGGTGTTGGTTGCACTCTCTGATGGTTCCTGATGGTTCACTGATGGTTCGGGTGCACTGTGTTGCACCCCTTTCGCGCATTCCTTTGCACCCCCCCGCGCACTGGAGTGCAGGGGTGCATTCCTTTGCAGGGGTGCACTGTGTTGCACCCCTTGGGAGGCCAGGGTGATCCGGTAAAGGTTGGTGCCTTTGGGGCCTTCGTTAGGGCGAACCTCAAGCTCACCGCTTTGTCGCAATGCGCCCAGGATTACCTGTGCGTTGCGAGGTTTCATCCGGCACTTCTCGGCCAGCGTCTGGACCGCTGGATATGCGTTGCCGTTGTCGTCGGCGAAATCCGCGATTGCCAGCAGCATCAATAAGTCGGTTCCGCCATGTCTGGAAAGCTCCCAGACCTTGGCCATGGTGCGAACGCTCATGTTGCCTCGGCCTCCAGATCCTGGACACGGGATTCCAGCGCGGTAAGGTCGATGTGCCTCTTGGCCACGCCGTGGAACTCGCTGAAATAGGCCACGCGGCCGTCACTGGCATCGGTTCGGTAAACCAGCATGCCCAGGCGCGCTGCGCGGGCTCGGATGGTCGCAAATTCCTTGTCTGGGCAGGAGATCGTTGCGTCCATCATTGACCTCTCGCCATGACACTTTGCAGGTCTTGGAGGAATCCAGGCATCCATCATTGACCTCCTGCCAGTGCGCTCTGCACGGTCTGGAAAAATCCACGCGTGAGCTGGGCGCTGCCTTTGCCGGATTGGCCCAGGAGGTGAGCTGCGAGCAAGAGGCCATCAGGGGGCAGTTTCTCGGCTTTGACCGCCTCGATGAACTCCTGGGCGAGCTCGCGACCGGCCTCTAAGTTGGCAATCTCATGGTCCGACAACTTGGGCATCGGCGTCATGCCTGCCAGACGGCGGATTTGATCAGGGAAGGTGCGGCTCATGCGGCACCTGCCTTGGCGCGAAGCCAGTTGGAGACCTGGCCAGCGACCCAGCGAGTGCAGCGCTTCCCGTCTTTGACAGGTGCAGGGAATTTGCCCTGAGCGACTTTTCGGCGGATGCTTGTTTTGGACAGTCCTGTGACTGCAGTCACAGTCTCAATCTTCAGCAGAGCTTCAGGAACGTTGATCGCGCTGACCGGTTGAGTGCAGCCGCGATCGCGGGTATTGGGGATTGGTTGCATATGCACCTCATGGAAGAACATGGGTGCCTACTTTCCCAGCAGCTAGCGCTGCTTGCCATTACGCATCGCGGCGATTTTGGCTTGATGCGTAATGAGCGTGTTCGGTAATTGCTTTACGAACCGGGCGTGGACCGCACACCAGACCTAAGTGCTCGCCAAGGCGCTGCATGAATGCCACAAACCATCCGTGTTGATCCGCTGGTGGAAGTCGCTCGAATTGGCACCAGAAAGCTTCAACCACGAAGACCGCAAACCCGTGCCCGACCATGACATCAGGTTCTGATTTTCCAGGTGGCAATTGTTGGGCAGCTCGTTCGCAAAGCTGTTTGAGACGATCTACCGCACTCCAAGAATCAGAGAGAAATTTGTCGTCGCGGTGAAAGAACCTCAACTCCTCACCAGCAAGGATTTCTAGGGATTCCCGTGCGTCCACATGTAGCGCCTCCATGGCCTCAAGAAGTGCCTTTGCGCGAGCAGACACCAAGGCCAGTTCGTCACGTTCGCGGCCAAACGTCTGGAGTCGACGTCCTGCCGTGACCATCTGTGCCAGGCGGCGGCAGGTGTCGAGAAAGCTATCCGCTTCGGCAACGGTTAATTCACCTTCTATGAGTAGCGGCATGAGCTCGCCACGCAACCCATCAGGAAGGTAGTTTGGGTCTTCACGGTAACCGCCTGGGCGGGTTTTGAAATTGGGTTTGCTCACTGCGCCCCTCGCGCCCCCGATCAGGAGCCCCAGCAGGCGGGTCAGGGAAACCCGCTTTTCGTCTGGCCGGACTAGCTGGGGCAGATTGTGTTAACCGGCTCGCGCGTAGTGTCGAGCGTCAGACGCGAGACTGCCCATCGCACTCAAATAGCGGAAGTTTTCGGCAATGCCGTAAAGCAGGTGCGCAACGTCGTCACCGTGGCCCCTAAAGTTGCCCGCAAGTTCGTCCGCCTGGACAAGGCCAGCAATGCCCGAGACTGTATCTGCCATGTTGAATGCATGCGTTTGCAAGATCGACTCTGCAGATGCTGCGATGCTCAGGTATTCTTCTTTTGTCATTGTCGTCTTCGCTCTTGACATAAGAAGGGAGAGGACGCCTTCAATGCCCAGGAGGGACATCAACTCGACCGCCTCTTGTTTCTTCGTCTGGATGTCGTTTACAGTTCCTTCAGCCATCTTCAAAGCTCCGTTTTGATGGTGGTCAGGGGCTTGCCGGTGTGTCAGCACCGACTGGCCCCGCCTTGTCCTCAGTGCCGCTGAGGCGCCGGTTGCGCGTCATGCGCGAAGAGGGATCACTTCCGCGCCTTTGCGCAGCTTGTCCAGGTAGTCCGCCCACAGGTTCATCATCTGTCGGCGTTGCTCCATGAACTGTGCTCTGTCATAGGCAGCCCCCAAGGGGCCGGATTTGCCGTGTGCCAGTTGGGCCTCGATGACGTCAGGGTGGATGTTCAACTGCTCAACCATGATGGTGCGAGCCATGGCCCGGAAGCCGTGCGGGGTCATGTCGTCGTTTGCGAAGCCCATCCTTCGCAGTGCAACGCGCACTGTGTTCTCCGACATCGGGCGCTTCAGGCTTACCAGGCTGGGGAACACATAGGGGCTGTTGCCTGTCAGCGGCAGCAGGTCACGCAGGATATTTACTGCCTGGGACGGAAGGGGAACGAAGTGCGGCCGACCGTTGAGTTTGCCGTACACCGTGCGCTTCATCTTGGCTGCGGGAATGGTCCACATGGCTGCGTCCAGGTCCACCTCGGCCCATTCCATGTGCCGCATGTTGCCGGGGCGCTGGAAGAGCAGGGCGGACAGGATCAACGCGGCTCGGGTGACTGGCTGGCCCGGGTAGTCGTAGGCAGCGCGCATGAGCTGGCCTACTGCGGTTGAGTCCAAGAGGGCCGCCATGTGCTTGACGTTGATTGGCTGCAGAGCGCCGTGAAGATCTGGCGCGGGATTGCGTTCACAGCGGCCAGTGGCAATGCCGTACCTAAATACCTGGCCAGCCGTTTGCCGCAAGGTGTGGGCGGTCTCCCGCGCGCCACGTTGCTCAATGCGGCGCAGAGCGTTCAGCAGCATTGGCGCGCTGATCTCGGGAAGCGGAATGGCTCCGATCCATGGGAACAGATCCTTTTCCATCCGCTCCAGCCAGCGATCAGCGTACTGCTTGCTCCAACCGGAAGCTTTGGTTTTGTGGAGTTCTCGGGCGACGACTTCAAAGGTGTTGCCCGTATGCGCACGAGCCTCCAGGCGCTCGATCTGCCGTCGCTTGGCAGGGTCATGGCCATGGTGCACGGACTTGCGGGCGTCATCCCTGTCCATGCGGGCCTGCTTGAGCGACACCGTCGGCCAAGCCCCCAAGGCTAGACGCTTCTCCTTGCCCTCGTGGTAATACTTCCAGAACCAACGCTTTGAACCGTTGGGGGAAACCTCAAGGTAGAGGCCCCCGGCATCAGCGATGCGGACTCGCTTCTTCTCAGGTGGGCAGGCCACGGATTTGCACGCAAGTTCGGTCAGCATAGGGGAACAAGATCAGTTGGGGAACAGAAAACTGGTTTGTTCCCCTGATTGTTCCCCTGTCTCGCGTGATTTGCAATGGTGCTTTATGGCACCTTATACTCCAAAAAACCAGCTAACCGTTTGATTTTTCAGGGCATTCCGGAGCATTATGGTGGAACATGAATTGTTCCTATGGCCTGCCCGGAGGGACTCGAACCCCCGACCTGCTGCTTAGAAGGCAGCTGCTCTATCCAGTTGAGCTACGGGCAGTGTTGAAGAAACAAAGGCCCAACGAGTGGGCCTTTGTCTTTGTCCATATGGTCGGAGCGAAAGGATTCGAACCTTCGACCCTCTGCTCCCAAAGCAGATGCGCTACCAGACTGCGCTACGCTCCGACGTCAGCCAGAGATTGTAGCCGCTTGAAGGCCGCACCGACGACGGAGTCTTATCTTTTCTCGTATTGCGTGGAGCCGAAGAGCACTTGCCGCGACTTGTCATCAGTCAGGGGCTTGCGTGCGTCTGCCAGCACCTGCACGGCGCGCTGCACCGCTGGGCGCTCGGCGATCTTGTCGAACCATGCTTTCAAATGCGGGTAGTCGGCCCAGTCGATGCCCTGGTTCTGCCAGCTGCGCAGCCATGGGAACACGGCGATGTCGGCAATGCTGTAGCTGCGCCCGCCAAGGTAGGGGCTTGTCGCCAGGCGTTTGTCCATCACGCCGTACAGACGTTTGGCCTCGTTGGTGTATCTGTTGACGGCGTATTCAATTTTCTCTGGCGCATACATGCGGAAGTGGTGTGCCTGTCCCAGCATGGGGCCTACGCCGCCCATCTGGAACATCAGCCATTGCAGCACTTCGTACTTCTGGCGGTCGGTCTTGGGCAGGAGTTTGCCGAACTTGGACGCCAGATAAAGAAGAATCGCGCCCGACTCGAAAAGCGATATCGGCTTGCCGTCCGGCCCGTGCGGATCGACGATGGCGGGAATCTTGTTGTTCGGGCTGATCTTGAGGAAATCTGGCTGAAACTGGTCTCCCGCCCCGATATTGATCGGGTGCACCTGCCAGTCGCGGCCAAGCCGTTGGCCGCATTCTTCCAGCATGATGTGAACCTTGTGTCCGTTGGGGGTGGGCCAGCTGTAGACGTCGATCATGTATTTCCTTGTTGGGTGGATCGTCGGAAATTATGGTTGCTTTGATGATTCGGGTCTGTCGCGAGTGCTCCGAATCGCACTTTGGCGGCATGGCAGGCACGAAATGTGCTGCACAAACCCCTCAATCGTGCTAAAATGCGAGCTTCACGACCAAATGGGCGGGTATCTACCGGCCCATTTTTTTTGGCTCGCTCGCAATTGCACCTCAAAACAGCACGCAGGAAATACGCGCAGACATGACTTGGCAGCAAACCCTGGAGCAGACCGTCACCGGTCTCGGCTTTGACTTGGTGGACCTGGAGCGGTCCGCGGGTGGTCTGTTGCGCGTCACGATTGACTTGCCCTGGGTTCAGGGTGAGCCCGAAAACTTCATCACAGTGGAAGACTGCGAGAAGGTGACTCGTCAGCTGCAGTATCTGCTTGAAGTTGAGAACGTTGACTACAAGCGCCTGGAAGTGGGGTCGCCCGGCATTGATCGGCCGTTGCGCAACGAAAACGATTTTCTGCGCTTCCTTGGGCAGGTCGTGGATATCACGCTCAAGGAGCCGATCGGGGCGGCGGGCGGCGCTGTGGCAGTCAACCGCAAGAAGTTTCGCGGCACGCTGGAGCGTCCAGAAAGCGGTGAGGGCTGGCAGATCGTCTGGAGCGACGAGCCACAGCGCAAGCCTGGGCAGCGCATCAGCAAGAAGGCGGCGCCAGCGCCAGTGCACGCTTTGGGTTTCACGCTGGACGAAATCCGCGAAGCCCGGCTGGCACCCATTGTGAATTTCAAGGGGCGCGGCGCGAGCAACGCGGGCGAACCTCAGGTTTGAACTTTATTCAGATAGCAGCAGAGTACGGAAAGGCAGGCGAGTCAAAATGAACCGCGAAATGTTGATGTTGATCGATGCGATCTCCCGCGAGAAGAACGTGGAGCGCGACGTCGTCCTGGGTGCCGTGGAATCGGCGCTCGCCTCTGCCACCAAGAAGCTGCACAAGGGTGAGGTGGACATCCGCGTTGCCATCGACCCCGACAGCGGTGCTTACGAGACCTTCCGCCGTTGGCTCGTCGTGCCCGACGAAGCCGGCCTGCAAAACCCCGATGCCGAGGAGATGTACTCAGACGCCATCGAAGACCACCCTGGCATTCAGGTGGGTGAATACATCGAGAAGCAGATCGAGTCCGTGCCCATCGGCCGCATTGGCGCCATGGCCGCGAAGCAGGTAATCCTGCAGCGCATCCGCGACGCCGAGCGCGAGATGCTGCTCAACGACTTCATGTCCCGAGGCGACAAGATCTTTGTGGGCACTGTCAAGCGCCTGGACAAGGGTGATGTGATCGTTGAGAGCGGCCGCGTCGAAGGCCGCCTCAAGCGTGGCGAGATGATCCCGAAGGAAAACTTCCGCTCCGGTGACCGCGTTCGCGCCATGATCATGGAAGTGGACTTGACGCTGCGTGGCGCACCCATCCTGCTGTCGCGCGCCGCGCCCGAATTCATGATCGAGCTCTTCCGCCAGGAAGTGCCCGAGATCGAACAAGGTCTGCTCGAAATCAAAACGTGCGCCCGCGACCCTGGTTCCCGCGCCAAGATTGCCGTCCAGTCCTTCGACAAGCGCATCGACCCCATCGGCACCTGCGTCGGCGTGCGCGGCTCCCGCGTGAACGCGGTGACCAATGAACTGGCTGGCGAGCGCGTGGACATCGTTCTGTGGAGCGAAGACCCGGCCCAGTTCGTGATTGGTGCACTGGCTCCTGCCAACGTCGTTTCCATCGTGGTGGACGAAGAGCGCCACGCCATGGATGTGGTGGTGGACGAGGAAAACCTGGCCATCGCCATTGGCCGTGGCGGCCAGAACGTGCGCCTGGCATCCGACCTGACGGGCTGGAAGATCAACATCATGACCGCCGACGAGTCGGCGCAGAAACAGGCCGAAGAGGCCAACGTGATCCGCAGCCTGTTCATGTCCAAGCTGGATGTGGACGAAGAAATCGCCGACATCCTGATCGAGGAGGGCTTCACCAGCCTTGAAGAAGTGGCCTATGTGCCGCTGCAGGAAATGCTCGAGATCGAGTCCTTCGACGAAGACACCGTCAACGAGTTGCGCGCCCGTGCCAAGGCTGCGCTACTGACGATGGAAATCGCCAAGGAAGAAAGTGTTGATGAGGTGTCGCAGGACCTGCGTGACCTCGACGGCCTGACCACCGACCTGATCGCCAAGCTGGCTGAGGGCGGTGTGCACACCCGTGACGAACTGGCCGACTTGGCCACAGATGAATTGACCGCCATCACCGGCCAGACGCCCGAAGAAGCGACGGCCCTGATCATGAAGGCGCGCGAACACTGGTTTACCGGTGACGACGCGAACGCGCAGTCTTGATCACGGAGGCCCAACGGAGAAGAAACTATATGTCTAGCAATACCGTCGCAGAATTCGCCGCTGAACTGAACAAACCCACCTCCATCCTGCTGGAACAGCTGGCTGGTGCGGGTGTGTCCAAGAACTCTCCTGCCGATCCCATTTCGGAGTCGGACAAGCACAAGCTTCTGAGCTACTTGCAGGCCAGCCACGGCACGGCCAGCGCCGAGCGCAAGAAGATCACGCTGACCAAGAAATCGACCACCGAGATCAAGCAGGCCGACGCCACGGGCCGTGCCCGCACGATTCAGGTGGAAGTGCGCAAGAAGCGCACCTTCATCAAGCGAGATGACGAACCTTCCGTGCCGTCTGCCGATGAGGATACCGGCCCCGTCGTTTCCGCAGTGGAAGAGGCCGAACTGGCTCGTCGTGAAGAAGAAGCACGTCGTCAGGCTGAACTGCTACGTCGCCAGGAAGAAGAACTGGCGCAGAAGCGACGCGAGCGCGAAGAACAAGAAGCACGTGCTGCCGAAGCCGAGCGTCAACGCTTGGCTGCCGAGGAACAGGCACGTGCAGAAGCCGAAGCCCGCGCCAAGGCAGAAGCTGCCGCAGCGCCTGTGAAACAGGTCGAGCCAGCTGCGGCTCCGGCCGAAGACGTTGCGCGTGAAGCGGCCAAAGCAGAAGCAGAACTTCAGGCCAAGCAGCGCCTTGAGGTAGAAAAGCAGGCAGAGGCTGAGCGTGCCCGTGACCTGGAAGAGCGCCGCCGCAAGGCACTGGCCGAGGCGGAAGCTATCCGCGCGATGATGGCCGCACCCAAGAAGGTGCTGGTGGCCAAGAAGCCGGAAGAGCCGAAACCTGCTGCGGTGGATGCAAAGGCGGGCATCAAGGGCACGCTGCACAAACCAGCGTCGGCCCCCAAGGCTGCACCGGCTGGTGCACCGGGCGCTGGCGGCAAGAAGGAAGTCAAGTCTGAAAATCTTTCCTCGACCTGGAAAGACGACGCTGGCAAGAAAAAAGAGATCAAGACCCGTGGCGACACCGGCCCGAACAGGGGCGGCAGCAACTGGCGTGCAGGTCCCAAGGGCGGCAACCGCCGTGGCGGCCGCGACGACCGCGATCAATCCTCCAGCTTTGCCGCAGCGGCTGAGCAAAAGGTCATCGAAGTGCACGTGCCCGAGACCATCACCGTGGCCGAGCTGGCTCACAAAATGGCTCTCAAGTCGTCTGAGGTCATCAAGCAGTTGATGAAACTCGGCCAGATGGTCACCATCAACCAGTCGCTCGACCAGGACACCGCCATGATCGTGGTGGAAGAGCTAGGTCACAAGGCTTTGGCCGCTGCGCTGGATGATCCCGAGGCGTTCACCGAAGAAGAAGTGTCTTCTCAGCAGGCAGAGCTGATGCCGCGTGCGCCCGTGGTCACCGTCATGGGCCACGTGGACCATGGTAAGACTTCTCTGCTTGACTACATCCGCCGCGCCAAGGTGGCGGCTGGTGAGGCCGGCGGTATTACGCAGCACATTGGTGCCTACCACGTTGACACGCCTCGCGGTATGGTTACGTTCCTGGATACCCCGGGTCACGAGGCCTTCACGGCCATGCGTGCCCGCGGTGCGCAGGCTACCGACATTGTGATTCTGGTTTGTGCGGCAGACGACGGCGTGATGCCCCAGACGAAGGAAGCCGTGAAGCACGCGAAAGCGGCAGGCGTGCCCATCGTCGTGGCCATGACCAAGATCGACAAGCCTGATGCCAACCCCGAGCGAGTGAAGAGTGAGCTGGTGGGTGAAGAAGTCGTGCCGGAAGAGTTTGGCGGTGACTCGCCATTCGTCGGCGTGTCTTCCAAAACCGGCCAAGGTGTGGATGAACTGCTGGAGCAGGTGCTGCTGCAAGCAGAGGTGCTGGAACTCAAGGCGCCGGTGGAAGCCATGGCGAAGGGTCTGGTGATTGAAGCTCGTCTTGACAAAGGCCGCGGCGCCGTCGCCACCATTCTGGTGCAGTCGGGTACGCTCAAGGTGGGTGATGTGGTGCTGGCAGGCCAGACCTCTGGCCGTGTACGCGCCATGTTGGATGAGAACGGCCGCCCCACCAAGGAAGCTGGTCCTTCGATTCCTGTGGAAATCCAGGGTTTGGCTGAAGTGCCTCAGGCTGGTGACGAGTTCATGGTGATGGCCGACGAGCGCCGCGCACGTGAGATCGCAACCTATCGCGCAGGCAAGTTCCGCTCGACCAAGCTGGCCAAGCAGCAGGCCGCCAAGCTCGAGAACATGTTTGCCGATATGCAGGCGGGTGAGGTCAAGACCCTGCCCATCATCGTCAAGGCCGACGTACAAGGTTCGCAGGAAGCGCTGGCCGCTTCGTTGCTCAAGCTCTCCACCGAAGAGGTGCGTGTGCAGCTGGTCTACGCCGGTGTCGGTGGCATCAGCGAGTCCGACGTTAACCTGGCAATCGCCTCCAAGGCGATCATCATTGGCTTCAACGTTCGCGCTGACGCGGGCGCCCGCAAGCATGCTGAAGCCAACGATGTCGATCTGCACTACTACAACATCATCTATGACGCTGTCGATGAGTTGAAGGCAGCCATGTCCGGCATGTTGGCGCCCGAGAAGCGCGAGGAAGTCATCGGTACGGCCGAGATCCGTCGTGTGTTCGTGGCTTCGAAGATCGGTACGGTGGCGGGTTGCATGATCACCAATGGTCGTGCCACGCGTTCTGCCCACTTCCGCCTGCTGCGCGACAACGTGGTCATCTACACCGGTGAACTTGACTCGCTCAAGCGCGAGAAGGACGATGTGCGCGAGGTCAAGGAAGGCTTCGAGTGCGGTATCAAGCTCAAGAACTACAACGACATCAAAGAAGGTGACGTGCTGGAGCTCTTCGAGATCAAGGAAATCGCACGCACGATCTGAGCGACGCCATGCCTGCAAAGAAATCATCCACCAATCGCAGCTTCAAGGTCGCTGATCAGATTCAGCGCGACCTGACCGAGCTCATCGCGCGAGAGTTGAAAGACCCGCGCGTGGGCATGGTCACGCTGCAAGCGGTGGAGGTGACGCCAGACTACGCGCACGCCAAGGTGTTCTTCAGCCTGCTCACGGGTGACCCGCAGGAGACCGAGCTTGCCCTGAACCAGGCAGCAGGCTTCCTGCGCAACGGTTTGTTCAAGCGGTTGCACATCCACACTGTGCCGACCTTGCATTTCCATTTCGACCGCAGCGTAGAGCGTGCTGCCGACATGAATGCACTGATTGCCAAGGCCGTGGCGTCTCGCTCCAAGGACTCCGACTGACATGACGGCTGTTCCCCGCGCACGGGTGCAGCGTCGCCCCGTGCATGGGGTGGTGCTGCTTGATAAGCCCGTTGGACTTTCCAGTAACCAGGCCTTGCAAAAGGTGAAGTGGTTGCTGCGCGCTGAAAAAGCGGGCCATACGGGCACGCTGGATCCGCTGGCCACGGGCGTGCTGCCGTTGTGCTTTGGCGCTGCCACCAAGTTCAGCCAGCTGCACCTGGATGCAGACAAGACTTACGAAACCACCTTGCGTCTGGGCGAGAAAACCTCCACTGGGGACGCCGAGGGCGAGGTGACTGAGCGACGTGCCGTGGCCTGCTCGCTGGGGCAGGTGGTGGAAGTGCTGGACCACTTCACCGGCCCGATCAGCCAATTGCCGCCCATGCACAGTGCGCTCAAGAAGGACGGCAAGGCACTCTACGAATACGCCCGTGCGGGTGTGGAGGTGGAGCGCGAGCCGCGTCAGGTGACCATCCACGAACTTGAAATGCTGGACGCCGATCTGGTGTCGGATGAACCGTCTTTGCGTCTGCGGGTGCATTGCAGCAAAGGCACGTACATCCGCACCTTGGGCGAAGACATTGGCGCTGCATTGGGTTGTGGCGCACATCTGTCTGCGCTGCGCAGGGTGGAAACCGGCGGTTTTGGGCTGGCGCGTTGCGTCACGCTGGAACAGATTGAAGCCCTTCCCGAAGACCAACGGCTGAACATTCTGCTGCCGGTGGACACCTTGCTGAGCGGACATGCCCGCGTCACGCTGGGCAGCGAAGATGCAGCCCGATTTCTCAGCGGCTTGCGCCGCCGTGGTGCCTGGGCCGACGCAGAACACGTAGCCGTCTATGGCGACAAGCCTGCTGCCCTTTTGGGCACCGCGCACGTCAAGGCCGGTGAACTTATACCGGGGCGCCTGTTGAGCCCCATCGAAATTCAACAGATCCTGGAAAGCCAACCATGAGCACTCCCATTCGCAACATCGCCATCATTGCCCACGTTGACCACGGTAAAACCACCATGGTTGACCAATTGCTGCGCCAGTCTGGCACCTTCGCGGAACACGAAAAAGTCGTGGACACCGTGATGGACAACAATGCCATTGAACGCGAGCGTGGCATCACCATTCTGGCCAAGAACTGTGCCGTCAGCTGGGAAGGCACACACATCAACATCGTGGACACCCCGGGCCACGCCGACTTCGGCGGAGAAGTGGAACGCGCCCTGTCCATGGTGGACGGCGTGGTGCTGCTGATCGACGCCCAGGAGGGCCCGATGCCGCAGACCCGTTTCGTGACCAAGAAGGCTCTGGCGCTGGGCCTCAAGCCCATCGTTGTGGTCAACAAGGTGGACAAGCCTGGTGCCAATCCTGACAAGGTCATCAACGCAGCTTTCGACCTGTTCGACAAGCTTGGCGCGACCGACGAGCAGTTGGACTTTCCGGTGGTGTACGCCTCGGGCATCAACGGCTGGTCGTCGCTGGAAGAGGGCGCACCGGGCGAGCAGTGGGGGCCCGACATGTCGGCCCTGTTCAACACCGTCCTGAAGCACGTGCCCGCACACGCAGGCGATGCAAACGCACCGCTGCAGCTGCAGATTTCCGCGCTGGACTACTCGTCCTTCGTGGGTCGCATTGGCGTGGGCCGGGTGAACGCTGGCACCATCAAACCGGGCATGGACGTGCTGGTGTGCGAAGGTATCGACGGCAAACGCGTCAAGGGCCGTATCAACCAGGTGCTGACCTTCCAGGGCCTGGACCGCATGCAAGCCACGGCCGCTGGCCCGGGCAACATCGTGCTGATCAACGGCATTGAAGACATTGGCATTGGCGTGACGGTGACCAGCGTGGACACACCCACACCGCTGCCCATGCTGAAAGTGGACGAGCCGACCCTGATCATGAACTTCTGCGTGAACAACAGCCCGCTGGCTGGCCGCGAAGGCAAGTACGTGACCAGCCGCCAGATCTGGGACCGCCTGCAGAAGGAACTGCAGCACAACGTGGCGCTGCGTGTGAAGGAAACCGATGAAGACGGCATTTTCGAGGTGGCTGGCCGGGGCGAATTGCACCTGACCATCCTGCTGGAGAACATGCGCCGCGAGGGTTACGAGCTGGCTGTGTCCAAGCCGCGCGTGGTGTTCCAGGACATCGACGGCGTGAAGCACGAGCCGATGGAACTGGTGACCGCCGACGTGGAAGAGGAGCACCAGGGCGGCGTGATGCAGGCACTGGGCCTGCGCAAGGGCGAGATGGTCAACATGGAACCGGACGGCCGTGGCCGTGTCCGCCTGGAGTACCGCATTCCCGCCCGTGGCCTGATCGGCTTCAGCAACGAATTCCTGAACCTCACCCGTGGCTCTGGCCTGATCGCCTCCATCTTTGACGGCTACGAGCCGCACAAGGGTGACATCGGTGGTCGCAAGAACGGCGTGCTGATTTCCATGGACGACGGCGAGATCTTCACCTACGCCCTGGGCAAGCTGGACGACCGTGGTCGTATGTTCGTCAAGCCGGGCGACCCGGTCTATGAAGGCATGATTGTCGGCATCCACAGCCGCGACAACGATCTGATCGTGAACGCCACGCGCACCAAGCAGCTGACCAACTTCCGCGTCAGCGGGAAGGAAGACGCGATCAAGATCACGCCGCCGATCGAACTCACGCTCGAGTACGGCGTGGACTTCATCGACGACGATGAACTGGTCGAGATCACGCCCAAGAGCATCCGCCTGCGCAAGCGCCACCTGAAAGAGCACGACCGCAAGCGCGCGCAACGCGAAGGCGCATGAAGATCCGGCACGGTCAGGCCGTTGGCCTGATGCTGTTGGTGACCTTCCTTTGGTCCACCGCTGGCGTGGTGACACGCCAGCTAGAGCAGGCGCAGGCTTTCGAGATCACCTTTTGGCGCAGCTTCTTCACGCTGCTGTCGCTTCTGGTGATCTTGCCTATCTGGCAGGGCAGGGGCGTCTGGCAGCGAATCAGGCAGGAAGGCTGGGTCTTGTGGGCGTCCGGGGCCTGCTGGGCGGTCATGTTCACCGCCTTCATGGTGGGTTTGGCGCTTACGTCGGTGGCCAACGTGCTCATCACGCTGGCTGCCGGGCCGCTGATCACTGCGCTGGTTTCCAGCTTGTTCTTCGGGCAGCGGCTTGCCCGTCGGACGTGGATTGCCATTCTCGTTGCGGGCTTGGGCATTGCGTGGATGTTTGGCAGGCAACTGGGTGAAGGCAATCTGCTGGGCAGTTTGGTCGCGTTAGGCGCTCCGATAGGCGGGGCGATCAACTGGAATTTGGTGCAGCGCAGCCAGCAGGCTGGGCGCCACGTTGATCTGGTCCCCGCAGTGTTGATAGGCGCATTCCTTTCTTCGTTGGTAACTCTGCCGCTCGCCTGGCCGATGCAGGCCAGTGTCCATGACGTGACGCTACTTGCGGGCCTTGGGCTGGGACAATTGGCTGTGCCCTGCGTGTTGGCCGTGATTTGCGCTCGTTCGCTGACGCCTCCTGAAATGTCGCTGCTGGCTTTGCTAGAGGTGCTTTTTGGCATTGCTCTGGCCTGGGTGGGTGCGAACGAGGTGCCACAGCCCTATGTGCTGCAAGGCGGCGTGCTGGTGCTCGGCGCTCTGGTTACCAACGAGTGGCTGGGTTGGCGCGAACGGGAAGGGCACTACCGCATTCAAACGCTGGAAGTTGAAGACACAGGAGACAAGAATGAACTGGAGCACACCGGACGTCACGGTTGAAGTCAGTGCCAATGGCGTTGGCCTGTTGACGCTGAACCGCCCAAAGGCGCTCAACGCCTTGAGCCTGCCTATGATCCGTGCGTTGACCGAGGCGCTGTTGGCTTGGCGCGATGATCCGGCGGTGCGTGCCGTGGCCATCCGGGGCACCAGCAAGCACGGTTTGTTCGGAGCTTTCTGTGCTGGTGGCGACATCCGTTTCTTCCACCAGGCGGCTGTAGCAGGTGACGCCGCGCTGGAGGACTTCTTCACCGAAGAATACGCGCTCAACCACCTCATCTTCACCTACCCCAAGCCTTACATCGCCTTCATGGACGGTATCGTCATGGGCGGCGGCATGGGCATCAGCCAGGGGGCGGGTGTGCGTATCGTCACCGAGCACACCAAGATGGCGATGCCTGAGACCAACATTGGTCTTTTCCCGGACGTGGGGGGCGGTTTCTTTTTGAGCCGCTGCCCGGGTCATGTGGGCGAATACCTGGCGTTGACCGGTCATGTGATCGGCGCCAACGAAGCGCTGGCTTACGGTTTGGCGGACGTGGTTGCTCCTTCGCAAAGCCTTGCGCAGGCTTGGGATGCGCTGCAGGGCATCGATGCAGCGAACAGCGACGCGTTTGCAGCCCAATGGCAGCGCTGGATGGACGACGCAGGCTGGGCGCGTCAGGTGGCTACCGACGCCCCGCTGCTGACGGCGGAGGTGGAGGCTGCTTTCGGCCAGCCTACGGTGCAAGAGATCGTGGACATGCTGCAGCGCACGCCGACGGAACACGCCGAAAAAACCCTGGAAATTCTGCGCACTCGCAGCCCGCTGATGCTGCATGTGGTGCTGGAGCAGGTGCGCCGCGCGCGCAAAATGGATCTGGCTGAAGACCTGCGCATGGAACGCGACCTGGTGCGCCATTGCTTCCAGACCGCGCATTTGCAGCGCAGCGGCCATGCCAGCGAAACGGTAGAAGGTATTCGTGCGCTGGCCGTGGACAAGGACCACAGCCCCCGCTGGAACCCGGCGCGCATTGAAGACGTGACCCAGGGGATGGTGAACCCGTTCTTCGTGAGCCCCTGGCCCGCGCACGCACACCCGCTGCGCGAACTGCGCTGACCAGGCTCTGCTTTAAACGCCCAGGTGTTGCTCCAGCACCTGGGGTTGTGAAATCAGTTCCGCCGAGCTCCCCTCGAACACCACTTGGCCTTTGACCAGGATGACGTTGCGGTCGGTGATCTGGGTCACGTGTTTCCAGTTCTTGTCCACGATCACGCTGCTGATGCCGCTGTCGCGGATGACGGCGCAGATGCGCCAGATCTCGCGAGCGATGAGCGGGGCCAGGCCTTCGGTAGCTTCATCCAGAATGAGCACGTCGGGGTTGGTCATCAGCGCGCGGCCAATCGTCAGCATCTGCTGCTCGCCACCGCTGAGCTGCTGCCCACCGTGGTTCAAGCGCTCGGCCAGTCGTGGGAAGGTCTCCAGCACGCGCTCGTAAGTCCAGTCGCGCTGGCCGCGCGTGCCGGCGCGAGCGGCCATGACCAGGTTTTCGCGCACGCTCAGGTTGCCGAAGATGCCGCGTCCCTCAGGCACATAGGCGATGCCCATGCGCGCCACGTCGTAAGTGGCGGCACCCGTGCGATCCTCACCCTTGATGTTCACCTTGCCGCCACTGGGCTTGACCAGCCCCATCAGTGACTTGAGCAGTGTGCTCTTGCCCATGCCGTTGCGGCCCATCAGGCCAATGGTTTCGCCGCGGCGCACGCTGAAGTTGATGCCGTGCAGGATGTGGCTGGCGCCGTAGTGCGTGTGCAGGCCGACGGCCTCGATCAGCATTTCCTTGTTGTCGCTCATGCTTCCTCACCCAGGTAGGCGGCCTGCACCCCGGCATCGGCCCGTATCTCTGCGGGCGTGCCGCTGGCAATCACCTGTCCGTTAACCATGACCGTCAGCCGGTCGGCCAGCGTGAACACGGCGTCCATGTCGTGCTCCACCAGCATCATGGCGTGGTCCTTCTTGATGGCCAGCAACAGTTCCACCATGCGCTCGGCTTCCGCGTGGCCCATGCCTGCCAGCGGCTCGTCCAGAAGCAGCACTTGCGGTGCAGTGGCCAGCGTCATGGCAATTTCCAGCTGCCGTTGTTCGCCGTGGCTGATGGCGCTGGCCAGAAACTTGGTACGCGGCTGCAGGCCCGCGAGTTCGATGGCACGTTCCGCGCGCTCGTTGATGTCGCGCAGCGATGCGGCGCGGCTGAGCCAACGTGCTGCGTGCGGCGTGCGCGATTGCGCGGCAAGGCGCACGTTTTCCCAGACGGTGAAGGGCAGGAAGATGTTGGTCTTCTGGTAGCTGCGGCCCAGGCCCATGCGGGAAATTTCCTGCATGCTTTTGCCTGTCACGTCATTGCCACCCAGGGTGATGTTGCCTTCTGTAGGCGGAAGGTCACCCGAGAGCAGGTTAGTCAAAGTGGACTTGCCTGCCCCGTTCGGCCCGATGACGGCATGGATTTGATCGCGAACCAGATCCACCGAAACCTGGTTGACGGCGGCCAGCCCGCCAAATCGTTTGGTGACCGTGCTGGCCCTGAGCAGTACTTCACTCATGTTGGCCTCCTTGACGGGACGAAAACTTGTCAAGCACAGCCTGGCCCAGGCCCAGAATGCCGCGCGGTGCAAAGATGACCAGCAGCACGATGAAGCTGCCCATCAGCAGTTGCCAGTGCTTGGTCAGGTCTTTGAAGAGGTGCATCAGGTATTCAAAGGTGAACGCGCCCACCACTGCACCGGCAAAGTTGCCCATGCCCCCCAGAATCACCATCATGATGGCGTGTGCACTGAGGTGAAAGCCCATGAGTTCGGGGTTGACGAAGCCTGTTTGCGCTGCCCACAGGTAACCAGCAACGCCCGCCAGTGTGCCCGCCAGCGTGAACGCTGTGAGCTTGTACCAGACGGTGCCGAAGCCCATGGCGCGCATGCGGTGTTCGTTCACGCGGATTCCTGCCAGCACGCGCCCGAAAGGCGAAAACAGAAGCCGGCGCAGGAAGGCATACACCGCCAGCAGCGTGCCTAGCGTGAAGTAGAAGAACACTGTCTTGTTTTCCAGGTCGAACAGTTCGCCGCCTGAGCCACCCAAGGATGTACTGGGTTTGAAATAGACGTAGATGCCGTCCGATCCGCCCAGCGCCTTGTTGTCGAAGAACAGGAAGAACACCATCTGCGCAAAGGCCATGGTGACCATGATGAAGTAGATACCGTGGGTGCGTACCACGAAGAAGCCGATGATCAGCGCGGCCAGCCCGGCGCCCAGCGCGGCGGCTGGCAGGCTCCACCACAGGCTGACGGGCTCGCTGCTGGGCGTCAGGAAGGCGAGTGCGTAGCCCGCCAGGCCGAAGAAGGCGGCGTGGCCCAGCGAGACCATGCCGGTGACGCCTTGCAGCAGGTCCAGGCTCATCGCAAAGATGGCCAGAATCATCATCTGCGTGAGCATCTGAGTGTAGTAGTCGCTGTTTTCCAGCCCCATGACCGGGTAAGCGGCCAGGGCTGCCACGCCCAGCCCCAGCACCAGCTGAAGGCTGCGTGGCAAACGTTCGATGTGAGAGGTTGCGGCCGACATGTGTGTTTATCCGTCTTCCCAGAAAGTCAATGCTTGAACAGCCCTTCGGGCTTGTACAGCAGCACGGCCGCCATCAGCATGTAAACCAGCATGCCCGCGATCTGCGGTACCAGCACCTTGCCGAAGGTGTCCACCAGGCCCACCAGCAGCGCAGAGATGAGCGCCCCGCGTACCGAGCCAATGCCGCCAATCACTACCACCACGAAGCACATGATGAGCACCGAACCACCCATGTTCGGATACACGCTGGAGATAGGGGCAGCGATCATCCCGGCGATAGCCGCCAGCCCCACGCCCAGGCCGAACACCACGGCATGTATCAGGCGGATGTTGATACCCAGCGCCTCTGTCATGTCGCGGTTGAAGGCCCCTGCGCGGATCTTCATGCCCAGCCGGGTTTTGGAGATGAGCAGGTACAGGCCAATGGCCAGCAGCACGCAGATGCCCGACATGACCAGGCGGTAGACCGGGTATGACAGGTTCTCGGTCAACGGGATGGACCAGTTCAGCATCTCGGGCACTTGCACGGCATGCACGTCATCGCCCCACAGCAGCGAGCGTGCTTCTTCAAAGATGTAGATGAGCCCGAAGGTGAGCAGCACCTGATCAAGGTGGTCGCGTTTGTAGAAGTGGCGGAAGAGCACCCATTCCAGAGCCAGCCCGAGCAGGACGGACAGCGCCGTACCCACGATGATGGCCAGCAACAGGGTGTCAAAGGCCGCAGTGAACGACCACGCCATGTAGGCGCCCAGCATGTAGAAGCTGCCGTGCGCCAGATTGACCACGCCCATGATGCCGAAGATCAGCGTCAGGCCGGCAGCCAGCATGAACAGCAGCAGCCCGTATTGCAGGCCGTTGAGCAACTGGATCAAAAAGTTCGCGAAATCCATGTTCGGTCGAAATTTGGGCGAAAAAAGGGCGGCGAACACCCTCAAAGGAGCGTTGACGCCGCCGGTTCGCAGCAGTGGTGACCGCGTTGGCGATCAACCCATGCGGCAGCCGGTGCCAGGGTCGGCCACGGCCTTGGCCGCAACGCCGATCACCTTGTTCTGGTTGCCCACCACCTGGCGCAGGTACATGTCCTGGATGGGGTTGTGCGACTTGCTCATCGTCCACTTGCCACGCGGGCTGTCGATGGTGGCGTTTTCCATGGCGGCGTACAACGCCTTCTTGTTATTCAAGTCGCCCTTGACTGCATTGGCGCCCTGCACAAGCAGCAGACCGGTGTCGTAACCCTGAACGGCGTACACGTCGGGCTGCAGTTTGAAGGTCTTGGCGTAGTTCAGGCGGAAGGCCTTGTTGCGCTGGGTGTCAAGCAGGTCGCTGTAGTGCATGGTGGTGAGCACACCCTCGGCGGCGGCACCAGCGGCGTCAAGCACGCCTTCGGTCAGGAAACCCGAGCCGTACAGCTGGATGTTCTTGTTCAGGCCGGCGGCAGCGTAGTCGCGCAGGAACTTGGCCGCGCCGCCACCTGCGAAGAAGCAGGCGACTGCGTCGGGCTTGAGCGCGGCGATCTCGGTCAGCAGAGCCTGGAACTCGACGTTGGGGAAGGGCAGGCCCAGTTTCTTGATGATGGTGCCGCCTGCCGCGGTGTAGCTCTGCTCGAAGCCTTCGAAGGCTTCGTCGCCAGCCGCGTAGTTCCAGGTGATCCACACTGCCTTCTTGTGGCCGCGGTCCACCATGGCTTTGCCCAGCGCCAGCGTGGGCTGGGAGTTGGAGAAGCTGGTGCGGAAGACGTTGGGGGCGCACAGGTTGCGGGTGGCGGCGTGAACGCCAGCGTTGGGAATCAGGTTGAGCACGCCTGTGTCGCGGGCCACTTTGTGGATGCCCATTTGCACGCCAGAGTGCACGGTACCCACGAGCACATCCACCTTATCGCGCTGAACCAGGCGTTGAGCGTTTTCAATACCTTTGGCGGGGTTCGATTCGTCGTCCACCTTGAAGAACTCGACCTCGCGGCCACCGAGCTTGCCGCCTTGCTCGTTGAGCGCCATGCGGAAGCCGTTTTCAATGGCCACGCCCAGCTGCGCAAAAGTGCCGGTGTACGGCAGCATGAAACCCACGCGAACCTTGTCGGACTGGGCGCGCACGATCTGGGGCAGCAACAGTCCGGAAGATGCGGCGCCGATCACGGCGGCTCCACGGGTAAGGACAATGCGGCGGGTCGTCATGGTTTGTCTCCTGTATGTGGTTGTTGACGATGCTAGGCGGGTTCATCTGGCTGGACGATCCAGAATTACCCTTAGTTTAGGTTTAAATGTTTCAGCAATCAACATTTTTTGGATTCATGAGGCTGCTGCCTCACGTTCCAGTTCTGGCAAGTGAGTGGTGAGCCACTGGCGGCACCACTCTATGCCCGAGGCCTCGGGTTCTATCCCGCTGCTGGCGTCATGCGTCCAGACCTCACCCAGGCGTTTAGCGCCCTGGTCTTGAAGGCACTCGTCGAAATTGCGGCCGCCCCGGGCGAAGGTCATCGGGTAACTGCCCTGGTCACCCAGCGACATGACGCCGTAGCGTACATGCCCCAGGTAGCGTGGCTGGGAAAGCAAGGCGGCGTAGAACGCCTGGGCGTTGTCTGGAACATCGCCTGATCCGTAAGTGGCACAGCAAATCAGGAAGAGGGCGGGCTCGTCGAACACCTCGGGCTTGAGGTCGTCCATCAATTTGACCTCGATCTCGGAAACAAGATCGGCGCAATCCAACTCGATGGCCTGGGCAACGCATTCGGCTGTCTGGGTGGTGGTGCCCACCAGGATTTTCAGTTTCATTTGTTTCGCATTTCTGCAGCTTGCTCAACGTACAGGATGAACTAAACTGCCTTCGTTCGTATGCAATATACTGCATTGCAGGAGCATGAAGGCCTAAGGTAAACCCTGATGCAGCGCCCTGCCAGGGGCTGGCTTTTGGGGCTAAGAAGGCAGACGCCTCGGCCCAAGTAAAATCATGGGTCTTTCCCCATACCAGGCCACACCGTGACCCAGCACATCACCCCGATCGAGGGGGGCGACGCCCTCGGCAACTTCCGCGCCCAGCAACTCCTTCCCCGCCTGCAAGCCATCCACGACCGGATCGTTGGCGTATCTGCCCGCTTCGTGCACTTGGTGGACACGCTTGAGCCTCTGACTGATGCTCAGCTCAAGGACTGGCAGGCGCTGCTGACTTACGGTGAACCTTACCAGGGTGAGCAGGGCGGTGTGCTGGTGGTGGTTACGCCGCGCATTGGCACAGTGTCGCCCTGGGCATCCAAGGCCACGGACATTGCCCACAACTGTGGCTTTGCCGTCAAGCGGGTGGAGCGCATCACCGAATACCGGCTCACGCTGAAAGCCGGCCTGCTGGGCAAGGCCGAATTGAGCGCACAGCAGTGGCAGCAAGTGGCCGCCGTGCTGCACGACCGCATGACCGAAAGCGCCGTGGCCAGCCGCGCAGACGCCTTCCACCTGTTCACCGAGCTGGAGCCCGCCCCCATGGAGCACGTGGACGTGCTGGGTGGTGGCCGCGCGGCACTGGAAAAGGCCAACGTGGCCTGGGGCCTGGCACTGGCGGACGACGAGATCGACTACCTCGTCAAGGCTTTCAACGACCTCAGGCGCAATCCCACCGACGTGGAATTGATGATGTTCGCGCAGGCCAACAGCGAACACTGCCGCCACAAGATCTTCAACGCGCAATTCACGATTGACGGCGTGGCGCAGGACAAGAGCCTGTTCGGGATGATCCGCCACACCCACCAGACCAGCCCGCAGCACACGGTGGTGGCCTATTCGGACAACGCCTCCATCATGGAAGGGCACGAACTGGAGCGCTTCGTGGCCCGTGCGCAGAGCGGTGCCGCCACGCCCTACGTGGCCGAGCGCGCCCAGCACCACGTGCTGATGAAGGTTGAGACGCACAACCACCCCACGGCCATTTCCCCGTTCCCTGGCGCCTCCACCGGCGCGGGCGGTGAAATCCGCGACGAAGGCGCCACCGGCCGGGGTTCCAAGCCCAAGGCTGGCCTCACGGGCTTCACCGTGTCCAAGCTGTGGGGCGGGTGGTCCGACCAGCCGGGTGGCAAGCCCGAGCACATTGCCAGCCCGCTGCAGATCATGACCGAAGGCCCGCTGGGCGGCGCTGCCTTCAACAACGAGTTCGGCCGGCCCAACCTGCTGGGCTACTTCCGCGAGTACGAGCAGACCGTGGCCACCGACGCCGACACCGTGCAGCGCGGCTACCACAAGCCCATCATGATCGCGGGTGGCCTGGGCCAGATCGAAGCCGGGCAGACCAAGAAGATCGAATTCCCCGCGGGCACGCTGCTCATCCAGCTGGGCGGGCCCGGCATGCGCATTGGCATGGGCGGCGGTGCGGCCAGTTCCATGGCCACCGGCGTGAACGCGGCCGATCTGGACTTCGACTCCGTGCAGCGCGGCAACCCCGAGATCGAGCGCCGTGCCCAGGAAGTCATCAACCAGTGCTGGACGCTGGGTGACAAGAACCCCATCCTTGCCATCCACGACGTGGGTGCGGGCGGCCTGTCCAACGCCTTCCCCGAACTCACGAATGATGCAGGGCGTGGCGCACGATTCGATCTTCGGGCCGTGCCGCTGGAGGAGTCTGGCCTGGCACCGAAGGAAATCTGGTCCAACGAGAGCCAGGAACGCTATGTGCTGGCGATTGGCCCCGAGTCGCTGGAGCAGTTCAAGGCCTTCTGCGAGCGTGAGCGTTGCCCCTTTGCCGTGGTGGGTGTAGCCACCGAGCAGCGCCAGCTGGTGCTGGCGGACGAGGGCAACGAGAGCCCCGTGGACATGCCCATGGACGTGCTGCTGGGCAAGCCGCCCAAGATGCACCGCGACGTGAAAACCGTGGAGCGCAAGGCCGCTGAACTGGACCTGACGGGCGTGGACCTGCAAAAGGCCGTCATCGACGTGTTGAGTCACCCCACGGTGGCGTCCAAGCGCTTCTTGGTGACGATCGGTGACCGCACCGTGGGCGGCCTGAGCCACCGTGACCAGATGGTGGGCCCCTGGCAGGTGCCCGTGGCGGACTGCGCCGTGACCTTGGCCGACTACGCCGGTTTTGCTGGTGAGGCCATGAGCATGGGTGAGCGCACCCCGCTGGCCGCGCTGGATGCGCCTGCTTCGGGCCGCATGGCCGTGGCTGAGGCCATTACCAACCTGCTGGCCGCGCCCATTGAACTGCCGCGCGTGAAGTTGAGCGCCAACTGGATGGCCGCCTGCGGCGAGCCGGGCGAGGACGCCGCGCTGTACGCCACCGTCAAGGCCGTGGGCATGGAACTGTGCCCGGCGCTTGGCGTGAGCATTCCCGTGGGCAAGGACAGCCTGTCCATGCGCACGCAATGGAAGGTGGACGGGGAGCAGAAGAAGGTCACCTCGCCCGTGAGCCTGATTGTCAGCGCCTTTGCCTCGCTGCCGGACGTGCGCGGCACGCTGACGCCGCAACTGGACGCACAGGAAGAAGACACCACGCTGGTGCTGGTCGATCTGGGCAAGGGCCGCAACCGCATGGGCGGCTCCATCCTGGCGCAGACGCTGGACCAGCCGGGCGGCACCGTGCCCGACCTGGACGACGCGCAAGACCTGATCGCGCTGGTGAACGCCGTGAACGCCTTGCGCGCGCAGGGCAAGATCCTGGCCTATCACGACCGCAGCGATGGCGGCCTGCTGGCCACCGTGGCCGAAATGGCCTTTGCCGGGCACGTGGGCGTGGCCCTGAATGTGGACCTGCTGGTCACCGAAGGCGACGGCATCTCCGACAGCCGCATGGACACGGGCGACGCCAAGAACTGGGCGTCGCAGGTGAGTGCCCGCCGCGAGGAACTGACCCTCAAGGCGCTGTTCAATGAAGAACTGGGCGTGGTGCTGCAAGTGCGCACCGCCGAGCGCAATGAGGTGATGCAGGTGCTGCGCGAGCATGGCCTGAGCAAGCACAGCCACTTCGTGGGCAAGACGCGCCCGGCCAGCTCTGCCATGGACGTGGGCAAGGGCGAGTTGCAAGTGTGGCGCGACACCAAGGCCGTGTTCAGTGCCAACCTGTACGACCTGCACCAAGTGTGGGACAGCGTGAGCTGGAAGATCAACCAGCAGCGTGACAACCCCGCCTGCGCCGATGCCGAACACGCCTCCGCTGGCGTGCCCACCGACCCCGGCATGCACGTCGCACTCACCTTCGACCCGTCGCAAGACGTGGCGGCGCCGTACCTGAACCTGGCCCGCCCCCGGGTGGCCATCCTGCGCGAGCAGGGCGTGAACTCGCACGTGGAGATGGCTTACACCTTCGACCGCGCGGGCTTCGAGTCCTTCGACGTGCACATGACCGACCTGCAGTCCGGCCGCGCCAACCTGCGCGACTTCAAGGGCGTGGTGGCGTGCGGTGGCTTCAGCTATGGCGACACGTTGGGCGCAGGCATTGGCTGGGCGCGCTCCATCACCTTCAACCGGGTGCTGTCGGAGCAGTTCCAGGCCTTCTTTGCCCGCACCGACACCTTTGGCCTGGGTGTGTGCAACGGTTGCCAGATGTTTGCCGAACTGGCCGACATCATTCCCGGCGCCGAAGCCTGGCCGCGCTTCACCACCAACCAGAGCGAGCGCTTTGAAGCGCGCCTGTCGATGGTGGAGGTGCTGGAGTCACCCAGCCTGTTCTTCCAGGGCATGGCAGGCAGCCGCCTGCCCATCGCCGTGGCGCACGGCGAGGGCTACGCCAACTTCAAGCACCGTGGCAACCGCGACGCTGCCATTGGCGCGATGCGTTACGTGGACAACACCGGTGCGGCGACAGAAGCCTACCCGTTCAACCCCAACGGCAGCCCTGGCGGCCTGACGGCTGTGACCACCGCAGATGGCCGCTTCACCGCGATGATGCCGCACCCGGAGCGTGTGTTCCGCAACATCCAGATGAGCTGGACCGACGCGGCCAAGAGCGGCGGCCTGGACGCCTATAGCCCCTGGATGCGCATCTGGCGCAACGCGCGCAAGTGGGTGGGGTGAACTCCCACAACTGTTGACCGGCGTCAATGTCTCCGGGCGGTTCGTCACTAGACTGACGATATCAAAGCCACTGCCCGGAGACGACATGAACGCCCCCCATAACACCGTTGACAACGCCCCCATCCAGGACTTTTCGCACTGCCACGCGGGCATCGTGAAAAAGCTGGACATGCTGGGCGAACTCCCCGCCTTGCTGGAGCCCGCCGCGCGGGCCCGCGAGATTGCCGAGAAGGCGCTGGAGTTCTTCCGCGAGGCGATTTTTGAACACCACCTGGACGAAGAGCGGGAGTTGTTCCCGGCCGTGCTGGCCAGCGCAGAGCCCGGCGCGGAACACGATCGCGTCAAGGCCATGGTCAAGCGCCTGACCGACGAGCACCGCGAACTGGAAAGCGTGTGGAAGCAGTTGGAGTCTGGTCTGAAGAAGGTGGCCAAGGGCCAGGCAACAGACATTGAGGCCAGCAACATCCAACGTTTGGTGACGCAGTACCGGGCGCATGCCCAGTACGAGGAAGCTGAATTCCTGCCACTTTCGCAGACCATTCTGGGCCGCAACGCCAACCACATGGCAGCGCTGGGCCTGTCGTTGCACATGCGGCACTCGGTGCCGCCCGTGGCGGGTTACGTCTGACGGGGCGCGGGCGCCCTGTCCTCAGTGGACAGGGTGTGCCTGGGGCCGTGTCTTGTAGAACTGGATAGGGCTTTCCGGCGTGCTGTTGAGCACGCTGCGTTTGATCTTGCCGACCACGTGCATTTCGCAGGGTTTGCAGTCGAAGCGCAGGGTCAGCTTTTCCTTGCCGTTGATGAGCTGCAGCGGTTCCGCGCGCACAGTGCCCTGCACGCCGGTCACGCCCTTGGCCTGCTTGGGGCACAGGCTCAGCGAGAAGCGCACGCAGTGCTTGGTGATCATCAGGCTGACTTCGCCTTCTTCCTCGTGCGCCT
>JAYSGB010000031.1:0-48561 GCA_041913045.1 Burkholderiaceae bacterium | reverse complement strand
CCAAGGGCGCCGACCGTCACAGCATGAGCCCCCGCAGGGCCAGGCCTGCCGCAGCAAGCGAGGTAGCAACGCAAACCGTACCAGGCCTCACGGCCAGACAAGTACCCCAGGGAGCTACCGCAGCCCGCCACGCAGGCATACACTGCCGCTCTAGCATTTCTTCCAGTAAGGGGGCAAGCGATGGCGCAGACGAACGTACCAAAGCAGCGCCTGGTGCTGCTGGTAGCCACCCGCAAAGGCTTGTGGTTCTTCCATGACGAAGGCGGCCGCGACGGCTGGCGGCAAGACGGGCCGCATTTCCTGGGGCACATCATCCACCACGCAGTGCTGGACCCGCGCGATGGCCGCACCCTGCTGGTAGCAGCCCGTACCGGCCACCTGGGCCCCACCGTGCTGCGCTCCACCGATCTGGGCGCCAGCTGGCAGGAGGCCGCGCGCCCGCCAGCCTTCGGCCCGGCGGCCAACGGGCTGCCCGCGCGTACGGTCGATCACACCTTCTGGCTCACGCCCGGGCACGCTTCGCAGCCCGGCGTGTGGTACGCGGGCACTTCGCCGCAAGGCTTGTTCCGCTCCGAAGACGGTGGGCAGACCTGGGCGCCCTGGTCGTCCCTCAACGATGACCCAGCCTTCCGCGAATGGATGGGCACGGTGCAGGACGGCACGCCCGACGGCCCCAAGCTGCACTCCATCACCGTGGACCCGGCCGATCCGCGCCACCTGTACCTGGGCATGTCGGGCGGCGGAGTGCACGAGACCACAGACGGCGGCGAGACCTTTCACACCTTGTTGGACGGCTTGGACGTGGTGGAAGGTTTTGACCGTAGCCAGCCCACCTTCCACGACCCGCACTGCCTGCGCCTGTGCCCCAGCCAGCCCACGCGGCTGTACCAGCAGAACCATTGCGGCATTTACCGGCTCGACCGGCCAGGCACACGCTGGGAGCGCATTGGCCGTGCCATGCCCACCGACGTGGGCGATGTGGGCTTTCCGCTGGTGGTGCATCCGCGCGACGCCTACGTGGCCTGGGTCTTCCCCATGGACGGCACCGATGTGTGGCCGCGCACTTCGCCCGGTGGGCGGCCCGCCGCCTATGTGACGCGCAACGGCGGCGCCAGTTGGTCCCGGCAGGACACAGGCTTCCCGCAGGCGCAGGCCTGGTGGACAGTGAAACGTCAGGCCATGGCGGCGGACCGGGAGGTCAGCGTCGGTCTGTACGTTGGCAACACGCGCGGTGAGCTTTGGGGCAGCGTTGACGAGGGCAACCGCTGGACCTGTCTTGCCCGCCACCTGCCGGAAATTCACGCCGTGGAAGCGGTCTATACCCAGCTTTAAAGGGGCGTGCCGTGAGGGTTCTGATACCCAGTGCCTTGCAGTCCTACACCCGCGCCGCCTGGGTGGAGGCGCAAGGCAGCACGGTGGACGCCGTGCTGTGGGACCTGGACCGCCAGTACCCGGGCATCCGCTTTCGCATGATCGACGAACAGGGCGGCATCCGCCGCCATATCCGCTTCTTTGTGGACAGTGAGCAGGTGTTCCGGCTTGATGCCGCGCTCAGTCCTGTGCAAAGCCTGCACATCGTGCAGGCGCTCAGCGGAGGCTAGCGTGCTTCAGACGCGGTGCGCGATGGTGGTCATCACCTTGGCCGCGGCGCGCATCAGGCCTTTGACGGGCGTCGGGAACTCCACGCCGCCTGCGTGCTGGGCGTTGTGCGCGTGGCGGATCTCGTCGTCCTTCATCAGGGCGACGATGGCGCGCGAGGCGTGGTCCTTGGCGGGCAGGCGGTCCATGTGGCTGTCCAGGTGGGCTTCCACCTGGCGTTCGGTCTCGATGACGAAACCCAGGCTCACGCCCTTGCCGAAGCGCCCCGCCAGCATGCCAATGCCAAAGGCGCCCGCGAACCACAGCGGGTTGAGCAAGGAAGTGCGGTCGCCAAGTTCGTCCAGGCGCTGCTTGCACCAGGCCAGGTGGTCGGTTTCTTCCTGCCCGGCTTCTTCCAGATGGCGGGCCAGTTCTTCCTTGGCGGCAGTGTTGCCCGGGCCCAGGCGGGCAGACAGGGCTTGCGAGGTGTAGAGCGCCTGCGCGCAGATTTCGCCCACGTGGTTGACGCGCATCAGCGCGCCCGCCAGCTTGCGTTCGCTGTCGCTCAGGGTGGCAGATTCGGCCTGCTGCTCCGGCGAGACGGTAGGTGTGGGGCGGCCCGCACGGTGCGGAGCAAAGAGGGTGCGCAAGGCGCTGTCGGCGGCGATCAGGCTGGCATCGACGAAGGTGGTCATGATGACGGGTCCTCCAAGGGCAACAGGTGAATTATGGCAGTGCTCCTTGCCGGCGCATGCGCTTGCGCACCAGGTCGATGTGATGGCGCAAGGCGTAGAGTTCGTCGGTGTAGGCCAGTGGTATGTGGACCTTCTCCGCGCGGCTTTCAAGCTGGTCCAGCTCCTGCAGCAGCTCGGGCATGGCCGCGCCCTCCTGCTCGGCGCGGGCTTCAATGTCGCGCAGCTCTGCATACCAGCGGAACACCCGCGAGCGGATGCGGAAGGTGTAGAGCGGCGGCAGCACGCGCGACAACGGCAGCGCCAGTGCGATGATCAGACCCAGGGCCAGCCACATGCGTTCCACCAGATTGGCCAGCCAGAAGGGCAGGTAGCGCTGTAACAGCGGGCGACCATTGCGGATGGCGCGCTCCGCTTCCGGGGCGGCGGGCAGTTCGGCCAGGGTCAGGTTGGGGTATTCGCCCTGCCGGTTGAACCAGCCCGAGGGGCTGTGGAGCGTCTGCGCGGCCTGGGCAAACAGCTGGCGGATGGCAGGGTGGGTGTCGGCACGCGAGAGCAGGCTGGTGGTGGACGCCACCAGATCAAGGTTCTGCGCCGGGCGGTTACCGGCGAGGTCCACCACGCCTTGCGGCAGCACCACCGGGGTGAGAAAGCCAAAGCGGCGTGAATAGGCCTGTGCCTGCTGGAAGTTCATGAGCCGCACGCCCGGGGTCAGCAGCAGCATCTGCACCAGTTGAGATTCCGGGGCCGAGGCGAAGACGATGGCGTCCAGCTGACCGCTGATGAACTTGACCGTGGCGGGCGTTTGGGCAAGCTGGCTGAGCCGCAAGTCGGTGGGCAACATGCCGTTGGCGTCGAGCAGCCGGGTGAAGAGTTGCGGCACGCCGCTGCCCGGGGTGTCGACATTGACGCGCCAGCCACGCAGTTCTTTCAACGTGCCGATGCGCTGGGTGCGGTTGCGCGTGTGGGCCGCGTCTTCGCGGTAGAAGAGCCACAGCGGTTCGACGAACAGGCTGCCCAGGGTGAGCATCTGCTCGGCGTCGTCGGCGCGGATGTGGCCGCTGCCGCCTTGCACGAAGCCCAGGTCGGCCTGGCCGCTGCGCAGCAGCTCCACGTTGTCGGCAGAACCCTGGCTGGGCAGCAGTTCCACGGTGATGCCGTAGGCCGCCAGCGCCTGGGCGTAGCGCTGGCCGAAGGCCTCGTAAGCGCTTTGCTCCGGGCCAGTGGCCAGCACGACCCGCTTGGGGGGAGCTGGGTCCAGCCACCAGTAGGCCAGCCCGAGCAGGCTGGCCGTGAGCAGGATGAAGGGGCCGAACGAGACCAGCAGGTCGCGCAGCGACAGCAGGGTGTGGCGCAAGGGTTGGGGCATGGCCCCAACAGCTTACTGCATGCGCTCCAGGCTCATCACCGTGTAGGCGCCATTGACCTTGTCTGCGGTGAAGCGCACCTTGTCACCGACCTTGATCAGCTGCAGCCAGGTGGCGTCTTTCACCTGGAAGACCATGGTCATGGGCGGCATGTCGAGGTTGGGGATGTCGCCATGCTTGAGCGACACCTTGCCAGCCTGCAGGTCGATGCGGCGCACCTCGGCCTCAGCTGTTGGCAGGCCATTCGTCGCGGTGCTTGCAGCCGGTGTGGCTGGTGCAGCAGGTGTGGTGTGGTGGGCATCATGGCTGGTGTTGCTCTGGGCGTGGGCGGCGCCAGCCAGCGTCAGCAACAGTGTTGCCAGCAGCGCATAAAGGCGGGGTTGGCGCGGTTGGGGCAAGTTCATGGTTCAGGCCTTGTTGTAAGAGGCATAGATGCGGGTGGAGCCGTCGCGCTGCACCAGCAGCACGTCGTAGGGGTCTTTGCGGCCGCCGTACTCCGGGCCGTCCATGCCAGGGCTGCCCACGGGCATGCGCGGCACGCTCAGGCCCAGGGCCTGGGGCTTGTCGGCCAGCAGGCGCTGCATGTCCTTGGCGGGCACATGTCCTTCAATCACGTAGCCCTGTACGCGTGCTGTGTGGCAGGAGCCGAGCCGGTCGGGCATGCCCAGGCGTTTGCGGGCGGCGGTGTTGCCGGTGTCAAAGACACGCACGGTGAAACCGTTGGCTTCCAGGTGCGCCACCCAGTCCTTGCAGCAGCCGCAGTTGGGGTCTTTCCAGACTTCCACCAGCGGTTTGGCCGGCTGGGCCATGGCCGCGGTGACACCGCCCGCCATCCAGGCGGCGCACAGCCCAATCAGGGTTCGTCTTTGCATGGTGTTCTCCAATCACATAAGGGTTCAGGGCTGGGCGCGTTGCCCGCTGGCGGGCAGCACGGTGATGCTGCCTTTCATGCCCGCTTCGTAGTGGCCCGCGATCAGGCAAGCGAACTCGAATTCACCTGGGCGGTTGAAGGTCCAGACGATGTCCCCCCGTTTGCCTGCAGCCACGTGGGCCATGTAGGCCTCGTCGTGCTCCATGCCGGGGTGTTTCTTCATGAGTTCAGAGTGGGCCATCAGCTCTTCGCGGGTGCCCAGCACGATCTCGTGCATCACCTTGCCTTTGTTGGCGGCCACGATGCGCACGGTCTCTCCCTCGCGCACTTCAATGCGTTCAGGCGTAAAGCGCATGTCGTCGGTCATGCGGATTTCGATGGTGCGGCGCGCCTCGGCGCGCTCACCGGCGATGCCCCAGGGCTTCTGCTCCTTCACGGAGGCGTGGTGTTGGGCCATGGGCATCTGGCTGGCGTGGCCTTGCGGGCCGTGTGCCCAGGCGTGCTGGGCCAGCAGGGTGCTTGCCAGCAGCAGGGCGCGGCGCACGGTGTGGTTTGGTTTGAGGGTGTGTTTCATGGGGGTTTGTCAGTGGTGGTTGCCGTGGCCCATAGGCTTGCGCACCTGGGCGGGTGGGGGGGTGTGACCGTGGCCGGGCATGCCTGGCATGGCGGGCTGAGCGGCCGAGGGCGCGGCTTGCAGCGGCGCGCCCTGGTATTCGTAGGCTTGCGTTCCTTTGGGCAGTGTGTACCAGCCCGGGTCGGTGTAGTCACCGGGTTTCTGGTCGGCACGCACCTTGAGCGTGGTGAACATGCCGCCCATTTCAATCGCGCCAAACGGGCCGGTGCCGGTCATCATGGGGAAGGTGTTGGCGGGCAGCTCCATTTCCATTTCGCCCATGTCGGCCATGCCGCGTTCGCCCATCACCATGTAGTCGGGCACCAGTTTCTGGATCTTCTGCACCAGGCCGCGGTGGTCCACGCCGATCATGGTGGGCACGTCGTGCCCCATGGCGCCCATGGTGTGGTGGCTCTTGTGGCAGTGCACGGCCCAGTCGCCGGGTTCGTCGGCCAGGAACTCGATCTGGCGCATCTGGCCCACGGCAATGTCGGTGGTCACCTCGGGCCAGCGCGCGCTCTTGGGCACGGGGCCGCCGTCGGTGCCGGTCACCTCAAACTCTATGCCGTGAACGTGAACCGGGTGATTGGTCATGGTGAGGTTGCCCACGCGCATGCGTACCCGTTCGCCCAGGCGCGCCACCAGCGGGCTGATGCCCGGGAACACGCGGCTGTTGAAGGACCAGATGTTGAAGTCCAGCATGGTGTTGATCTTGGGCGTCATGCTGCCCGGCTCCACGTCGAAGGCGTTGAGCAGGAAGCAGTAGTCGCGGTCCACGTCGTTGATGAGCGGGTGGCGGCCCTTGGGGTGGGTGATCCACATGCCCATCATGCCCATGGCCATCTGCGTCATCTCATCAGCGTGCGGGTGGTACATGAAGGTGCCCGGGCGGCGCGCCACGAATTCATAGACAAAGGTCTTGCCGGGCTGGATCTGCGGCTGGTTGAGTCCGCCCACGCCGTCCATGCCGTTGGGCAGGCGCTGGCCGTGCCAGTGGATGGTGGTGTGCTCGGGCAGGCGGTTGGTGACGAAGATCCGCACGCGGTCGCCTTCCACCACTTCGATGGTGGGGCCGGGCGACTGGCCGTTGTAGCCCCACATGTTCACCATGAAGCCGGGGACCATTTCACGCACCACGGGTTCGGCGACGAGGTGGAACTCCTTGACGCCGTTGTTCATGCGAAAGGGCAGGGTCCAGCCGTTGAGGGTGACCACGGGGCGGTAGGGGCGGCCCGCGCCGGTGACGCCGGGTGGTGTCCAGGGAGCTGCGGTGTCGGCGTTGGCGCGTATGACGGGTTCGGGCAGTGCGGCCATGGCGCTGCGGCTGACCGTGGTGGCGGCCACAGCGGTGGCGGCTCCGGCCAGGGCTTGTTGGAAGAAGTGTCGGCGTTGCATGGTGGTCAATGTCCTGCGGGTGTGGCGGCTGCGCTGGCGCCAGATGTGGAGAGCGTGGTGCCCGCATAGGGCAGGCCGTTGAGCACCGCTTGAAGATCGGCATGGGCCAGCCAGGCGTCGCGCTCGGCTTGCAAGGCGGCGTGCACGCTGGTGACTCGGGTTCGCGCGGCGGCGAGCAGGTCCCAGGTGCTGGCGAGCATGCCGTTGTAGCGCAGCAGGGTTTCGTCCTGCAAGGCGGTGTGCAGGCGCTGCACCTGTTGGCGGGATTGAATGGCCACCAGCCGGGCCGTCTGCCAGGCCGTCAGCGCCAGGCGCACATCGGAGCGGATCTGGCGCTCCAGTACACCGGCTTCGGCCTGGGCTTCTACCGCTTTTTCCAGTGCGTGGCTCCAGCCGGTACCGCGGGTTTCCAGGCGTGCGGGCCATTGGCCTTGTGCGGCGGCAACGGCCTCTTGGGGAAGCTTGATCAGGCGCTCGCGGTCGGCAGGCGTCAGGCCCTGCGCCAGCAGGCGTGCCTGTTGGTCCAACCAGGGCCAGCGCGGGTGCTGCTGGAGTGCCTGCTGTTCCAGGGCATCGGACTTGCCTGCTGGACCTGCGGGCAGCGGGGGCAGCTGGGAGGGCAGGTGTGCGGGTAGGGCTTGGGCGCTGGGGGCCGTGTTGTCCAGCAGCCGCCACAGCGCCTCGGTGGCAGCCTGCTGCTGTTGCTGGGCCAACATCCACTGTGCCTGTGCGTCCCACAAGGCCAGTTCTTCACGCATCTGGCGGGCGGCACTCCAGTTACCCACCTGGGTCATGCGGCGGGCCAGTTCGTTGCCCGCTTCAGCGGCTTCCAGCACCTGGCGCTGGTACGCCAGCCCCTGTTGGGCGGCCACTGCCTGTATCCAGGCGCGCTCCACTTGTTGGCTCAGGGCCTGAGCGCGGTTGCGCAGGTCGGCCGCTTCCTGCGGGTTGAGTCCCGGGTGGGCCAGCAGGTCGGGCCGTGCCTGCATGGCTGCGGCAGTGACCTGGGCCAGGGTCCAGGGCGTGGCAGTGCCGGTTGTCTTTGGCGTTGTTGCGGGTGCGCGGGATTGTTCCCAGCGCAAGATGTCGGCATGGCCGCGCTGGAAGGCGCTTACTGCCTCGTTGGCAGCTTTCCAGTCAGCTGGTTGTTGCGAGGACGGTGCTTTGCCGGGAGTGGCCGCAGCGGCACCGCTGTGGCCGTGGGCCTGGGGCCACGCAGCTGTGGCGGAAAGGGCCAGCGCACTGGCGAGCAGCCAGGCAAGGTGACCAGGCCTGTGTCCTAGGCCGGGGGAACGGGACATGAAATGCTCCTGAAAACGCTCGAAACCTGCGCCCGGTTGCCGGTTTTGGCAAATCGCGGGCGTACTTAGGGTGTGGCGGTCAGGCGATGGGTGGCTTGAAGCCGGGCAGGCGCTCGGCGCTGGTCAGAAGGGGTGAGAGTGCGGCGGGCAGCACACGTGGCAACTCCTGCGCGGGCAGCAGGGTGGCATGGGTGGTGTGCAGGGTGTTGTGGCACACGTCACACAGGCCGCACATGGCGTGGCCGGGGTGGGGCTGGTCAGCGGGTTCAGCGCCCGCCACGTTGGCATGAACGTGAACCTGGTGGTGCGTGGCTTCGCCCGTGGCTTGCTCGTGGCAGTCGTGGCTGACTGACTGTGCTGCCGCCACAACAGACACGGCGGGCGCCGGCGCGTGCCCGCCAGCTGCTTGCATCTGCACCGCCATGGCGTCGCCTGCCAGCAGCCGCAAGGGCAGCAGGCACATCATCAGCCACAGGGTGAACGCACGCATGGGTGGAATGATAGCGACAAGGGTGGGGAAGTTCCCGGCGGTCAGGCGGCGGCCCGCTGTTCGGCCAGTTCACTGCGCGCATGGCGCATCACCTGGGCGCCGCCCGTGAGTGCCAACCCGGCCATGACGGCAGCCACGGCCAGGTCGGGCCAGGCGGAGCCGGTGCCAAACACACCGGCTGCGGCCAGCATCACCGCAACGTTGCTCAGCGCGTCGTTGCGGGAGCAGATCCACACACTGCGCATGTTGGCGTCGCCGTTGCGCCAGGTGTAGAGCAGCACCGCCACCCCAACGTTGGCAAGCATGGCCGCGAACGCCACCGCGCCCATGGTGAGAGGTTCGGGCACGCTGCCGCTGCGCAGCACCCAGGCGGCCTTGCCCAGCACGAAGAGCCCGTAGCCGAACATGCTGGCGCCCTTGATCCAGGCGGCGCGGCTGCGCCAGACCACCGCCATGCTCAGCACGGCCAGCGACAAGCCGTAGTTGACGGCATCCCCCGCGAAGTCGATGGCATCGGCCAGCAGCGACACGGAGCCTGCCTGCAGCCCGGCAGCCAGTTCCACCACGAACATGGCGGCGTTGACGACGAGCGCGATCCACAACGCGCGGCGCCAGCGCGGGTCCAGGGCCGCGCTCGCGACGGTTTCGGTGGAGCAGGTGTCGGTGTGGCAGGAACAGGCCATGGTTGTGTTGCTTGAAGGGAAAAGAAGGTCTGTGACATGATTTGAAACCTTGAAGCAAGTTGAAGGTCAAGCATGTCGGTTTCTTCCTCAACGTCCTTGTTGCCGAAATACCGCATTGGCGAGGCGGCCCGCCACTCTGGTGTGAGTGCGGCCAACATCCGCTACTACGAGCGCGAGGGCCTGCTGCCGCCACAGGCGCGCGCAGACAACGACTACCGCCTCTACAGCGACGCCGACTTGCACCGCCTGCGTTTCATTCGCCTGTGCCGGGCGATGGACATGTCTTTGGACGAGGTGCGCACCCTGCTGGGCCTGGACCTGCGTGACAAGGCCGACTGCGTCACCGCTCGCGCGGCGCTGGACGCCCACCTGGGGCATGTGCGCGAGCGCCTGAATGAGTTAAAGGCGTTGGAGAAAGACCTGATGGCCTTGCGTGGCAGATGTGACGGCAGCGACGACCATTGCCACATCATCGAGGCGCTGCACGCCCAGGCCGATGCCGTGGTGGCTGGCGGGTTGCCGAAGGCTCGGTCTTCACGCCACGTCTGAGGCCTGCGTTGCCGAGCGGGGCATGCGCGCCCGTACCGGCTCAAGCCTTGAGGCGAAGGGCGGCCTTGTCGAGCCAGAGCTGCATGCTGTCCAGCAAGTCCTTCTGGCTGAAGGAGCAGCTTTCCTCGGCGAACAGGCTGGCAGATTCCAGCCGGTCCAGCAGGTTGTGCCAGACCTCGCCAAAAACGGGCGGCAGGGCTTGCATCAGCGCGTCGTCCTGCTGGCGCGCGCCGCTCAGGTAGTCGCGCAGTTGGCACTGGCCTTGCCGCAGGGCATCGAGTTGCTGCTGCATGTGTTCAAGGCAGGCTTGTTGGCTGTTTTGCATGGTTTGTGTGGCACGCCGTTCAAGGCTTGGGAACGATTCCCCTGTAAGCATGCCACGTTGCGTGCCCAAGCACGGGCCCGGCCAGCAGCAACCCCAGGAACCAGGGCAGCATGGCCAGCACCACGGTGATGGTGATCAGCGCACCCCACAGCAGCATCACCCCGGGGTTCTGCAGGCAGGCGCGGATGCTGGTCAGACCGCTGGAGATGGCGTCCGTCTGGCGGTCCAGGATCATGGGGATGGAGATGGCGCTGGTCACAAAGATGAGCCCCGCGAAGATGGCGCCGACGACCGTGTAGGTGATGAGGAACTCGATGTTCTCGATGCGCACCAGTTCGGCAAGCAGGTTTTCGGTGGAGGGCATGGTGTTGAACGTCACGGCAAACACCACCAGTGACGCCCGGCCCCACAGCATTTCCAGAATCAGCAGCACACCGGCAAAGATGGCCATGGTGCCTTTCGTGGGGCGCCAGGAGGCCAGCGATGCACGCAACGAAGGGCGGCGGCCGTCCTCTATGGCGCGGCTGGCGTCGTAGATGCCCAGGCACAGGAAGGGCCCCATCAGCAGGAAGCCTGCGCTCAGGGCCAGCACATAGGCGGGCGCCGCCTGGAAGACGTACCACAGCGCGTGGCCCATGATGAAGAAGCACGCCCCGTAGAACAGGCCCACTTTGGGGCAGGTGGTGAAGTCCTTCCAGCCCAGTGCCAGCCAGCGGAAGGGGTCGGCTGCCGTCAGGTCCGCCAGTTTGAGCGAGAAGACGGAGGCCTCATCTGGAGCAGATTCGTTGGCGGGGGTGGTGGGGGTTTGCTCCTCTTGGCGGGGTTGTGTGTCGTCGGCCTGGGCTGGGCTCATGTGAACTCCTGCGGGTATCTGCATTGATTTTTCTCAATCGTTGAAGATAACCAATCGCTGATGTGACGGTCTCATGGTTTTCCCGGTCACGGGGCTACACTTGCAACATCATGAGTGCCCATTTCCTGCCACCCTGCGTTCCCCCGTCCCGCGTTGATGAAACCTTGTCCCGCCAGGGCTTTGCCCTGATGGATGCCCGTTCCGTGCAGAACTGGCTGGCCGTGGGGCCGCAAGATCTGGCCGCGTTGCAGCCCAGCTGGGACGACCTGCCCAGCGACCAATACCTGAAGGATGGCGGGCGTTACCGCCGCCGCCGCCACAGCTGCTTCATCGTGGATGGCGATGACGTGCAGCAGGTGCCGCACCGCCGCCATTGGCAACCCCTGGAATACAACGCCCTGCACGGCGGCATGGAACGCTGGTTCGAGCCCATGGACCCCGCCACCGTGGCGCTGCCAGCCTGGAAGCGCCTGATGGTGCAGACGGCTGCGGTCACTTCGCGGCTGAAGGGTGCGCAGCGCTGGTTCATCGAGGCGCACCAGTTCCGCATTGACACCACCGACGGCATCGGCCGCCCCACGCCCGAGGGTGCCCACCGAGACGGCATGGAGCTGGTGGCTGTGTTCCTGGTGGGGCGCCACCGCATCAAAGGCGGCGAGAGCCGGGTGTTCGAGGCCCATGGCCCGAACGGCCAGCGCTTCACGCTGACGGAACCGTGGTCAGTGCTGTTGCTGGACGACGAACGCGTGATTCACGAAACCACCCCCATCCAGCCGGCCGACCCCGAGTCGATCGGCTGGCGCGACACGCTGGTGATCACGTGCCGCTCGGGGAGCTTCCAGGGCGACTGAGCCGCCCCGGGGTTCATTGCGGCTGGAAGCCGCTTTCCTTGATGATGCGTGCCCACGTCTGGGTATAGGCGCGTTCGCGCTGGCCCAGTTGTTCGGCGCTCATGTAGCCCACGCTCAGGCCCATGGCGGTGAGCTTGTCCTTCACGCCGGGAGCGGTCAGCGCCTTGGCCACGGCGGCGCCCAGCTGGTCGATCATGGCCTTTGGCGTGCCTGCGGGCGCAAAAATGCCGTAGTAGGGCACGTCCTCAAAGCCGGTGATGCCCAGTTCTGCAAAGGTGGGCACCTCGGGCATGATGGCCTGTCGCTCCTTGCCCATCACCGCCACCACCTGCAGCTTGCCTGCCTTGTGGTTTTCAATGAAGTCGGGAATGGAGCCCACGCCCGCCGGTATCTGGTTGCCCAGCATGTCGGCCATCATGGGGGCGCTGCCACGGTAGGGGGCCGCCACCAGATCGAAACCGTTCTTCTTGGCAAGCACCTGCACCAGGAACTGCGGCACAGACGCTGGCGCGGGGATGCCCACGGCGCTCTTGCCGCCGTTGTTCTTTACCCAGGTCACGTAGTCTTTGTAAGACTTGGCAGGGGTTCCGCCCGAGATGGCCAGCGCATTGACGAAGGTGGCGAAGCCTGCCACCGGCACGAAGTCCTTGGCCGGATCGAAGCCTGGGGCCTTCATCACCTGGGGCAGGATGGAAATGCTGTGGTCGTGCGACAGGAACAGCGTGTGCCCGTCGGCTGGCGCGGCCTTGAGGGCCTGGGCCGCAATCTGCCCTCCCGCGCCTGCCTTGTTGTCCACCACCACGGCGGTGCCCATGGCGTCTTTCAGCGGCTCGGCCAGCAGGCGGGCGATGGCGTCGGTGCCGCCGCCTGCGGGGAAGCCCACCATCAGCTTGATAGGTTGACCGGACTGGGCCAGCGCAGGACCCATGCACAAGGACGAGGCCAGCGCCACGCAGGCGCCCAGCAGGGTGCGACGGGGCAGGGATGTCGGTTTCTTCAACATATTCAGGTACTCCTGTGGGTTACACACGTTCAAAGATGGCGGCAATGCCCTGGCCGCCGCCGATGCACATCGTCACCAGCGCGTAGCGGCCGTTGATGCGCTGCAGCTCGTGCAGCGCCTTCACGGTGATGAGCGCGCCCGTGGCCCCGATGGGGTGACCCAGCGAGATGCCCGAGCCGTTGGGGTTGACCTTGGCCGGGTCCAGCCCCAGGTCGCGCGTGACCGCGCAAGCCTGCGCCGCAAAGGCCTCGTTCGCCTCGATCACGTCCAGGTCGTTCACACTCAGCCCCGCCTTCTGCAGAGCCAGCTTGGACGCAGGCACCGGGCCGATGCCCATGTACTTCGGGTCCACCCCGGCGTGCGCGTAGGCCACCAGGCGTGCCATGGGCTGCAGGCCACGCGCCTTGGCCGTGCCCGCTTCCATCAGCACCACGGCCGCCGCCGCGTCGTTGATGCCCGAGGCGTTGCCCGCCGTGACCGTGCCGTTTTCCTTCAGGAACACGGGCTTGAGCTTGGCCATGTCCTCCATCGTGGCGTTGGGGCGGAAGTGTTCGTCGGTCTCGTAGGCCACCTCGCCCTTCTTGCTCTTGAGCATCACCGGCACGATCTGGCCCTTGAAGTGGCCCGCTTCCGTGGCCTTCTGCGCACGGTTGTGGCTTTCCACGGCCAGGCGGTCCTGGTCTTCGCGGGTGATACCCCACTTGGCAGCGATGTTCTCTGCCGTCACGCCCATGTGGATGGTGTGGAAGGGGTCGTGCAGCGCGCCGATCATCATGTCCACCATCTTGGTGTCGCCCATGCGCGCGCCCCAGCGCATGTTCAGGCTGGCGAAGGGGGCGCGGCTCATGCACTCGGCACCACCGCCAATGGCGATGTCGGTGTCACCCAGCAGGATGGACTGGCTGGCCGAGACGATGGCCTGCAGGCCGGAGCCGCACAGGCGGTTGACGTTGAAGGCGGGGGTGCCCTCTGCGCAGCCGCCGTTGATGGCAGCCACGCGCGAGAGGTACATGTCCTTGGGTTCGGTGTTGACGACGTGGCCGAAGACGACGTGGCCGACGTCCTGGCCGCTGGTGTTGGCGCGCGCCAGGGATTCCTTGACCACCAGGGCGCCCAGCTCGGTGGGCGGGATGTCCTTGAGGCTGCCGCCAAAGGTGCCAATGGCGGTGCGCACTGCGCTGACGACGACGACTTCTCTGCTCATGGATGGCTCCGGTAAGTGTGAAGGTTGGGAAGGCACAAACTCACATCTTATGCCCGCAGTGGGAGCCTTGGGCTGCACGGGCGCCGCTTGTGTCGCCAGGGCGGCAGGTCGGGTTCCGTCAGGGTGTCCAGCGGGCCAGCACACGTAGGCTTGGCGCTGTGCCGGAAACGGGGCGCGTGAGCAGGATTTCGCCCATGGCGGGGTACACGCCAGTGAGTTGTGTGATGTTGACCTGGTGGGTCACCAGCATCCAGTTCTCCGTGGCACGGAGGGCGGCCGCCGCCTGCAGCACGTCTCTGCCCTGGGCGTCGCCGTCTCCCTGGCCCTGGAAGAACGAGTTAAGGGCCGGCCAGACCTGGGGTTTGGCACTGCCGAATGCGAGCTGGGCCGTGTCGACGCAGCGGCACCAGGCGCTGCTGCGCACACGGGTCAGTTGCACTTTTTCGCTGGCGAAGCGTTCACCGACCAGCCTTGCCTCGCGCCGCCCGCGCTCGCTGAGGTTGCGTTGGGTGGCACAGATTCCGAGAGTGAAATTGGGCGGGTCCCCTGTTCCGGGCTCGGTGGATGCGTGGCGCATCAGGAAAACGTTGCCGCCTTCCCTGGCCAGTGGCCAGAAACCGGTGCTGTCTTCTCGCGCCCAGGATGTGGCAGGCAGGGCCAATGTGGCCAGCAACACCCGGCGGCGCGTGTCGTCGTGCTTGTCAACGCTACCCATCGCGCTCAGTCCCGCACGTCGGCCACGGGCTGGCTGCCGAAGTCTTTCCGTTCCAGGTAGGCCAGCACTTGGCGGGCGGCGTCCTCTGGTGTGCTCAGCAGTCCATCGCGTTGCAGGCTGACAAAGCGTTCGAGGTCCGGGAACTCGGCGGGCGCACCCGCGCGCAATTGGGTCTGCATGTCGGTGTCTATCACGCCAGGGGCCAGCGAGACGATGCGCGCACCTTTGGGGTTACTTGCCTCGTCCAGCGCTGTGCAGCGGCTGAAATGGTCCATGCCCGCCTTGGCGGCGCAGTAGGGCGCTTGCGCCGCCATGGCACGGCGCCCCAGCCCGGACGAGATGTTGAGCACCTTGCGCGGGCCTTCCCAGCCGCCGTCCACCCAGGCACGCGTGGCGCGCAGGAAGGCAGCCGTGAGCAGCATCGGGGCCTCAAGCCCCACGCGCAGTGCCCGTGCCAGTTCGCCGGGCGGGCAGTGGTCGATGGGGCCAATGCGCGGGATCACCCCCGCGTTGTTGATCAGCGTGGCACTGACGATGCCTGGGGCGTGCAGGCTGTGCAGCCAGCGCTCCAGCCGTTCGGCAGATTCTTCCGTTTCGGCCAGGTCTTGCGACCATTGTTCCAGGTGCGCGCCGCGCGCCATGGCTTCATGGGCCAGGTCGTCGCTGGTCTGGCGGGATATGCACAGCAGAACGCGGTCGGGCGCCAGCAGCTGGCGGGCCATGGCCAGGCCCATGCCGCGCGATGCGCCAGTGATGATGGTGAGGTGGCGGTTGTCGTTCATGTCGGGTCGTCCGTCGCCAGGCGGAAAGCATTGCGCCCGGCATCCTTGGCAGCGTACAGCGCTTCGTCCACACGGTGCAAGACTTCTTCGGTGTTGTCCCCTCCGTCGGCAAGGTATCCGCCCATGCTCAACGTCAGCGGTCGCCCGCCATCACGCGTCTGCTGTTCAACGTCAGCGCGTATGCGTTCGCCAACCTTTTCCAGCAGGGCGTGGTCGCAGGGTGTGAGCAGTACCAGGAACTCGTCTCCACCCCAGCGGGCTGCATGGTCGTAGGGGCGGATATTCGCGCGCAGCAAACCTGCCACGGTCACCAGCGCGGTGTCGCCCGCCGCATGCCCCAGGGTGTCGTTGATCTTTTTGAACCAGTCCACGTCTAGGTAGATGACGCCATAGCTGCCACCTTCGCGTCGGCTGCGCAGGGCCACGTTTTCCAGCAACTCGTTCATGCCGCGGCGGTTGACCAGCCCGGTAAGGGGGTCGATGCGTGCCAGCCGGTCCAGCGCCTCGGTGCGTTCGTGTACCTTCTGTTCCAAGTCGCGGGTGTTGTCACGTATGGCGTTGGCCATGGCGCCAAAGTGTTCAATCAGCTGCCCGATTTCGCCACGCGCACTGGGCAGTACGGAAGGCCCCAGGTCTCCGTCGCGCACGCGCAGCATGGCCTTTTCCAGTGCAGCAACAGGGTTGAGCACCCAGGCGCGCAGGGTAAGGTGCAGCAACAGCAGCGTGGCCAGCAAGGTGACGGCAAACACCGCCGCCACCGGGGCGAACTGGCTCACGGGCATCAGCTCGTCCAGGTCCATCAGCGTCACCTCGTACCAGCCTATGGTGGGCAGGTACGCCACACCCAGCAGATGGCGCTTGCCGCCCACAGTCACAAAGTCGTTGCGCACCGGTTCTGCCAGGGTCATGTTCTGCCGCAGCGTCTCCAGGTGCTGCTGCAGACGCACCTGGTCCTGCGGGTCGTCCAGCAGCTGGGTGACCAGGCTTTTCTGGCCTTCCGGTTTCACGAAGCTGGCGTAGTCGATCAGCTTCTGGTCGCGGTAGAGCTGTATGGCACCCGTGGAATCCACGAACAGGCTGGTGATGCCCGGCTGGCCAATGTCCACCACGTTGCTAAGGAACTCCTCCAGCGAAATGCCGGTGCCCACCACGCCCACCGTGCGGTCGCCGTCGCGCATCAATACGTCCACCCACAGTTTGGTGACTTTGAGTTCCTGGTCTGGGTTGACGTTGAGGTGGAATTCGCGGTTCTGTTCAATCAGGCCGTAAAACCAAGCGTCGGCCGGGTTGTCGGGCTTGAGCTGGTAGCGCAGGGGCTGCGCCGCGTACTCGTTGCTGGCATTGTTGTGGTAATAACCACCGGAATCCCGCAAGGCTACAAAGAAGCTGTGGTCGCGGAAGTTCTGGCGGTAGTTTTCCATCTCGGCCAGGGCCTGCGCGTGCAGTTCAGGGTCCTCGGGCGACCTGGCCCAGCGTTTGAGCACCTGCGACTGCGCCATCTGCTTGGCCAGCGCAATCTCACGCTCTATGGGTTGCAGCAAGCGTGCGCTGTCGTAGCGCACCTGTATACCCACCACCCGCTGGCCCCAGCGCTCGATCACGTTCTCAGCAATCAGCTGGAACACTCCCCAGGCCACCAGCGTAGCCGGGATGATGAGCGATGCGGCGAGCAGCAGGAACCGCGATTTGAGTTTCAAGCGACGTCCCTCGGCGTGGAGTATTTTTGTGATGTACGGGTTAGATTGTGCCGCACGGCCCGTGGCGTGACCCTGGGCAATAATGCAAAGTCCCATGTGGACAGATACCCATTGCCATCTAGATGCGCCGGAGTTCGGCTCAGACCATGCCCGCGGACTTGCAGCCCGGGCCCTGGCGCGCGAGCACGGCGTGGGCCTGTGCGTGCTGCCTGCCGTGATGCGCCAGAACTGGGAAACCGTGCGTGACCTGGCCCACCGCACTGGCGATGCCTACGCCCTGGGCATTCACCCCCTGTATGTGCCGCAAGCCGCAGACGCCGACCTGGCCGCGCTGGACCAGGCATTGCACGAAGCACGTGACGACCCGCGCCTGGTGGCCGTGGGCGAAATCGGCCTGGACTTCTTCGTGCCCGCGCTTTGTGAGCCCGCCATGCGTGAGCGGCAGCTCCACTTCTACCGTGAGCAGTTGCGCCTGGCGCAGCGCCATGGCCTGCCGGTGATCCTGCACGTGCGGCGTTCGGCCGACCAGTTGCTCAAGCAGCTGCGCGGCATGGCGGCACAGGGTCAGCCCGTGGCGGGCGGTATTGCCCATGCCTTCAACGGCAGTGAACAGCAGGCTCAGGCCTTCCTGGCCCTGGGCTTCAAGCTTGGCTTTGGCGGTGCGGTCACGTTCGACACGGCCCGCCAGTTGCGCCGCCTGGCAGCGCAATTGCCGCTGGACGCGCTGGTGCTGGAAACCGACGCGCCCGACATTCCCCCGCAATGGCTGTACGTGCCTGCTGCGCAGCGCGGCGCTGGCCAGCCGCAGGGCATCAACACCCCGGCGGAATTGCCGCGCATTGGCGAGGTGGTGGCGGGCCTGCGCGGGTTGCCTGCCGATGCACTGGCACAGGCCACCAGCAACAACGCCTTGGTCGCGCTGCCCAGGCTGCGTGCCCTGGAGCATGCTGCATGAGTGCGCCCGTGAACGCTTCAATGAGCGATACCCTTCAGGGGCTGGCCCCCATCCTGGATGAACGCACACGCTTGCTGGTGCTGGGGAGCTTTCCCAGCGTCGCGTCGCTGCAGGCGCAGCGTTACTATGCCCACCCACAAAACCATTTCTGGAAGATTCTCGGCGCCCTGTGGGGCGAGCCGCTGACCGATATGCCCTACAACGAAAGAACCGACGTGTTGCGCGCCCATGGCCTGGGCGTGTGGGACGTCTATGCCGCCTGTGAGCGTGAGGGCAGCCTCGACAGCGCCATCCGCAATGCCCGCCTGAACGACCTGCAAGGCCTGCGCCATCGCTGCCCCCGCCTGCAAGCCATTGCTCACAACGGCGGCGAAAGCTTCCGCCACGCGCGCCACACCCGCGCCCTGGGCCTGCCCGTGTACCGGCTGCCCTCCACCAGCCCGGCCAATGCCAGCTGGAGCTTCGAGCGCAAGCTTGCTGCCTGGCGCGAGGTGTTTGAACACCATGGCTTGCTGACCGAAGGGGCTGTCTGATGGCCCGCCAGCGCAATGCCGCCCGTGGTGGCGGCTCTGAAACCGCAGGCTTGCCTGAAGTCACCATCTCCGAAGACGGCGAGGTGCGCTTCCTGCACCTGGGGACCGAGTGGATACAGGGCTCGATGCTCATCGACAAACCCTTCGACATTGAACTGGAGTACGTGCAGCGCATGGTGGCGTGGCTGCTGTTCGTCGATCCCGACAGCGTGGCTTCCAGGCACGCCTGGCAGCTGGGGCTGGGGTCGGCGGCGCTGACCAAGTTTCACTTCAAGAAGCTGCGCATGGACACCACCGCCATCGAGATCAACCCGCAGGTGGTGGCAGCCTGCCGTACCTGGTTCAAGCTACCGCCCGACAGCGCAAAGCTGCGCGTCATCCTGGGTGACGCGGCAGAGGTGGCAAAACACGAACCTTTCCACGGGTTGGTAGATGCCCTTCAGGTGGACCTGTACGACCACGAAGCCGCCGCGCCGGTGCTCGACAGCACCGAGTTCTACGCCGACTGCCGCCGCCTGCTGACCGACGAAGGCGCCATGACGGTCAACCTCTTCGGGCGCGACGCAAGCTACGAGCGCTCGCTGGAAAAAATCTGCGAAGCCTTTGGCACCGATGCCGTTTGGGCCTTCCGCCCCACGCGCGAGGGAAACACCATCGTGCTGGCGCTGCGCACGCCCCAACACCCCACGCGCATGGAATTGCTGGCCCGCGCCGAGGTGATCCAGGAGCGCTGGGGGCTGCCCGCCACCAAGTGGCTGCGGGTGTTCAAGCCCGTCGCGCCTTGAGGGAAGGCAGCCATGTCACAACCCTCTCACAAGGCGTCCCTCACCACCGGTCTCTTGTTGGCGGTGGCTGGTTCCATCGCGTTCAGCGGCAAGGCCATCATCGTCAAGCTGGCCTACCGGTACGGGGTGGACGCGGTCACGCTCATCATGTACCGCATGCTGTTCGCGTTGCCGCTGTTCCTTGCCATGACATGGTGGGCCACCTACCGCGCCAGCACGCCGGTGGTGCCGCTCACACGGCGCGACTGGCTGGGCATTCTGGGGTTGGGAGTGAGTGGTTACTACCTCGCCAGCTTCCTGGATTTCTGGGGTCTGCAGTACATCAGCGCCAGCCTGGAGCGGCTTATCCTCTACCTCAACCCCACGCTGGTGCTGGTGCTGGGCTGGGTGCTCTACAAGCGTGCCATCACCCCGCGGCAGGCAGGCGCCATGGCGCTGAGTTACGCCGGTGTGCTGCTGGTGTTCGGCCACGAGGTGAGTTTTGACGGCTGGTCCACCGCATTGGGCGCGCTGCTGGTGTTCGGCAGCGCCATCAGCTATGCCATCTATCTGGTCTACAGCGGTGAGATGGTGAAACGCCTGGGTTCCCTGCGGCTGGTGGGCCTGGCCACCACCGTGGCCTGCCTGCTGTGCCTGCTGCAGTTCGTTCTGTTGCGGCCCATGTCTGCAGCGCTGGTCGCGCCCGAGGTCATCTGGCTGTCGGTGCTCAACGCCGTGGCCTGCACCGCCGCGCCGGTGATGATGGTGATGATGGCCATCGAGCGTATCGGCTCGGGGCTGGCGGCGCAGACCGGCATGATCGGTCCCATGTCCACCATCCTCATGGGGGTGTTCATACTGGACGAACCTTTCAACGGCTGGATTCTGGCGGGTACGGTGCTGGTGGTGTCCGGTGTGCTGTGGGTAAGCCGCCAACGGCCTTGATTATTCGACGACAACACAGGAGTAACGAGACATGGATCTGGGTTTGACGGGCAAATGGGCGCTGGTGTGCGGCGCCAGCAAGGGTTTGGGCTGGGGCTGCGCAAGGGCCTTGGCGTTGGAGGGCGTGAACGTGGTGATGGCGGCGCGCGGCGCGCAGGCCCTGGAGGATGCCGCTGTTGCGTTGCGTGCCCAGGCCATTGGCCAGGTGCTCACCGTGGCTGCGGACGTGACCACCGAGGCCGGCCGCGAGGCACTGTTCAATGTGCCTGGCGGGCCGGGCCGGGCTTTCGACATCGTCGTGACCAACGCGGGCGGTCCGCCGCCGGGCGACTTCCGACAGTGGGGCCGTGAAGAGTGGTTGAAGGCGGTGGACGCCAACATGCTCACCCCCATCGAACTGATCAAGGCCACGGTGGACGGCATGGCCGAGCGTGGTTTCGGGCGCATCGTCAACATCACCAGCAGCGCGGTGAAGGCGCCCATCGACATCCTGGGTCTGAGCAACGGCGCGCGCAGCGGCCTGACCGGCTTCGTGGCCGGGCTGGCACGCAGCCCCATCGCCGCGCGCGGCGTCACCATCAACAACCTTTTGCCGGGCAAGTTCGACACCGACCGCCTCAAAGCGACCATGGTGGGTGCAGCACAAAAAACCGGCAAACCGCTGGAAGACGTGCGCGCCACGCAAGCGGCACAAATCCCGGCGCGGCGCTTTGGCACACCCGAAGAATTCGGTGCCATCTGCGCCTTTCTTTGCAGCGTGCACGCGGGTTACATCAACGGCCAGAACATCTTGCCCGACGGTGGGCTGTATCCTGGCACTTATTGAGGACATTCAGGGAGGCGTAATGCGATTTGAGGGAACACTCAAACGATGGAACGATGAAAAGGGATTCGGCTTCATCTCTCCCGCTCAAGGGGGGGAGGAACTGTTTGTCCATGTTTCAGCGTTCCCAAGGGATAGCGGCCGCCCTGTCTTGAACGACGCTGTTTCGTTTGAGGTGGAGGCCGGGGCTGATGGCAGAAAACGTGCTGTTCGTGTACAGCGCAGTAGCACTGGTTTCCGGCGGCAGGCACCTGCTGATGGCGTGTCGTCACTACGCGAACGCGCGCGCAGGAACAATCATCACCGAAAGCGTATGCCGCTTTTTGGAGTATTGGTTTTGCTGGGCGCAGCCCTTGCCTGGGGGTATTACGGGCTCGGAGATCAACAATCCTCTCCAACCGTGGTGCAGTCTGGGCCTTTCTCAGCAAAGCCGGGCATTAATGAACAGACTGCTCCTTTTCGCTGCGATGGCCGGACCCATTGTTCTCAGATGACATCTTGCGCAGAAGCACGTTACTTTTTAAAGCATTGCCCTGGCGTGCAAATGGATGGGAACAATGACGGGGAGCCTTGCGAACAGCAATGGTGCACCGGTTTGCCTGGTAATTGAACCTGAGCAAACTCAGCGCCGCAGCGACGACACCACGATCCCTGCCACGATGAGTGCGAACGCCACCCCGTGGTACACCCGGGGTGGCTCCCCCAGAAAGGCCGCGGACAAGGTAGCGGCAAACAAAGGCGTGAGGTTGTTGAAGAAGCTGGCCACCGTGGGCCCTGCGCGCTGCACGCCGATGCCCCAGCAGCGATAGGCCGCGAGCGAGGGGCCCAGGGCCACAAACACCAGCACGGCCGCCAGCGCCCAGCTCCAGTGAATCCAGGGCTCGGGCGCGCCAGCGGCCCCCAGCCAGGCCCATTCCCCGGCGGTCAGCGCCGACGCCCATACCAAGCCCATCACCACCTGCGCGAGCAGGAACGCGGCCCAGTCGTTGCGGATCTCGGCGGATTCGTCGCGCCGCGTCAGCAGCCAGCTGTAGCACGCCCATACCAGCGAGGCCAGCAGCATCCAGGCGTCGCCCGGCACCAGTTGCAGCGACATCAAGCGCTCTAGGTGACCCTGGGTGAGCACCACCGTCACGCCCGACAGCGACAATGCCGCGCCCAGCAGTGACTGCCGTTTTATGGGGGCGTGGAAGAACAGTCGGCCCACCAGCAGCATCCATACCGGCATGCTGGATGCCACCAGCGTCACGTTGGTGGGGGTGGACGTTTTGAGCGCCAGGTACTGCAGCATGTTGTAGCCCGCAATGGCCAGCAGGCCCAGCAGGGCGAAGCGCCGCCATTCGCGCCACAGTGGGCTGCCTCGGCGCAGCACCCACGCCGCCAGGGGCAGCAGCATGGCAAAGGCCAGCACCCAGCGCAGAAAGTTGAACGTGACGGGGGGTATCCAGGGTGCGGCCAGGCGCCCCACCACCGCGTTGCCCGCCCACATCAGCGGCGGAACAACGAGCAGCAGGGCCGTGGCGGCGTCAAGGCGTGCGGGGGCTGGAGATGACATGCACTGCACTGTATCAAGCGCGGCAGGGGCATTGACCCCATGGGGACACCTTCGCGTCACCTGCGTGGCACCATTGCAGGGTTCCAATTTCTGCAGGAGACGACATCCATGAGCATCACCAGCCGCGCCGTGCGTATCGATCAGCCCGGCGGCCCCGAACAGATGAAACTCGTCGAGGTGACTGTGGGCGACCCCGGCCCGGGTGAGGTGTGCATCCGCCACCATGCCATCGGCCTGAATTTCATTGACGTCTATCAGCGGACCGGCTTGTACGCCTTGCCCCTGCCGCTGCAGCTGGGTATGGAAGGCGCGGGCATTGTGGAGGCAGTGGGCGAAGGAGTGACACACCTGCGGCCCGGCGACCGTGCGGCGTACGCCAGCCAGCCGCCGGGCGCCTACTGCGACGTGCGCGTGATGCCCGCGATGAACGTCTGCCGCCTGCCCGACAACATTTCTTTCGAGGAAGGCGCGGCCATGATGCTCAAGGGCCTCACGGCGCAATACCTGCTCAAGCGTTGCCCGCCTGTTGAAGGCTTGCATCCAGGGGATTTCGTTCTGTTCCACGCTGCAGCGGGCGGGGTGGGGTTGATCGCTTGCCAGTGGGCCAAGGCGCTGGGTCTGCAACTCATCGGCACGGCAGGCTCCGACGCCAAGTGCGAACTGGCGCGTGCCAACGGTGCTGCACACGTCATCAACTACAACACCGACGACTTTTTGCCGCGCGTGAAAGAAATCACGGGCGGCAAAGGCGTAAAGGTCGTGTACGACTCGGTGGGCAAGGACACCTGGGACAAATCGCTCGACTGCCTCTCGCCTTTCGGGCTGATGGTGGCTTTTGGCAACGCTTCAGGCCCTGTGCCACCGTTCGCACCGGCCATGCTGGCGGCCAAGGGCTCGATCTACGTGACGCGCCAGACGCTGTTCAGCCACATCACCAGCCGCGAGCGTACGCAATCCATGGCTGACGACCTTTTTGCGGTGGTCGGCAGCGGGCAGGTCAAGATCCACGTGGAGCAGCGCTATCCGCTGGAGCAGGTTCAGCAGGCACATCGCGACCTGGAGGCCCGCAAGACCACCGGCTCTACCGTGCTGCTGCCTTGATGGCCTCGCCGGTCTCGCACCAGTAACGCAATTCGTTGCCGCGCAGGGGTTCTTGCACGGCTTGCAGGCCGGTGAAGCCGTGTGCGGCATCGGCGGACCGAGCCTGCGCGCGGCGGTAGCTGGCCTGGTGAAGCAAGAACGGCTCGTTGCCCAGCACCGCGTAGGTGCTCACACGCACCACCGGTTCCTCGAAAGGGGTGGCTTTGTTCACCACCTTGAGCAGGAACGACGAACCCTGCAACTGCGGCTCCACGTCCTCGGCCTGAGTAATGGCCGGGACGACGAGTGTCCGCGTGGCGCCCGCATAAGACACATGGCAAAGAATGGGCTGCGCCACGGCAAACGTGGCGGGCAGACACACCATGGCCAACGTGAGCCAACGGCCCGAGGCCCGGCGCACGCCGTTGGGCTTCATGCAAGGTAGCGGGGAGGTTTCGTGGTCCAGCGGCGCGGTTTGATGGGCGGTCATGCAGGAATGGCGGCGTTGAGGGGTGAACAGAGGCGGGGCACCCTCTTGGTTGCTGATTTTAGCGGTTTGAGAAATTTGTGATTCATGGCTTGCCAGCCCCAACTGCCCTCATGAACAAAACGAACATACCCAAGAGTATTCTGAATGCCAGATTAATCCCCATGGCATTTATCATATTTTTTCATTAAATTATCATAAAAAATGAAATTGATTTTGATTAATGTCTGATGCGAATCACTAAAACATATTTCTCCACGCAACCTGGACCTGTCCCAGCGCTCCGAGGCGCAGGCCAGCAACCTTGAGGAGACGGCAGCATCGCTGACCCAGATCACGGAAACTGTTCGGCAGACGGTTGATTCGACCCGTCAAGCCAGTGCCATGGCAACGGCTGTCAACGACACAGTCCACCGCGGCAGCGAGGCAGTGGAAGCCTGGGCAGCACTATGCGCGAAATCCAAGTGTCTTCGGCACGGATTGGGGACATCACGCAGGTCATTGACGGCATCGCGTTCCAGACCAACATCCTGGCGCTCAATGCTGCAGTGGAAGCCGCGCGCGCCGGAGACCAGGGGCGCGGGTTTGCCGTGGTCGCGTGCGAGGTGCGTTCACCGGCGCAGCGCGTTTCCATGGCGGCCAGGGAAATCAAAACGCTCATCGACGAGTCAACCAGCAAGGTCAACGATGGCGAAGCGCGCACACTGGCGGTTCGCAGCGTGATGGACCAGACGGTGGAAGGTGTGCGTCAGGTCAATGGCATCGTCACTGAAATCAGCCACGCGGCGCAGGAACAGTTGGCTGGGCTTTCGCAGATCAATTTGGCGGTTTCGCAGTTGGACGGCGCGAATCAGGCACCAGCCCTGCCAGACGCTGTTGCCCTCAGGGTCGCCAACAAGCGCAGCCTGCGGCTGGCTGCTTGAACACCCGGGGCTACCGTCAGCCCGTGCGCCGCACGCGCAGCAGTTCGTCCAGGATGAGGCCGATGGCGCCAGCGGTGATGGCTGCGTCGGCCACGTTGAAGGCGGGGAAATGCCCGCCAGGGAACACCGGCGACAGGAAGCGCCAGTGGAAGTCCAGCATGTCCACCACGTAGCCGTGCAGCAGGCGGTCCACCACGTTGCCCACGGCGCCGCCCAGCAGGCAGCTCAATGAGAAGGCGAATAGCTTCTGCCCGTGGTGGGAGCGCAGCATCCACAAAATGAATGCTGCCGCCACCAGCCCAATGACGGTGAAGAACCAGCGCTGCCAACCCCCCGCGTTGGCCAGGAAGGAAAACGCCGCGCCAGTGTTGTGCACCCGCACGATGTTGAAGAACGTCGTGACATAGGTGGCTTCACCCGGGCGGTAGTAGCCCAGGATCAGCACCTTGGTGAACTGGTCCACCAGCAGGACGAGGAATGCCAGGCCCAGCCAGGTGAGCATGCCTTTGGAGGATGCCTTGCCCATGCGCGTGCCTTCAGGCCACGGTGCGGGCTTCACCCGCGCCGTACAGGTTGCTGGTGCAGCGGCCGCACAGGTCGGGGTGGGCGGCGTCGTGGCCCACATCGTCGCGGTAGTGCCAGCAGCGGCCGCACTTGGCGGCGCCGGATGGGGTTACCTCCACCGCGAGTTCTGCGCCCTGTTGCAGCGTGATGGCAGAGACGATGAAGACGAACTTCAGGTCGTCGCCCAGGCTTTGCAGCAGTGCGAAGTCTTCTGCGCCCACGGTCAACGCCACAGTGGCCTGGAGCGACGAGCCCACGTTGCCGGCGGCACGCACGTCCTCAATGGCCTTGTTCACTGTGGCGCGCAGCTCCAGCACGCGGCTCCACTTGGCCAGCAGCGCCTCGTTGGGGGTGCCCAGTTGCAGGTAGGTTTCGGTGAAGATGGACGGGGTGTTGCCCGCCAGCGCCCAGGCCTCTTCGGCGGTGAAGCTCAGGAAGGGCGCCATCCAGCGCAGCATGGCATGGGTGATCTGGTGCAGCGCGGTTTGCGCACTGCGGCGAGCCAGGCTCTTGGGCGCCGTGGTGTAGAGGCGGTCCTTCAGCACGTCCAGGTAGAACGCGCCCAGGTCTTCGGAGCAATACACCTGAAGCTTGGCCACCACCGGGTGGAACTCGTACACGTGGTAGTGCGCCAGCACGTCGGCCTGGAACTGCGCCGCGCGGCTCAGCGCGTAGCGGTCGATCTCCAGCATCTGCTCCACGGGCACGGCGTCCTGCGCCGGGTCGAAGTCGCTGATGTTGGCCAGCAGGAAGCGCAGCGTGTTGCGGATGCGGCGGTAGGCGTCCACCACGCGGGCCAGGATCTTGTCGTCGATGCCCAGGTCGCCAGAATAGTCGGTGGCGGCCACCCAAAGGCGGATGATCTCGGCGCCCATCTTGGAGCTGACCTGCTGCGGTGCCACCACGTTGCCCACGCTCTTGCTCATCTTGCGGCCCTGACCGTCCACTGTGAAGCCGTGGGTCAGCAGGCCCTTGTAGGGCGCGCGGTCGTACATGGCGCAGGCGGTGAGCAGCGAGCTGTGGAACCAGCCGCGGTGCTGGTCATGGCCTTCCAGGTACAGGTCGGCCTCGGGGCCGCTGTCGTGGCCGCTGCCTGCGTGGCTGCCCTTGAGCACGGTGGTGTGCGTGGTGCCCGAGTCGAACCACACTTCCAGAATGTCGGTGCTCTTGCTGTAGGTGGCCGGGTCGGTGCCGTCGCCAATGCGCGCGAGAATGTCCGCCACGCTCAGCTTGCTCCAGGCCTCGATGCCGCCAGTCTCCACCACCTCGGCGGCCAGGTCGATGATCTCGGGCGTGCGTGGGTGCGGCTCACCGCTGTCTACGTGCAGCAGGAAGGGCAGGGGCACACCCCAGCTGCGCTGGCGGCTGATGCACCAGTCGGGCCGGTTGGCGATCATGTCCCGCAGGCGGGCACGACCGTTCTCCGGGTAGAAGCTGGTGTGTTCGATCGCCTCCAGGGCCAACTGGCGCAGCGTCTTGGCGGCCTTGTCCTTGGTGAAGATGCCCTCGCCCTCGTCCATGCGCACGAACCATTGCGCAGCGGCGCGGTAGATCACCGGCGTCTTGTGGCGCCAGCAGTGCGGGTAGCTGTGGGTGATGGTCTCGGTGGCGAACAGGCGGTCGTGTTCGCGCAGCGTGTCGATGACGACAGGCGCAGCCTTCCAGATGTTCATGCCGCCGAACAGGGGCAGCGCATCTTCGTACTGGCCGTTGCCCTGTACGGGGTTGAGGATGTCGTCGTACTTCAGCCCATGCGCCACGCAGGAGTTGAAGTCGTCCACACCGTAGGCGGGCGAGGAGTGCACGATACCCGTGCCGTCGTCGGCGGTGGCGTAGTCGGCCAGGTAGATGGGGCTCAAGCGGTCGTAACCCGGGTGCACGTGCGCCAGCGGGTGCTTGAAGTGGATCATCTCCAGCGTGCGGCCTTGGGCAGTAGCCAGCACGGTGCCTTCCAGCTGGTAGCGCTCCAGGCACTTTTCCACCAGCGATTCGGCCAGCACCAGCAGGCCACGCGGGGTGTCGACCAGCGCGTAGGTCAGCTCGGGGTTGAGGTTGAGCGCCTGGTTGGCGGGAATGGTCCAGGCCGTGGTGGTCCAGATCACCACGAACATCGGCTTGTCTTGCAGGCCAGCTGTGTCGGCGTGCGGCAGGCCGCTTTGGCCGAAGAAAGCCTGCAGCAGCTTGGCCGGTTCAGCGCAGGGGAAGCCCACGTCCAGCGTCTGGCTCTTCTTGTCCTGGTATTCGATCTCGAATTCGGCCAGCGAGGAGCCGCAGTCAAAGCACCAGTACACGGGCTTCAGGCCACGGTACACGAAGCCGCGCTCCATCACACGCTTGAAGGCGCGGATTTCATTGGCTTCGGTGGCAAACGCCATGGTCTTGTAGGGGTTGTCCCACTGACCCAGCACGCCCAGGCGCTTGAAGTCGGCCATCTGCTGGCCGATCTGCTCGGTGGCGAACGCGCGGCTCTTGGCCTGCATCTCGTCGCGCTGCAGGCCCCGGCCGTGCAGTTTTTCGATGGCGTTCTCGATCGGCAGGCCGTGGCAGTCCCAGCCCGGGATGTACTGGGCGTCAAAGCCGGCCAGCTGGCGGGCCTTGACGATCATGTCCTTGAGCACCTTGTTGACGGCGTGGCCGATGTGGATCTGGCCGTTGGCGTAGGGCGGGCCGTCGTGCAGGATGAACTTGGGCGCGCCCACGCGGGCGTCGCGCAGGCGGCGGTAGATGCCTTGCTCTTCCCACTGCTTCACCCAGTCCGGCTCGCGCTGCGGCAGGTTGCCGCGCATGGGAAAGGGGGTGTCGGGCAGGTTCAGCGTCTTGCTGTGGTCGGGGCCGGACTGAGGGGCGTTGGCTTTGGCGTCGGACATGGCTTGTGTCTCGGAATTTCTGACAGGCTCGGCCCGCGCTGGCGCAGGAATCCGGGTGAGGGGGCCACGCACCCCGAGCCCGTCCAGGGGTGTGCGGCGGCAGCCGGGCGGCTGGGGCGGGCTTTAAATTCGGTCGCGCGTCGTCTGGCGGCGTACCGACGCGTGGGGCGTGGCGTTCGCAGAGAACCAGGCGCGTGCGTCGTCGCAGTCCTTGGCAATGCCCTTCGTCAGGGCGTCCAGACTGTCGTACCTCAGTTCGTCGTGCAGTTTGTGCAGCAGTTCCACGCGAATGATTTTACCGTAGGCCTCTCCGGGGGACGGCGCGTCTGCCAGCGCCTGCCGCACGCGGGCCGGCCATTCCAGGCAATGGGTTTCCAGCAGCACACGCCCGCCGTTGACGTCGTTGGGGTCGAGCGAGGGTCGTACTCCCAGGTTGGCCACGCCAGGAAGCGGGGGGGCGTCGGGGTTTGGGTCCAGCCCGTGCACATGCACCGCAAAAATGCCGCTGGCTGCCGGTTTCCAATGCGAGAAACGCAGGTTGAGGGTGCGAAAACCATCCCCTGCGCCTTCGTTCGTGGCACCCAGTTCGCGGCCCAGTTTGCGGCCGTGCACCACGTGCCCGCTGATGCTGTAGGGGCGGCCGAGCAGCGCGGCCACGTCGTCCATGCGCCCTTCTGCCAGTGCGTCGCGCACGGCAGAACTGGACACGCGCAGCCCGTGCACTTCGTAGCTCATCATGCGCGCCACGTCAAAGCCATGGGTAGTGCCCGCAGCGTCCAGCATGGCGTAGTCACCCTGGCGTTGCGCGCCGAAGCGGAAGTCGTCGCCCACCAGCACATAGCGCACGCCCAGGGCGCGAACCAGCACGTCGTCGATGAAGCCTTGGGCCGACAGCGCGGCGAGCTTTTCGTCAAAGGGCAGGATGACGCACTGGTCCACGCCGCAGCGGCGCAGCTCGTGCAGCTTGTCGCGCAGGGTGGCAATGCGTGCGGGAGCCAGTTCAGGCTTGTGGAACTTCTGGGCAAAGAAGTCGCGCGGGTGGGGCTCGAAAGTCATCGCGCAGCTGGGCACGCCCCGGTGACGCGCTTCGTTGGTCAGCAGGGCCAGCATGGCCTGGTGGCCGCGGTGCACGCCGTCGAAGTTACCGATTGTCAGGGCGCAGCCCGTTTCCCGCGCGCTGGCGTGGCGCAGCAGGTTATTCAGGCCTTGGATGATCTTCATACGACGAGGTGAAACAAAAGCGCGCTATATTGACACAAGTTCACGCATCCGCCCGGCGCCTCGTTTCAGAAGCGCCTGGCAGGACGAATTCCTGTGGTTCGGTGCCCCCTGGGGGCGTTACGCGCGGAGGTCGGTCTTGAAGGTGTTGAAGCTGTCGGCGCAAGGTCTGCCGCAATCGTGGATCAGCCTGGAAGAGGCGGTGCTCCACTACGCGGCTGACGAGGTGCGATGGGAAATGGGCCAGCGGGTCGCGGTGTTCCATGGTGGACACAACGCCGTCACGGGCCTGCAGTCGGTGATCGAGGTCAACTCCATCATCGGGACCCGGGGCGTGCCCAACATCAACCCATTCGAGCTGAAACCCACGCTGAGCAACGGCAAGTTATTTGCGCGGGACCGCAATGTGTGTGCCTACTGCGGTGGGCATTTCCACGAAGAGGAACTCACGCGCGAACACATCGTCCCCTTGGCCCAGAAGGGGCGGGACCAGTGGATGAACGTGGTCACCGCCTGCCGTTCCTGCAACCACCGCAAGGCCAACCGCACGCCAGAGCAGGCGCGCATGCCGCTGCTTTACGCGCCCTACGTGCCCAGCCTCTGGGAGGACTTCATCCTGCGCAACCGCCGCATTCTGGCGGACCAGATGGAGTTCCTGATGGCGCACCTGCCCAAGACATCGCGCCTGCATGCCTGAGCGTCTGCTGGTTGTCGCCCGGCATTGTTCGGACTGCTAACATCGATCACGATGGCGCCGCGCATGCGGGTGGCCGCTTACAACATCCTTCACGAGGAGCAATAGCATGGGTGAACAACTCGGCCAGCACCGTTGGCGTTTTTTCCGTTCCGGTGGATTTGACCAGGTGCGAATCGACAACGCCCAGGACCTGCTGCATCTCGGGGAGCTCGACCAGAAGCTCTGGGCTGTGCTGGCCTGCCCCACGTCGGGGCTTGAATTCGACGCCCGCACTTTGCAGCTTATCGATACCGACGGCGATGGCCGCATCCGCGTTCCAGAGTTGCGTGAGGCTGTTCGCTGGGCCTGTGCCTCACTGAACGACCCTGATGTGCTCTTTCAGCCGGGCGACACGCTGGCCCTGGGGGCCATTCATGCGGCTGGCGATGAGGGCGCACGCTTGCTGGGGGCCGCGCGGCAGGTGCTGGAGCGCCTGGGCAAACCTGAAGCAACCAGTCTGGCGGTGGAGGACTTTGCCGACCTGGCCTTGATTTTTCCCCCGAGCCAGCTCAATGGCGATGGCATCGTGCCCGCTGAACTCGCGCCTGACGAGGAGTGCGCGGCTCTTGTCGGCCATGTTGTCGCCGCACAAGGCGGGGCGCCCGACCGCAGTGGCCAGCCCGGGGTTTCAAGCGAGACGCTGGACGCGTTTCTGGCCGCCGCGCAGCAGGTGGTGGACTGGCATGCCCAGGCAGAAGCAGGCGGCGGCAGCCTGATGGCCTGGGGAGAGCAGACCCCTGCCGCGCTGGCAGCCTTTGATGCTGTGCAAGACAAGGTGCGGGACTATTTCACGCGCTGCAGCCTGGCCGCGTTTGACGGTAGGGCAGAAGCGGCGCTCAACCCTGCAGACACCCGTTACGCAGAACTTTCCACGCTGGCCTTGAGCGATGCCAGCGATGAAGTCGCCAGCCTGCCATTGGCCAAGGTGGCCAAAGAAGCTGCCTTGCCCTTGCGCGATGGCATCAACCCCGCTTGGCAGGCCAAGGTGGCGGCACTTCGTGAGTTGGTGGTCACCCCGGTGTTGGGGGAGCGCGACCAGCTCACGCCTGACGAATGGGCTGCACTGGCCACTCGGTTCGGGGCCTACCGTGAATGGCTTGCCGCCCGCCCGGCCACCCCAGTGGCCGACATCCCGGTGGAAACGCTGCGCAGCATATTGGGCGGGGCTGCCCCTGCCAGCCTGAGGGCATTGATAGAAAAAGACCAGACGGCAGAAGCCAGCGCCACCGCCATCGAGGCGCTGGAGCGACTGGTACGCCTGCGTCGCGATCTGGTTACGCTGTTGCGCAACTTCGTCAACTTGAGTGATTTCTACGGTCCTGAACGGCCCGCCATCTTCCAGGCGGGCACGCTCTACATCGACCAGCGCAGCTGCGACTTGTGCCTGCGCGTGGGCGACATGGGGCGTCATGCCACACTCGCACCACTGTCCGGCACATACCTCGTCTACTGCCAGTGCGTGCGCCAGGGCGAAGCGCCCATCACCATCGTTGCGGCCATGACCGGTGGCGACGCGGACGACATGATGGTGCCCGGCCGCAATGGTGTTTTCTACGACCGCCTGGGTCGCGACTGGAATGCCAGCGTGGTGAAGGTGGTGGAGGCACCCATCAGCGTACGGCAGGCTTTCTGGTCGCCCTACAGGCGCATTTCTCGGTTGATCGGAGACCAGGTTCACAAGTTTGCCGCTTCGCGAGACAAGGACGTGGAAGCCAAGGCTGCAGCCCGTGTGAGCGACGCCGGCGCGAAGGCTGCGGCGCCAGCGCCTGCCGCGGAAGCCAAGCCTGCCCAGGCCTTTGACATTGCCAGGTTCGCGGGCATCTTTGCCGCCATTGGCCTGGCACTGGGAGCGCTGGGTACCGCACTGGCGGCGGTCGTGACCGGGTTCCTGGGCTTGCCCGCCTGGCAGATGCCCCTGGTGGTACTGGGCGTCATGCTGCTCATTTCGGGGCCGTCCATGCTGCTGGCCTGGCTCAAGCTGCGCAAGCGCAACGTGGGGCCGCTGCTCGATGCCAATGGTTGGGCCGTCAACATCCGTGCGCGCATCAACATACCTTTTGGCGCTTCGCTCACTGGCGTGGCGCAGTTGCCTCCCGGCTCCGAACGTTCGCTGACCGACCCCTACGCCGAAAAACCCAATCCCTGGCCGTGGCTGCTGCTGGCTGCCGTGCTGCTGGCAGCACTCTTCTGGGTCTTGCCCCGGGGTTGATGGCCCGGCCGATGGGGACCCATCGGCCTCAACGCCCACCCATCAAAGCAACCGGAAAGCCAGGATGGCCACGATGGTTGACGGCAGCGCGGCGATCAGCAGGCCCAGCGGGTTGATCGTCGAATCTTCGAACTTGCCGCGCAGGATAGACACACCGGCTGGGTTGGGGGCGTTGGCGATCACGGTCAAGCCGCCGCCCGTGACGGCACCGGCCACCAAGGCGATCTTGAATTCGTCCGTCAAGCCTTCCACCAGGGAGCCGAGATAGGTCAACGCGGCGTTGTCGGTGATGGCCGTGAGTGCCGTGGCACCGAAGAACACCGCATTGGCGTCCATGCCCATCAGCACGGGTTGCAGCCACCACTGCTGCAGGCCGCCCAGTACCACCAGCCCGGCCAGGAAGAACGCAACCAGCAGCCCTTCACGCAGGATGAGGCGGCCCTGGTATTGCGAGTAGGCCGTGGCAAAGCCCATGAAGAAGAGGAAGAAGCCCATGAACATCGGTGGGTGGTGTGCGAACACCACCACGCCGACCAGGAACAGCAGGTGGACTAGGATGACCGGCCACGGCACGGGAGCTTCCGCTTCGTCCTGCTTGCTGTTGTTCATGTGCCCGAGTTCCTTGCGGAACAGCAGCATCGCGCAGCCCGCATTCACCATCACGGCGATGGCAGCCTTCCAGCCAAAGTTGGACAGCATGAACCACATGTCCCAGTTCCATGTGCTTGCCACCATCAGCACCGGTGGGGCCGCGAATGACGTCAGCGTGCCGCCAATCGAAATGTTGACGAAGAGCACGCCTACCGTGGAGTACTTCAGCGCGCGAGATACCGGCCTGGAGAAAAGCGTGTCACGCAGCATCAACGCAGCCAGGGTCATGGCGGCAGGCTCGGTGATGAAAGAGCCCAGCAGGGGGACCATCGCCAGGGTCAGGAAGTACAGCGCCATGCCGCGGGGCAAGGGCAGGAAGGTGGCCGTCAGCCTGACGAGTGTGCCGGCGAACTGCAGGACAGACCGGGTGCCCGCGATCACCATGATCACGAACACGAACATGGGTTCGGTGAAGTTGCGGCTGTCGATGTATGCCGTGGCGTCGGTCTTGCCCATGACAGCAAACATGAAGACCATGAGCACCATGGCCCAGAAGCCGAAGACGACCTCCACCTCGCCCAACAAGTGCCAAATGCCAGCATGGCGCGGCTGGGTGTGGGCCAGCCGTTCGAAGAACTTGGTGGAGAAGGTGTGGACGACGGCCAACGCGAACAGGGTTGTGCCGATGATCTGAATCAAGGTAGGGTTCATGGGGGCGAACGAATGCTGCGAGGCGGCCCGACCTTCGCATGAACCTGCAGCCCCGGATTGGGCTGCACCCGGCGCGAGTCTAACGCATCTTCAATCCACGGGAGGTGCTGTCGGAGAATCAGCGCTCAGGCAAACACCCCGGCTGTGTCCTGCATGCGCGCAGACACCTCGCCCAGGTGGTGCAGCGTGTCGCCCCAGGTCAGCTCCAGTTGTGTGAGCTTCTTGAAGCAGTGGCTGACGATGTATTCGTCCGTGACGCCAATGCCGCCGTGCAACTGCACTGCCTGCTGCCCGACGAAGCGCATGGACTGGCCCAGCTGCACCTTGGCGCGTGCGAGGGCCTGACGGCGCTCGCCCGTTGGCGCGTTGAGCTTGAGGCTGGCGTAGTAGCTCATGCTGCGGGCCAGTTCCAGCTGCATCTTCATGTCTGCCACGCGGTGGCGCAGTGCCTGGAAGCTGGCAATGGGCACGCCAAACTGCTTGCGGGTGTTCAAGTACTCGGCGGTGAGCGCCAGGGTCTTGTCCATCACGCCCACGGCCTCGGCGCACACGGCGGCTATGCCGATGTCTGCGGCATGTTCCAGCGCGGTCTGGCCTTCGGTGGTGATCAGTTGCGCGGGGGAGTTTCGGAACACCACTTCGGCGGCGCGGCTGCCTTCCTGCGTGAGGTAGCCGCTGGCCTGGGCGCCACTGGCGCCGCGCTCCACCAGGAACAGGGCCAAGCCTTGCTCGGTTTGTGCGGGCACCAGCCATGCGTCGGCCACGTCGCCAGCGGGCACGATGCTCTTGGTGCCGCTGACGGTCCAGTTGCCTGCGGTCGCGGTGGCGCGGGTGTTGACGGCACCCAGATGATGGCGCAAACCGCGCTCCTGGTGTGCCAGTACAACCAGCGCTTCGCCTGAGGCAATGGGGGGCAGCCACTCGCCTTGCAGTTCAGCGCCTGCATGGCCGCCCAGCACGCCAGAGGCTATCAGCGTCTGCGCCAGCGGCTCCAGCACCAGGCCTCGCCCCAGTTCCTCCATCGCCACCATGCCCTCTACCGGGCCCATGCCCGTGCCGCCGTGTTCGTCGCTCACATACAGGCCGCACAGGCCCAGCTCGGCCAGTTCACGGTAGGCGTTGCGGTCGAAGCCACCATTGGTCACCGCAGCACGGCGGCGTTCGAAGGTGTAGCCCTTGTCCACCCAGCGGCGCACGGCGTCGCGCAGTTGTTCCTGGTCGTCGGAAAAGTCGAAGTCCATGTGTGTTCTCCTCAGCCCAGCACGGTTTGCGCCACGATGTTGCGTTGCACTTCATTGCTGCCGCCGTAGATGGTGGTCTTGCGCATGTTGAAGTAGTTGGCCGCCAGAGGCGCGTTCGCTACCACGCCACCAGGGAAGTCGCCTTGCCAGCCAGCGTCCATGGCCTCGAAGATGAAGGGCAGGCTGAAAGGCCCAGCAGCCAGCATCATCAGCTCCGTGTAGCGCTGCTGGATCTCGCTGCCCCTGATCTTGAGCAAGCCCGCAATGTCCAGGGAGTTCCTGCCCGACTTTTCGGCGCTCAGCACCCGCAGTACCAGCATCTCCAGCGACACGATGTCCACCTCCAGCAGAGCGATCTGGTCGCGCAAACGCAGGTCGTCCCATACGCCTTCGGTTTTGGCAATGCGCTTGAGCCGTTCCAGTTCGCGCTTGGCGCGGTTCACGTCGGCAATGTTGGTGCGCTCGTGGCTCAGCAAGTGCTTGGCGTAGGTCCACCCCTTGTTCTCTTCGCCGATCAGGTTGTCGGCGGGCACTTCTACGTTGTCGAACCACACCTCGTTGACCTCGTGCTCGCCATCGAGCAGCTTGATCGGCCGCACTGTGATGCCGGGGCTCTTCATGTCGATTAGCAGGAAGCTGATGCCCGTCTGCGGCTTACCTTCGGTGGATGTGCGCACCAGGCAGAAGATCCAGTCGCCGTACTGGCCAAGTGTGGTCCAGGTTTTCTGGCCGTTGACGATGTATTTGTCGCCCACGCGCTCGGCGCGGGTCTTCAGGCTGGCCAGATCGGAGCCAGAGCCTGGCTCGCTGTAGCCCTGGCTCCACCACACGTCCCCGCTGGCGATGCCGGGCAGGAAACGCTTGTGTTGTTCAGCGTTGCCAAAGGCCATGATGACAGGCGCCACCATGACCGGCCCGAAGGGCACGATGCGGGGCGCGCCTGCCAGCGCGCATTCTTCTTCAAAAAGGTGCTTTTGCACGGCGTTCCAGCCGGGGCCGCCAAACTGTTTGGGCCAGCCGTAGCCCAGCCAGCCCTTTTTGCCAAGAATCCTGGCCCAGCCTTGCATGTCGTCGCGTGTCAGGCGCTGTGCGTTGTGCACCTTCTCTGCGATGTGCCGGGGCAGGTTCTCCCTGACCCAGGCGCGCACTTCAGCGCGGAAGGCCTGTTCCTCGGGGGTGAATGCCAGATCCATGGGCGTCTCCTTTGCTGCGGGTTTTTAGCACGCACGTTCGATTTTGGGTTGTCAGGCCGGTGACATTTACACTCCTGCCCCATGCCTTCCCAGACAGACAAGAACATCGTCATCCTCATCTCCGGCGCGGGGTCGAACATGGCTGCCATTGTGCGTGCGGCGCAACAGCAGCGCTGGCCCGAGCGCCTGGGCGCACGCGTGGCGGCGGTGGTGAGTAACCGCGCCAATGCCAAAGGGCTGGACTTTGCACGCGAGCAGGGTATTGCCACCGCCGTGTTGGATCACAAAGGCTTTGATTCGCGCGAGGCATTTGACGCCGAGCTGGTGCGCGTCATCGACGGTTTCGATCCGCAAGGGCGTCCGGCCTTGGTGGTACTGGCCGGGTTCATGCGCATCCTCACGCCGGGTTTTGTGGCGCACTACGACGGCAGGCTGGTCAACATCCACCCGTCATTGCTGCCCGCTTTCCCTGGTTTGCACACGCATCAGCGCGCCATCGAGGCGGGTTGCCGCTTTGCCGGTGCCACGGTGCACCGCGTCACCGCCGAACTGGACCATGGCGAGTACCTGGACCAGGCTGTGGTGCCGGTGTTGCCAGGCGACACGCCCGAGGTGCTGGCCGCCCGCGTGCTCACGCAGGAGCACATCATCTACCCGCGTGCCGTGGAGCGCCTGCTGGCGCAGCGTTGACGCAGCAGATCAGCGCAGCGCGTAGGCTGCCGCGCCCACCGCAACCAGGGCCACGGTGGCCCAGCCCAGGCGGTCGATGTGCTTGTGAAGCTCCGCTTCCATGCGCGCTCCGCCCCAGCGCATGAGCCCTGCCACCAGGAAAAACCGAGCACCACGCCCCACGAAAGACGCCAGCGTGAAAGGCAGCAAGGCCATGGACAGCACCCCGGCGGCAATGGTGAACACCTTGTACGGGATGGGCGAGAAACCCGCGATGAACACCGCCAGCACGCCCCATTCGCCGAACCACGCCAGTGCCGTCTGGTAAGGCGCCCAATACTTGCTTGTTTGCAGCCAGGGCTCGATGGAGGCGAAGGCCAGCATGCCGATCAGGTAGCCGAGCAAGCCGCCCAGCACTGACGTCAATGTGGTGAGCCAGGCAAAGCGCCAGGCTTTTTCCGGCTGCGCCAGGCACATGGGGGCGAGCATCACGTCTGGTGGAATCGGAAAGAAGGACGACTCTACAAAACTCAACCCGCCCAGGTACCAGGGCGCATGGCGGTGGCGCGCCCAGCGCATGGCGCGTTCGTACAGTGGCGCAAACAGCTTCATCTGTGGTCAGACGCTCTTGTGAAACACCAGGCCCGCATGCTCGCGCATGGCATGGAACTGGATCTTGGGCCAGTTGGCTTCCACGGCGCGTAGCGTGGCGTTGTGGTCCACCAGAATGGCGGGCGCGTCCACCGCGTCCCAGGCCATGCGGTGGATGTTGGCGTCGATGAAGCGCTTGAGTTCCGTCTCGCCGCCGTTTTCGGGCGGGCAGGTGACCCAGCGCGCCACCTGGTAGGGGCTGTGGGTGATGCGTGCCTTCACGCCGTATTCGGCTTCCAGGCGGTGCTGCACCACTTCGAACTGCAGCTGACCCACGGCACCCAGCATCAGGATGGAGCCCGCCATGGGGCGGAACACCTGGATCGCGCCTTCTTCACCCAACTGCGTCAGGCCCGCCTTGAGCTGCTTGCCGCGCAGCGGGTCGGCCACTTCCACGCTGCGGATGATTTCCGGTGCGAAGAAGGGCAGGCCGGTGAACTGCAACTGCTCGCCCTCGGTCAGGGTGTCGCCCAGCTGCAGCACGCCGTGGTTGGGAATGCCGATGATGTCGCCGGCATACGCCTCGTCCAGCAGTTCACGCCGCTGGCTCAGGAAGCTCACCACGGTGTTGGGGCGCAGTTCCTTGCCGCTGCGCACCACCTTCAGCTTCATGCCGCGCTCGAAGTGGCCGCTGGCCACCCGCACGAAGGCGATGCGGTCGCGGTGCGCCGGGTCCATGTTTGCCTGGATCTTGAACACCACGCCGCTGAACTTGGGTTCAACGGGCTCCACCACGCGCTGGATGGCGGGCTTGGGGCCGGGGGGCGGGGCCAGGTCCACAAGTGCGTCGAGCACCTCGCGCACGCCAAAGTTGTTGATGGCCGAGCCGAACAGCATGGGGGTCTGCTTGCCTGCCAGGAATTCGGCTTCGTCAAAGGCGGGGGAGGCGCCCTCCACCAGTTCCAGCTCGTCCTTGGCCTGTTGCCATTCCAGGCCGAAGCGGCGGGCGGTTTCGGGGTTGTCCTGCCCGGCCAGCACTTCCTCGTCACCACCGGCACGGTCTTCACCGGCGGTGAACACCCGCATCTGGTCGCTGCGGCGGTCGTACACGCCGTGGAACAGCTTGCCCATACCCACCGGCCAGGTGAAGGGCACCACCGTCATGCCGAGTTCACGCTCGATCTCGTCCATCACGTCCAGCGGGGCCTGCACTTCGCGGTCCATCTTGTTCACGAAGGTGAGGATGGGCGTGTTGCGTGCGCGGCACACCTGCAGCAGGCGGCGGGTCTGGGGCTCCACGCCGTTGGCAGCGTCAATCACCATGAGCGCCGCGTCCACGGCGGTGAGCACGCGGTAGGTGTCTTCGCTGAAGTCCTGGTGGCCCGGGGTATCCAGCAGGTTGATGACGCAGTCGCGGTACTCCATCTGCATCACCGAACTGGCGACCGAGATGCCGCGCTGCTTTTCAATCTCCATCCAGTCGGACGTGGCGTGGCGCGCGGCCTTGCGCGCCTTCACCGAGCCCGCGATGTTGATGGCACCCGAGAACAGCAGCAGCTTCTCGGTGAGGGTGGTTTTACCCGCGTCGGGGTGGGAGATGATGGCGAAGGTGCGGCGGCGGCGCACCTGGTTTTCAATTTCGGACATGGGGCGGGATTATCCCGGACTGGCGCCACCCTGGCGTTTCAGGGTGTTCGTTTGGTCAGACGGCCTGGCATTTGAAATGTGCCGTCGAGCGCACACTTTGCTTCCCCAGCGGGGTGTTCAATTGCCGCTCTTCTATCAATGACAGCTCCTGGGAACGTTTGTCGAAAGTGCCATTGAGCCAGTTCGTCGCGTCTTTCGCGTGGAAAGTCACGCGGTCGGCAGAAGCTTGATCGATGTGGGTGGTGTAGGTCTTGGCCATGGCTTGATCACCCCGCAGGTGGAAGTCGATCGTCAAGGGGTAGGTCTTTTGCGTTTGGCTGGCGGCCTTCGGGTCTGCAAAGCTGGCTTGTGTGCTTTCCTCCCCAGCACAGGAGTATTCCTGGTCCCAGCCTCCATTGACGGTGCACGCGCTCAGCACACAACAGGCGGCCAGGATGAAGAGGGTGGGGCGGATCGGCTTCATGGTGGCTGTGAGGGCGTGACTCGTGGGTTGCTGGAAGGAAAGGCGGCCATTGTGTTGTTGGCTGGCTTAACGGCAGATGAACGGTGACGTCGGTGACCGATATCCGGGACAATCCAGGCCATGCACCCGAAAGCCTTTTTTGATGCCTGTGCCGCCCTGATGGCGCAGGTGCTTACTTTTCAACACCCCGCCGACGCCACTGTGGCGCGGTATTTCCGCGAACACCACCACCTGGGGCCGCGCGAACGGCAAACCTTGTCGGACACGGTTTACAACGTTCTGCGCGAAAAACCCCGCCTTGAATGGCAGGTGCGCCGCTGTGAAGGCGGTTTGCCTAAAGGGGCGCCGCCTGCCGCCGTGGCGCGCCGCCTGGCATTGCTGGCCTTCAAGGGCGACCCGGAGTGGCGCGATGCCGCTTGCACCGACGACGAACGCGCCTGGTTGGCGCAAGCCGCGAACGCTGACGAGGCTGCGCTGCCGCCAGAGGCGCGCCACCTGCTGCCCAACTGGTTGGCCGAACGCTTGCAGGCGCAGGTGGGCGAGGGTTTTGATGCGCTGGCGGCGTCACTGAACGTGCCCGCTACCCTGGACTTGCGGGTGAATGCCCTGAAGGCCAAGCGCCCGGCGGTGTTGCGCGCCTTGCAGGAGGCCGGCATGTCCGCCGAGCCCACCCCTTATGCGCCGCTGGGAGTGCGCCTGCAGGGCAAGCCCTCTCTGCACAAGCTCCCGCTCTACACCGAAGGCGCGGTAGAGGTGCAGGACGAAGGCTCGCAATTGCTGGTGCTGCTGGTGGAGCCTAAGCGAAACGAGATGGTGGCGGACTTCTGTGCCGGTGCGGGTGGCAAGACCCTGGCCTTGGGCGCGGCCATGCGTGGCACCGGGCGGCTTTACGCCATGGATACCTCCGGACACCGGCTGGAGGCCATTCAGCCTCGTCTGGCCCGCAGCGGCCTGACCAACGTGCACCCCATGGCCATTGCGCACGAGCGCGACGAGCGCCTGAACCGGCTGGCTGGAAAGCTTGACCGAGTGCTCGTGGATGCGCCTTGTTCCGGGCTGGGCACGCTGCGCCGCAGCCCTGACCTGAAATGGCGTCAGTCGCCCGGGGGCGTGGCGGAACTGGCTGAATTGCAGGGGCGCATCCTGGCCAGCGCGGCAAGGCTCGTGAAACCCGGCGGCCGGTTGGTCTATGCCACCTGCAGCCTGCTGGAGGAAGAGAACGAGGCGGTCGCTCAGGCCTTCACCGCCGCACACCGGGATTTTGTACCCGTGCCCGCAGAGGAACTGTTGACGCGTGCCGGTGTCGAAGGTGCAGAGGCTCTGTGTAGCGGAGGCTGCCTGCGCTTGTGGCCGCATCTGCATGGAACCGACGGCTTTTTTGCGGCTGTCTGGAACAAAAAGCCTTGAACTTTCGGTAATTGCCGCGAAATGCCCGACGAGTGGCGCTTGGTGATTTTGACCTTGCGCCCTAAAATCTAAGGTTACGCCTCGCGTGGTCCCCTGGAACGGGCGCGCCAAAGGGTGAGTTTTTCTTTTTCCAAAGGACATACATGTCTGTGTTTGAATCGGTCTGGAACGGGTTGGTGAGTTTCCTGTCTCAGGGCCTTACCGGCGCCACGTGGTGGCAGGTGCTGATCGTCGCACTGGTGATGACGCACATCACCATCGTCAGCGTCACGCTGTTCCTGCACCGCCACCAGGCCCACCGCGCGCTGGACCTGCACCCTGCCGTGTCGCACTTCTTCCGCTTCTGGTTGTGGATGACCACGGGCATGCTCACCAAGGAGTGGGCCTCCATCCACCGCAAGCACCACGCCAAGTGCGAACAGGAAGGCGACCCCCACAGCCCCGTGGTGTTCGGCATCAAAAAGGTGTTCTGGGAAGGTGCAGAGCTGTACCGCGCCGAAGCCAAGAACAAGGAAACGATGGAGCGCTACGGTCACGGCACGCCTGACGACTGGGTCGAGCGCAACGTCTACACCAAGTACTCCCGCCTGGGTGTCAGCGCCATGCTGATCATCGATGTGGCGCTGTTCGGCGCACTGGGCTTGGCCGTGTGGGCTGTGCAGATGGCCTGGATTCCCTTCTGGGCGGCTGGCGTGGTCAACGGCATCGGCCACTTCTGGGGTTACCGCAACTTCGAGGCCACCGACGCCAGCACCAACGTGTTCCCCTGGGGCATCATCATCGGTGGCGAAGAGTTGCACAACAACCACCACACCTACCCCACGTCTGCCAAGTTCTCGGTCAAGCCCTACGAATTTGACATTGGCTGGTTGTATATCAGCATTCTGGCCAATTTCGGCTTGGCCAAGCCCAAGAAGACGCCGCCCAAGCTCGCCTTTGGCGACGTGAAGCCCGTGGCAGACGAGAAGACGCTGGAAGCGGTCATTGCCAACCGCTACGAGGTGATGGCTGTTTACGCCCGCCAGATGCGCGCCACCGTGCAAGCCGAGCTGGATGCCATGAAGGCCAAGCGCGCTGACGTGTCCATGCTGGAGGCCGCCCGCCGCTGGCTGCACCGCGACGACGACAAGGTGCCTGCCAAGTACAAGGCCAAGGTCGAGCAGGTGCGTGCCCAGAACCCCACGCTGGCCAAGATGCACGCCATGCGTGAAGAGCTGCGCCAACTGTGGTCCAACACCCATGTAACGCGTGAGCAACTGGCCAAGGACCTGCAGGCATGGTGCCGCCGTGCCGAAGAAAGCGGCATTGCTGCGCTGCGCGACTACTCCATTCGCCTGCGCGCTGTGCAAGCTGCCTGAACTGGCTCTGTCAGCCTTTCTGCAAACCCGCCTCTCGCAAGAGGGCGGGTTTTTTGTTTGGGCTTGGCACGCCTCAGGCTTGTGCTTGTGCGTCCTGGTTGTTCAGGGCTTGAAGCATCCGCTCAATGGCGACGTTCAGTTCGGGGGCCTGCAGTGCCTGCAGGCAGTGTTGCAGGTGAGGCAGTTGCATGTAGCTGCCCAGGTAGAAGCCATCGGTGCCGAGTGCTTCCAGATCGGTGATGTCGCTGGGTAGGCTCAACTGTCCCTGGGCCAGCGATTCGCCCACACGGGCACTCAGGTAACTCAGTCCAGTCTGTTCGGCTTGCATGGGGGAGTCGGTCACGTGGCTGGGGGTGACCAATACGCTGTCTATGATGCTGACGCGCTCTATCAGTTCGGCGGGCAACTCCCAGCTGTGCATCAGCAGCCGTGCGAGTTCACACGCGGCTACGCCCAAATGTGACTGCTCAGCCTGGGCCCGTTCCAGCAGGCCCGCGTGGGCAGTGGCCACAGCCACATCCTTGGGTAACAGCGCCGCTGCCGCCAGGTGACCCACATAAGAAAGCACCACGTGTGTTGAAAGCACGCCGGGGTCAGGCAACCTCAGCTTCTGCCCAAGCCGGAAGCACAGGTCACTGGCTATGGCACCGGCTTTCCAGATGTCGTCAAAAATTTTCTGAATCTCTGGGCTGTCGGATTTGAAAGACTCGTCCAGCATGTATTGGACGCAGATGCCGCGTACTGCGTTGAGCCCCAGATAGGTGACCGCCTGCCCGATCTGAACCACGGGTTTCTGCAAGCCGTAGACCGGTGAGTTGACGCGGGCCAGCACCTTGCCGGCAATCAATGGCTCGCCCAGAACGAGGTCTGCCAGTTCGGTGGATGTGGCTCGCAGCAGGAAGTCGGGTGAAACAAGCTGTTGAAAAGACCGCGGTGGCCTAGGAATGCTTTTGAGGCGAGCAAGCAGCAAGTCCCGTGAGGCGTTGCTCAGGCTGTCGCTGTGCGTGAGGCTGAATGCGGCCAGAGGAGGCGGAACGCCCGTTGCGCGCCACGGTTCCGGTTGCGTGGCCGGTTCTTGTTGTGGGGCTGCCATGCCAGGGGGCGGCGATGAGGCCTGTTGACTGTGGTCACGGATGACTTTGGGCTGCGATGGTTGCTTCCCGTTCGATCGTGAGAACCACAACCAAAACGCAACTGCCAAGAGGACCACGCCGCCAAGCCAGAAGAACAGGGAGTTGCCCATGAACCAACCTCACGTGAACAGAAATGTCTGACTCGCATTTTCACCGTTTTGCAAGGACGCCACACGTTTTGTGACGCATGGTTTGTTATCGGTCAAAATTGCGAAAAAACACGATCACTTTGTTGGATAAAAATGGAAAACTACTTGGCAATTCTGCTGTTGGTGATCTTTGTATCAGTGATTGCGGTGTACTTTTGGGGGCGAGGGCGTCGCCAGCAAGGGGATTCAAAGCCGGAAGAGACGGGCAAGCTCCAACCTCAGGCGAGCAGTCCGGGCAGCGTTGTGCCAGTAAAGCTTCCCGAGCGTTGGGATCTGCCACCAGAGTTGGCCGGTTTCCGGCGTGTCGAGGCTTTCGAACTCTCAGACGCGGACCACGATGCCTTGCTGGCGCGGCTCACGCACATACCCCGCCCGCCGAACGGCTTGCACAAGTTGTTGTCGCCCCAGTTCCTGGAAGGGGCCACAGCGGCTGAGTTGAGCGAGCTGATCCTGGCGGAGCCAGCTGTGGCAGCCAAGGTGCTGGCCACCGTCAACTCGCCTTTCTACGGTCTACCCAGGCCAGTGACGAGCGTGGAGCAGGCCGTGGCGGTGCTTGGAATGGATGCTGTGCGCGGCATCTGCCTGCGCCACATGGTCAGCGAGTCGATGCGGCCGGCCGACCCCGGTTTGCAGCCGGTTTTTGACAAGTGGTGGCATGCCAGTGCACTGGCCAGTCAGTTGGCCTTGCGTCTGGGGCAGCGCCTGGGTGTGCCAGACCCTGGTGCCATGGTGACGCAGGCCGTGCTTTCGTTCCTTGGCCACATGGTGGCCATGTCGCTGCAGCCCGCCGAGGCCACGCTGGCAAACGCGCGTTCGGGGTTTCTGGAGCGCACGCGGCGCGAACAGGAAGCGCTTGGCCTGTGTGCGGGTGAGCTGGGGTGCCTGATGTTGAAGCAGTGGGACATGCCAGACGCCATCATTGAAGACGTGCGCGCCATTGACCGCATTCTCACCACACCGCCGAAGCAGCTCGACACACACCGCGGTTTGCGCCTGGCCCTGAGCTACTACAGCGCGCGCGTGGCTGAAAAGCTTGCGACGGGCGAGTGGGCTGACTTGTCAGAGGCGGCGCCGGAGGCCTTGCGAGGTTCCGAGTTCTTTCACCTGCAAACCCACTTCATGGTGCATCCTCGCCTGAAACTGCTGGCGCAGGATTTCCGCGACCCAGTGTTTGTCGCGGAAATGACCAACATGCTGCAGTCGGTGCGCAGCCTTTGAGGCCGTGGCGCAGCGTCAGGCGTTCTGCGGTTGCAGGAACACCTTGGCCTTGCGTGGCGACACCACGACCTTCTCGCCTTCCTTTAACCCCAGCGCGCGGAAGCGTTCGGCGGTGATCTGGGCTTCGATCAGCGGGTCGTGGCCGTCGGGCTGCTGGGGGTCTTCAGGCCACAGTTCCAGCCGGGCGATGGGGCCCACGACGATGGCGCGTTGCAGCTCGGCCACGATGCCGGTGGCGCCCGGGCTGTAGCGTTCCACTTCCAGGTCGTGCGGGCGCACGTAGGCAAAGGCCTTGGCGTCGCGCGCCTGGGCGTGCTCGGGCGAATCGATGGCCACGCCTTCCAGGTGCAGCAGGCCTTCATGTGCGCGGCCGTGGAACAGGTTCACGTCGCCCAGGAAACCATAGACGAAGGGGCTGGCGGGATGGTCCCACACGTCCTGCGGAGTACCTACCTGCTCAACCACGCCCTGGTTCATCAGCACCACGCGGTCGGCCACTTCCAGCGCTTCTTCCTGATCGTGCGTCACGAAGATGCTGGTCACGTGCAGTTCGTCGTGCAGGCGGCGCAGCCAGCGGCGCAGCTCTTTGCGCACCTTGGCGTCCAACGCGCCGAAGGGCTCGTCCAGCAGCAGCACCTTGGGCTCCACGGCCAGCGCGCGCGCCAGGGCAATGCGCTGGCGCTGCCCGCCGGAAAGTTGCGCCGGGTAGCGGTCGGCCAGCCAGTCCAGCTGCACCAGGCTCAGCAGTTCATGCACCTTGGCCTTGATCTGCGCTTCGCTGGGGCGCTGGCCGCGCGGCTTGACGCGCAGGCCGAAGGCCACGTTTTCGAACACGCTCATGTGGCGGAACAGCGCGTAGTGCTGGAAGACGAAGCCCACGTTGCGCTCGCGCACGTGAACGTCGGTGGTGTCTTCGCCGCTGAAGAGGATGCTGCCGGTGTCGGGCGTTTCCAGCCCGGCGATGATACGAAGCAGGGTGGTCTTGCCGCAGCCCGATGGGCCCAGCAGTGCCAGCAACTCGCCAGACGCGATGTCCAGATTCACGTCGCGCAGCGCGTGGAAGTTGCCGAAGTGTTTGTTGACGTTGCGAATCTCGATGCTCATGTTCGTTCCTTGCGCTGCGTTTTCAAGCAGCTTGGCTGACGGGCGCGGGCCGCTCGGGCGGCAGTTCGCTCAGTGCCTTCATCTCGCGCTCCATGCGCCACTCGGCCACAGATTTGATGACCAGCGTGACGAGGGCCAGCAGCGCCAGCAGCGAGGCCACGGCGAAGGCCGCCACCGACTGGTATTCGTTGTAGAGGATTTCCACGTGCAGCGGCATGGTGTTGGTCTGCCCGCGGATGTGGCCCGAGACCACGCTGACCGCGCCGAACTCGCCCATGGCGCGCGCGTTGCACAGAATCACGCCGTAGATCAGGCCCCACTTGATGTTGGGCAGCGTTACACGCCAAAATGTTTGCCACCCGGTGGCGCCCAGCACGATAGCGGCTTGTTCCTCTTCGTTGCCTTGAGCCTGCATCAGCGGGATGAGTTCGCGCGCAATGAAGGGGAAGGTGACGAAGATGGTGGCCAGGATGATGCCCGGCACGGCGAAGACGATCTTGATGTCGTGCTCGGCCAGCCAGGGGCCCAGCCAGCCTTGCGCGCCGAAGACCAGCACGTAGATGAGGCCCGCCACCACTGGCGACACCGAGAACGGCAGGTCCACCAGCGTGGTAAGGAATGACTTGCCCCGGAACTCGTACTTGGCGATGGCCCAGGCTGCGGCCACGCCGAACACCAGGTTCAGCGGCACGGCGACCAGGGCCGTGAGCAGCGTCAGCCGCACGGCGGACCAGGCGTCGGGTTCCTTCAGGGCCTCCAGGTAGCCCTCGACGCCTTTGCGCAGCGCCTCGGTGAACACGGCGGCCAGCGGCAGCACCAGGAACAGGAACATGAACACCAGCGCCAGGCCGATGAGCGTGTAGCGCACCCAGGCGGCTTCGGTGGTGCCCTTGCGCGCGCTGCGCGTGGTGACTTTGCTTGCTGGTGCGGCGCTCATGCACGGCCCCCCGTGGCGCGCTTGCGCTGCCAGCCTTGCAACCCGTTGATGACGAGCAACAGCACGAAGGAGATGGCCAGCATGACGGTGGCTACAGCGGTGGCGCCAGCGTAGTCGTACTGTTCCAGCTTGCCGATGATGATGAGCGGCGTGATTTCCGAAACCATGGGCATGTTGCCTGCGATGAAGATGACCGAACCGTATTCACCCACTGCGCGCGCGAATGCCATGGCAAAGCCAGTGAGCAGCGCGGGCATGATGGATGGGAAGATGACCTTGGTGAAGGTCTGCCAGCGCGTGGCGCCCAGGCAGGTGGCGGCTTCTTCGAGTTCCTTCTCGGCGTCTTCCAGCACCGGCTGCACCGTGCGCACCACAAAGGGCAGCCCGATGAAGATGAGCGCGATGACCACGCCATTCGGGTTGAAGGCGAGCTGGATGCCGTGCGGCTCCAGGTACTGCCCGATCCAGCCGTTGCCCGCCAGCAGGGCTGTGAGCGAGATGCCCGCCACCGCCGTGGGCAGGGCAAAGGGCAGGTCCACCAGCGCGTCGGCGATTTTCTTGCCCGGGAAGCTGTAGCGCACCAGTACCCACGCCACCAGCAGGCCGAACACCACGTTCACCAGTGCCGCGATCAGCGACGCGCCGAAGGTCAAGCGATACGAGGCCAGCACGCGGGGCGCGGTCACCGCCTCCCAGAACTGCGGCCAGGTGAGCGTGAAGGTTTTAAGCACCAGTGCCGACAGCGGGATCAGCACGATCAGGCTCAGGTACAGGATGGAGTAGCCCAGCGTCAGGTTGAAGCCGGGCAGCACGCTGCGCCGGTTTTGGCGCCGTGCGCCCACAGGCTGCGTTGCCAGAACTTGGCTCATGCTCAGCGGCCCTGGGTGTAGAGCTTGTCGAACTGGCCGCCGTCGTTGAAGTGCACTTTCTGTGCTTCAGCCAGCGAACCGAAGTATTGCTCCACCGTGAAGAACTTGATGGGCTTGAAGGCGCTGGCGTATTTCTTGAGCACGGCTTCGTTGCGCGGGCGGATGTTGTGCTTGGCCGCGATTTCCTGGCCCTCGGGGCTGTAGAGGAAGTCGAGGTAGGCCTTGGCGTCGGCGGCGGTGCCCTTCTTGGCCACGGTGCGCTCGACTATGGCGACCGGGTTTTCGGCCACGATGGAGGCGCTGGGGTGGATGGCATCGACCTTGCCTTTGCCGAACTCGTTGTCCACGGACACAACTTCGGACTCGAAGGTCACCAGCACGTCGCCGATATTGCGCTGAAGGAAGATGCCGGTGGCGTCACGCCCGCCGCGTGCCAGCACGGGCACGTTCTTGTAGAGCTTGCTCACGAAGTCCTGCGCGTCGGCGTCGCTGCCGCCCTTGCTGCGCACGTAGCCCCATGCGGCCAGGTAGGCCATGCGGCCGTTGCCACCGGTCTTGGGGTTCACCACCACCACTTGCACGCCGGGCTTGATCAGGTCGTCCCAGTCCTTGATGTTCTTGGGGTTGCCGTTGCGCACCAGGAACAGCATGG
>JAYSGB010000030.1:0-51594 GCA_041913045.1 Burkholderiaceae bacterium | reverse complement strand
AAGTGGCCAAGCTGCACAAGGAAGGCTACGAATTCATCATGATCGGCCACAAGGGCCACCCCGAGGTCGAAGGCACCATGGGCCAGCTCGATAGCGGCATCCACCTGGTGGAAGACGTGGCGGACGTGGCCCGGGTGCAGCCAGCCCAGACCGACAAGCTCGCCGTGGTCACGCAGACCACGCTGAGCGTGGACGACGCCGCCGAGATCACCGCCGCCGTCAAGGCGCGCTTTCCCTCTATCCGGGAACCCAAGCAGCAGGACATCTGCTACGCCACCCAAAACCGGCAGGACGCCGTCAAGCTGATGAGCCGACAGGTGGACGCCGTGGTGGTGGTGGGCAGCCCCACCAGCTCCAACACCAACCGCCTGCGCGAATTGGCCGAGCGCCTGGGCGTGCCCGCCCACATGGTGGACGATGCTTCGGAGTTGCGCGACGAATGGTTCGCTGGTCGCACCCGTGTGGGTGTGACGGCAGGTGCATCGGCCCCGGAAGACCTGGTGCAGGGCGTGGTGCAGCGGCTCAAGGCGCTGGGTGCTGTGTCGGTCCGCAGCCTCGACGGCGTGCGCGAAACCACCAAGTTCCCGCTGCCCAAGGGCCTCAAGGTCGAGTGAGAGGCTGAGACGTTGCCTGGGCACCCTCTAAAATCGGGTGCATCATGCTAGACATCACCCTTCTGCGCAAAGACCTCGACGCCGTCGTCGCGCGCCTCCAGACCCGCAAGAACCCCCAGCCCTTCCTCGACGTGGAGGCCTTCCAGTCGCTCGAAAACGAGCGCAAGGCCCTGCAGGTCAAGACGGAGGAGCTTCAGGCCCGCCGCAACAGCCTGTCCAAGCAGATCGGCATGCTCAAGGGCAAGGGCCAGCACGCCGAGGCCGAAGCCGTCATGGCCGAGGTCGGCGAGATCAAGGGCACGCTGGAGGCCTCCGCCGCCCGGCTCGACCAGATCCAGTCCGAACTGCAGACCCTGCTTCTGGCCGTGCCCAACCTGCCGCACGAAAGCGTGCCGGTGGGGGCCGACGAGCACGGCAACGTGGAACTGCGCCGCTGGGCACCGCAAGGTGGCCTGGGTGCCAACCCGCCCGAGCCGGGCTTTGCGCCCAAAGACCACGTCGAACTGGCCGAACCCCTGGGACTGGACTTCGAGACCGCCGCCAAGCTCAGCGGCTCGCGCTTTGTGGTCATGAAGGGAAAAGTGGCACGCCTGCACCGCGCGCTCGCTCAGTTTATGCTCGACTTGCAGACCCAGGAGCACGGCTACACCGAGTGCTACACCCCCTACATCGTCAACGCCGACACACTGCGCGGCACCGGCCAATTGCCCAAGTTCGAGGCAGACCTGTTCGCTGCCAAGAAGGGCGGCCAGGAAGGTGACAGCGAGTCGGCGATGTACCTCATCCCCACCAGCGAGGTGACGCTGACCAACTTCGTGCGCGACGAGATCGTGGCCGAGGCGGACCTGCCCATCAAGCTCACCGCGCACACACCGTGCTTCCGGTCTGAAGCCGGTTCCGCCGGGCGCGACACGCGCGGCCTGATCCGCCAGCACCAGTTTGACAAGGTCGAGATGGTGCAGATCGTCCACCCCGATAAGAGCTACGAGGCGCTGGAGGACATGACCCGCCACGCCGAGGCCGTGCTGCAAAAGCTCGGCCTGCCTTACCGTGTGCTGGCCCTGTGCACGGGCGACATGGGTTTTGGCGCCACCCGTACACACGACCTGGAGGTTTGGCTGCCCGCGCAGAACACCTACCGCGAGATCAGCTCCGTGAGCAACTGCGAAGCCTTCCAGGCGCGCCGCCTGCAGGCCCGCTTCAAGAATGCCCAGGGCAAGAACGAACTGGTGCACACCCTTAACGGTTCCGGCCTGGCCGTGGGCCGCGCGCTGGTGGCTGTGCTCGAAAACTACCAGAACGCCGACGGCAGCATCACCGTGCCAGCGGCCCTGCGCCCCTACCTGGGCGGGGCGGAAACGCTCTGAGTTTCACGCGTGGCGGGGTGCACCCTCGCCGCGCGCTCTTCGGTCAGCGCAGACCGGCTCCGGCTGCTTCGGCGTTGCGCTGGATCAGTTCGATCTTGTAGCCGTCAGGGTCCGTCACAAAGGCGATCACCGTCGTGCCGCCCTTCACGGGGCCAGCCTCGCGCGTCACGGTGCCGCCAGCGGCCTTGATCTTCTCGCAGGCAGCGTAGGCATCGGGCACACCAAGGGCGATGTGGCCATAGGCGGTGCCCATTTCGTACTGCTCCACGCCCCAGTTGTAGGTCAGCTCGATCTCGGCCTGGCCGGGGTTACCGCCGTCAAAGCCCAGAAACGCCAGGGAGTACTTGTACTCGGGGTTCTCAGACGTGCGCAGCAGCGTCATGCCGAGCACCTTGGTGTAGAAATCAATGGAGCGCTGGAGGTTGCCAACGCGCAGCATGGTGTGAAGGATTCGCATGCGCGTTATTGTGCGCGCATCTCGAAAACCAGGCAGGTCGTGGTGGCGTGGGCGTAGAGCGTGCCATCCGGCCCTACCAGTTGGGCGTCGGCCGTGGCCAGCTGCCGCCCGCAGTGGATGACCTTGCCGATGGCGCGCACGCGTTGTACCTTGGGCGTGAGCGCGCGCACGATGTTCACGCTCAGTTCGGCCGTGGTGTAGGCGCGGCCCACGGGCATCTTGGTGTGCACCGCGCAGCCCAGGGCAGAATCCAACAGCGTGGCAAACCAGCCGCCGTGCACCGTGCCCATGGGGTTGAAGTGCTGCGGCCCCGGTGTGCCCTGGAACACCGCCTGTCCGTCTGCAACGTCCACCAGCAGAAAATCCAGCGTTCGCGCAATGGGCGGGTAGGGCAGTTCGCCCTGGATCACCCCTTGCATGACTTCCAGCCCGTTGCGCCCCGCCAGTTGCTGTGCAGTGGCAATGCCGGGCCCGGGGCCCGCCGCCAGAAGCTGCTGCACAGCCGCTTCACGCGAGAGCCATTCGTCCAGGGTTGAAGTGGGCGCGCTCACTTGCGCACCTCGTCTACCAGAGCACGGAATTCGTCAATGTCCTCGAAGCTGCGGTACACGCTGGCAAAACGTATGTAGGCCACCTTGTCCAGCTTCTTCAGCTCCCGCATCACCAGCTCGCCAAGGCGGTGGCTGGCCACCTCGCGCGCGCCCTGGTTCAGCAGCTTTTCCTCGATGCGCTCCACGGCGGCGTCCACCTGCTCGGTGCTCACCGGGCGTTTGCGCAGGGCCAGCGTCAGGCTGCCGCGCAGTTTTGACGGATCGTATTCAATGCGCCGCCCGTCCTTCTTCACAACCACCGGGAAGGTTACCTCTGGGCGTTCGTAGGTCGTGAAGCGCTTGTCGCACGCGCCACAGCGCCGCCTGCGGCGAACAAAATCGCCTTCCTCGGATATCCGGGTCTCCACCACCTGGGTGTCGGCGTGGCTGCAAAAAGGACACTTCATAGGCAAAAAAATGCCCCGGGCAAGGCCGGGGCAATCTCGTCAGCGGTAGACCGGGAAGCGTGCGGTCAAGGCAGCCACCTTGGCGCGCACGGCTTCGATGTTGGCCGGGTCGCGCGGGTTGTCCAACACGTCGGCAATCAGGTTGGCCGTCAGGCGGGCTTCCTCGTCCTTGAAGCCGCGCGTCGTCATTGCCGGGGTGCCCACGCGGATGCCGCTGGTCACCATCGGCTTCTCGGGGTCGTTCGGGATGGCGTTTTTGTTGATGGTCATGTGGGCGCTGCCCAGCACGGCCTCGGCTTCCTTGCCGGTGATGCCCTTGGCACGCAGGTCCACCAGCATCACGTGGCTTTCGGTGCGGCCGCTAACAATGCGCAGGCCGCGCTGGGTCAGCGTCTCGGCCACGATCTGGGCGTTCTTCACCACCTGTTGCTGGTAGGCCTTGAACTCAGGCGTCAGCGCTTCCTTGAAGGCCACGGCCTTCGCTGCGATCACGTGCATCAGAGGGCCGCCCTGCAGACCGGGGAAGATGGCGCTGTTGATGGCCTTCTCGTGCTCGGCCTTCATCAGGATGATGCCGCCGCGCGGGCCGCGCAGACTCTTGTGGGTGGTGGAGGTCACCACGTCGGCAAACGGCACCGGGTTGGGGTACACGCCGGCGGCGATCAGGCCCGCGTAGTGGGCCATGTCCACCATGAAGATGGCGCCAATTTCCTTGGCCACCTTGGCAAAGCGCTCGAAGTCGATGCGCAGGCTGTAGGCCGACGCGCCCGCCACGATCAGCTTGGGGCGGTGTTCACGCGCCTTGGCTTCCATCGCGTCGTAGTCGATCTCTTCCTTTTCGTTCAGGCCGTAGGACACGACGTTGAACCACTTGCCCGACATGTTCAGCGGCATGCCGTGGGTCAGGTGGCCACCTTCGGCCAGGCTCATGCCCATGATGGTGTCGCCAGGCTTCAGGAAGGCCAGGAACACAGCCTCGTTGGCGGAGGCGCCGCAGTGCGGCTGCACGTTGGCGGCGTCGGCGCCGAACAGCTGCTTCAGGCGGTCAATGGCCAGTTGCTCGGCCACGTCCACGTATTCGCAACCGCCGTAGTAGCGCTTGCCCGGGTAGCCTTCGGCGTATTTGTTGGTGAGTTGCGAGCCTTGCGCCGCCATCACGGCCGGCGAGGCGTAGTTTTCACTGGCGATCAGCTCGATGTGGTGTTCTTGACGGGCGTTTTCGGCCTGAATGGCGGCAAACAGCTCGGGGTCGGCTTGTTCAACGAGGATGGAGCGGTCGTACATGGCAGTCCTGGATAGAGTGGATTCCCTGTGCGGTGACAAGGGCTGCCCAGGCGAACGGCTTGGCGCCCCGCAGTTGACTGCGACGGCGGTGCGCTTCCCCGTGGTGGCCCACGTCAGCTCGGGTGGCCCGTGGGGCCGCCCGGCCTATCGCCAGTTGCGCACGGGCTGGATTTTATCAGGAGGCGCTGGGGCCGGTCTGACCCAGGGATTTGGGCGAGGCTTCGGCTTCCAGTTCGTTGTCGCCAGGCAGGTTGGGCAGCACAGGCACCGTTGTGGATGGGGTGCTGCGCCGCTGGAAGGCGTTGAAGGCGACGCGTTGCCCTTGAGCGACGCGTTGCAGGCGCTCGTGCTCCGACAGCACCTTGTCCACGTAATCCGTTCCATCGGTGGTCACCGCGCCAACGTAAAGTCGCAAGCCGCCTTCCAAGGAACCGGCCCGCTGGATGGTTTCCTGCAACACCTGGGCGCCCACTCGAAGGTTGGTCACGGGGTCGAATGCGGCCAAGGTGCCGCCGAAGTCTTCGTACTTGTCGGTGTGAACCCGTGTCATCACCTGCATCAACCCCTGCGCGCCCACCGGGCTGGCGGCAAACGGGTTGAAACGTGACTCGATGGCCATCACGGCCAAGATGAGTGTGGGGTCGAGTTTGGTTTTGTTGCCAATGGCGTAGGCCTCGGCCACCAGCGCGCTCAGGGGCTCCGGCGCAACACGGTACTTGCGGCTGAGCCAATCGGCCAACTGGGCTTGCGACTTGGGCAGTTGGCCAGGGTTGGCGGCCGTCACGCGCTCAACAGCGGTGGGGTCCGTCTGGATGCTCTGGCTCGCGCTCTGGCGTTCCACCAGCCAGCCGAACAGGGCACGCTCCGCTTCAATGCGCAAGTCCGGGCGGGTCACGAAGAGGGTCACACCCACGGCCAGCACAAGGCCCAGCAGGGCCATGCTGTTGTGGGTGGTGGCAACGAAGCCGCGCAGCACATCGTCCATGAAGGTCAGGACGGTGCGGGCGATGCTGGGTTGCCTTGATACGGTCGGCGCTGTCATAGCACGCTCCTTTCTGTGCACACACGAAATGCCTGCGTCTGAGGCAGGCCGTGGGTGCCTGGATTGGGGGTCGCCATTGAAAACCTAGGCAGGTCATCAACTTAGCCGGGTTCGGCAGCGTCCTAGGGCTAACCCTAGGGTTCGAATTGGCGCGAATGGTAGGGGCATCTACATTCACAGTCAATACTTTGAAAAACGTTTTTTATTCTAAAATGAGTATATAAAGCGCAAGTGCAGAGTGCAATCAGGGGTGGACGGGGCTCCTGAATTTCGTTCAATGGGGTGCCGCAGATCGATTGAAATTTTGAGCTTGCGTGCGGTAGCCCTGCGGGGGTACAGTGAAGCCGTTCGCGATGGACGCGAACAAACGCCCGCCACTCGGTTGCCCCTTGTGGCCCGGCGTCCAAATGGGAGCAATCTCTTGCTCCCAGGCTGGCGAGACATCGAACTCCGCCTGCCTGAGAACGGCTTGGGTTTTGGCCCGCCGTAAAGCCCTGGCGGGTGCAGCCTGCCAGGGCTTTTATCGTTTCAGTCCCTGGTTGCAGCGCGCCTGACTTGATCAATGTAAGCCTGACCGTCCGGTGGACGGCCGCTGCGTTGGCTTTCCCACAGCATGCGCCCGAGGCACTCCATGACTTCATGGTGTGCGTCGTGAAGGGAGTCCCTGCGCGCAGCCAGCAACTCCACGGCCTGTCTGATGCCCGGCGGCTGGTCAATGGAGCACTGCTCACTGATGCTGAGGTGCATCGAGAGGTGCAGGAACGGGTTGTCACGAGCTTCGCCGGGTTCGTGCATGCGGCGCAGCGCTGCGTCAACATCTGACAGATCGGCGTGGTATTCGGGGTGGCGCTGTATCCACTCGCTGGCCAGTATCTCTATGGCCTCCATCGGTTGCTGGTTCAGCGTCTTGTTGTAAACCGAGCAGAAAAAGCGCCGAACATCGGCTTGTGAGGGTGTGAACATGGTGTGTATTGTCTTCTGGTGGGGTGTCACACCCGCCAGGGCGGCAGTTCCCAGTTGCGCCACACGGCGAGCGCGCGCAGCCCTGCGGTGATCACGACACAGATCAGCAAGGCCTGACTGGCCGAGCCACTCACGCTCCACCAACCGACATAGGCCCATCCACCCACGAACGCACAAATGGCGTAGGGTTTGTGGTCATGGAAAGCGCGGGGAATCTCGTTGCATACCATGTCACGCAGCACACCCCCGAATACGCCTGTCACCACGCCCATGAACACCGCCACCAGGGCAGGGCTCCCTGCATGCAACGCCTTGCTCACACCCGTGGCCGCAAACAGGCCCAGGCCCAGCGTGTCGGGCCAAAGCATGGCACGCTCCGTTGGTTCAAAGTGCCGGTTTCGCATGAACAGCATAGCCGCCAGACACAACAGCATCAGCGTCCATAGCCAGTAAACCTGCTCTACCCAAAAGAAGGGGCGCAGATCCAGCAGCAGGTCTCGCAGGGTGCCGCCACCAAATGCCGCGAGAAACGTGACGGTGAAAACGCCCACGGCATCCAGACGCTTGCGGGCTGCAGCCAGCAGCCCAGACAAGGCAAACGCCAGCGTTGCCGCCACCTCCACTGCCACGCGCAGTGACTCTGTCCATTGGCCAATCTGGTTCATATTTCAGGCATTGTCGTCCCAAGTCCGGGCTGATGGCTGATGCTGCAGCGGTTACCATCGCGCCGGTGAACTTCGCTCCCATCACCGATCCCTGGTTTTATGTCGTTTCCGTGCCTGCCGTGTTGTTGCTGGGTATCAGCAAGAGTGGTTTCGGTGCGGGTTTTGGCTCTTTGGCCGTGCCTATGATGGCGCTGGCGGTCACCGTTCCACAGGCTGCGGCGATTCTGATGCCCTTGCTGCTGGTGATGGACCTGCTGGGCGTAGCGGCCTTCCGCAAAGATTTTGACGCCCGCCTGCTGCGTTTCATGATCCCGTGCGCGCTGGTGGGGACGCTGATCGGCACCTTGCTCTTCAGGCTGGTGGACCCCAGGGTGGTGGCTGGCGTGGTGGGCGGATTGACCTTGCTGTTCCTGGCGCAGCGCCTGCTGTTTCCGCCGCGCCCGGACGCGCCGCCGCCGCCGCGATGGCTGGGGGCCGTGCTGGTGGCCACGTCCGGTTTCACGAGTTTTGTAGCCCATGCCGGTGGCCCGCCGGTCAACGCCTACGTCATTCCGCTGCGGCTCAAGCCGGTGGTGTTCACCGCCACCATGGCAGTACTCTTCTTCGTGGTCAACCTGAGCAAGTGGATTCCATATGCCTGGCTCGGGTTGCTGGACTGGCGCAACTTCGCCACGTCTCTGGTGCTGCTGCCTCTGGCTCCCTTGGGGGTGTGGGTAGGTGTCAGCCTGGCGCGGCGCATCCAGCCGCAGTTGTTCTATCGAATGGTCTACCTAGGCATGTTCCTCACCGGGGTCAAGCTCGTCTGGGACGCTTTGATAGGTTGAACAGCTCCTGCAACACTGCCTTGCTACCATACGGCCAGGCAAGGAGGGTACTCAGATGACCATCATCGTTGTCGCAAACCCCAAGGGTGGGGTGGGCAAGTCCACGCTGGCAACCAACGTGGCGGGATATCTGGCCCGGCGGGGCCACGCAGTCATGCTGGGCGATGCCGATCGGCAGCAGTCGTCTGGCACGTGGCTGGCGCTTCGCCCGGCCCAGGCCAGGTCCATTGCTGGCTGGGACGCCTCTGAAGACGAGGTGCTAAAGCCCCCGCGCGGCACCACGCATGTGGTGCTGGATACGCCCGCCGGGTTGCACGGCCGCCATTTGAAAGAGGTTCTGCGCCGCGCTGACAAATTGCTGATCCCGCTTCAGCCCAGCATTTTTGACATTTATGCCACTCGTGCCTTTCTGGATGAACTGCAGGAGCGGCGCAAGACGGCGGCGCTGGAAATAGGCGTCGTGGGCATGCGGGTGGATGAGCGCACCATCGCCGCCGACAAGCTGCAAGAGTTCGTTGCGAGCCTGGGCCTGCCTGTACTCGGTCACTTGCGCGACACCCAGAACTACATCCACCTGGCGGCGCGTGGCTTGTCTCTGTTTGACGTGCAGCCGACCCGTGTGGCGCGGGATCTGGAGCAGTGGCAGCCAATTTGCGACTGGCTGGAGGGCTAAACAAGGTCAACTTTCACGCCCAGTCGCGTGGCGGACAGCCCCAATTCGCCAGCAGTCCCTAAATTCGGGACATGAAGACTTTCAATACCCTGCATGATTTGGCTGCCTGCGTGGGGCAGGTTGTGGCCGTCAGCGACTGGCATGTGCTCACACAGGAGCAGATCAACCTGTTTGCCCAGGCCACCGGCGACCATCAATGGATACATGTGGACGCTGAACGAGCAAGGTCTGGCCCCTTTGGCACGACCATCGCGCACGGCTTTCTGACGCTTTCACTCGTACCCAGCTTGCTGGAGTCTTCGCTCGAGGTGACCGAAGCGCGCATGGGCGTCAATTACGGCTTGAACCGCGTCCGGTTCACTGCGCCGGTTCCGGTTGGCAGCCGTCTCAGAGGTCAATTCAAGCTGCAGGCGGCCGAACCACTGGCCGACAATGGCTGGCAGTTCACATGGGCTGTTACCTTGGAGTGTGAGGGCTCGGGCAAGCCAGCGTGCGTGGCAGAGTTTCTTGCCCGCCTGTACGCCTGAGGTAGGCGTGGATCAGGCAAAACCCTGCTGGCGCCACGCCTCGTAGGTCACGACTGCCACCGCGTTCGATAGGTTGAGACTGCGCTGCCCGGCGCGCATGGGCAGGCGCAACTGTTGCTCAGGTGCAAAGGTTTCACGCAAAGCCTTTGGCAAGCCGCTTGTCTCGGAGCCAAACACCAGCCAATCCCCGGGCTGAAAGGCCACATCGTGTACGGCCCGCTGGCCCCGGGTTGTCATGGCGAAGCAGCGCTTCGGGTCGGGTTTTTCCTGTGCCAGAAAGCTGGCCCAATCGGCGTGGCGGCGCACTTCGGCGTACTCGTGGTAGTCCAAGCCGGCGCGACGCATGTGCTTGTCGTCCATGGAAAAACCCAGCGGTTCTACCAGGTGCAGTGTGCAGCCGGTGTTGGCGCACAACCGTATCACATTACCGGTGTTCGGCGGAATTTCGGGGTGGACAAGGACGATGTGGAACATGGGGCGGCGATTATTCCACGCTGCCCGGTGCAGGGGTGCGCGCAAACACCATGCCGCTGACCGAAGCCGCCCCGGCTTGGCGCAATACCTGTGCGGCAGCTTGCAGGGTGGCGCCAGTGGTCATCACGTCGTCCACAAGCAACACGTGCTTCCCTGCGAGGGCGTGGCGGTGCTCCGTGGAGCATTTCAATGACTGCCTTGCGTTGTCCAGCCGCTGGTCGCGTGGCAGCGTGTGCTGCAGTTGCGCTTCGTCAGAACGTTCCAGCAAGTCAGGCCAGGCTTGCGCTTGTGTGCGTGACTCCTTGCGCAGTTGTTTGGTCAGTTCCCAGGCCTGGTTGTAGCCGCGTTCACTCAGCCGCATGGGGGTGAGCGGCACAGGAGCGAGCACGTCGGCTTCATCAAGCAATGATTGCGCCTCTCGGGTATCCAGCATCCACCTTGCGAGTTCGCGGGCCCAGGCAGGCTGACCTTGAAACTTGAACTGCGCAACCAAGTCCATCCAGGGGTAGGCGTAGGTCACTCGGGCAAAACAGTGTCTCAAGGGCATCAGCGGTGCCTCGTGGCAGCGCACACATTGCTGCAAGCCAGGAGCCAGAGGCAGCGCACATCCGGGGCAGCGTGGTTGGGCTCGGCCCAGCCTTTCCATGCACGGTTCGCACACACTTCTGGAGGGCCAGCGGTTGCACACCGCACACACAGAGGGCCAATGCAGGCGGCTGGGCAGGAGTCGCATGGGATGAATATACTGCCCGGCTGTTCTCTTCCCCTGCCATCAAGCCTATGGATCACCCTGCCGCACAAAACACCGCCATCGTGCCTGGCATGGACCCGGTGGCGGCAGAGCGCTGGCGCAGCCTGCCTCGGCAGAACAGTCCTTGGCTGCATGAGGAAATAGGCGGTCGGATGGTCGAGCGCCTCGGATGGTTCAAGCAAACGCCGCAGGATTGGCTGGACTGGTCGCCCGTCTTGGGCGGCTTGAGCACGCACAGGCGTCTGCGGGATGTTTACCCTGATGCGGGTGTCTGGATAGGCGGGGACCAGGCTGAGCAGGCCTCAAACCTGCTTGGGCGGAGTGGAGGCGCGCGCGCTGCCCTGCGCAACCCACTCAAATGGTGGGCGTCTGCTCCCAGGGTGGTGGCTGACGCGCAAGCTGCTGAACTGGCGGAGATGGTCTGGGCCAACATGGCGCTTCACCTCACCCACGACCCGCGCGTCTTGCTCCAGCGTTGGCGCCAGTTGTTGCGTGTTGGCGGCTTTCTGATGTTCTCCAGCCTGGGGCCCGATACGCTGCGCGAGGTGCGGGCGGTGTATGCAAATCATGGCTGGCATCCACCTGCCCATGAACTGACCGACATGCACGACTGGGGCGACATGTTGGTGGAAACCGGGTTTGCCGAACCCGTGATGGACATGGAACGCCTGACCCTCACCTACCCCAACGCTGAACGCCTGTTGCAGGATTTGCGCGATTGGGGGCGCAACCTCCATGCCGAAAGGCCAAGTGGTCTGCGTGGCCGTGGCCATCGCCAAGCCCTCGTGGATGCCCTGGAGAGCGGGCTGCCTCGCACGCAAGAGGGGCTTCTGGCAATCACCGTGGAGGTCGTCTACGGGCATGCCTTCAAGGCGGCACCCAAGATCAAGGTGGCGCAGTCAAGCGCTGTCTCGGTGGACGACATGCGTGCCATGCTGCGCGGGGGCGGCAAGCGGTAAGCCCCTGGAGTCCGGAGCAGTCCAGATTCCCCTGAAAGCGCGGCTACAATTGACATAGATCAAGGTTTTTGGGGTCTGGTCCCTTCCTGTCCGGTCGTGCCGAAGGCGACCGGCTCCCTGATGGTGCGTTTTCCGTGACGTCCTGCCACACGACTTACCGGTTCGCAACAGTGTCTCCCGCAGGGGTGGAATGGTTGTTCAAACGCAACTGTTCGCTCACACCTACTCAAGTGGGGTTCACTTACGCGTGCCTTTGTGGCGTGTCACTGTCTGTTGCCGGTTTTTTCTGGTGGAGCGGTGCGCCGTTGGTGCTGCCCTTTGCTGCGGTGGAACTGCTGGCGGTGGGGTTCGCGTTCTTGCTGTATGCCAGGCATGCGGCAGATTTCGAGCGCATCTTCCTGGGGGCTGGCCGTCTGGTCGTGGAATGGGAGTGTGCCGGCAAGGTTGAGCGCGAGGAGTTCGCGAGCGATTTTGTGCAGATCGTGCCCGCTGCGTTGACTGGGGCGCTGATCGAAGTGCGAGGGGGTGGGAGGCAGGCCAGCGTAGGGCGCTACACACGCGCCGAATGGCGGTCTGCCGTGGCGCAGGAAATGCGTCTCGCCTTGCGGAGGACTTGAGTTGGCTCGGAGCGTCTCTAGGGATAGTCCGGGTTACTGAATGGTTTGAAAGTTTGGTGTAATTGGTGTTGATATAAATCAATGCTTATATTTGAGGCAAAAAAGTGAGCACGATGAAAAAAACAGGTCACTCTGTACATCAGCGATGGGCGTCTGCCAAGGCGGCCATCGGTGCGCTGGTCGCCAGCAGCGCCGTATGGCTGTCCCCGGCTGCCCACGCCGTCAACGATCTGCCGGGCGGCCCAAAGGTCAACGGGCTCAACTTCCAGCCGGCGGCAACCCGGATTGCTGAAGAGTTGCACGGCCTGCACTGGTTCATGCTGGCTCTGTGTGCTGTGATCTTCGTGCTGGTTTTCGGCGTGATGTTCTATTCCATCGTCAAGCACCGCAAGGCAGCAGGCTACAAGGCACAAGAGCTGCCCGAGCCTCTGTGGGTGGAGCTTGGCTGGACGATCGTCCCGCTGCTCATCGTGATCGGTATGGCGCTGCCCGCTACCAAGGTGGTGGTTGCCCAGAAAGACACCACCAACAGCGACCTCACCATCAAGGCCACAGGCATGCAGTGGAAGTGGGGTTACGACTACCTCAAGGGCGAAGGCGAAGGCATCGGCATCGTTTCCACGCTCGACAACGCGCAGCGCGTCATGTCCAACAGCGGCAAGCCTGACGCAGGCGTTGACGACTACCTGCTCAAGGTGGACAACCCCTTGGTGGTTCCCGTTGGCAAGAAGGTCCGCATCATCACGACCGCGACCGACGTCATCCACGCATGGATGGTCCCTGCGTTTGGCGTGAAGCAGGACGCGATCCCCGGTTTCGTGCGCGACGCCTGGTTCCGTGCCGAAAAGACTGGCGACTTCTATGGTCAGTGCGCAGAACTGTGCGGCAAGGAACACGCCTACATGCCCATCCACGTGAAAGTGGTCACGGCAGAGGAATACACCGCCTGGGTGGACCAGCAGAAGAAGCTGATGGCCGCCAAGGCTGACGACCCGAACAAGGTCTGGGCCCTGGCTGACATGATCAAGCGTGGCGAGTCCGTGTACGCCGCCAACTGCGCTGCCTGCCACCAGGCCAACGGTAAGGGCGCAGGTCCAATCAAGCCTCTCGATGGCTCCGCGATCGTGACCAACGCAGACCACAACGCCATGCTGAACGTGCTTCTCAATGGCGCAGCTGGTGGGGCGATGCCCGCCTGGAAGCAGTTGTCGGACACCGAAATCGCTGCCGTCATGACTTACGCGAAGAACAGCTGGTCGAACAAGACCGAGCAGATCGTGCAACCGGCGCAAGTGCTGGCCGGGCGCAAGTGACCACGGACAGATCTTGAAATAACGAGGATATCGACATGAGTGCAGTTCTTGATCACCACGACGCGCACGATCACCACCATGCCCCGACGGGATGGCGCCGCTGGGTGTTCGCCACCAACCACAAGGACATCGGTACGCTGTACCTGCTGTTCAGCTTTGCTATGCTGATCTTCGGCGGCGTGCTGGCACTGGGCATCCGTGCAGAACTTTTTCAGCCCGGCCTGCAACTGGTGAACCCCGAACTGTTCAACCAGTTCACCACCATGCACGGCCTCATCATGGTGTTCGGCGCCATCATGCCGGCCTTTGTGGGTTACGCGAACTGGATGATCCCGCTGCAGATCGGGGCATCTGACATGGCCTTCGCGCGCATGAACAACTTCAGCTTCTGGCTGATGATTCCTGCCGCCGTCATCCTGGCTCTGGGCTTCTTCATGCCTGGTGGTGCACCTGCTGCGGGCTGGACGCTGTATGCGCCCCTGACGCTGCAGATGGGCCCCTCCATGGACGCCGCGATCTTCGCCATGCACATTCTGGGTGCTTCGTCCATCATGGGCTCGATCAACATCATCGTGACCATCCTGAACATGCGCGCTCCCGGCATGACGCTGATGAAGATGCCCATGTTCTGCTGGACCTGGTTGATCACCGCCTACCTGCTGATCGCCGTGATTCCCGTGCTGGCCGGCGCTATCACCATGACGCTGACCGACCGCCATTTCGGCACCAGTTTCTTCAACCCCGCTGGCGGCGGTGACCCGGTGATGTACCAGCACATCTTCTGGTTCTTCGGCCACCCCGAGGTGTACATCCTGATCCTGCCGGCCTTCGGTATCGTCAGCCAGATCATCCCGACGTTCGCCCGCAAGAAGCTGTTTGGCTACACCTCCATGGTCTACGCCACCGCCTCCATCGCCATCCTGTCGTTCATCGTGTGGGCTCACCACATGTACACCACCGGCATGCCGGTGACGGGTCAGCTGTTCTTCATGTACGCGACCATGCTGATCGCCGTGCCCACGGGTGTGAAGGTGTTCAACTGGATCGCCACGATGTGGAAGGGCTCGATGACCTTCGAGACCCCCATGCTGTGGGCTGTGGGCTTCATCTTCGTGTTCACGATGGGGGGCTTCACCGGGCTGATCCTGTCCATGGCGCCTATCGACCAGAACCTGCACGACACTTACTACGTGGTGGCGCACTTCCACTACACCATGGTGGCCGGTTCTCTGTTCGCGCTGTTTGGCGGCTTCTATTTCTGGGCCCCCAAGTGGAGCGGTGTGATGTACAACGAGACCCTGGGCAAAGTGCACTTCTGGCTCTCGCTGATCTTCTTCAACCTGACCTTCTTCCCGCAGCACTTCCTGGGTCTGGCTGGCATGCCCCGTCGTTATGCCGACTACCCGATGCAGTTCGCTGACTTCAACATGCTGTCGTCCATCGGTGCCTTTGGTTTCGGCACGATGCAGGTCTTCTTCTTCCTGTTCATCGTGGTGCCCGTGATGCGCGGCCGTGGTGAGAAGGCTCCCCAGAAGCCCTGGGAGGCTGCTGAAGGTCTGGAGTGGGAAGTGCCTTCTCCTGCGCCTCACCACACCTTCGAAAACCCGCCCAAGCTGGACGCTACTGCGACCAAGGTGATTGGTTGATGAGCATGGCCATGACTCCCGAACAACGCAAGAGGAACGTTCGCCTGGCGCTGATCCTGGTGTCGGTGGCACTCGTCTTCATGGGCGGGTTCATGGTCAGAATGGTCTACTTCGGGCACTGACGGTACGCAACATGGGCCTGCGCAAAGAGAACCTACGCATGACGGGCAAGCTGGCGGTGATTGCCGTCGGCATGTTTGCCTTCGGGTATGCGCTGGTGCCGATCTATCGCGCCATCTGCGAGATGACCGGCATCAACATCCTTGCCCTGGCCGAGCGCGAGGTTCCCGGTGCGAAGGGCAAGATGCCCGCCAACACCCAGGTGGACAAGTCTCGTCTGATCACCGTCGAATTCGACACGAACGTGCGGGGGCCTTGGGACTTCAAGCCCGTGGTGCGTTCCCTGCAGGTGCATCCTGGTGAGTTGACCACCGTGATGTACCAGTTCCAGAACATCCAGAACCGGACGATGTCGGCCCAGGCGATCCCGAGCTATGCGCCTCGTCAGGCAGCCAGTCACTTCAACAAGCTGGAATGTTTCTGCTTCTCGCAGTACACACTGGCGCCGGGTGAGAAGAAGGAATGGCCGGTGGCGTTCGTCATCGACCCCCGTCTGCCCAAGGATGTGACGACCATCACGCTGTCATATACCTTCTTTGAAGTTGGCATGCAGACGCCCATGCCCCCGCAGGCCAAAGCTGGCGAGGGTGTGGTCAAGGAGGCCGCAGCAGTTGCGGCGGGCGTATGAACCAGCCCAGGCGGCACGAAAACCCTTCCGCTTGGCGGACCATGAAGGCAGTGCTTTGGAGCTTTCTTGGCATACGCAGGCGCAAGGATTTTCAGGACGATGTCGCTCAGCTCAAGCCCTTGCACCTCATGGTGGCAGGCGTGGTGCTGACCTTCGTGTTCGTCATTGGTCTGATGGTATTGGTGAATGTGGTGGCAAGGTGAGCGTCCGTTGCGACACCCTTGTCCGGTAAGAGTTTTGAATTCATAAGCGAAAGCAAATAGGAGTGAGCATGTCAGCAACAACGCACGGCACGACGCCTTACTACTTTGTGCCGGGAATGTCCCGGCACCCGGTTCTGGCGTCCATTGGCCTGTTCTTTGTGATCCTGGGCGCTGGTCAGTGGGTCAATGGCGCCAGCTGGGGCCCTTACTCGGTGGCCTTTGGTCTGGCATGGTGGCTGATCGTTCTGTACCAGTGGTTCCGTGACGCCGTGACCGAGAGCGAAGGTGGCTTGTACGGCCGCAAGATCGACATCTCCTACCGCTGGAGCATGAGCTGGTTCATCTTCTCGGAGGTGATGTTCTTCGGCGCATTCTTTGCTGCACTGTGGTGGGCTCGCGCCCACTCTGTGCCTGCGCTGGGCAGCATCGAAAACGCACTGATCTGGCCTGACTTCCAGGCTGTGTGGCCGAGCACGCACGTTGGCGCCACCGCGTCGCCTGCGGGCATCGTCGAGCCTTTCCAGACGATGGGCCCGTTCTGGTTGCCCACCATCAACACGGCGCTGCTGCTGTCTTCAGGCGTGACGCTGACCATTGCTCACCATGCATTGCAAGACGGCAACCGCAGCAAGACGATCGCCTTCATGTGGCTGACGGTGATTCTGGGTATCGTGTTCCTGTTCGTGCAGGGCTACGAATATGCACATGCCTATGCCGACCTGAACCTGAAGCTCAGCTCGGGTGTGTTTGGCTCCACTTTCTTCATGTTGACCGGTTTCCACGGTTTCCACGTGTTCGTCGGCATGCTGATGTTGCTGGTGATCACACTGCGCCTGCAGAAAGGTCACTTCACCAAGGAGCGCCATTTCGGTTTTGAAGGCGCAGCCTGGTACTGGCACTTCGTGGACGTGGTGTGGCTGGGCTTGTACATCCTGGTGTACTGGCTCTGATCAAACCGCCCGCCAAAACGGTGACAAAAAAGCGCCCCCGGGCGCTTTTTTGTTGTTTGAGAAAGGTTGTTCTCAGCGCAGCGGCAAGCCAGTGGGCTGGATCCAGCCTGCGAAGTAGCTGATCAGCACAAGAACAAAAAGCAGAACCGAGAATCCCACCCGCAGAGCCAATGCTCGTGCCATGCGCCGGGATTTCTTTTCGTCATTCTCGGCGTTGTTTTGCGGGCTGCGCATCATGAACACCAGCGCTGCGGCGAGGCTGCCTATGATGGCCACGAAGGCGACGATGACCAGATATTTCATGTACCGGATTATCCGATGACTGTTGCACCTGCACGACCCCGCAGAGCCAGCTTCTGGCTGCTTACGCTGGCCGCGATTCTGGGTATGGCCTTGACTGCTTCCCTCGGTTTTTGGCAGCTCGGCCGGGCAGCGCAGAAAGAAGCGTTGCAGGCGCAACGCGAAGCGCGAGAAGACCTGCCGGCATTGGGGTGGGAGGACGTTCGTGCGGCCGCTGGTGCGGGTAACGGGCTCCAGGCACTTGCGGACCTGCACGACCGGAAGGTGGTGCTCCAAGGACGATGGGTGCCTGAGGCAACGGTGTTCCTGGACAACCGGACGATGAACGGACGTGCCGGGTTCTACGTGGTGACACCCATGCGCCCGGTGGGCGAGGGGCCAGCCATCCTCGTGCAACGGGGCTGGGTTGCGCGACGGTTCGATGACCGCATGGCGTTGCCCGCCATCGACGCGCCAGACGGTGTTGTTGAATTGACGGGCCGATTGGCCCCGCCGCCCAGCAAGTATTACCAGTTCGATGGGGCGCAGGAGGGGGCAATCCGGCAGAATATCGAGCTCGACGCCTTTTCGGCTGAATGGCGCCTGCCGTTGCTGCCTGCTTCCGTCCAGCAGAGCGCACCTCAAGCTGCCACCGACGGCCTGCTTCGTGACTGGCCCAGGGTTGGTTTCGACGTCCACAAGCACTATGGCTACGCCTTCCAATGGTTCGGCCTGTGCGCACTGATTGCTATTCTGTATGTCTGGTTCCAATTCATCGTCCCGCGCCGACGCCGCCCAGTCTGAGCGTGCAGCGCAACCGGCATCGGCACCACGTGACGAGCCGTTGACCTTGACCGTCTACGACATGCCCGACCTGGGCGCAGACAGCGCACGTCGGGTGGCGGACACGCGTGCCGGCCGCTGGAAAATGTTGATGGTGCTGCTGGTCTGTGCAGCGCCGGTGATTGCGTCCTACTTCACCTATTACGTGCTGCGCCCAGAGGGGCGGCGCAACTATGGCGAAATCATCGACCCGCCAGTGGCCATGCCAGCCGTGCAAGGGCAAGACGTGAACGGGCAAACCGTGCCGTTGAGTTCCCTCAAGGACCAATGGCTGTTTGTGAGCGTGGCCGACAGCGCCTGCGACGCACAGTGCGAGCGCAACCTTTATCTTCAGCGCCAGTTGCGCGAAGGCTTGGGCAAGGACAAGGATCGGGTGGATTGGGTCTGGCTGCGAACAGGTAGCCAGGAATTGAGTGAAGCCCTGCGGAAGGCTACGTCGCAGGCTACCGTGTTGCACATGGACGAGGCGGCCATCGCATCCTGGCTCCAGCCTGCCTCAGGGCATCAGCTGAAGGATCACCTGTACGTGGTTGACCCCATGGGGCAATGGATGATGCGCTTCCCGGCTGATGCGGACCCGACCCGCATGCGGCGTGATCTGGAGCGTCTGCTGCGGGCGTCCAGTTTCTGGGACCAGGCGGGGCGCTGAAAATGGATCAGCAGGTGCTGTATGACTACGCGCCCGTGGCGCGCATGATGTTGTTGGGGGTGGTGATTGCCCTGGGGCCGCTCGCATGGATCTGGCTGCGCAAGCGCGACGCCAGCCCCGCTCAGCGTCTGGCCTGGCTCACGGGGCTGACGTTGTTCCTGACCTTTGACCTGGTGTTGTTCGGCGCCTTCACACGCCTGACGGATTCAGGCCTGGGGTGCCCTGACTGGCCGGGCTGCTACGGCAGTGCCAGCCCATTCGGCGCCAAGGTCTCCATCGCTGCAGCACAGGAAGCGATGCCCACCGGGCCGGTGACTTTTTCCAAGGCCTGGATCGAAATGATCCACCGCTACCTGGCAACAGCGGTGGGCGTGCTCATCTTGGTCATGGCCAGCGTGGGCTGGATCGAGCGCAAGCGTTTGAATGTGTCGGTGGCGTGGCCGCTTGCCACCCTGGCCTGGGTGTGCCTGCAGGGGGCTTTTGGCGCCTGGACGGTGACCATGAAGCTGTTCCCTGCCATCGTGACCATGCATCTGCTGGGCGGTTTGATTCTGCTGGCCTTGCTGCGGGTGCAGGCGGTACGCTATGGGCAGGCTTTTGGCATGGTGGCCGATACGTCCGGCCAAGGGGGTGGCTGGAGTACCTTCACACGGCGCGCTTTGTGGACGCTGTTTGCCCTGGTGTGGCTGCAGATCGCCCTGGGGGGCTGGGTAAGCACCAACTACGCCGTGCTGGCGTGCCGCGACTTTCCAACCTGCCAGGGCAGTTGGTGGCCGCACATGGACTTTACGGGCGGTTTTGAGCTTTGGCGGCACCTGGGCGTGCAAGGCTCTGGTGAGGCCTTGCCCTTTGCCGCGCTCACTGCCATCCATTACGTGCACAGGCTGATGGCGTACCTGGTGCTGGCCTGTCTGCTGGCGATGGCGTGGCACCTGCGTCGCCAGGGCCATGTAGCGCACGCGCGATGGCTGCTGGCTCTGGGGGCCTGGCAGCTGCTGACCGGGCTGTCCAACGTGGTGCTGGAATGGCCGCTGGTGGCGGCCGTGGCCCACACAGGTGGCGCGGCGGCCATGGTAGTGATCTTGACTGGCTGGCTCACCCTCCTGTCGCCTGCACAAGCCCCGCTGGGGCGCACCTCAACTCTGCCCGACGAGCAACCCGCATGAGCAGCCCCGAATTGTCTTTGTCCTCCCCGCTGCCCCCCACGTGGAGGCAGTTCTACGCGCTGATGAAGCCGCGCGTGATCCAGCTGATTGTGTTTTGCGCTCTCATCGGCATGGTTTTGGCTGTGCCGGGCCTGCCTTCGTGGCACCAGGTGGTTCTGGCTGCGGTGGCCTGCTTTGGCATCTGGCTGGTGGCAGGCGCTGCAGCTGCCTTCAATTGCGTGGTGGAGCAGCACATTGACGCCAAGATGAAGCGCACTGCCTGGCGCCCCACCGCCAAGGGCGAGCTGACGAATGCACAGACGCTGACTTTCTCGGCCATTTTGTGTGCCATAGGTTCGTTCATCCTCTATGTGTGGGTGAACCCGCTAACGATGTGGCTGACCTTCGCCACTTTTGTGGGGTACGCGGTCATCTATACGGTGGTGCTCAAACCGCTCACGCCGCAGAACATCGTCATTGGCGGGGCGTCAGGGGCCATGCCGCCTGTGCTGGGCTGGGCCGCCATGGCAGACGCCGTGACGCCTGAATCGCTCATCCTCTTCCTCATCATTTTCCTGTGGACGCCGCCGCACTTCTGGGCATTGGCCTTGTACCGGGTGGAGGACTACCGCAAGTCGGGCCTGCCCATGCTGCCGGTGACTCACGGTTCGGAGTTCACGCGGCTGCAGATTGTTCTGTACACGCTGATCCTGTTCGCAGCGTGCCTGCTGCCGTTTGTGATGCGCATGAACGGCTGGTTCTATCTGGTGGCGGCGGTGCTGCTCAACCTGGGCTTCTGTGCTTATGGTTTCGCGCTCTGGCGCAATTATTCCGACCAGCTTGCGCGCAAGACTTTCCGCTTTTCCCTGATCCACCTGTCGCTGCTGTTCGCGGCCATGCTGGTGGACCACTACCTGGCATGAGATTGATGAACACCTTCAGCGAATCGGGTCGCCGTGGCGCCTTGCGCGGCCTGCTGGGCGGCGTGGTACTGGCCGCGCTGCTTGCCAGCGGTTGTAGCGAGAAACCTCCCTTTCAGGGTATCGACATCACCGGCGCGGACTACGCCACGGGCTTCAGCCTGACCGACCACAACGGCCAGAAGCGTACACTGGAAGACTTTCGCGGCAAGGCGGTGGTGATCTTCTTCGGTTACACGCAATGCCCGGACGTTTGCCCGACCTCGATGACCGAACTGGCCCAGGCCAAGGCGCTGCTGGGTCCCCAGGGGGACAAGCTGCAGGGGCTGTTCGTGAGCGTGGACCCGGAGCGCGATACGCCGGAGGTCATGCGAGAGTACATGGCCAGCTTCGACCCGTCGTTCCTGGCGCTGTACGCCGAGGCTGACCAGTTGCCGGAAGTGGCCAAGTCCTTCAAGGTCTACTACAAGAAGGTGGACGGCAAGACGCCTACTTCCTACACGATGGACCATTCGGCGGGCAGCTATGTGTACGACCCGCTAGGCCGCGTGCGGCTGTACCACCGCTACGGCAGCGGGGCCGAAGGGCTGGCCTCTGACGTGAAGCGTCTGCTGGAAGAGTGAGGCTCCGCGAGGAGCCTTTTTCGGTCAGCCTACGGTAGCGCCGCTGATCTTGACTGCGCGCTGGTATTTGGCGCGTTCCCGTTCCATGAAGGCGCCGAAGGCCTGCGGAGTTGTGGGAGCCGGTTCTGCCATGAGGGTGGCAAAGCGGTTCTTCACCTCTGGCGCGCGCAGGGCCTGCGTGAAAACCTGGTTCAGGCGTGCAACCACGTCACCTGGCGTGCCTGCCGGCGCCACCAGCCCCCACCAGGTGTCGATCTCGAAGCCCGGGTAGGTCTCTGCCACGGTAGGAATGTCTGGCATTGCAGGGCTGCGTTGCGCTGTGGTCACAGCCAGAGCCTTGAGTTTGCCGGAGCGGATGTTCGGGGCTGCGGTGGCCAGGTTGTCGAAGTTGAAGTCCACCTGACCCGACAGCAGTGCCACCTGGGCAGGGTTGCCGCCGTTGTAGGGAATGTGCAGGGCAAAAATACCGGCCTGGTTTTTGAACAGCTCGCCTGCCAGGTGTCCGGCGCTGCCGTTGCCTCCCGAGCCGTAGTTGAGTTTGGCCGGGTTGGCTTTGGCGTATTTCACCAAGTCAGCCAGTGTCTGTATGCCCAGCCGCTGCGCGGTGTCGGCATTGACCACGAGCACGTTAGGCACACGCAGCATCTGGGTGACGGGCTGGAAGTCTTTCGCCGGGTCGTAGGGCAGTTTGCTGAACAACCAGGGGTTGATGGCATGCGATGCCGTTGTGGCAATGCCGAGCGTCAGGCCGTCGGGCGCGGCCTTGGCGGTCAGCTCCATGCCAATGTTTCCCCCGGCGCCCGGGCGGTTTTCAATGATCACGGGCCCGCCGAGCTGATCGCGAACCTGCTCGGCCAGGATGCGTGCCGTGACGTCGATGGGCCCGCCCGCAGCGAACGGCACGATGATGCGCGTTACCTTGCCAGCCTGGGCGTGCGCCCACGAGGTGGCTGCGCTGGCCGCGAGGGCCAGGCCAGTCTGGATCAGTTGTCGGCGTTGCATCGTGTCGTCTCCTTGTTGTGTTTGCGGTGCTGTCAGGCTGCCGGGTGCTTGTCTTTTTCCGAGGTGAATGAGTCTGCGTAGAACTCCTCGTCGGGCAGGCCAGCGGCCACGTAGTCGCGGTGCGCGGATTCAACGACGATGGGCGCGCCGCAGGCGTACACCTGGTGGCCGGACAGGTCGGGGAAGTCCTGCAGCACGGCCTGGTGGACGAAGCCAGTGCGGCCGGTCCAGTTGTCTTCAGGCTGAGCGTCGGACACCACGGGCACGTAGCGCAGGTTGGGCATGGCGGCGCACTGTGCCTCGACCCAGGCGTTCTGGTACAGGTCGGCCGGGCGGCGGCCGCCCCAGTACAGCGTGACGGGGCGCGTGATGCCCTTGTGCTGCATGTGTTCGATCAGGGCCTTGATGGGCGCAAAGCCCGTGCCGGAGGCCAGAAGGACGATGGGCTTTTCGCTTTCTTCACGCAGGAAGAAGCTGCCGTAGGGGCCTTCGATGCGCAGGATTTCCTTTTCCTTCATGGCGCCGAAGACGTGGTCGGTGAACTTGCCGCCCGGCATGTGGCGGATGTGCAGTTCCATGCCCGGCTGGGTTTCCTGCAGGTGCGGGGCCGTGGCCATGGAGTAGCTGCGGCGTGCGCCGTCTCGCAGGATGAATTCGACGTACTGGCCTGCGTGGTACTGGAAGGTGTCGCTGGCGGGCAGTTGGAGCTTGAGGATCATCACGTCGTGGGACGCGCGTTCCAGGCTGTTGACGCGCACCGGCATCTTCTTGATGGGGAAGGCACCTGCTTCAGTCACTTGTTTGGATTCCAGCACCACGTCGCTGGTGGCGGTGGCGCAGCAGGTCAGCACGAAACCGGCGGCCTCCTCTTCGGGGCTGAGTGCTTTGGTCTGGTGGGTGCCATGCACCACGGTGCCTTCAAGCTTCTTGCACTTGCAGGAGCCGCAGGCGCCGTCCTTGCAGCCATAGGGCAGGCCAATGCCCTGGCGGATGCCTGCGGCCAGAATGGCTTCGTCGGGGTTGGAGGTAAAGGTGCGGCCGCTGGGCTGGACGGTGATGGTGAATGTCATACTGCTGAGTGTTGCGGTGCGGGGCCGTTCTGGCTCCGTAAACGTTGGATTTTCTCAAATTTGGTGAAGCGCATGGTCTGGATGGGTGCTTTACCCGCGCGGTTCCGCCGCGAGCGGGTCTTGATCGTGGGATGTGGTGACGTGGGGATGCGCAGCCACAGAGCGTTGGGCGCGGGAAAACGCGCACGTGTGCTGGCGTTGACTTCTTCGCCCGAGCGTGTGCAAGGCCTGCGGCAGGCAGGCGTTACGCCGCTGCTGGGCAACCTGGACGATCCGGCCAGCCTGCGCCGCTTGGCCGGTGTGGCCACGCGCGTGCTGCATCTGGCGCCACCACCCACCGAGAACCTGGCAAATTGGCGTCAGGACCCCCGTACGCGCGCCCTGACGCGCGCTCTGGCCACACGTGGGCGGCCTGCGGCGCTGGTGTATGGATCTACCTCGGGCGTGTATGGCGACTGCGGCGGCGCGTGGGTGAGCGAAACACGTGACACCAGCGCGACCACGCCACGCGCCTTGCGCCGGGTGGACGCCGAACAGACCCTGCGCTGGTATGGCCGTGCCTTTGGTGTGCCCGTGACCTTGCTGCGCATTCCCGGCATCTACGCGCCGGACCGTGAAGGGGGCACGCCACGCGAGCGCCTGCTGCGCGGCACACCCGTGCTGCGGCCCGAGGACGATGTGTTCACCAACCACATCCATGCAGACGATTTGGCGCGGGCCTGCGTGGCCGCACTGTGGCGGCCCAGGGGGCAGCGCGTCATTAACGTGAGCGACGACACAGAGCTGCTGATGGGGGACTACTTTGATCTGGCTGCCGACTTGTACGGCCTGCCACGCCCGGAGCGGATTGCGCGAGAGGGGGCGGAGCAGCGTCTGTCGCTGATGGTGTTGAGCTTCATGAACGAATCGCGCCGCTTGCGCAATGACCGCATGAAGAACGAACTGCGCCTGCGGCTGCGTTACCCGACGGTGCGCGAGGGTTTGGCCATGAATTTTCCCGTGAGTCGGGCTTGACTCGAAAAACCGGGAATGATGTGGGGCCAACAAGCAAGAAAAAAGGCTCTCTGAAGGAGAGCCTGATTTCGTGTGTGCCTGCAAGTTCTATAACGTGGTGCCGGGGGCCGGACTCGAACCGGCACGGTGTTTTGCACCGGCAGATTTTGAATCTGCTGCGTCTACCAATTTCGCCACTCCGGCTGCAGGGTAAGCCGAAATTATGGCACAGTGAAGGGGCACTTCCGGCCGCTTAGAAAAAAACGATCCATGAAATCTGCATCCAGCAACGCTGCACGCCGCAGCACCAAGCCCACAACCCCGCGTGTTTACCAGACCATTGAAGGCGCCATCGGCCACACGCCGCTGGTGGCGCTGCAGCGCATTGGCGCCGAGTCGAACCGCGCCCGCGGTAATGTTGTGCTGGGCAAGCTGGAGGGCAACAACCCCGCCGGGTCGGTGAAGGACCGTCCGGCCTTGTCGATGATCCAGCGTGCCGAGGAGCGCGGCGAGATCAAGCAGGGCGACACGCTGATTGAAGCCACATCGGGCAACACCGGCATTGCGCTGGCCATGGCAGCGGCCATCAAGGGTTACCGCATGGTGTTGATCATGCCGGAGGACCTGAGCATTGAGCGCGCTCAGACCATGAAGGCCTTTGGCGCGGAGTTGATCCTGACCCCCAAGAGCGGTGGTATGGAGTACGCGCGCGACCTGGCCGAGCAGATGCAGAAAGACGGCAAGGGCCGCGTGCTGGACCAGTTTGCCAATCCCGACAACCCGCGCATCCATTACGAAACCACGGGTCCCGAGATCTGGGAGCAGACGGGTGGGCAGATCACCCATTTCGTCAGCGCCATGGGTACCACCGGCACCATCACCGGGGTGTCGCGCTTCCTCAAGGAAAAGAACCCTGCCATCCGCATCATCGGTGCGCAGCCAAGCGAAGGCTCGCGCATTCCGGGCATCCGCAAGTGGCCGCAGGAATATCTGCCCAAGATCTACGACCCGTCCCACGTGGACGAGCTGGTGTATGTGAGCCAGCCCGACGCGGAGGAGATGTGCCGACGCCTGGCGCGCGAGGAGGGCATCTTTGCGGGCATTTCGGCGGCGGGCGCCTGTTGGGTGGCCCAGCAGATCGCGCAGCAGGTGGAGAACGCCACCATCGTGTTTGTGGTGTGTGACAGGGGTGACCGCTACCTGTCCACTGGTGTGTTCCCGGCCTGACCGACGCTGCCGAGCATCCGTGAGCGAACTGCGCTACTGCCCTGCCTGCGCCACGACGTTGGCTCAGATCGAACTGCCCGAAGATGGCGGGCCCAAGACGCGCCTGCGCTGCCCAGCCTGCGGATGGACGCACTGGAACAACCCGGTGCCGGTGCTGGCGGCGATTGTGGAGCTGGACGGCAAGGTGCTGCTGGCGCGCAACGCGGCATGGACGCGGCGCATGTTTGCCTTGATCACCGGGTTCATGGAGGCAGGTGAAAGCCCTGAAGAGGGCATACGCCGCGAGGTATTGGAGGAAACTGGCCTGACTGTGGAGCGGCTGGCGCTGGTGGGCGTGCACGATTTCCAGCGCATGAACCAGGTGATCATCACCTACCACGCTGTGGCGCATGGCGAGGTGCGCCTGTCGCCCGAGCTGGCCGAATACAAGCTGTTTGACCCCAAGGATGTGATCTGCTGGCCCGCTGGAACGGGCTGGGCGCTGGCCGACTGGTTGCGTTCGCGGGGCATTGAGCCTCGTTTCATGGAGCTGTCTGCCAACTGAGCAGCAAAATTACCCCACCCCCCTTAAAATGCGCCGTCAAACAGGAACCGAACCATGAACGTAGACCGAGAACTCGACGCACGCGGCCTGAACTGTCCGCTCCCCATCCTCAAAGCCAAGAAAGCCCTGGCGGAAATGACCAGCGGCCAGACCCTGAAAGTGATTGCCACCGACACCGGTTCGGTGCGCGACTTCCAAGCCTTTGCCAAGCAGACCGGCAACGAACTGGTGGAGCAGGACACCACCGGGCCGGACTACGTGACGGTGCTGCGCCGCCGCTGAGCCCGGTCCACGAAAAAGGCCGCTCTTGAGCGGCCTTTCTGGTTTGTATCGGGTATCAAACCCCGAGGCGTTGCAACTGTTCCTGCAACCGCGCCAGCGTGGCACTGAACTCGGCCACGCGCTTCTTCTCCTGCTCAATCACCGCAGGCGGTGCCTTGGCCACGAAGGCTTCGTTGCACAGCTTGCCATTGGCTTTGGCGATCTCGCCTTGAAGGCGGGCCACTTCCTTGCCCAGGCGGGCCTTTTCGGCGGCCACGTCGATTTCCATGAACAGGCACAGGCGTGCGTCACCCACCACGGCCACGGGGGCAGCCTGTGCGGCCGCGCTCCAGCTGGCCTCGTCGGCAAACACCTTCACCTCGCTCAGCTTGGCCAGGGCCTGCAGCACGGGGGCAATGTCTTGCAGGAAGGCGGCACCGGCCGGGCTGCCCGCCACCGCGTACAGCGGCAGGCGTTGGGCGGGTGATACGTTCATTTCACCGCGCAGGTTGCGGCAGGCATCCACCAGGGCCTTGAGCTGGGCCACGTGGGTTTCGGCCTGCTCGTCGATGCGCTCGGGCTGGCTCACGGGGTAGGCCGCCACGCTTACCGAATCGCCTGCACGGCCTGCCACCGGGGCCACCTTCTGCCACAGCTCTTCGGTGATGAAGGGGATGATGGGGTGTGCCAGGCGCAGGATGGTTTCCAGCGTGCGGATAAGCGTGCGGCGGGTGCCGCGCTGCTGCTCGGCGTTGCCGGTGTTGATCTGCACCTTGGCAATTTCGAGGTACCAGTCGCAGAACTCGTTCCAGACGAATTCGTAGATGGTGTTGGCCACGTTGTCCAGGCGGTATTCGGCAAAGCCCTTGGCCACCTCGGCTTCCACGCGCTGCAGGCGCGAGACGATCCAGCGGTCGGCCTGGCTGAAGTGCAGGTAGCCGCCACCGGGCACGCAGGCGTCGGCAGTGTGTTCGCTCAGGCCGCAGTCTTGGCCTTCGCAGTTCATCAGCACAAAGCGTGTGGCGTTCCAGAGCTTGTTGCAGAAGTTGCGGTAGCCCTCGCAGCGCTTGCTGTCGAAGTTGATCGAGCGGCCCAGCGTGGCCAGCGCGGCAAAGGTGAAGCGCAGTGCGTCGGCGCCGTAGGCGGGAATGCCTTCGGGGAATTCCTTTTCGGTGGCCTTGCGCACCTGGGGTGCGGTTTCGGGCTTGCGCAGGCCGGTGGTGCGCTTGTCCAGCAGCGGGGGCAGTTCAATGCCGTCGATCAGGTCCACCGGGTCGAGCACGTTGCCTTCGGACTTGCTCATCTTCTTGCCTTGTGCGTCGCGCACCAGGCCGTGGATGTACACGTGCTTGAACGGCACGCGGCCGGTGAAGTGCGTGGTCATCATGATCATCCGGGCGACCCAGAAGAAGATGATGTCGTAGCCGGTGACCAGCACGGTGCTGGGCAGGTACAGGTCGTAGTCCTTGGTGGCGGAGCCGTCTTGCAAGGACTCGGGCCAGCCCAGGGTGGAGAAGGGCACCAGCGCACTGGAGTACCAGGTGTCCAGCACGTCGGGGTCGCGCGAGAGGCCACCGCTCAGCACCTGCTGGCGCTGGGATTCGCCCAGGTGCTGGGCGTAGGCCTGGAGCTGGGCCTGTGCGTCTTCGGCGTCGCGCGCCACATAGACGTTGCCTTCAATGTCGTACCAGGCGGGGATCTGGTGGCCCCACCACAACTGGCGGGAAATGCACCAGTCCTGGATGTTGTTCATCCACTGGTTGTAGGTGTTGACCCAGTTTTCGGGCACAAAGCTGACCTGGCCGCTGGCCACGGCGTCAATGGCCTTCTGGGCAATGCTCTTGCCCGTGGGGTCCTGCTCGCTGACCTTGCTCATGGCCACGAACCACTGGTCGGTCAGCATGGGCTCGACCACCTGGCCGGTACGCGCGCAGCGCGGCACCATGAGCTTGTGCTTCTTCACTTCGACCAGCAGGCCTGCGGCTTCGAGGTCGGCCACGATCTGTTTGCGGGCAACGAAGCGGTCCAGACCACGGTATTTGGCCGGGGCGTTGTCGTTGATGGTGGCGTCGAGCGCCAGCACGCCGATGATGGGCAACTGGTGGCGCTGGCCGACGGCGTAGTCGTTGGCGTCGTGCGCGGGGGTGACCTTGACCACGCCGGTGCCGAACTCGCGGTCCACGTAGGCGTCGGCGATCACGGGGATCTCGCGGTCGCACAGCGGCAACCTCACGTACTGGCCGATGAGGTGCGCGTAGCGTTCGTCCTCGGGGTGAACCATCACGGCCACGTCACCCAGCAGCGTTTCTGGGCGGGTGGTGGCCACCACCAGCTGGCCTTCACCGTTGGCCAGGGGGTAGGCAATGTGCCAGAGCGAGCCGTCTTCTTCTTCGCTTTCCACTTCCAGGTCAGACACGGCGGTCTTGAGCACCGGGTCCCAGTTGACCAGGCGCTTGCCACGGTAGATGAGGCCTTGCTGGTAGAGCTTGACGAAGGTTTCGGTCACCACCTTGGACAGCTTGTCGTCCATGGTGAAGTACTCGCGGCTCCAGTCCACGCTGTCGCCCATGCGGCGCATTTGCGTAGTGATGGTGTTGCCGGACTGCTCCTTCCACTCCCAAACCTTGGCCACGAAGTTCTTGCGCGCTTCTTCGGGCGTTGGGCCCATGTCGTGGCGGCTGATGCCCTGACCCTGCAGCTGTCGCTCCACCACGATCTGCGTGGCAATACCCGCGTGGTCTGTGCCCGGCACCCAAACGGTGTTGAAGCCCATCATGCGGTGGTAGCGGGTGAGACTGTCCATGATGGTCTGGTTGAAGGCGTGGCCCATATGCAGCGTGCCCGTGACGTTGGGCGGCGGCAACTGGATGGCGAAGGAGGGTGCGCCCGCTTGGGCGGTGCCCGTGCCACGGAAGCCGGCCACGCCATAGCCGCGCTTCTCCCATTCGGGGCCCCACTGGCGCTCAATGGCCGCAGGCTCGAAGGACTTGGACAGGGCCTGAAGGCCGGGCTGGGCGACGGTGTCGGTCATGGCTAGTATGGGAAGCTGGGAATGCAGGAGCGCAAAAGCTGAAGATTTTACGGGGAGGCGCAATCGTGCGCAGTTTGAGGCCCAGTCACATAGCCCCCATCAATCCACAACATAGGCGCGGCCTATTAGACATCGCGCTTCGATGGGGATATGGTTGCGCTGTCGGCCGGAGACGGGCCAGGCAGGTTCGTGTGACCGGCGGCATTTCCTTCTACTTCAAACAGGAGACCACCATGCCTCAACTGAAAGGTTCCAAAACCGAGCAGTGTCTGAAAGACGCCTTCGCGGGCGAATCCCAGGCGAACCGCCGTTACCTGTACTTCGCGAACAAGGCCGACGTGGAAGGCCAGAACGACGTGGCAGCCCTGTTCCGCTCCACCGCTGAAGGTGAAACCGGCCACGCTCACGGCCACCTGGAGTTTCTGGAGGCGTCCGGCGACCCCGCCACCGGCATGCCGATCGGCTCTACCCGCCAGAACCTGGAGTCTGCGATTGCTGGCGAAACCCACGAGTACACCGATATGTACCCGGGTATGGCCAAGACTGCCCGCGAAGAGGGATTTGACGAGATCGCCGACTGGTTCGAGACCTTGGCCAAGGCTGAGCGCTCTCACGCCAACCGCTACGCCAAGGCCCTGGCCGAACTGGCGGACTGAGCCGCATTTTCTGAATGTGTCTCAACCCTTTGAGGGTTGAGCGTTGGGTGTTGCCCGCGCATTCTTGTGTGCAGCACCCTTCGCCCAGCGTTCAACAGAAGCGCAAGGCCAGACGACCCCACCGAAAGAGGAGAACAACATGGCACGAGAAGGCAACCTGGAGGCCCCCACCCGGCATGCTCTGGATTGGAAGAATCCGGACTTTCATGACGAGGAAAAGTGCCTGACGGAGCTGGAGCGTATCTTCGACATCTGCCACGGCTGCCGCCGTTGTGTGAGCCTGTGCGGTGCCTTTCCCACGCTGTTCGACCTGGTGGACGAAAGCTCCACCATGGAAGTGGACGGCGTGGACAAGAAGGACTACTGGAAGGTGGTGGACCAGTGCTACATGTGCGACCTGTGTTACATGACCAAATGCCCGTACACGCCGCCGCATGAATGGAACCTGGACTTCCCGCACACCATGCTGCGGGCCAAGGCCATCAAGTTCAAGAAGGGTGAGGTGAAGGCGGCGGAGAAATTCCTGGCCTCCACCGACGTGCATGGCTCCTTCGCGGGGATTCCGGTTGTGGTGCAGGTGGCCAACGCCGTGAACAAGACGAAGGTGGCGCGCGGCCTGATGGAAAAGGCCATGGGCGTGCACCGCGACGCCTGGCTGCCCGAGCTGGCCACCCGGCGTTTTCGCTGGGGTGCGGCCGAGTCCCAGGCTACCGAGGTGAAGGACGGTGAACGCACCCCTGGCAAGGTGGTGATTTTTTCAACCTGCTTCGTCAACTACAACGAGCCTGGCATTGGCCACGACCTGCTGAAGATACTGGCGCACAACGACATACCCTACGTGCTGGTGGAGAAGGAGCGTTGCTGCGGCATGCCCAAGCTGGAGCTGGGCGACCTGGATTCTGTGCAGGCGGCCAAGGAGGCCAACATTCCCGTGCTGGCCAATTACGCCAAGGACGGCTTTGCCATTCTGAGCGCGGTGCCCAGCTGCACGCTGATGTTCAAGCAGGAACTGCCCCTGATGTTCCCAGATGACGCCGACACCCAGCTGGTGAAGGACGCGATGTGGGACCCTTTCGAATACCTGATGGCGCGCAAGCGCGACGGGCTGCTGAAGACCGAGTTCCCGCAGCCGCTGGGCAACGTGAGCTACCAGATACCCTGCCACGGCCGTGTGCAGAACATTGGCAAGAAGACCGAGGAGATGTTGAAGATGGTGCCGGGCACCACTGTCAATACCATCGAGCGTTGCTCGGGCCACGCGGGGACCTTTGGGGTGAAGAAGGCCTACCACCCCATGGCCATGAAGATCGGCAAGCCGGTGTTCAAGGCCATGTCGCAGATGAAGGACGGCGCCAAGCCCGACTACATCAGTTCAGACTGCCCGCTTGGCGGCCACCACATTGCGCAGGGGTTTGAAGTCAACCAGCTGGGCACGCCAACGCTGGCGCACCCCTTGACGCTGGTGCGTACCGCCTACGGATTGAAGTGAAAGGGAATGCTGTTATGCAACTGACCGGAAAGATCACCCCCGACAGCCTGATGACGCTGGAGGCCTACAGCAAGTGGCGCAAGACCCACAAGCCTGAAGTGATTGCCCACCGCAAGCTGCGCACGGTGTACCTGGGCGAGCACGTGAGCGTGCAGTTCGAAAGCGAGCTGAGCATGCGCTACCAGATACAGGAGATGCTGCGCATTGAGAAGATCTTTGAGGAAGAGGGCATTCAGGACGAGATTGACGCCTACGCCCCGTTGGTGCCAGATGGCAGCAACTGGAAGGCCACGATGCTGCTGGAGTACCCCGACATCAACGAGCGTAAGCGCGAGTTGGCGCGGCTGATTGGCATTGAGGACCGCATGTTCGTGGAGGTGGAGGGGCATGCACGCGTTTACGCCATGGCCGACGAAGACCTGGACCGCGAGACCGAGGACAAGACCTCGGCTGTGCACTTCTTGCGTTTTGAGTTGACCCCGGCGATGTGCGCGGCGGTCAAGGCCGGTGCTGCGGTGAAGCTGGGGTGCGACCACACCAACTACCCAGCGCACGTGCAGATCACGCCCGAGACCTTGGCCAGCCTGGCGGGTGATCTGAAATAGCCTTCAGTCCACGCGCCAGGGGTCCCACAAAGCCCATTCGGGACCGGTGGGCGATTCGATGGTGAAGGGTTCGCCAGTGACAGGGTGCGTCAGCACAAGGCGGGCTGCGTGCAGCCACAACCGTTGCAGGCCGAGGTGGCTGGCCACGGCCCGGTTGAGCGGCCCTTTGCCATGCGTGGCGTCGCCCAGAATGGGGTGGGCAATGTGCTTCATGTGCCTGCGCAACTGGTGGCGGCGGCCAGTCAACGGCTGCAGTTCCACGAGTGCTGCCCGCGTGGCTGGAAAATTGCCTTGGGCCAGCGGCAGTTCGTACCGCGCCAGCCGCCGGTACAGGGTCTGGGCGGCTTGCACCTCGTCGCGCCCGTTGCGGGCGTCGTCAGGCATGCGGCGCAGCGGGTGGTCGATTTCGCCCTGGTCAGCAGGCCAGCCGCGCACCACGGCATGGTAGGTTTTGCGCAGCGCGTGGCCTTGCTCAAAGGCCTGGCCCAGCGTGCGCGCCACCTCGGCCTGCAGGGCAAACAGCAGCACGCCGCTGGTGCCTTTGTCCAACCGGTGCACGGGCCACACGGGCCGCCCCAACTGGTCGCGCAGCATCTGCAGGGCAAAGCGTGTCTCGCCAGCGTCCAGGCCGGTGCGGTGAACCAGCAGCCCTGCGGGCTTGTCCACGCTTGCAAGATAATCGTCGAGATAGAGGATGTTGAGCATGTTGTTCCTATTGTCTCCAGCCAAGGCACTCGACTACGAGACGCCCACCCACGTTTCCACCCACACGCAGCCGCTGTTCGTGCCGCAGGCCGGCGAGCTGATCGACGTATTGCGCAAAAAATCGCCACAGGACATTGCCACGCTGATGGACCTGAGCGACCAGCTTGCCGGGCTGAACGTGGCTCGTTACCAGGCGTGGCAGCCCACTTTCACCACCGCGAACGCCAAGCAGGCCGTGCTGGCCTTCAACGGCGATGTGTACGAGGGGCTTGACGCACGCACGCTGGGCGAAGAAGACCTGGCCTGGGTGCAGGAGCACGTGTGCATATTGAGCGGCCTGTACGGCGTGCTGCGCCCGCTCGACCTGATGCAGCCCTACCGGCTGGAAATGGACACGCGCCTGGAAACACCCCGGGGCAAGAACCTGTACCAGTTCTGGGGCACGCAGATTGCCGACTATTTGAACCAGCGCGCTGCCGCCGACAAGACGCCCGTGGTCGTCAACCTGGCGAGCGAGGAGTATTTCAAGTCGGTGGACAAGAAGGCGCTGAAGCCCCGTGTGGTGACCTGCGTGTTCGAGGAACTCAAGGCGGGCAAGTACAAGGTCATCAGCTTCATGGCCAAGCGCGCGCGCGGGCTGATGGTGCGTTACGCCGTGAGCAAGCGCATTGGCACGGTGGAGGGGCTCAAGGGTTTTGACCTGGAGGGCTACCAGTTTGTGCCAGCGGCTTCTGAAACCGACCGGCTGGTGTTCCGCCGGGATGCCAAGGCCTGAAGCATGAGCCAGGCCGTCACGCCCGAACTCAAGCGCTGGATCGTGGAGCAGGCCGCGGCAGGCTTCCCGCCGGAAGCCGTGCTCAAGGCCATGCGCGACGCGGGTTGGCACGAGGATGTGGCGGTGCAGGCCATGGAGTCCACGCTCAGCGAACACCTGCAGCAGCGGTCGCCCGTGCAGGGTTTCACGCCAGTGCTGCCGCAGCCCGACCTGCGCGGCTCGCCCCGGCTGCTGGACCTGGGGGACCGCGTGGTGCAAGTGCTGGCGCAGATGCAAAGCCCGCGAATGGCGGTGTTTGGGCAGTTTCTGTCTGACGAGGAATGCGATGCCCTGATTGATGCCGCACGGCCGCGCATGCAGCGTTCGCTCACAGTGCAAACCGTCACCGGGGGCGAGGAGCTCAATGCCGACCGCACGAGCAACGGCATGTTCTTCCGCCGAGGGGAAAGCGAAGTGGTGGCCCGCGTGGAGGCGCGCATTGCGCGGTTGCTCAACTGGCCGGTGGAAAACGGCGAGGGCTTGCAGGTGCTGCAGTACCGCCCGGGCGCCGAGTACAAACCCCACTACGACTACTTTGACCCCAGCGAACCCGGCACCGCCAACATTGTGCGCCGTGGCGGCCAGCGAGTGGCCACGGTGGTGATGTACCTGAATGACCCCGTGCGCGGCGGCGGCACAACCTTCCCGGATGTGGGGCTGGAGGTGGCGCCGCAACGCGGTAACGCGGTGTATTTTGCCTACGATCGGCCCCACCCCGCCACGCGCACCCTGCACGGCGGCGCGCCGGTGCTGGAAGGCGAAAAATGGGTGGCCACCAAGTGGCTGCGCGAACGCGAATTTGTTTGAGATGTCCATGCACCCTGCACAGCACCCCAGCCAGCACCAGCCCGAGCATTCCGAGTTGGGCAAGGTCTCGGCCTACAAGGACCGGTACGACCCGTCGCTGCTCTTTCCCCTGCCGCGTGCGCCCAAGCGTGCTGAGATCGGCCTTCAGGGTTCAGTGCCCTTCACGGGGGCCGACTTTTGGACGGCCTATGAACTGAGCTGGCTCAACCCGCGCGGCAAACCCCAGGTGGCCCTGGCCCACGTGACCGTGCCGTGCGAAACGCCCAACATCGTGGAGAGCAAGTCCTTCAAGCTCTACCTGAACAGCTTCAACAACACCGTGTTTGCCGACGCACAGGCCGTACAGGACCGCCTGCGCGCGGACCTGAGCGAAGCCGTGTGGCGCGGCGCCGAGCGCCAGGGCGCCGTGGGTGTGCGCGTGCTGACGCCTGACATGTTCGGCCAGGAAAAGATGCACGAGCTTGACGGTCTGAGCCTGGACCGGTTGGACGTGGAGTGCACCGACTACGAGCCTGCGCCGCAATGGCTGCAGGCCGACCACAGCCAGGCGGTGGCGGACGAGGTGCTGGTGAGCGACCTGCTCAAGAGCAACTGCCTGGTGACCGGTCAGCCCGATTGGGGCAGTGTGCGCATCGCCTACAGCGGCGCACCCATCGATCAGGCGGGCCTGCTGCGCTACATCGTGAGCTTTCGCAACCACAACGAATTCCATGAGCAGTGCGTGGAGCGCATCTTCATGGACGTTTGGACGCGTTGCCGCCCCACCAAACTGAGCGTGTACGCGCGCTACACCCGCCGTGGGGGGCTGGACATCAACCCCTGGCGCACCAGCCACCCGCAGACGCCACCGCCGAGCGTGCGCACGGCGCGGCAATAAGCTTGTTTTTCAGAGGCGGAACACGCCCACGGCCTCTTCCACACTGCGGGTGCTCTGGTTGAGGTTGGCTGCTGCTGCGGTGGACTGTTCCACCAATGCGGCGTTCTGCTGGGTGACGCTGTCAAGCTGCGTGACCGCTTCGTTCACCTGAGCAATGCCCTGGGACTGCTCGTGCGTGGCAGCGTTGATCTGCAGCACGAGTTCGGTCACCTTTTCCACCTCGCTCACCACACCGTCGATGGTGGCGGCGGCGTCCTGCATCTGGCGGGCACCCTGGCTCACCTGCTGCACCGAATCGCTGATGAGGTCGCGGATTTCCTTGGCGGCGTTGGCGCTGCGCTGGGCCAGCGCGCGCACCTCTGAAGCCACCACAGCAAAACCCCGGCCCTGCTCACCGGCACGGGCGGCTTCCACGGCTGCGTTTAGCGCCAGGATGTTGGTCTGGAACGCAATGCTTTCGATGACCGAGATGATCTCGCTGACCTTGTGCGACGAGGTCTCGATGGCCTGCATGGACGCACCTACCTCGCGGATGGCTTGCTGGCCTTGTGCGGCCACCTCTCCGCTGTGCTGCGTCTGCTGAGCGACGCGCCCGGCGGTGTCGGCCGTCTGCTTCACGGTGCTCGACAGTTCCTCCATGGAGGCGGCCGTTTCCTCCAGGCTGCTGGCCTGCGATTCGGTGCGAGCGGACAGGTCCATGCTGCCGTCGGCAATCTCCTTGGCCGAGCGGCTGAAGCCGTGGATCTCGCTACGCACGTCGCCGATCACGGCGCGCAGGTTCAGCTGAACCTGTTGCAGCTTGCGTATGAGCGTGCCCATCGGGTCGGGGAAATGGTTGTCGACCTGGGTCTTGAGGTTGCAACTTGCCAGGTCGCGCGCGAAGCGGTCCGCTTCGTCGATGGCCTTCGCAAAGCGCGAGTGGAACCACGCCATGACACCACCTGCACCTATCAGCAAGGCCACCAGATGCAAGGCCACGCCCGCCATGCCTGACTTCAACGAGGCAGGCGCCAGCAGGGGCAGCATGCCCAGCACAACGATGATCAGCATGCCCAGCCCCATCTGCTGGGTGGACGACAAGTGCCGCAGCGACTGCAGCCAGCCGCGCCAGCCCAGCAGGCGCACCTGGCCCCTGTTCAAGGTAAGGGTGTGGCGGCCGCTTTCGCGCTCGCGGCCGATCTGCGCGTACAGGGCATCGGCTGCCTGAATCTGCTCGCGCGTAGGCTTGGTGCGCACCGACAGGTAACCCACCGGCTTGCCGTTTTCCATGATGGGCGTGACGTTGGCCACGACCCAGTAATGGTCGCCGTTCTTGCGGCGGTTCTTCACCAGCCCGGTCCAGGGCAGACCCCGGCCAATGGTGGCCCAGAGGTCTTTGAAGCCCTCTGGCGGCATGTCGGGGTGGCGGATGAGGTTGTGGTTCTGTCCCAGCAACTCATCATGCGAATAGCCGCTGACCTTGATGAAGGCCTGGTTGCAGTGGGTGATGTAGCCCTTGGTGTCGGTGGTGGACACCAGCATCTCGGCCCCAGGGTAGTCGTACTCCTGCTGGGTCACGGGCAGGTTGAGTTTCATGGCGTCTCCTGTGCAGCGGCGCTCATGGCCGGGCGTTGATTGGTGTGTTTCTGACAGGCGAGGCGGTGTGCAATGGTCCCATACGACGGCCTGCGTGACAAATGCCTGTGAAGTTGTGTGGAGATTCTATGCAATAACAATTTTGATTTTTGCTCGAAACACTATCAATTTGATGATTTTGTTTTGATTGATCAGAATAGCTTGCCCTGTCGGGGTGTATCTGGCAGTAAGCGGTTGGAAGCACCGGTTTTTTCCGGGGTGTCAGGACGTGAAAGTCCATCCGCTCGAACGCCCAACAGGCGCAGCGGGCGGTCCAGCGGTGCGCGTTTGAGCGCCAGACCGGCGCCATGCCGCAAGGTGGCTGCGTCGTTCACGGCGTGGTCGAGTTTCTGGTGTCTCGTGACGATCTTGAAGTTGTCGTACCTGAGCTTGACGGCCACCGCCCGGGCTACGTAGCCCTTGCGTTGCAGGTCGGCAGCCACCTGTTCGCACAGGCGGGTGAACACCTCACCAAGTGCCTGCCGGTCGCGCCGGGCGTGCATGTCGCGCTCAAAGGTGGTTTCGCGGCTCATGCTAACGGGTTCGCTGTGAGTTTGCACGGCGCGTTCGTCGCGGCCCCAGGCGGCCTCATGCAGCCAGCGGCCATGGCTGTTACCGAACAGTTCCACCAGCTTGGGCAAGGGTTGCTGTGCCAGCTCACCTATGGTGTGGATACCTTGCTCTGTGAGCTTGCGGTCGGTTTGCGGGCCTATGCCGTTGATCTTGCGGCAGGGCAGGGGCCAGATCAGGCCTTCCAGGTCGCTATCAAATACGATGGAGATGCCGTTGGGCTTGTTGAACTCGCTGGCCATCTTGGCCAGCAGCTTGTTCGGTGCCACGCCTATGGAACAGGTCAGACCGGTGGCGTCGAAGATGCTTTTTTGGATGAGGCGTGCCAGCACCCGCCCCCCCTCGCGCTGGCCGCCGGGCGCGTCGGTGAAGTCGATGTAGACCTCGTCCACGCCCCGGTCCTCCATCACCGGCGCCAGTTCGGTGATCACCTTCTTGAACATGCGGGAGTAACGCCGGTACTCATCGAAGTCCACCGGCAGCAGGATGGCGTCTGGGCAAAGGCGCGCGGCCTTCATCAGACCCATGGCAGAGCCCACGCCGAACGCCCGCGCCGCGTAGGTGGCGGTGGTGATGACACCGCGCCCAACATAGTCCTTCACGCGTGCAAAGGCGTCGAGCGGCAGCTCGGCCAGCGCGCGGCCGTCACCCGGGTGCAGGAGGTGTTCGTCCTGCGGGCGGCGGCGCCCGCCGATGAGCACGGGCAGGCCACGCAGCTGCGGGTAGCGCAGCAGCTCGACGGACGCGTAGAAGGCGTCCATGTCCAGGTGGGCAATGCGTCTCAAGGGCGAAAAGGCTGGGTTGCTTGAATTTTGAGCACGCCCCAGAAAACCAATGCTGGCGCGGCCTTGCGTGATTGTCCACGTGTTTGTCCACAGCTTCGACCACAGGCTGCGTGGACAAGCCGGGTATGCTCTCGCAAAACCAACTTCCCGCAGGAGAACACACCATGAGCACCACCGGAGAGAAGGATTTCGACAAGGGCCTGGCCATGCGCAAGCAGGTGATGGGCGAGGACTTCGTGGAACGTGCCTTCAGCGGGCTCACCGAGTTCACCGCACCGCTGCAGCAGTACATCACCCGCAATGCGTGGGGCGACGTGTGGCAGCGCCCTGGGCTGGATTTGAAGACCCGCAGTCTGGTCACCGTGGCCTTGCTGACGGCCATGGGCAAGCAGCATGAGCTCAAGGGGCATGTGCGTGGCGCGCTGAACAACGGCGCCACCCCGCAGGAGATCCAGGAAGTGCTGCTGCACGCCAGCATCTACTGCGGCCTGCCAACGGCGGTGGAGGCGTTCCGCACGGCGGCGGAGGTGGTGGACGGCCCGAAGGGCTGAGGCCCGCCCGCTGGCGCTTGTCAGCCTTGCCCGCCAGCGGGTGGTTTTGGCGGCCCGTACTGCTGGCGCAGCCGCTCCAGCCCCTGGCGGAAGGCCTCGGCGTCGCCGTGCTCGAAGAAGCGCGGGTAATGTTCATGTGCGCCATGCAGCCGCCTCGCGTGCTTGATGGGGCACCAGTACTGCTCGGTGCGGGCGGCCACCTCGCGGGCAAAGGCCACCACGCCGTTGCCGTAGGAGCAGTAGAAGCAGTTGAATTTTTCGATGATGTTCAGGTAGGGCAGGTCGCCACGGTCGAACACCAGGTAGTCTGCCCGGCGTACCTTGGGTATGCCGTAGATGGGGAAGCACACCGCCTGGTACACGCTGACGAACAAATCCAGCAGCAGGAAGGCCACCCAGCCACTGTAGATGATGGGAGCGGTGAGCAACACGGCCAGCCGGGCACCGCGCAGGTAGCGCCACAGCCCCACCTTCTGGCGGCGTTGCAGTTCCAGGAAGCGCCCGGCCAGTGCGTTGCGGCGCTCCTCGAACGCGGCGCGCAGGCGGGCGTATTCGTCGTCCACCTGGTTCTCCAGGTCCTTGATGCGTGCCAGCAGGTCTTCCAGGGTGGGGGGCATGTCCGGTCTCCTTGTTGGCATGGCCAGCGGATTCAGCCAGCGATGAGGCGTTGTATGAGGTCGGCCGCGCTGCTGGCCTGGTACTTGCGCATCAGCCGGGCGCGGTAGATTTCCACCGTGCGCGGGCTGATGCCCAGCGCCTTCCCGATTTCCTTGGCCGTGAGGCCCTTGGTGACCAGGGCGGCTACCTCGCGTTCGCGAGCCGTGAGTTCGGCCTTGACGGGGCGGCGCGAGCTGAGGTCCTCGAAGCTCCAGATGCCCGCTGCGTGCGGGTCTTTGCGGTCCAGCGCGCGGCCGGTCACGTGGCACCAGAACAGCTCGCCCTTGAAGCGGCCGTCCACGCGCTTCATCACACGTTCGTCGGAGTAGTGGCCCTTGGCGTTGAGGATGGGCGCGATGCGTTCGCCAATGCGTTCGTACTCGTCGGCGCTGGGGTAGAGGATCTGGAAGGACTGACCGACCAGCTGGTCGCGGCTGGCGCCGAACATGTCGCACACGGCCTGGTTGCAGTCCACCATGGTGCGGTGGCGCGACAGCACCAGCCCCACGGGGGCCAGATCGAAGGCCAGGCGGTAGTCGGTGTCCATGTGGCGCAGGGGTGGGCTAGGGGTTGGCCTTTAGGCAAAACTACGTATGCCATTACGTAGTATCGTACGGTTTTACCTTTCCACCTTCAGACAGGAGCGTGCAAGCATGAACAAGGTGTACCCCAGCGCGGCCGAAGCCCTCAAGGGCGTGGTGGCCGACGGGCAACTCATCGCCGTGGGCGGCTTTGGCCTGTGCGGCATCCCCGAGGCGCTGATCGACGCGCTGCGCGACAGCGGCGTGAAGAACCTGACCGCCATCTCCAACAACGCGGGTGTCGACGGCTTCGGCCTGGGCAAGCTGCTGGAGACGCGCCAGATCAAGAAGATGATCTCCAGCTACGTGGGCGAGAACAAGGAGTTCGAGCGCCAGTACCTGGCGGGCGAGTTGGAGCTGGAATTCACGCCCCAGGGCACGCTGGCCGAGAAGCTGCGCGCTGGCGGCGCGGGCATTCCCGCCTTCTTCACCAAGACCGGTGTGGGCACGCTGGTGGCTGAAGGTAAAGAGCTGCGCGAGTTCAACGGCGAAACCTACGTGATGGAGCACGCCCTGTTCCCCGACGTGGCGCTGATCAAGGCCGACGTGGCCGACCGCTCGGGCAACCTGCGTTTCAACCTGACGGCGCGCAACTTCAACCCGGCAGCCGCCACGGCGGGCAAGATCTGCATCGTGGAAGTCGAGCGCATCGTGGCCACGGGCGAGATTGCACCGGACGACGTGCACCTGCCCGGCATCTACGTGCACCGCATCGTGCACAACCCCACCCCCGAGAAGCGCATCGAGAAGCGCACCACCCGCGACCGCAAAGTTTGATCAGGAGAACAGACATGCCCTGGACCCAAGACCAGATGGCCGCGCGCGCGGCGAAAGAGCTGGAAGACGGCTTCTACGTGAACCTCGGCATCGGCATTCCCACGCTCGTGGCCAACCATGTGCCCGACCACATCGAGGTGTGGCTGCAGAGCGAGAACGGCATGCTGGGCATCGGCCCCTTCCCCTACGAGGACGAGGTGGATGCCGACCTGATCAACGCTGGCAAGCAGACAGTGACGACCATCAAAGGCTCGTCCATCTTCGGCTCCGACCAGTCTTTCGCCATGATCCGTGGCGGCAAGATCAACCTGTCCATCCTGGGCGCCATGCAGGTCACGCACAAGGGTGACCTGGCCAACTGGATGATCCCGGGCAAGATGGTCAAGGGCATGGGCGGCGCGATGGACCTGGTGGCAGGCGTAAAACGCGTGATCGTGCTGATGGAGCACGTGGCCAAGAAGAAGGACGGCACCGAGGACCTGAAGATCCTGCCCGAGTGCACCCTGCCGCTCACTGGCAAGGGCGTGGTGGACCGCATCATCACCGACCTGGGCGTGATGGACGTGACGCCCGAAGGCTTGAAGCTCGTGGAGCTGGCCGACGGCGTGACGCGCGAGTTCATCCAGAGCAAGACGGGTGTGCCGCTGATCTGAGGCGCGCACTAGGCACCCCGTGGCGAGCCAGCCGCAACGTCCCCGCATCGGCCTGGCGCTGGGCAGCGGCTCGGCGCGCGGTTGGGCGCACATCGGGGTGATCCGCGCGCTGGAGGCAGCGGGTATTTCGCCTGACATCGTGTGCGGCACCTCCATCGGCTCGCTGGTGGGGGCCGCTTACGCCGCCGGTGAGCTGGACCGGCTGGAGCCCTGGGTCAAGGCCCTTACCTGGCAGCAGGTGATCGGTCTGCTGGACTTCAAGATGGGCGGGGGCCTGGTGGAAGGCAGCAAGCTGGTCGATTTTTTCCGCGCGCGTTTTGCGGATGCGGGTATTGAGTCACTGGCCAAACCCTATGGCTGTGTGGCGACCGAACTGTCCACTGGCCGAGAGATATGGCTGCGCGAAGGCCCGGTGATCGACGCAGTGCGTGCATCGGTGGCCTTGCCGGGTTTGTTCACCCCCGCGCAGCGTGATGGCCAGTTGCTGGTGGACGGCGGTTTGGTGAACCCGGTGCCCGTCTCCCTGTGCCGGGCCATGGGGGCGGATTTCGTAATCGCGGTGGACCTGAACTGGCAATTGCTGGGGCGACGCAACCGTGTGTCTGGCCGCATGAAGCCACCCGCCGCGCCCAAGGAAGGCAAGGGCGTGGTGGATGCGATTCTGGGGCGCTTTCAGTGGCGCAACTGGCTGGGCAATGGTCAGGCGGAACAGGCAGACGCGCCTTCCATGCTGGATGTGCTGTCCACGAGTCTCAACATCATGCAGGTGCGCATCACGCAAAGCCGCCTGGCGGGCGAGCCTGCGGACGTGGTGATTCGCCCGCGCCTGTCGGACATTGCCGCGATGGATTACCACCGGGGTGCGGCGGCCATCACCGAAGGGCGGCGCGCCGCCGAACAGGCCGTGCCACAAATACAGGAACTGCTGGGCTGATTCCGCCTGGCTCGGGCGCCAAGCCTCAAAAAGGCGCAGGGCAGTTGAACTGCATGCGTTCGCCGCTGACGGGGTGGGGCAGGTCCAGTAAACAGGCGTGCAGCAGCAGGCGCGGCGCGGCGGCGAGCGCGGTGTCGTCTGCGTAAAGCTCATCCCCCAGGATGGGGTGGCCCATGGCCTGCAGGTGCACGCGCAACTGGTGCGAACGGCCGGTGACGGGTTCCAGCTCCAGCCGCTTGGCTGGAATGCTTGCGTTGGCCGGGGCGGGGTGGAGGCGCCAACGTGTGCGGCTGGGCTTGCCCAGCGTGAAGTCCACCTTGCTCTTGGGGCGGTTGGGCCAGTCCACGATCAGGGGCAGGTCGATCTCGCTCCAGCCTTCATCATCGGGTTGCGTGGGCTGGGGTGTACCCGCCACCACAGCCACGTAGCGTTTGTGCACCTGCCGCTGCGCGAAGGCGTGGCTAAGCGTGCGTTGCGCCTTCAGCCCGCGCGCCATCACCAGCAGGCCCGAGGTGCCCATGTCCAGCCGGTGCACCACCAGCGCGTCAGGCCACAGGGCCTGGGCGCGGGCGCTCAGGCAGTCGGCGTTCTCGGGGCCACGGCCGGGCACGGAAAGCAAGCCGGCGGGCTTGTCGAACACCAGCAGCGCGTCGTCGGCGTAAACCAGTGCAACGCCTTCGGGCACCGCCATGGGCCGCCACGCCCGGGGGGCTTGCGCTGCCGCAGGGCTGGGGGTGTTCAAAGCTCCGCGCCTTCCACCAGAAAGCGCAGGCGGCGCTGGCCTTGCCACTCGTCGGCGTCCAGCCGGAAGGCCAGCTTCACGCGGGCGGGCAGGGGGTCCACATGGCCGAACCAGATGCCGTCCACCAGTTCCCCCGCGTGGCGCAGCCGCAGCGACAGGTGCTTCTGCCCCACCAGCCGTTGCGAGATGACGTCCACTTCCTCGCAGAACACAGGTGGTGCGAAACCCTGGCCCCACACTTGGCGCTGCAGCGTGTCCACTAGGTCCACGCGGCGGTACTGCGGGTCCAGCCGCCCGTCGGTTTCCAGGCGGCGCTGCAGGGTGGCTTCGTCCAGCCATTCGGCGGCCACCTGCTGCAGGGCTTGCTCAAAAGTGTCCAGGTGTTCTTCGGCAATGGTGCAGCCTGCGGCGGCGGCGTGCCCGCCAAAGCGCAGCAGCACGCCGGGGTGGCGTTTGGCGATCAGGTCCAGCGCGTCGCGCAGATGGAAACCGGGGATGGAGCGGCCAGACCCCTTGAGTTCGTGGCCCTTGCCTTCGGCCTGGCTGGCTGCGAACACAAAGGTGGGGCGGTGCAGCTTGTCCTTCAGGCGCGCGGCGACGATGCCGACCACACCTTCATGGAAGTCGGGGTCGAACAGGCACAGGGCCGAGGGCGGGGTGTCCGCTTCGTCCCACAGCTGTTCGGCCAGCTGCAGGGCCTGCTCGCGCATGTCGCCTTCCAGCGTCTTGCGTTCGCGGTTGATGCCGTCCAGCGCCTGCGCCAGCTCCTGTGCGCGGCTGGCGTCGTCGGTGCACAGGCATTCGATGCCCAGGGTCATGTCGCTCAGCCGCCCGGCGGCGTTGAGGCGCGGGCCCAGCGCAAAGCCCAGGTCGAAGCTGCTGGCTGCCTCCGGGCGGCGTGCGGCGACCTGGAACAGTGCGGCCATGCCCGCAGGCATGGCGCCCGCACGGATGCGCCGCAGACCTTGCGCCACCAGGCGGCGGTTGTGCGCGTCCAGGCGCACCACGTCGGCCACTGTGCCCAGGGCCACCAGGGGCAGCAGGGCATCGATGCGCGGTTGTGTGGACGCGTCGAATGCCCCACGTGCGCGCAACTCTGCACGCAGGGCCAGCAACACGTAGAACATCACGCCCACGCCCGCCATGGCCTTGCTCTCAAACGGGCAGCCAGGCTGGTTGGGGTTGACGATCACGCAGTCCTGCGGCAGTTGCACTTGGCCATTGATGACGGCGGGCAGGTGGTGGTCCGTCACCAGCACCTGCAGGCCCAGTGCGCGGGCGTGAGCCACGCCGTCCACGCTGGCAATGCCGTTGTCCACGGTGACGAGCACGTCCGCCCCGCGTGCCTTCACGCGATCTGCGATGGATGGGGTGAGGCCGTAGCCGTCGGCCACACGGTCGGGTACGAGGTAGTCGATGCGGTCAAACCCCAGCGGCTGGCCCAGCATGCGCAGGCCGCGCAGGCCCACGGCGCAGGCGGTGGCACCGTCGCAGTCGTAGTCGGCCACGATGCAGATGCGCAGACCCGCCGCCATGGCGTCGGCCAGAAGGCGCGCGGCGTCGGTGGTGCCTTTCATCTGTGCTGGTGGCAGCAGGCGCGTGAGGGCGTCGTCCAGTTCGTCGGGGTGTTGCACGCCACGTGCGGCGTACAGGCGGGCCAGCAGGGGGTGAATGCCCGCCTGCTCCAGCGCCCAGACGGCACGCGGTGGGGCGTCGCGGGGGATCAGCTTCATAGGTCTTTCAGGGCGTCTTGTACGCGCGGTGCGGCGGCAGGGCGCAGCTTGCTCAGCAGGCGCTGCGTCCAGCCGGGGCGGGGCGCGTCGGGGGGGGCCGTGCTTTGCCAGGTGCGGCTGCTGTGTTCGCCGCACAGGGTCAGCTGCAGCGCCTCGCCGCGTTCGGCGCGCTCCAGCCATTTGTTGATTTCCGTTGCGTCCAGCACAGCCCAGGCCTTTTGCCAGGCCGCCCAGTCGCCGCGCAGGGCGGCGTGGCGCAGGCCTTGCGGCACCAGGGGGGCTGGTTCGGCGGCAGACCAGCCCGACTGCCAAGTGCCGGTGCCACTCAGCCAGAAGCCGTTCACGGCGGGCACACCGCGCGCTGTGCGCGCGTCGTTCACGGGGTGCGTGTAGAACAGCATTTGCGCTTCGTTCTGCAGGCGCAGCACACGGCCGTCGCGGGGTAGCCAGGCGTCCACGCGGCGGTGGGCCACGCGGTCCAGGCTGGCGCAGGGCTGCTGCTCAAACCATTCGCCAGTGGCCAGCCAGCGGTCAGGGGCTTCATACGTCAGGGTAATGCCGTCTTCTGCGCAGAAAGGGCGCAGCGCTTCCAGCAGCGCGCGGGATTCGTCCTCTCGCAGGTCCAGTTCGCCAGTGGGCAGCAGGGTCACCTGTTCCATGCCCACGCTCCAATGGCAGGGCGTGAACCAGGCGCTGGCCACGCCGCTGACACCGGATTCCCAGGCGGCCCAGGGCAGGGCGCCATCGGGCAGTTCCGGCCAGCCCAAGGTGCGGGCCAGGGCGCGTTCGTGTGGTGTGCTCAGGCTGTAATCGTCGCCCCGGTCGTCGCCAGCCGGGTGCCAGCGTTGCAGCAGGCGTTGCAGGTGGGGCAGTTCCAGCTTGGGCAGGATGGCGTGGCAGGCGTCGCCGCTGGCGGCGGCAAAGGGGACGATCAGGTGGGGGGACATGCCCCGATTGTCGGGGATGCCACAATCCAGGGTTGGACGAGCCCCTATCGATGCAAATCCCCTACGAATTCCTACTCGGCTGGCGCTATACCCGCGCTGGCCGCGCCACCCGGCGCAACGGCTTCATTTCCTTCATCAGCGGCGTGTCCATGCTGGGCATTTCGCTGGGCGTGGCCGCGCTCATCATTGTGCTGAGCGTGATGAACGGCTTCCAGAAGGAGGTGCGCGACCGCATGCTGGGCGTGCTGTCGCACATCGAAGTGTTCGCGCCCAATGGTGAGGCGCTGCCCGACCCCGCGCTCACCCTGCGCGAGGTGAAGGCCAACCCCGAGGTGGTGGGCGCTGCCCCCTTCATTGCTGCCCAGGGCCTGCTGGCGAGGGGCGAGGATATGAAGGGCGCGCTCATCCGGGGCATCGACCCGGCGCTGGAGCCGCAGGTCACCAACCTGGCGGCCGATTTGGCGCAGACCGTGCTGCCGCGTTTGCAGCCCGGGCAGTACGGCGTGGTGCTGGGCGGTGCGCTGGCGCGCAGCCTGGGCGTGTCGCAGGGCGACGCGGTCACACTCATCGCCCCCAGCGGGCAGCTCACGCCAGCGGGTGTGGTGCCACGCTTGCGGCAGATGACCGTGGTGGGGGTCTTTGATTCCGGCCACTACGAATACGACTCCACGCTGGCCTTCGTGCACCAGGAGGATGCGGCGCGCATCTTCCGCCTGGAAGGCCCCACCGGCGTTCGCGTGAAGATCCGCGATCTGCACGCCGCGCGCGACGTGGCGCTGCAGCTGGCGGGAACGCTCAGCGGTGACTTGCTCATCAGCGACTGGACGCGCCAGAACCGCACCTGGTTTGCCGCCGTGCAGCTGGAAAAACGCATGATGTTCATCATCCTCACGCTCATCGTGGCGGTGGCGGCGTTCAACCTGGTGTCCACCCTGGTGATGACGGTGACCGACAAGCGCGCCGACATCGCCATCCTGCGCACGCTGGGGGCCAGCCCACGCAGCATCATGGGCGTTTTCGTGGTGCAGGGGGCCATGGTGGGCGTCATCGGCACCGGGGTGGGGCTGTTGCTCGGCCTGGGCGTGGCGTTCAACATCGACACCATCGTGCCTGCACTGGAGCGCCTGCTGGGCGCAAGCTTTTTGCCGCAAGACATCTACCTCATCAGCCGCATGCCCAGCGACCCGCAGCGTGGCGACATCGTGCCCATTGCCTTGATTTCCCTGGTGTTGGCGTTCGTGGCCACGCTGTACCCGAGCTGGCGCGCCAGCCGCGTGAACCCGGCGGAGGCGTTGCGCTATGAATGACGTGAACAAACGCCCGGTGCTGGCGGCCACCGGGCTGGTCAAGCGATTCCACGAAGGGCGCATTGACGTGACGGTGTTGCAGGGCGTGGACCTGCAGGTGTACGCAGGTGAAACGGTGGCCATCGTGGGCGCGTCGGGGTCGGGCAAGAGCACGCTGCTGCACTTGCTGGGCGGGCTGGATGCCCCCACCGCAGGCGAGGTGCTGCTGCAGGGCGAGCCCCTGCAGCGCCTGGCGCCCGCGCAGCAGGGTGTGATGCGCAACCGCCACCTGGGTTTTGTGTACCAGTTCCACCACCTGCTGCCGGAATTCAGCGCGCAAGACAACGTGGCCATGCCCTTGTGGATACGCCGCTTGCCGCGCGATGAGGCGGCGCGAGAGGCCGCCGCCTGCCTGGAGCGTGTGGGTTTGGGGCAGCGCCTGCTGCACCGCCCGGCGGAACTGTCCGGCGGCGAACGCCAGCGCGTGGCCATTGCCCGCGCGCTGGTCACGAAGCCTGCCTGCGTGCTGGCCGACGAACCCACCGGCAACCTGGACCGCAGCACTGCCGACACTGTGTTCGAGCTGATGCTGACATTGGCCCGTGAGCAAGGCACCGCCTTTGTGCTGGTGACCCACGACCAAGACCTGGCCCAGCGGTGCGACCGCGTCCTGCACATGCAGCAGGGCCGCCTGACAGAGCGCTGAGGCGCTCTTTTTTTTCCTCCTGTCAGAAAAGCGAAGGACTACGGGTTTACACTAATCCGTATATTAGCAATCAATCATATAGTTGAGGCATGAGCTCCTGCCCCACCTCTCTCGCACTCGATTCGCACACCATGCAGCAGGTGTTCGAGTCGGTAGCACGCTACTTTGGCGTGCTGGGCGAGCCCACGCGATTGCGCATCCTGCATGCCATCTGCCAAGAGGAAAAGTGCGTCAACGACATCATCAAGGCCACCGGCATGGCGCAGGCGAACGTTTCGCGCCACCTGGGGCTGATGTACCAGGCGGGCCTGCTTTCGCGCCGCCGCGAGGGCACGCAGATTTTCTACCGCGTGGCGGACCAGATGTTCGTTGAGCTGTGCCGCAGCGTGACGGTGCAGGTGGTGTCTCGCATGGACGAATTGACGCGTTTCGGCGCAAACCATGCGGCCAACGAGATGTTCGCCTCTGCCCAACCCGTTTCCCCAGTCAAACAGAAGGAAAAAGCAAGTGTCTAAAGACCTGAGCGAAGTCATTGGGCGCGTCCTCCCCGCGCCCGAGAACCACTTGAGCCCGGAGCTGATCGAGCAGGCCCGCAAGGCGCGCCGCAGCTTCATGGGCAAGGCGCTGGCCATGGGCGCGGGGGCCATGACCGCCACCGCTGCTGCCACCCGTGCCGTGGCCGCCGAAGGTGAAGATGCCATCCTCAACCTGCCCGAGCACACCACCGGTCTGGGCCAGCCCGTGGCGGCCCGTGGCTATGGCTTGCCCAGCAAGTGGGAAGCCAACCTGCAGCGCCGCGAGAGCCCGGGCCTGACCCGCGTGTCGCAGGCGTCGGTGAGCTTCACGCCGCTGCAGGGTCTGTTCGGCATCATCACGCCCAGCGGTCTGCACTTCGAGCGCCACCACCAGGGCTGGTGGGACATCGACCCCTCCAAGCACCGCCTCATGATCAACGGCATGGTCAAGCGCGAACGCGTCTTCACCATGGACGACCTGATGCGCTTGCCCAGCGTGTCGCGCATCCACTTCATCGAGTGCGGCGCCAACACCGCGCCCGAGTGGGGCAACGTGGCCCTGCCGTCGGTGCAGTACACGCACGGCATGGTGAGCTGCTCCGAATTCACAGGCGTGCTGCTGTCCACCCTGCTGGAAATGTGCGGCTACGACAAGAAGAACGCCAAGTACGTGCTGGCCGAAGGTGGTGACGGTTCTTCCATGACCCGCACCATCGACATCGAGCGCGCCATGGACGACGTGATCGTGGCCTGGGCCATGAACGGCGAGATGCTGCGCCCCGAAAACGGCTACCCGCTGCGTCTGGTGGTGCCTGGCGTGCAAGGCGTGAGCTGGGTGAAGTACCTGCGCCGCATCGAAGTGGGCGACCAGCGCTGGGCGGCCAAGGACGAGGCGGTGCACTACATCGACCTGATGCCCGACGGCACCCACCGCCAGTACACCGGCATACAGGAATGCAAGAGCGTCATCACCACCCCTTCGGGCAGCCAGACGCTGCTTGACCGCGGCTACTACAACATCAGCGGCCTGGCCTGGTCTGGCCGCGGCCCCATCAAACGCGTGGACGTGAGCGTGGACGGCGGCCGCAACTGGCGCACCGCCCGCATCGAAGGCCCTGCGCTGCCCAAGGCGCTCACCCGCTTCAACATCGACTGGGTGTGGGACGGCAAGCCCGCCGTGCTGCAAAGCCGCGCCGTTGACAGCACCGGCTACGTGCAACCCAAGATCAACCAGCTGCGCGCCGTGCGTGGCACCCGGTCCATTTACCACAACAACGCCATCCAGAGCTGGCTCGTGTCGGAAAACGGCGAAGTCTCCAACGTGCAGGTGTACTGATGAAAAGCATGTTTCAGAAATCCCTCCAGACCCTGGCGCTGAGCGCCCTGCTGGCCACCGGTATCGGCGCCGCGCATGCACAGGGCAAGCCCTGGCACGACATTGGCCGCGATGCCACCCCGGCGGAAGTGAAAGCTTGGGACATCGACGTCCGCCCCGACTTCAAGGGCCTGCCCAAGGGCGCGGGTTCCGTTCCCATGGGTGAAGAAGTGTGGGTGTCGCGCTGCGCGTCCTGCCACGGTGATTTCGGTGAATCCAACGAAGTCTTCACCCCCATCATTGGCGGCACCACCAAGGCTGACATCGAGCGTGGCCGAGTGAAGAACCTGGAGATGGGCTCCGGCTTCCCGCAGCGCACCACCATCATGAAGGTGGCCACCGTGTCCACCCTGTGGGACTACATCAACCGCGCCATGCCCTGGAACGCGCCAAAGAGCCTGAAGACCGACGAGGTCTACGGCGTACTGGCCTACCTGCTGAACCTGGCCGAGGTGGTGCCCGCCGACTATGTGCTGAGTGACCAGAACATTGCTGACGTTCAGAAGCGCATGCCCAACCGCAATGGCATGGTGCAGTTCGACGGTCTGTGGAAGGTCAACGGCAAGCCCGACGTGAAGAACGTGGCGTGCATGAAAGACTGCCCGGTGGATACCAAGATTCACTCCAGCCTGCCCGACTTCGCTCGCGATGCCCATGGCAACATCCAGGAGCAGAACCGCATCATCGGCCCCGTGCGCGGTGCCGACACCACCAAGCCCGCCCCCAAGGCGGCCTTGACCAGCCGCATCACCGTGGCCCCCGTGGTGGTGGCACAGGCCAGCGCAGGCGGTGACGACCCCAAAGCCCTGGTCAACGCCAACTCCTGCACGGCCTGCCACGGCATGAAGAACAAGATCGTGGGCCCGGGCTTCAGCGAAATTGCGGCCAAACACAAGGGCAAGGCCGATCTGGAAAACTACCTGGCTGGCAAGATCAAGGCAGGTGGCGCAGGTGTCTGGGGCGACATTCCCATGCCTCCCCAGGCGCAGCTGAGCGACAAGGATGCCCAGTCGATTGCCAAGTGGATCGCCGGGGGCGCCAACTGACGGTTCCTGTGCGGGGGAGGGTATATGACCCGTCCCTCGCGTTTTTTCTCTGGAGACTCTAGACCATGAAATTCCCGATCGCATCCCTGGCCGCTGTGGCGGCGCTGCTTTCCCTGGGCAACGCGCATGCACTGGACGCCGCCGCCGCCAAGGCACTGGCCACCAAGAGCGCCTGCCTGGCATGCCACGCCACCGACAAGAAGCTGGTCGGCCCCGCCTACAAGGACGTGGCTGCCAAGTACAAGGGCACCGACGCTGCCAAGTTGGGCGCCAGCATCAAGGCTGGTGGCTCTGGCAAGTGGGGTCCTGTTCCCATGCCCGCACAAGCTGCACTGAAGGACGAGGACGCCAAGCTGTTGGCCGAATGGATCCTGGCCGGCGCGCCGGACAAGTGAACTTGCCAAGCTGCAAGTAACTCAAATGTTTTTGACCAAGGAGTTGAACATGAACAAGACACGCCGCACCGTACTGAAGAGCACGGGAGCGATGGCGACACTGCTGTCGCTGG
>JAYSGB010000029.1:0-53042 GCA_041913045.1 Burkholderiaceae bacterium | reverse complement strand
AAACCCCGATCCACAAGTACTCAACATACTCGGATCGGGGTTTTGCTTTTGGTGGCATAGTGACTTGATCATGAAATCGCTGGAATACACCCGTGCGCAGGCGCTGCCTGAACTCCTTGCCGAACGCATTGTCATCCTTGACGGTGCAATGGGAACCATGATCCAGCGGTTCAAGCTGGACGAGCAGCAGTACCGCGGTTTGGGATACACGGGACCAGAAGCCAGCTACGAGCGCTTCAAGGACTTTCCGTACGACGTGAAGGGCAACAACGAGTTACTGAGCTTGACGCGACCCGATGTCATTCGCGACATCCACGAGAGTTATCTGGCCGCAGGTGCGGATCTTGTGGAGACGAATACCTTCGGCGCAACCTGCATTGCGCAAGAAGATTACGGCATGGCCGACCTGGCTTACGAGATGAATGTGACGTCGGCGCGGCTCGCCCGGCAGGCTTGCGATAAATACAGCACGGCACAGCGCCGCCGATATGTGGCTGGGGCACTCGGCCCGACCCCAAAGACGGCAAGTATCAGCCCGGATGTGAACGATCCTGGCGCGCGCAACGTAACGTTTGACGAGTTGCGTGCGGCCTACCTTGAACAGACGCGGGGCTTGGTAGAAGGTGGCGCAGACGTTTTGCTGGTTGAAACCATTTTCGATACCTTGAATGCAAAAGCAGCGCTTTTTGCCATTCAGGAGTACTTCGACGAGTCCGGTGAGTGTCTTCCGATTCTTATCAGTGGGACCGTCACGGACGCTTCCGGCCGCATACTGAGTGGTCAGACTGTTTCGGCGTTCTGGGCTAGCGTACGGCATGTCCAACCGCTGGCCGTCGGACTCAATTGTGCGCTCGGCGCTGCGCTCATGAAGCCGTATATCCAGGAGCTGGCGAAAGTCGCAGAGGGCACGTTCATCAGTTGCTATCCGAATGCCGGCTTGCCCAATCCGATGAGCGACACTGGTTTCGATGAAACCCCTGCAGACACGTCGCGCCTTCTGCACGAGTTCGCCGCCGAAGGGCTGGTGAACATCGTTGGGGGTTGCTGCGGCACCACGCCAGACCACATCGCGGCCATTGGTTTGGCTGTGCAGAAGGATGCGCCTCGACGCACATGGCTTCCTGCCGAACTGTTTCAAGCGTAACGCTTGCTGCGCAGATTAGATTTCATGTCGCGGAGCATGGGTTGCAGCTTGTCGCTGCCTATGCGCAGCGCCAGGCAAGTCGCCAGTACGTCGATGATCATCAAGTGCAACAGCCGCGAGGTCATGGGACTGTAACGGTCATAGCCTTCGGGGTGGTCTGCCGCGAGGTGGATGTGTCCCGCCGCTGCGAGCGGTGATCCGCTGGCCGTGATCACGATCGTTGTGGCACCATGCTTGCGCGCAATGTCTCCGGCGTCCATCAGGTCGCGCGTGCGACCTGAGTTGGAGATGATGACTACGACGTCTCCTGGGCGCCGCAGGGCAGCGCTCATCACTTGCATGTGACCGTCGTTGTACGCGATGGAATTCACCCCAAGGCGGAAGAACTTGTGTTGTGCGTCCATCGCGACGATGCCGGAGTTGCCAACGCCATAAAACTCGATGCGGTGGTTGTGCCGGTAGGCGTTCTCCAGTGCATCGGCGGCTTTCTCAAGCGCGTTGGTGGATGCGTCGTTGCGGTAACGCAGGAATGCGGCGACGCTGTTGTCGATCACCTTGACGAGCACGTCGCTGACCTTGTCGTCGGGGTCCACGCTGCGGTGGATGAAAGGCACGCCTTCGCTGACGGTACCCACCAGCTTGAGTTTGAAGTCGCTGAGTCCGTCGTAGCCCATGCTGCGGCAAAAGCGGACCACGGTCGGCTTGCTCACATGGGCGCGCTCCGCGAGTTCGCTGACTGGCAGGCTAGCAAACTGCCGCGGATTGCTCAGTACCAGCCGGGCAACCCTCTGCTCCGCAGGTGCCAGCGAGGGCAACGATGCTTCAATGCGATCCAGCATGCTGTTTCATCCTTGTGTGAACTTGAAGACCGCTGTGCTGGCCAGGAGGTTTGGCAGAAGCCTCACTTCACGGCCATTTTCAAGTCCGAAGCTGTCTTCAATCTGCAGGCCGTTCTTACGGGCAAGGACTTCAAAATCGGTGTAGGTGCCCACGCGGATATTAGGCGTGTCGTGCCATTGGTAGGGCAGGCGTTTGGTGACAGGCATACGGCCTTGCAGTACGCTCATACGGTTGGGCCAATGGGCAAAATTGGGGAAGGCGACGATGCCGATGCGACCGACACGCGCCGTTTCGCGCAGCATGGTTTCAGCGTTGCGCAGGTGCTGCAGAGTGTCAATCTGGAGCACAACATCAAAGCTGTTGTCTTCGAACATGGCAAGACCATCCTCGAGATTCAACTGGAGGACGCTCACGCCCTTCTGAAAACATGCGTGCACCTTGGTGTCATCGATTTCCACTCCATAACCTGAGCAGCCGCGCGTGTCCCGCAGATGAGCCAACAACGCGCCGTCACCACAGCCAAGGTCCAAGACGCGAGAACCCTCAGGAACGAGCCTGGCGATAGAGGTTTGGGTCAAACGGTCGCTCATACGCGGGCTGCCTCCGGGAGAATGGTCGTGTCAAAGTATGAGCGTATTGCCGCGTGGTAACGGGGATCATCCAGCAGGAAAGCATCGTGACCGTGTGGGGCATCAATCTCGGCATAGCTGACGTCACGCCGGTTGTCGAGCAGCGCCTTGACGATCTCGCGGCTGCGGCCAGGTGAAAAGCGCCAGTCGGTGCTGAAGCTGACGAGCAGAAACCGTGCCTTGGCGGGGGCCAGTGCCGCGCTGAGGTTGCCGCCGTATTCCCTGGCGGGATCGAAATAGTCCAGCGCGCGGGTGATCAGCAAGTAGGTGTTCGCGTCGAAGTACTGGCTGAACTTGTCGCCCTGGTGGCGCAGATAGCTTTCAATCTGGAACTCGATATCTTGTGTCGTGTATTGGTACGCCAGACGTTCGATGGCCTCCAAGCCCTCAGCTGATACTTGCTGAAGGGGCTTGAGTTGGCGTCCGAACTTCTCGTTCATGACATCGTCGCTCAGGTAGGTGATGTGCCCGATCATCCGGGCGATCCGCAGGCCTCGGTGGGGGACCGTGTTGTGGCGCAGGTAGTGGCCACCATGGAAGTCAGGGTCGGTGACGATGGCGCGCCGGGCCACTTCGTTGAAGGCGATGTTCTCCGCGGTGAGGTTGGGTGCGCTGGCCACCACCACGGCGTGCCGCACGCGGTCTGGGTATTGCAGGGTCCAGCTGAGAGTCTGCATGCCCCCGAGGCTGCCACCCATGACCGCCGCGAGTTGATCGATCCCCAAGGCGTCCAGAAGCCTCGCCTGGGCATTTACCCAGTCCTCAACGGTGACAACCGGGAAGTCCGCGCCCCATGCCAAGCCAGAGGCCGGGTTGAGGTGTGTGGGGCCGGTGGAGCCGAAACAAGACCCAATATTGTTGACGCCTATGACGAAGAAGCGGCGGGTATCAACCGCCTTGCCTGGGCCGATCATGTTGTCCCACCACCCTTCGCTGCGGGGTATTGGCTGTCCGTTCTGGTCGGAATGAACCCCCGCGACATGGTGAGACGCATTCAGCGCATGGCAGATCAGCACGGCATTCGACTTGTCGGCGTTGAGCGTGCCGTAGGTTTCGTAGACAAGTTCATAGGCCGGTAAAACGGCACCGCTCTTGAGCGAAAGCGGTTGCTCGAACCGCATGGTTTTTGGTGTAACGATCAACTCAATCACCTTGGGGCATGGACCCAAAAAACAAAAAACCCGGCGCCGCAAAGTCCGTCATGGGAAGAGACGGGTGCGAGACCGGGTGTCCCTCTTTAGCGGCATTTTTAAAGCGCCCGCAATCCGGAATCAAATCGGCGCAATGTCTAAGTATAAGTTGTTGCAGCTGACTTGTGGCGCGTCTTGCGGGTAGCCTGCAACCCTCCCTTTGTTGCGCTCTTGCAACGAAGATTCCAGCCAATTGGGCCGAAATGCCCCTTAAACCCACGGCGAATTGGGGTTTGCCCTGATCTGGCAAAAAAAGGCTATTCGCCACGAAAGCTCCAGCGCATAATGGTTGCGCACATCTTTTCAAGATGAGCAGTGACAGGTGATCGGTCAGTTTCGCGCGCCACAGCGGCCAAAAAGCGGTTTCGTCGTGCTACCGGGGCTCCATCGCTATTCGTTTCGTGTTTTTTGAGGAGTCCCTTGATGGGCAACAAACTGTACGTCGGCAATCTGCCTTACACCGTGCGTGACGACGACCTGCAGCAAGCATTCAGCGCCTTCGGCAGCGTCAGCAGCGCGAAGGTCATGATGGAGCGCGACACTGGTCGTTCCAAAGGCTTCGGCTTTGTGGAAATGGGCAGCGATTCCGAGGCTCAGTCCGCCATCCAAGGCATGAACGGTCAGTCTTTGGGTGGTCGTAGCTTGGTGGTGAACGAGGCCCGCCCGATGGAACCCCGTCCTCCCCGTAGCGGGGGCTTCGGTGGTGGCCGCCGTGAAGGTGGTTTTGGTGGCGGCGGTGGTGGCGAAGGCGGTTTCCGCAGCCCCTACGGCCATGGCGGCCGCCGTGAAGGCGGTGGTGGCCGCGGCGGCTACTGATCCCCTGGGGCGCGAAGAGCGCCCTAAGTGATGAACCCCGTTTCGCATGGCTGCGACACGGGGTTTTTTGTTGCCTGTCGCGCCCGAGGATTACCGTCGGGGAGCCAAGGTTGCACGAACATGGCCTTGCAAATCTGCAATTTGTTGCCGATCGTCATACCGCAGGCTGTTGGCTGCGATGCGATCGTTGCCTCGGGTCATCAGCACGGGGTGATCGGACTCGATGCGATCAGCGCTGACCAGTACTCTGAGATGTTCGCCGTGAAATGCAACCGGGGGCGACTTCTGTTCCACAGATGCTTGGCTGACGCGAGTGATTTGAACTCGTCTTTGCAATACATAGGTGTCTTGTGCGGCGTCGGTTGTGAGCAGTTCTGCTTCCGCTAGGGTTACCGATCCGTTTGGGTTGAGCGAACGCAGGCGTACCCCATCCACCTCCATGCTGCCAGTGTCTGGGAAGTGACGCATTTCGCGCCCGAAAATCTCGCTTTTGAGTTCTCCGGCAACGTCGAAATCCCTGACTGAGAAGTGCCGCATGAAATAGTCTGGCTCATGACGTAAGGGGCGTTCCGCCACCGGGGCGGGAGGAGGGGGGGCGCTGCGCAGCACCCAGTAACTGCCGAGTGCCAGCAGGCCCATGGAAAGCACCGGCAGGTAGATGGACACATGGTCCCAAATTCGACCCAGCCAGAGTCGGCCGCGACTGAACCGCTGAGGTTTCATGACAAGGCCTCGCCCAATAGGCGGCTGTAGTGGCCGCTTGCAACGAGAAGCAAGTCGCAGAACTCACGTGCTGCGCCCATGCCGCCGCTTGCTCTTGTCACGTAGTGCACTCTGGAGAGCACGTCGGCTTGCGCACCTGGCGGCGATGCTGCAAAGGCGCAGCGGCCTAGCACAGACAGGTCTGGCCAGTCGTCGCCTATGGCGGCAGCTTGCTGCCATGTGAGGCCCAGCTCAGCGAGGATACTCTCGGCGGCTGGTCTTTTGTCCTCGGTCCCATACCTGACATGGGTGACGCCCAGCGCTTGCAAACGCAAACGCAGAGCCGCTGAATCACGCCCAGTGACCACTGCAGGTGTGATTCCTGCCCGTTGAAGTAGCTTGATGCCGTGCCCGTCCAGTGTGTGGAACCGTTTGATGGATTCGCCTTCTTGGGAGATGTAGAGCCCGCCGTCGGTGAGTACGCCATCAATGTCGAAAAACGCGATGCGAATGCCTTGGGCGCGCAGCAGCACTTCTGGTGTGAAGTTCAATGAGGGCTGCAGCGAAGTGTTGAGTAGAGTGGTCATGAGTAGCCTGTCATATGACTTTTGCCCGCATCAGGTCGTGGTAGTTGAGGGCGCCGCAGAGCTGTTTGTTTTCGTCGACCACCAGGACGCTATTGATGCGGTGTGTCTCCATCAGGTCTGCCGCCTCCACGGCCAACGATTCCGGGGAGATGGTGCGAGGGTTGCGGTGCATCACGGCTTCCGCGTGGATGTGCCGCAAGTCTGCACCCGATTCGATCAGGCGGCGCAAGTCACCATCGGTGAAGATGCCGACGGCGTGCCCTTTCTCGTCCACGACAGCAGTGGCGCCCAGGCCCTTGGCGCTGATTTCGCGCATCATGTCCGTGAGCGATGCGTTCAACGGTACTTGGGGTGCGGCATCGAAGGGGCGCATGATGTCGCTGACCAATGTGAGCAGCTTGCGGCCCAAGGCGCCGCCCGGGTGTGAGCGAGCGAAATCATCAGGGCGGAAGCCTCGGGCATTGAGAAGTGCAATGGCGAGCGCGTCGCCCATGGCGAGCTGCGCTGTGGTGCTTGCTGTGGGCGCCAGGTTGTGCGGACAGGCCTCTTTGGTGACACCGGTGTCCAGCACGATATCGGCATACCGCCCCAGATTGGAAGTGGGGCGCCCTGTCATGGCGAGCAGCGTCACGCCCATGCGTTTGATGAGTGGAAGGATCGCCGTGAGTTCGTCGCTCTCGCCACTGTTGCTGATGGCCAGGACGGTGTCTGCTTCGGTGATCATGCCTAGATCTCCGTGACTGGCTTCGGCCGGGTGCACGAAAAAGGCAGGCGTGCCGGTAGAGGCCAGGGTGGCCGCCACTTTGCGACCTACATGGCCGCTCTTGCCCATGCCCATGACCACCACACGGCCGGTGCAAGACAGAATCGCGCGGACGGCATTCGAAAAGGCTTCATCGAGCCGAGCGGACATGTCGGACAGCGCGTTGGCTTCAATGGCAAGCGTCTCGCGAGCGATGGCTAGCAGGGTGGATGAATCGAGTGGTCTCACGGAAGTCATTCTTTAATTATCGGGGATGGGCTCAGTAATGCCAGCCAGTAAGATTGATATATGAATGCCTTGGATATCACGTTGCTGTATTTGTTCGCCGCTGTTGCGGGCGTGGTGGCGTGCCGGTATTTGAAACTGCCTCCTATGCTGGGCTACCTCGTGGTTGGCGTGGTGATCGGCCCCAATGCCCTGGCACTTGCTCAGAACTCTGCAGGTGTACGGTACTTGGCCGAGTTCGGCGTGGTGTTTTTGATGTTCGTCATTGGGCTGGAGTTCAGCTTGCCCAAGCTGCGAGCAATGAAGCGGTATGTGTTTGGATTGGGTACCGCGCAAGTGGTGTTGACGGTATTCATCACGACGATTGCGTCACTGGCTTTGGGGTGGGTCATTCCTAAGTGGTGGCGCATGGAGTGGCAGACGGCGCTCGCCATGGGGGGCGTGATGGCCATGAGCAGCACGGCAATCGTCGTCAAGCTGGTGGCCGATAGGCTGGAACTCGAGTCCGAGCACGGTAAGCGTGTGGTGGGTATTTTGCTGTTCCAGGATTTGGCGGTCGTTCCGCTGCTGGTGCTTATTCCTGCCCTGGGAGCTGACCCTGAACAACTGATGGTTTCACTTGGGTGGGCACTTCTGAAGGCGGTTGTTCTGCTGGTGCTGTTGCTGACGGGGGGGCAGCGACTCATGCGCTGGTGGCTGACGCTGGTGGTGCGGCGCAAGAGTGAGGAGCTGTTCATGCTTAACCTGTTGCTCATCACTCTGGGTCTGGCTTGGTTGACTGAGCACGCGGGTTTGTCGTTGGCGCTGGGCGCATTCGTGGCGGGCATGTTGATTGCCGAAACCGAATACAAGCACCAGGTGGAAACCGACATCAGGCCGTTTCACGATGTCCTGCTCGGCCTGTTCTTCATCACGATTGGCATGTTGCTGGATTGGCGGTTGGTGATTGAGCGTTGGCCACTGGTGCTTTTGCTGCTCGCCCTGTCTCTGACCTTCAAGCTTGGCTTGATCACCCTGCTGACACGCTTGTTCGGCGCGGCGATGGGAACGTCATTGCGGGTTGGCATATACCTCGCGCAGGCAGGTGAATTCGGCTTTGTTCTGTTGAGCCTGGCGAATCAGAACCGGTTGGTGCCACCCGAACTGTTCAACCCGGTGCTGGCGTCGATGGTCATCTCGATGTTGTTGGCGCCGCTGATCATCATGGCCAGCAACCGCATCGTCGGGCGGCTGGTGGGCAGTGACTGGTTGATGCAGTCGGTTCAGATGACTCAGATTGCAACGCGTGCGATGTCCACCGACAAGCACGTAATCATCTGTGGCTACGGCCGTTGCGGGCAGAACCTGGCACGCATGCTGGAGGCGGAACATATTCCCTACATGGCATTGGATCTGGACCCCGACCGTGTTCGCAATGCTGCGGCAGCAGGGCATTCGGTGGTGTTTGGTGACGCTGCCCGCTCGCAGGCGCTGATGGCGGCTGGGTTGGCTCGTGCGAGCGCCGTGGCAGTGACTTACCTGGACTCTCAGAGTGCACTGAAGGTGTTGCACCACGTCCGGGAACATGCGCCGAAGGTCCCGGTTGTAGTTCGTACGGTGGACGACATCGATCTGGAGAAGCTGCAGTCAGCGGGTGCGACGGAGGTGGTGCCTGAAGCGATTGAGGCCAGCCTGATGCTGGCCAGCCATGCATTGGCACTGGTGGGTGTGCCGATCAGGCGTGTCTTGCGACTGGTGCAGAACCAGCGGGACGCGCGTTACAGCCTGCTAAGAGGCTACTTTCACGGGGCAGATGACAGTTCGGCGGAGGAGTTGTACCAGGAGCGACTCACGACGGTGGTCATTCCGGGGGGGGGGCGCACGGTGGGCATGAAGTTGGCCGATCTGGCCTTGCATGCCATGGGCGTCCAGGTGGTCAGCCTGCGCCGGGCCAATGGAAAGACCGTGCCTGTCAATGACGACCTTGTTCTGGAAGGTGGGGATACGCTGGTGATCTCCGGTACCTTCGAGGTGCTGGCGCTGGCTGAGGACAAACTCGTGATCGGCGCTTGATCTTCGGCGGCGCATAATCTGCCTCATGGAGTTTTCAGCCTACCTCAAATCACACATCCGCACGGTGCCCGACTGGCCCGCGCCCGGGGTGCAGTTCCGAGACATCACCCCGTTGTTGCAGAACCCCAAGGTGTTCCGCGTGTTGATCGATGCTTTTGTCCACCGCTACATGGACCCGGATCTGCGCCCTGACGTAGTGGCAGGTTTGGATGCACGGGGCTTCATCATCGGGTCCGTGTTGGCCTATGAATTGGGGGTGGGCTTTGTGCCCATCCGAAAGAAAGGCAAGCTGCCTTTCACGACTGTGGAAGAAACCTACGAACTGGAGTACGGTAGTGCGACAGTGGAGCTTCACACCGACGCCGTGAAGCCGGGCGACCGTGTCTTGTTGATAGACGATTTGATCGCCACTGGTGGCACCATGATGGCAGGGCGAAAATTGCTGGAGAAGCTCGGCGCTACCGTGACAGAGGGGGCTGCCATTGTGGCGCTGCCTGAACTCGGCGGTGTGGGACGTCTCAAGGATTCGGGGTTACCGCTTTACACGCTGGTCGAGTTCGAGGGGCACTGAACCCTCATTCCAGCCGACCGTGCTGGGTGGGGCTCAGCGGGATGAATTCGCCAGCTTCGTCCCGGCGGGGCATGGGTTGCGTCGGCTCGAAGTCAGGGTGGCGCGTAGATGTCGATTTGTTGGCAATCTCTGCCAGCATGTCGTGGTTTGTGCTATCCGTTGCGCGCCCAGTTGAGACTTCACGAGCCCGCCAGTAAGCAGCTTTGACTTCTATACCAATACGCTCGCGCGCCAATTCCTGCAGCGTGCGTTCAAGCGATCGCAGTGCTTCTGGCCGACAGTCGGTTGCGTTCGCATCTATGTCGAACATCACGATGAAGCTGTTGCCTTTGCGGTCAAGCGTCAGCGCTTTGAATTTGTAGGCGCTGGACAGAACGCCCGCTCGAATCATGTTCTCCCGCACGATGGCGAAGAGCTGCTCCCGGCGGTGGCCACGCAAATGCCGTGAGTCCTGAGCTTGAAGTTCGTCTGCGGTAACGGCTGATGTGGCGGACGCCCGCTCGTGCGCATGTCTGGAGTGGTGGGCAGCCTTACCCATTGGCGAGGCGAAGAGCCAGCCAAAAAGTCGGGTCCAAAGGGAAGGGGCAGACATGGGTTGAGGGCGTTACGGCGTCCAGCCATTGTGGTGTATTCTGCCTGTTGCCTCAACTGGTCGAAGGTCGTTGCTTTGGATCCAGGTGCCAAAAGTGCTTGGGAGGGTAGTGATACACAGCACATCTGCGAAAAAACGGCATAGATCAGGTGCTCTGAGGGTGTCATGGGTGGATTTTTTGTTCGATACTCGTGACGTTGATGTTTCCCCACTAGATTCCAAGGAGCTCATATGACGAACGTGCACAGCCCTGGTTCGCCTCATGGCCAGATTTCTGGCAGCGGCGTGGCAGCACAAGGGGGGGCGGAATTCCTGACATTCCGTCTCGGTGCAGAGGAATACGGTATTGACATTCTGCGTGTGCAGGAGATCCGTTCCTATGAGGAGCCGACCCGCATAGCCAATTCGCCTTCCTTCATCAAGGGTGTGGTCAACCTTCGTGGGGTGATCGTTCCTGTGGTTGATCTGCGGATCAAGCTGGGTTGCGAAAAGGTTGAATACAACGATTTCACCGTTGTGATCGTGTTGAACGTCAAGGGGCGCGTGGTAGGTGCGGTGGTGGACTCTGTGTCCGATGTTCTTGAGTTGCCTCGAGACGCCATCAAGCCTGCGCCTGAGATGAACAACGCGTCTGTTGACACGGCTTTCATCACTGGTATTGCCAGCGTCGGTGAGCGCATGCTGATCCTCATGGACATTGAAGCCTTGATGGGTAGCCCGGACATGGGGCTGATGGACAGCGCGACGCAGTGACTTTGCACAGGTGGCCGCGCACCGCAGGTGTGGCAGGCATGCGGCAGGTCTTGTGACTACCCACTGGCCTGCGGAGAACGAGGAGGCGGTTGATGAGTTTGTTGTCGTTCATGAGGGCGTTCACTATCCGTGTTCGCATGATCGGTGCGATTGGCGTGGTGTTGGCGCTTTTGCTGGGTGTGGGCAGCGCCGGACTGTGGGGCATGTTCAGCATGCAGTCCTTCAACCATGACTTTGTCGAGCACTCATTCGCGGAATCCGTGGCCATGGGCAAGCTGCAAGTCGGCTTGGGCGAGTTGCGGCGCTACGAGCGCGACATGATCATCAACTACGAAAAGCCAGAGCAGGTCCGGGCAGCAAAGGGTGCATGGGACAAGTCATGGCAGGACGTTCAGTCGCGCTTGACCGCCTTGCTCCAGGGCGACGCAGATGCGGATAACGCTTTGGTTGAGCAGATTCGGCAAAGCCTTGACGTCTATGCGAAAGCGTTGGCTCCTGTGGCTCAGCAACTTGAAGGTGGTGGCTACGACTCGGCCACCACGGCGAATTTGTTGCTGCGTTCGGCCCACGCCGCCTTTGACAAGGTGGACGAGTCAATGGTCAACCTGCAGAAGTTGCTGGATGACGAGGTCAGGGCCTCGTACGACGGCGCGCAAAATACAACCAAGATCATCTTGATAGTCTTCGGCGTCGCGGTGGGCGTTGCAGCGTTGATCGTGGTACCTACGACGCTGGCCAATATGCATAGCATCACCCGCCCGCTCGAGCAGGCACAAGGCTTGGCCGTGTCCATTGCCAGGGGTGACCTGACCACGCGGCCTGATCTGCGTGGGGCGGATGAACTGTCAGAATTGATGCGGTGCTTGGTGGATATGCAGTCTTCGCTGTCGCGCACGGTGGGCGAGGTGCGTGACGTGGCCGATGGCATACGCACTGCCAGCACTGAAATCGCCACCGGCAACCAGGATTTGAGTGCGCGTACAGAACAGGCTGCCAGCAATCTGCAGCAGGCTGCATCTAGCATGGACCAAATCACTGCGACGGCCCAGCAATCGGCAGAGGCGGCGCGGTCGGCAAGTGGAATGGCCCGAGACAACGCTGACGTGGCTCAGCGTGGCGGTCAGTTGGTTGGACAGGTGGTCAGCACCATGGAGGAAATCCACCACAGCAGCCAGAAGATCCACGACATTATCGGGGTGATCGACGGCATTGCTTTCCAGACCAACATCCTTGCGTTGAACGCTGCGGTCGAGGCTGCACGTGCAGGCGAGGCCGGGCGTGGCTTTGCCGTGGTGGCGGGCGAGGTTCGCAGCCTCGCGCAGCGCAGCGCCGAAGCAGCGCGCGAAATCAAGGCTCTCATCAGCGTGAGTGTGGACAAGGTCAGTGCGGGAACCCAGGTCGTCCATCAAGCCGGAAGCACGATTCGCGACATCGTCGACAACGCACAGAAAGTGTCTTCGTTCATTGGTGAAATCACCTCGGCTTCAGCGGAGCAGTCGCAAGGGTTGGCCGAGGTCAATGGCGCGGTTGGCCAGTTGGATCAGATGACCCAGCAGAATGCCGCCCTTGTTGAGGAAAGCGCCGCTGCTGCAGAGAGCTTGCGTGAACAGGCCCAGAGGTTGGCAGACTTGGTTGCGGTCTTCCAGTTGGGGGATGGCGCGTCTGGTCATGCGCCGCTGCTTCCTGCTGCGACGAGGGGGCATGGGCAGTCCGGTCAGTACGGCGGCCCGGAGCGTAGGCAACGAGCCAGGGGCTGATTTGCCTTTGAAGCATCGTGTCGCTGATGCGGTGCAGTAATAGGAGATAACAATGAGCTTGAACAACATGCGGTTGGGACGTCGATTGGGGCTGGGATTCGGCGCGGTGTTTTTGTTGCTGGCTGCGGTGGTGGCAGTTTCCATCATGCAGTCGCGCGTTCTGCTGGGTGACTTGAACCAGACTTTGTCGATGGAGCGTCAGGCGGCGCTGGCCGATAACTGGGCGGTGAGTACGAGGCTAAACGTCAACCGCGTCATGGCGGTGGCCAAGTCGCGTAACGATCCTCAGGTCGAGGCCCACTTCGCACCGCTGATTGCTCAGACGACGCAGCAGATCAACGAGCTGCAGAAGGCGCTGGAAGCATCGGTTGAGTCTGCAGAGGGTAAAGCGCTGATGGAAAAGATTTCCAAACAGCGGGCCGATTACATTGCTGTTCGCAAGACGTTCTTCGACGCGCTGAAAGCGGGCGATGAAGCAGGTGCGGCTGGCATTTTGTCGGACAAGTTGATCCCGGCAGCCAATGCCTATATGGCGTCTCAGGACGATCTGGTGAAACTCCAGCACCGAGTGGTTGACGAGTTTGCGCTCAAGGCCGACCGCGATGCGCAGAGATCCAGCATACTGGTGTTCGGTCTGGCCATTGGAGCGGTGGTGCTTGGTGTGTTGGTCGCCGTGTCCATCACCCGGTCCATCACCCGCCCCGTGCGTGAAGCTGTTGATGTGGCCCGAGGCATTGCGCACGGTGATCTGACCCGGCGAATTGAAACGCATCGCCGTGACGAATTGGGCGACTTGTTGCGTACCCTGGATGAAATGCAGCAAAGCTTGCTCAAGGTGGTGGGGCAGATTCGCCAATCGAGCGACAGTATTCAAACGGCCAGCAGCGAGGTGGCCAGCGGTAACCAGGATCTGAGCTCTCGCACCGAGCAGGCGGCGAGCAACCTGGAGGAGACGGCGTCGAGCATGGAGGAGCTGACCTCCACGGTGCGCCAGACGGCGGACGCCGCGCGTCAGGCCAACCAGCTGGCCTCCAGCGCGGCGGAAGTGGCGCAGCGTGGCGGCTCGGTGGTGGGTCAGGTGGTCACGACGATGGACGAGATCAACCACAGCAGCCAGAAGATCAGCGACATCATCAGCGTGATTGACGGCATTGCCTTCCAGACCAACATATTGGCGCTGAACGCGGCGGTGGAGGCGGCGCGCGCGGGCGAGCAGGGCCGGGGCTTTGCGGTGGTGGCGGGCGAGGTGCGCACGCTGGCGCAGCGCAGCGCGCAGGCGGCAAAGGAGATCAAGGAGCTGATCAACACCAGCGTGGAGAAGGTGCAAAGCGGCAGCCGCCTGGTGCAGGACGCGGGCACGACGATGCGCGAGATTGTGGAGAGCGTGCAGCGGGTGACGGACATCATTGGCGAGATCACGGCGGCGGCTGGGGAGCAGAGCGACGGGATAGCACAGGTGAACACGGCGGTGAACCAGCTGGACCAGATGACGCAGCAGAACGCGGCGCTGGTGGAGCAAAGCGCAGCGGCTGCCGAGAGCCTGAAGGATCAGGCCGTCAGACTGAGTCAGGCGATTGCTGTGTTCCGAACCAATGGAAACGAATCGGTTGTGCATGCGGTGCCACCTCGTTCCACGGGCAGTATCCGAGCAGGCAATGCATCAAAGCCGCCTGCGAAGGCTGCCGAAGCCAAACTGCCGCCACCCAAACCCCATGCACAGGCCAAGGTCGCTGGGCCTGCTCCAGTGTCCAAGTCCGCAGCACCCGCTGCGGCGGCCAAGCCGGCTGGTGAATTGAAGCGGCCACAGTTGGCATCGAGTCCCCCGAAAAAGACCGCATCGTCCTCTGAAGAGGGTGATTGGGAGAGCTTCTAACCGGAACTCTGTCTTTGGTTAGACTGGCGTCTTGCTACCTGTGAGTGGAGACTGCCATGAACGACCGATGCCCAGAGCAAATACTTGAGACTGCCGCAATCACCGATCAGGTGGAGCGGCAGTGGCAGAGCAGCATCCTCCCCGCGTTGCACCGCTACATAGCGGTGCCTGCCAAGTCCCCTGCTTTTGATGCCGATTGGGCTGGGCATGGGTACATAGATACGGTGTTGCAGGATGCTGCCGATTGGGTGCTTGCCCAGCGTGTGGAGGGGCTGAAGCTGGAGGTCGTGCGCCTGCAGACCCCCGAGGGCACGCCGCGTACCCCCGTGCTGTTTTTTGAGGTGCCCGCCAGTGCTGGTCGCCACGGTGGCGAGGCGCCGGCGAGCGGTCAGACCGTGTTGATGTACGGCCACCTTGACAAGCAGCCTGAGTTCACCGGATGGCGCAGCGATCTCGGCCCTTGGACGCCCAAGCTTTTTGACGGCAAGCTTTACGGTCGCGGCGGTGCGGACGATGGCTATGCGGTCTATGCGAGCGTCACCGCCATACAGGCCATCAAGGCGCAGGGTGTCGCTCATCCGCGTATTGTTGGATTGATAGAGACGTGCGAGGAAAGCGGCTCGCACGACCTGCTGCCCTACGTGGATGCGCTGCGCGAACGCCTGGGTGACGTGGGGCTGGTTATCTGCCTGGACAGTGGAGCAGGCAACTACGACCAACTGTGGCTCACCACCAGTCTGCGGGGCATGGCCAGCGGCGTGCTGAAGGTGGAAGTTCTGACCGAAGGTGTGCACTCGGGTGACGCTTCTGGGTTGGTGCCGTCGAGCTTTCGAATCATGCGGCAGGTGCTGGACCGACTGGAGGACAGCGCAACCGGGCGTTTGCTGCCGGGGAGTTTCCATTGCGAGGTGCCGGGCGATCGTCTCGCACAGGCTCAGGCCACGGCAGCCATCTTGGGAGACGAGGTTTACAAGCGCTTCCCTTGGGCGCTCCACGATTGCGGCGGTTCCACGCTTTTTACCTTGCCAACCACCACCGATCCGGTGGAGGCTCTCATCAATCGCACTTGGCGCCCAACGCTGAGCGTGACAGGCGCTGAAGGCTTCCCGTCATTGCAGAACGCTGGCAACGTGCTGAGGCCTTATACCGCCTTCAAACTGAGTCTGCGCCTGCCCCCGCTGGTGGACGCGCCGCAGGCGGTACAGGAACTGAAGGCCCTGCTGGAAGACAACGCGCCGTACCAGGCCAGGGTGACTTTTGAGCCTGAGGGGGCCGCGACTGGTTGGAATGCGCCCGTCACGGAGTCCTGGTTTGAGCAGGCCTTGCATACGGCCAGCCGCACGCACTTCGGTGCGCCTTGCGGATTCATTGGGCAGGGTGGAACCATTCCGCTGATGAACATGCTGAGTCAGGGGTTTCCCAAGGCACAGATGATGGTTTGCGGTGTATTGGGGCCCAAGAGCAACGCGCACGGCCCCAACGAGTTTCTGCACGTTCCTTATGCGCAACGCCTGACGGCCAGCGTGGCCGAAGTCATTGCGCGCATGCCCTGATGGTGAGTGGCTGGCGCGCCCTATGGGCGCGCCAGTGGCTCAAGCGGCTTCGCGCGCGTGGGCGCGGCGCTTCGCGGCCAGCCACAGCAGAGATGTGCCCGTCAACGCCACGGGGATGAGCGAGCCGATGTTCAGCATCGTCCAGCCTTGCGTGGTGACCAGCGCGCCAGATGCAAAGGAAGTGACGGCCATGGTGGCAAAAACAAAGAAGTTGATGGCGGCCTGGGCCTTGTCTTTTTCTTCCGGCCGGTAAGCCTGCATGGCCAGCGTGGTGCTGCCTGTGAAAAGGAAGTTCCAGCCCACACCGAGCAAGAACAGGGCGACGAGGAATTGGTGCAGCTCCTGGCCCGAAAGCGCGATGACGATGCACAGCGCATTGAGCGCGACTCCCGCTCCCATGATCTGCAGAACACCAAAACGTTTGATAAGGTGACCTGTGAAGAAGCCTGGCGCGAACATGCCAATGACATGCCACTCCAGCACCAGTGCCGCGTCAGAAAACGGCATGCCGCAGACCTGCATGGCCAATGGGGTGGCGGCCATGAGCAGGTTCATGACGCCATAGCCCAGCGCCGCCCCCACGGTGGAGACGATGAAAACCGGCTCGCGCATGATTTCACCCAGCGGCCTGCCAGAGTCTGAGCCCTGTTTGCGGGGAGGCTCAGGTGGGAACTGGATGTTGGCCATGACCGCCATGGACAGCAGGGCCACTACCGCCAACGCCAGATAGGCGCCGAGAAAGGGGGCGCCAAGTGAGTCCCGCGTCTGGTTGGCCAGGTTGGGGCCAACGATGGCTCCGATCAATCCCCCGGCCAGCACCAGCGAAACGGCTTTTTCGCGGAAGGCCGGTGCGGCCAGTTCACCTGCGGCAAAGCGGTAAAGCTGGCCGTTCGCGCTGTAATAGCCAGCTACCACTGTGGCCAGCACCAGCAACCAGAAGCTGCCGAAGTGCAATGCCGCCGCGCACAGCAGTGCCGAGACCACCGCCACCAGAAGACCCAGCTGGAAGGACACCTTGCGGCCCCAAAGCCGCTGGCTACGAGCCACCAGACCGGTGGAGAGGGCTCCGCCGACCACGTAGCCCATCACTGGAAGTGTTGCCATCCAGCCCGCCGGGGCCAGACTCAAGCCCACCAGTCCGTTGATGGCTATGAACACGACGTTGTTCGTCAGGAACAGGCCTTGCGCGGCGGCCAGCAGCCATAGGTTTTTGTTCATAATCGTTCGTTTATATACGAAGCGTGGCACAACTGCATGTATGCGACCGTGCTGTAAACGGGTTGAGACCCTTGGAATAGCCGGTTTCATCCCCACTCTCTAAAATCGCCTCAGTTTTTTCAAAGACCAACGCTCAGCAAAGGGCCCCACATGGTTCCGCATCTCGTCACGGCCCTGACCGGCCCCATCAACGAACTCGAGCAACGCATTCTTGAATCCACGCCAGTGATCGAGCGCTGGTTCCGCTTGGAGTGGATGGAGCACACGCCGCCTTTCTACAGTTCGGTGGACATCCGTAACGCAGGCTTCAAGCTGGCGCCCGTTGACACCAACCTCTATCCGGGCGGTTGGAACAACCTCACCCCTGAAATGCTGCCGCTGGCGGTGCAGGCGGCCATGGCTGCCATCGAGAAGATCTGCCCCGAGGCGAAAAACCTGCTGCTGGTGCCCGAGAACCACACGCGCAATATGTTCTACCTGATGAACGTGGCGCAGTTGCAGCGCATCTTCTACCAGGCAGGCTTGAACGTGCGGCTGGGCTCGATGAACCCCGAGATCAAGGAGCCCACGACGTTCCAGTTGCCCAACGGAGACGAAGTGACGCTGGAGCCGTTGATGCGCAACGGTCGCCGCCTGGGTCTCAAGCATTTTGACCCTTGCACCATCTTGCTCAACAACGACCTGAGCGCTGGTGTTCCGGGCATTCTGGAGGATGTGCACGAGCAGTACCTGCTGCCACCGCTGCACGCTGGGTGGCACGTCCGCAAGAAGAGCAACCACTTCAAGGCCTACGAGGAAGTGGCCAAGCGCTTCGGCAAGTTGCTGGGCATGGACCATTGGCTCATCAACCCCATGTTCAACCAGTGCGGCGAGGTCAATTTTGCTGAGGGCACGGGCATGGAGTGCCTGCAGACGAACGTCGATGCCTTGCTGACCAAGATCAAGCGCAAGTACAAGGAATACGGCATTAACGAGAAGCCCTTCGTCGTGGTGAAGGCCGACAACGGCACTTACGGCATGGGCATCATGACGGTGCGTGACGCCAAGGAACTGGAAAGCCTCAACCGCAAGACCAAGAACAAGATGAACGTCATCAAGGACGGCCAGCAGGTGTCGGACGTGATCATCCAGGAAGGCGTGCTCACCAACGAGCGCGTCAACGACGCCGTGGCCGAGCCTGTGGTCTACATGATGGACCGCTACGTGGTGGGTGGTTTTTACCGGGTGCACGCAGAGCGTGGCGTGGACGAGAACCTCAACGCGCCCGGCGCGAGCTTCGTGCCGCTGGCATTCGAGAAGGGCGCGCAGCAGCCGCAGCCTGGAGTCAAGCCAGGTGCAAGCGTGCCCAACCGCTTCTACATGTACGGCGTGATTGGCCGTCTGGCCATGCTGGCTGCAAGTTATGAGCTTGAAGCAACAGATCCGGACGCAGAGGTGTACGAGTAAGCGCCGTTTCGGCGCAAAATAGCGGCATCTCAACTGCCGGGGCGGCTCCAATGCCGCCCTTTGCCTATCTTGGCTTCCAGCAAATCTTCACTTGGCGCTCTGACCTTGGGCGCCATTGGTGTCGTATACGGCGATATCGGCACCAGCGTGCTGTACGCGGTCAAAGAGGTCTTCAATTCCGGGCACGTTGATTTCACCCATGACAACGTCTATGGGGTGCTCTCCATCTTTGTGTGGACGCTGACGATCATCGTCTCGCTGAAGTATGTGACCTTGGTGTTGCGGGCTGACAACCGGGGTGAGGGCGGCTTGGTGGCCATGCTGGCGTTGGCGGCTGAATCGGTGAAGGATCGGCCAGTCTTGCGGCGCAGGCTGTTGCTGGTAGGTATTTTTGGCACCTGCCTGTTTTATGGGGATGGCGTCATCACACCAGCGATTTCGGTGCTTTCTGCCGTTGAGGGGCTGGAGGTGGTGTCGCCAGCGTTCCGCAAGGCGGTCATTCCTTTGACCTTGGTGATTCTGTTTGCGCTTTTTGCTGTGCAAAAGCACGGCACAGCGGGCATCGGCAAGTTTTTTGGCCCCATCACGCTGGTCTGGTTTGTGTCGATCGCGGTGCTTGGGGTGTCGCACATCGTCACGCACCCTGAAATCCTGTGGGCGCTGAGCCCGCACCACGCCCTGCGCTTCATATTCGAGAACCCGGGCACTACCTTCATCATCCTGGGGGCTGTGGTGCTGTGTGTCACGGGCGGCGAGGCGCTCTACGCCGACATGGGGCATTTCGGCAAGGCGCCTATCCGGCTGGCGTGGTTCTCGATCGTCATGCCGGCGCTCACGCTGAACTACTTTGGCCAGGGGGCCTTGCTGCTGGCAGACCCTTCGGCGGTGAAGAATCCCTTTTTCATGATGGCCCCTGACTGGGCGCTGTTGCCCATGGTGTGTATGGCCACAGCTGCCACTGTGATCGCTTCGCAGGCCTTGATTTCGGGGGCCTTCAGCGTTACCAAGCAGGTGATCCAGCTGGGCTACCTGCCACGCCTGCAGGTGCAACACACCAGCATCAAGGACACGGGGCAGATCTACATGCCGTTCGTGAACTGGGGGCTGTTTGTTGCCATCGTTCTGGCGGTGATGCTGTTCAAGTCGTCCAGCAACCTGGCGTCTGCTTACGGCATTGCGGTGACGCTGGACATGCTCATTACCACTGTGCTGACGTTCTTTGTCATCCGCTATGGCTGGGGTTACCCGTTAGTGCTTTGTCTGGGTGCCACCGGGTTCTTTTTTGTCGTGGACCTGGCTTTCTTCAGCTCCAACCTGCTCAAGCTGCTGGAGGGCGGATGGTTTCCGCTGGTGATTGGTGCAGCGGTTTTTGTACTCATGACCACGTGGAAAGATGGTCGCTCGCTCCTCAATGCATCGCTGCGTGACCAAGCGTTGGGCTTGCAGGACTTTCTGGATTCGGTTTTTCAGTTTCCGCCCGCGCGGGTTGAAGGTACGGCCGTGTTCCTGACCGCCCAACCCGGAACGGTGCCCAATGCCCTGCTGCACAACCTCAAACACAACAAGGTGCTGCACCAACACAACCTGTTCGTGACGGTGCGCAGCCTGGAGGTGCCCTGGGTGGGGTTGGACGAACGTGTGGAGATCGAGTCCCTGGGCCACGATGCGTGGCAGGTTACCGTCAACTACGGCTTCAAGAATGACCCGGATCTGCCCAAGGCCCTGGAGCAGCTGCGCGGGCGCGGGGTGGACCTGGAGCCAATGACGACGAGCTATTTCCTGTCGCGGGACATCGTGATCCCGTCAATCGGTGGGGGTATGGCGCCCTGGCGTGAGAAGCTGTTCGCGCAAATGCACCACAATGCCAGTGCCGCGGCCGAGTTCCTGAACCTGCCCAACAATGCCGTGGTGGAGTTGGGCAGCAAGATCGAAATCTGAGGGGTAGTGCATGCAAGTGCTGGTCGTGGCTGATCCGCTGTATTCGTTCAAGATCTACAAGGACACCACGTTTGCCATGATGCGGGAGTTGCAGCGGCGCGGCCATACCGTGGCCGCCTGTGAGCCAGCCCACCTGCAGTGGGAGGGCGGCCAGCCCGTGACGGCGCTGGTACGGCACATAGAGCTGACGGGTGACGAAGAAAACTGGTACCGCGTGACGTGGCAGGGCCGCATGGCCCTGCGGGACTTTGGCGCTGTGCTGATGCGTAAGGACCCGCCTTTTGACAGCGAGTATTTTTACGCCACGCACCTGCTGGAGCAGGCGGAACGCGAAGGTGCCCGGGTGTTCAACAAGCCCCGTGCACTGCGCGACCACCCCGAGAAGCTGGCGCTGATGGAGTTCGCCGAATTCGCGCCGCCGACGCTGGTGACGCGCTCGCCCGAGGCCATCCGACATTTCCATGCGCAACACGGTGACATCATCCTCAAGCCGCTGGACGGGATGGGGGGCATGGGCATTTTCCGCGTGGGCCCCGATGGCATGAACCTGGGCTCGATCGTTGAAACCCTCAACCAAGGCGGAACCACCACGGTGATGGTCCAGCGCTATCTGCCCGAGATCGTGGACGGTGACAAACGTCTGCTGCTCATTGGCGGCAAGGCAGCGCCTTTCTGTCTGGCGCGCATACCGCAAGGCAACGAGGTGCGTGGCAACCTGGCCGCTGGTGGCAAGGGTGTGGCCCGCCCGTTGACCGACAGCGACTGGCGCATTGCCAACGCCATAGCGCCCCGGCTGGCCGAGCGGGGTTTGCTGCTCGTGGGGCTGGATGTGATCGGCGACAAGGTGACCGAGGTGAACGTGACCAGCCCGACGTGCTTCCAAGAGATCCATCAGCAGACGGGCTTTGACGTGCCCGCCATGTTCGTGGATGCGCTGGAGGCGGCGCTGGCATGAGCGGTCTTTGGCGATGGCCGGGCCCATGGTTGCGCGCAGGTTTCTGGCTTCTGGTGTTGGCGGTGGTGACGCTTTCGTTGACGCCGGTGGAGCATTTGCCGCCGCAGGTGTTCGACATATGGGACAAGGCGCAGCACGCTTTTGCGTTTGCCGTTCTGGCGTGGATGGGGTTGTGGGCCTACCCGCTGCGGCGTTGGCAGTTGTTGGCGGGTTTGCTGTTGCTGGGCGGAGCGATTGAGCTGGCGCAGGCCGCCACCGGCTGGCGCTATGGCGAGTGGGCTGATTTGCTCGCCGATGTGGTGGGCGTGATAGCTGGTGCAGTGGCTTGGACTGCCATCAGTGCCCGGCTGACTTTGAAAACAGGTTGATCACCAGTACCCCGGCGATGATGAGCGCCATGCCTGCCAGGCCCGGGCCGTCGATGCGCTGCCCGTACACGACGTACGCCACCACGGTAATTAGCACGATGCCCAGGCCCGACCAGATGGCATAGGCAATGCCGACGGGCACGGTGCGCAGCACCAGGGCCAGGCAGTAGAACGCCGTGGCGTAGCCCACAGCCACCACCACTGACGGCCACAGCCGCGTGAAGCCGTCGCTGGCCTTGAGCGCCGACGTGCCAATCACCTCGGCCACGATGGCAAGTCCCAGGGCCAGGTAGGCGTTCATCGGGGTTTCCCTTACAGTTTTTCGGTCTCGCCGGCCTTGGGCTGCCACTTCATCAGGCGCTTTTCGATGCGCCCGACGATGGCGTCAAGCGCCAGGGCGAACGCCGTGAGCACGAGGATGCCTGCCATGACGGTGTTGATGTCGAAGGTGCCCTCGGCCTGCAGGATGAGGTAGCCCACACCCTGGCTGGAGCCCAGGTATTCGCCCACCACTGCGCCCACGAAGGCCAGGCCCACGGATGTGTGCAGCGAGCTGAACACCCAACTTGTTGCGCTGGGCAGGTAGACGTGGCGCAGCAGTTGCTTCTGGTTGGCGCCCAGCATGCGCGCGTTGGCCAGCACCACGGGGCTGACTTCCTTGACGCCTTGGTAGACGTTGAAGAACACGATGAAGAACACCAGCGTGACGCCCAGCGCCACCTTGGAGCCCATACCCAGGCCGAACCACACCGCGAAGATGGGCGCGAGGATGATGCGCGGCATGGAGTTGAGCGCCTTGACGTAGGGTTCCAGGATGGCCGATGCCATGGGCGACAGGGCAAGCCACAGACCGCAACCCAGCCCGCCAACGGCACCAATGGCGAACGCCAGCACCGTCTCGGCCAGGGTGACCCAGAGGTGGCCGTAGATGTCAGCGTCGGTGACGAACCACACCCAGATGCGTTCCAATACCTTGAGAGGTTCGCCAAAGAAGAACGCTGCCTGCCGGTCGTTGTCGAACATGAAGGGCGGGATCAGGCCCGGCTGGGTCATCACGTGCCAGAAAGTGAATAGCAGCACCAGCAGGCTCAGTTGCCACAGGCGCAGGTTGGCGGCACGCGGTTTGATCAGGTTCCACATAGGCGGGGTCAGGCGGCTTTCTGCAGTTGTTGCTGGTAGCCCTTGAGCACTTCTTCCCGCAGAACGCCCCAGATGGCCGAGTGCAGTTCGAGGAAGCGCGGGGTCGTCTTGACTTCGGCCACGTCGCGCGGGCGTGGGATGTCGATGTGGAATTCACCGATGGGGTGTGAGGCTGGACCTGCGCTGAGCACCACCACGCGGTCGCTCATGGCAATGGCTTCGTCTAGGTCGTGCGTGATGAAGAGCACGGCTTTTTTCTTGGACTGCCACAGGTCCAGAACCTCGTTTTCCATGAGCTGGCGGGTCTGGATGTCCAGCGCGGAGAAGGGCTCGTCCATCAGGATGATGTCTGGATCGAGCACCAGGGTCTGTGCCAGGCTGGCGCGCTTGCGCATGCCGCCACTCATCTGGTGCGGGTAGCGGTCGCCGAACGAGCCCAGGCCGACACGGCGCAGCCAGTCCTCGGCCTGTGCGCGGGCTTCGCGCTCAGGCACTCCACGGAACTGCAGGCCCGCCATGACGTTTTCAAGCGCGGTGCGCCAGGGCATGAGGCTTTCGGCCTGGAACATGTAGCCCGCGCGGGCGTTGATGCCGGCCAGTGGCTCGCCAAAGATGCGTACCGAGCCCTTGCTCGGGGCCAAAAGCCCGGCCGCGACGTTGAGCAGCGTGCTCTTGCCGCAGCCGGTGGGCCCCACCACGCTGACGAACTCCCCGGCGCCCACGGTGAGCGAGACATGCTCGACTGCCGTGTAGCGCTGGCCGGGGTTGTCCTTGCTGATGAATGTGCAGGCAACGTCCTGCAACTCGATCGCTGCGGGCATGCGGCTCAGCCTTTCGGGTACTTGGCGTTGGCCTTCTTGACGAAGTCGTTGGTGTAGACGGCGTTCAGGTCGAGCTTGGCGGCGCCCAGTTTTTCATCAACGCTTGCCAGCGCGCGGAAGGCAGTGTCCGCACCTTTCGGGGGGATGGCGCCGTCGGGAGAAAGTGCAGGTTTGGAGGCGAGGAAGCCGTCGATGTAGACCGCGCGGTCGCCCAGCAGATAGCTCTCGGGCACGACCTTGATGATGTCGCCGGGGCCCGCCTGCTGAATCCATTTGTTGGCACGCACCATGGCGTTGGTGAGTGCCTGAACGGTGTTTGGGTTCCTGTCGATGAAGGGCTGCGGGCAGTACAGGCAGCCTGCGGGCATGGGGCCGCCAAAGACCTTTTCAGCTTCGGAGACGACGCGCGTGTCGGAGATGATTTTGAGGTCGCCGGAGCGCTGCAGCAGCGTGATCACCGGGTCCAGGTTGCTGATGGCATCGATCTGCCCCGAGCGCATGGCGGCCACCGCGCCGTTGCTGGCCCCCACGCCAATGATGCTGACGTCGCTGGGCTTGAGACCGGCCTTGGAGAGCACGAAGTTCACCATCACGTTGGTGGAGCTGCCAGGGGCCGTCACGCCGATCTTCTTGCCCTTTAGGTCGGCGATCGACTTGAAGTTGGGCATGGTCTTGGGGTTGACGCCCAGCACGATCTGGGGGGCCAGGCCCTGCAGCACGAAGGCGCGCATGGGCTGGCCTTTGAACTGCATGTTGACGGTGTGCTCGAACGCGCCGGAAACCACGTCGGCGCTGCCGCCGACCACGGCCTGCAGCGCACGCGCGCCACCGGCAAAGTCCACGATGTTGACGTCCAGACCTTCTGCCTTGAAGTAGCCGAGTTGTTCGGCAATGGTGAGCGGCAGGTAGTAGAAGAGGTTCTTGCCGCCGACGGCGATGGTGACCTTGGGCTTTTCAATGCCTTGTGCCATGACAAGGTGGGGCAGGGTGGCTGCGGTCAGGCCGCCAGCAATCACGTGACGTCGGTTCAGCATCGTGCGGGTCTCCTTCTTGGGTATTCACAGACAAGACACCGAAGCCTCGGCGCCGGTGACATTTCAATCATACCCCCGGTGCCATCCGCGCGCAGCCAAGCCTCAGCGCCAAAGTGACACGGCCAGCGAGACGGTGAGCGTGGCCACCAGATTTAGGGCAAGGCCGCATCGCATCATTGTGCGTTGCGGCACCATGCCCGAGCCAAACACGATGGCGTTTGGTGGGGTGGCCACGGGGAGCATGAAGGCGCATGAGGCTGACACGGCGATGGCTGCCGCGATGCCAGCCTCGCTCATGCCCCAGGCGGGCGCGAGCCCCATGACGATCGGGATGATGAGTGCCGCGCTGGCGGTGTTGCTGACGAGTTCCGTCAACATGACTACGAAGGCCACCAGTGCCAGCAGGATGAGCCATGTGGGCGCGCCGTCGACCCATGCCATGAGCCCCTGCGCCAGGAAGCCGCTCGCGCCCGTGGCCGACATGACCTGGCTGAGCGCGAGACCTCCGCCAAAAAGCAGCAAGACGCCCCACTGCGTTTGGCGCTCGATGTCACGCCAGTCGAGAACACCCGTGACTCCAAGCAGTCCAATGGCCGCAAGGGCAACCAGAGTGTCCATGTCTTGATTCAAACCCAGGAGCCTGCCTAGCGGTTCACCGCCTACCCAGCCCGCTACGGTCAGGCAGAAGATCAGAAGGGTCAGGCGCCTTTCGCGGGTCCAGGTGAAGTCCGATGCCTCTGTTGCCGTTGCGGGCGTACCTACCGAACTGAGCTGCGGCCTGAGCAGGGCGTAGAGGGTGGCAACCATCAACGGCAGGAGCGCTAGGACCAGAGGAATGCCTATGCTCAGCCATTGCACGAAGCTGATGCCAGCCTGGGCTGCAGCGATCGCGTTGGGTGGGCTGCCGACCAAGGTGCCCATGCCGCCAATGCTGGCGCTGTATGCCAGACCCAGCAGCACGAAAGCGCGAGTACGTGCGATGGCCGAACCTGCTGCTTCTGGCGCCTCTTGGCCTGGCTCGACACGCAAAAGGCCAAGCGCGAGGGGCAGCATCATCGCCGTGGTGGCGGTGTTGCTGAGCCACATCGAAAGGAATGCAGTGAGGCCGAACAAGCCCGCGACGGCCAGCGAAAACCGCCCACGGGTGGCTCGCAGCATGGCATGAGCCAAAGCCCGGTCTAGCCCGTGGCGCGACAAGGCCGCTGCCAGCGCGAAGCCGCCGAGGAAGAGAAAGATCACCGGTTGCGCGAACGCGCCTAGCGCATCACGCAGTGTCAATGCCCCGGTGATCGCAGCAAGCAGAGGTACAAGCAGTGCTGTGAGGCTGAGGTGCAGCGCCTGGCTGATCCAGAGGCTACCGGTCAGAACGAAGAGTGCCAGCCCGGTTCGTACGCGATCGTCACCAGGAATGAGCAGGTAGCTGGCCACCGCCAGCAATATGCAGATGAGCAGTGTCAGCGGACGCGATGGCATGGCGCTGGGGGATCCTGCGGCAGCCCATCCACGAAGACCTTGAGTTCGCCGGGCTGGAAGGCGGTCCAGGTTTCGTTGCGCGTCAGCGGAGTGGTCACGATCACGGCAGCGCGGTCTCCTGGCTGGTTCACGTCCGCGAAGTCCACGGTCCAGTCCTCGTCCATCAAGGTGGCGGCGGCGAAGGGGTGCTGGCGCACCAGGTAATGCAGATTCGTACTGCAATGGGCCCACAGCGCTTCACCGTTGGACAACAGGAAGTTGAAGGTGCCGAATTGCCGAACCTGAGGCACCAGCTCTTGAAGCGTCAGCGTCAGTTCCGGGACGCTGGGCACGCCCGCGTGGGACTTGGCCAACTCCTGCATCAACCAGCAGAAGGCGCGCTCGCTGTCGGTGTCGCCCACAGGGTGAAAGTGCCCGTGCAGGTGGGGGTGGTAATTCTTCAAGTCGCCGTTGTGGGCGAAGACCCAGTGGCGGCCCCACAGTTCGCGGGTGAAGGGATGGGCATTTTCCAGCCGTACCTCGCCCACGGTGGCCTTGCGCACGTGGGCGATGATGTTGGTGCTCTTGAGCGGATATTGCCGCAGAAAGGCAGCCATGGGGGACTGCGCCGCGCTTTGTTGGTCAACGAACAAACGCAGGCCTTTGCCTTCAAAGAAGGCGATGCCCCAGCCATCGGCATGGTGGTCGGTGGCGCCGCCGCGTCGGCTGAAACCGGTGAAGCTGAAGCTGGCATCGGTAGGTGTGGCGCAGTTGAGGCCGAGCAGTTGGCACATGGCGGGATCAGGACGGGTGATGGGGTTCTTCCCGCGATGTTGCCACCCTGGGGCGCAAATTCCAAGCCGCCCACAGCGCCAGCGCGCAAGTGGCACCCAGCATGATGAAGGTTTCGTTGAAAGCGGCCAGGCGCGCTTCAGCGCCTGCGGTGTTTGATAGAGACACGCCGTGAGCGGCCAGACGCCACTCCAGCACCATGCCGCACAGGCTTACGCCAGCGGCGCCGCCAAGCATGCGCAGAAAGTTGATGGCACTGGCCCCCTGGGCGATATGGTCACGTGCCACACCCCGCATGGAGCCCAGGTTGAGCGATGGCAGCACAAAACCCAGCCCAATTCGGCCCAGGATGGTGAGGGCCACCAGCCAAGCCAGCGGTGTACTGCGGTCCAACAAGACAACCAAAGCGAACGACAGCGCCAGCAGGAGCAATCCAGTGCTGACGAGCCAGTGTGCAGGGTGCCGGTCTGCCAGCCTGCCGACGATGGCGATTGTTGCGGCCAGGACCAGCCCGGCCGGAAGCAGCAGCGCGCCAACGTACGAGGCTGAAAGACCCAGCCCCATCTGAAGGTAAACAGGGATGAGGTAGGTAGAGCCGAACAGCGCTGTGCCATAGATGAACGCGACCAGGCTGCCCATGGCGAAAGGGCGGTGCTGGAACAGACTCAGGTTCATCAGCGGCTCAACTTTGTTTTTGCTGCGCCCGTGCCGCAGCCGATGCTGCCAGGCGATGAAGGCGGCGAGACACAAGACAAAGCCCGCGAGCAGTGTGGCGGCCAGGGCAACAGTGCCCCCCTGCCATTGCACCAGGCCATTGAGCAGGCAGACGGTGCCCACGCTTGCCAGCAGCAGGCCGATCCAGTCGATGCTGACGTCGCGCCGCGCAGCCACCCCGCCCGGGGCCGTGACCGGCACAAAGAGGCGGCCCAGCCACAGCGATGCCAGACACAGCGGGACCACCATGAAGAAGATGGAGCGCCACCCGAAGGCATCGACCAGCAGGCCTCCCAGGCTGGGGCCCAGTGCTGGCGCCAGCACCACGCCCATGCCGAAGATGCCGCTGGCGCGGCCTTGTTCGTTAGAGTCAAAGGCGCGCAGGATGATGATGGCGGGAATGGGTTGAACTACGCCAGCGGCCAGGCCTTCCACCACCCGGGCGGCCAGTACCAGTGCAAAGTGGTTGGCCATGCCGCCCACCACGCCTCCCGCGAGCAATAGCCCCATGCAGATGGCGTAGGTCTTGCGGAAGCCAAAGCGAGCGAGCATCCAGGGCGTGGTGAGCATGGATGCCACCATGGCAGCCATGAAGCCCGACGTCACCCACTGCGCACGCTCCTGGCCCAGCCCGAAGTGGTGGCTCATGTCTGGAATCGCCACGTTGACGATCGTTGACGACATGATCGCAGCCATGGTGCCGACCATCACCGACATCAGCAGCAACCAACGGTAGCGGGGGCCGTAACGGGCTTTGAGCGCCTGCAGGCTGCCAGGGTCGGTGTCGGTTGTGTTCATGTCAGCGTAGACGTCATGCCTGCTGGCTCTTGGCGGAGGGCCAGAGCACGGACGCGATGGAAAGCACCATCAGGCACACAGCCACCCAGTCTTGCCAGAAAAGTTGTTCTTTCAGCCACCATGCGCCGCTGAACACCCCCAGCACGGGAATCATCATCACGCTGAGTGTGGATGCGATGGGCGGCAGACTGCGCGCCAGGAAGAACCAGGTGGCATGAGCGAAGCCGAAGATCATGATGCCGTTGTAGACAATGGCCCAGAGCGTTGCTTGCCCCATCGCGGGCCACTCACCGTCGGCTGGGCGTTCGAACACCCAGGCCAGCACGGACATGACGATGGCCGCCAGCACGGTCATCCAGAACGACAGGGTGAGGGTGGGCGCCGTGAGTGGGGTACGGCGCAGAAGTTGTGTGCCGAGCGCCCAGACGGCGGCAGCCAACAAGGCCAATCCCACTGCCTGCGGCTGGCCGCTGAGGCCGGTGAACTCGTGCCACAGCAGCAACAGCACGCCCAGTGCGGCTGCCCCCACGCCTATCCAACCCCGGCGCTGCAGGCGCGCAGAAAAGAACAGCGCCCCGATCACCGCCGAGAAGATGGGCATGGTGTAGCCCAGGATGGCTGAGCGCCCGCTGGAGAGCACGCTGATGGCCAGGATGATGCACACGTGCCAGACGAACATGTTGCTTGCCGCCAATTTGAGCAACTCGCGCCAGTTGGTGCCGCCTGGGCCGGCGGGAATGCGCATGGGCAGCTTCAGCCACCACAAGGTTGCCACCAGCACGGGCAGCCCGAGCCACATGGACAGTGCCCGGAAAGTCAGCGGCGGGTAGCCTGTGACGCCCAGCTTCATCACCGGCCAGTTCACGCCCCATACCAGGGTAAGCAGGACAAGAAGGATGGTTTGTTGGCGGGTGAGCGTGGGCATGGCGTGGCAAGAGTGATGCGCCGACGTTACCAAAAAAACAACCCCTGCCTACAATCCGGGGCATGAACTTCACCGACATGCTGCGTGCCGCCGAGCACCAGAACCGCTCCATGCTGTGCGTGGGCCTGGACCCCGAGCCCACGCGTTTCCCGCACCACTGGCGCAACGACCCGGCGCGCATCTACGATTTCTGTGCCGCCATCGTGGACGCCACGGCCGACCTGGCCATGGCCTTCAAGCCGCAGATCGCCTACTTTGCCGCCCACCGCGCCGAAGACCAGCTGGAACAGCTGATGGCCCACATGCGGGTGCGCGCACCCCAGGTGCCCATCATCCTGGACGCCAAGCGCGGCGACATTGGCAGCACCGCTGAACAGTACGCCAAGGAGGCTTTTGAACGTTACGGTGCGGATGCCGTCACGCTGTCGCCTTTCATGGGCTTCGATTCGGTACAGCCCTACCTGCAGTACCCGGGCAAGGGGGCTTTTTTGCTGTGCCGCACCAGCAACCCGGGTGGCGACGACTTCCAGAACCAGCGGCTGGCCAGTGTGGAAGGCCAGCCCCTGCTTTATGAACACATTGCACGGCTGGCGCAGGGGCCCTGGAACCTCAACGGGCAACTGGGCCTGGTGGTGGGGGCTACCTACCCGGCGGAAATTGCCCGCGTGCGCGAGCTGGCGCCCACCTTGCCGCTGCTGATTCCCGGCGTGGGCGCGCAGGGCGGCGACGCCCAATCCACCGTGCAGGCAGGCTGGCGCGGTCAGGGTGACGCGACCACGGGAGCTATCGCGGTCAATTCCTCGCGCGCCATTCTGTACGCCAGCGCGGGTGAGGATTTTGCCGAGGCGGCGCGGCGCGAGGCCTTGCGCACCCGCGACGCGCTGCACGCTGCACGCACCCCCAAGAGCTGAGGAGCAACCCCATGGCAGAGAGTCTCGATAGTCTTTTCCACCGATTCGAGCAACTCAATGACATTGGGGTGGCTTTGTCGAGCGAGCGCAATCTGGAGCGTTTGCTCGAAAGCATCCTGCTGGCCGCCAAGAAGCTGACCCAGGCTGATGGCGGCACGCTCTACTCCCTCACGCCAGACAAGCGCCGCCTGCGTTTCGAAATCGTTCGCACCGACTCGCTGAACATTGCCCTGGGCGGCACGGGTGGGCAGCCCATCACCGGCCTGTTCCACGATTTGCCCTTGTTCAAAGACGACGGCACCCCGAACAACGCACTGGTGGCGGCGTGCGCCGCCAACACCGGGAAAACGGTCAACGTGCCCGACGCCTACGCCGCCGAGGGGTTCGATTTTTCTGGCACGCGCAAGTTCGACGAGCGCACCGGCTACCGTTCGCGGTCCTTCTTGACGGTTCCCATGACGAACCACGAAGGCGAGCTGATTGGCGTGCTGCAGCTGCTCAACGCGGTCGACGCTGAAACTGCCGCCGTGACTGCGTTTTCCGCCGCCGACCAGCGGCTGGCCGAGTCACTCGCATCCCAGGCCGCCGTGGCATTGACCAACCGGCAACTGTTGCAGCAGTTGGAAGACCTGTTCGAGGCCTTCATCAAACTCATCAACGTGGCGATCGACGAAAAGTCCCCCTACACGGGCGGGCATTGCGAGCGCGTGCCGGAGCTCACCATGCTGTTGGCAGAGGCGGTGAATGGCACCAGCGATGGGCCGCTGGCCGACGTGCGCCTGGCCGACAAGGACCTGCACGAGCTGCGCATTGCCGCCTTGCTGCACGACTGCGGCAAGATCACCACGCCAGTGCATGTGGTGGACAAAGCCACCAAGCTCGAAACCATTTTCGACCGCATTCACCTTGTCGATACCAGGCTGGAAGTCGCCCGGCGCGAGGCCGAGGCCGCCATGTGGCGGGCCATTGCGCAAGGGCAGAAAGACCGTGTTTCTGCCGAGGCCGAACACCACACGTGGTGCGAAAAGCTGGAGCAGGACCGCGAGTTTCTGCGACGCTGCAACGTGGGTGGCGAACGCATGAGCGACGAAGACATTGAGCGCGTGCGGGTGCTGGCTACCCAGTACCTTTGGACAGCACCTGATGGGCAGCCGCAGCCGTTGTTGAATGCCAACGAAGTGGAGAACCTGACCGTGCGCGCGGGCACCCTGACCCCGGCCGAGCGCGATGTCATCAACCACCACATCGTTGCCACCATCAACATGCTGGAGCAACTGCCCTGGCCCAAGGGCCTGGAGAACGTGCCTGAGTACGCGGGCGGACACCACGAGCGCATGGACGGCAAGGGCTACCCCAAGGGGCTTACACGCGAGCAGATGAGCTGGCAGGCCCGCATGATGGGGATCGCCGACATCTTTGAAGCGCTCACGGCGCACGACCGCCCCTACAAGAAGGCCATGACCCTGACCCAGGCGCTGCGTATCATGGACAACTTCAAAACGAATGGGCACATCGACCCTGATCTGTACGATGTTTTCGTGAGCAAAGGGGTCTACAAGCAATACGCCCAGCGCTTCTTGGCGCCAGAACAGGTCGATTGCTGAGGTCCGGCACTGACCGCCGGTGAACGCGCGGCCCGCTGTGGCCGATAGGAGTGGGGATGAGAGAGGGACATTCGACGAAATGGCGCCGGGCTGGCCTGTGCCTGCTTTTGATGGGCTTGGCTGCTGCAGGCGCAAAAGGGCAAACCGCCAACCCGGCAGACGAGGCCGTGATCACGCAGATGCGGGAGCTGGTGCGCCAGTCCCAGCATGACCAGGCCTATGTCCTGGGGCGTGCCAACGAAGGGTTGCTGGGCCACCCTGTGTTTGACCTGTACTACGGCATCGCGGCCCTGCACACCGGGGTGCCCGGCGAGGCAGTGTTCGCCTTGGAGCGCCACGTGGCGCAGCAGCCCAGTCGGCTGGGTCACTTCATGCTGGGCAAGGGCTACTTTGTGCTGGGCGAAGACCTTCGGGCCAAGGAAGAATTTGAAGACCTGCTCGCAACGGGCAAGGACCCGGACGAGGCGGCGGTCATCTGGCAGTACCTGGACAATATCTGGTGGCGCGAGGGGCGGTACCGGCCCGTTGGCCGCTTCTACGCTGAAGTGGGTGTTGGCCGCAGCGACAACATCAACGCCGGTCTGCCTGCGGGGCCCGTGGCGGGCATTCCCGGCCTGAACGTGCTGGAGGGGTCCACCTACGAGCGCGAGGCAGACACGCAGGCGCATGCGGCCCTGGGCGTCAATGGCCGCTATCCCTTCCTGCCCGGCTGGGTGGCGTATGGCGGGCTGCATGCACGCGGCCGCTGGAACCAGACCGGTGCCAACCAGCAGTTCGACACCGCCGACGCAAGCGCCGAAGCTGGCGTGGAGCTGGCCAAGGGCCGACACCTCTACCGCCTGGGGCTGGATCATCGCCAGTCCAGCATTGATGGGCAGCGGTTCCTGGACGTGGCCTCGGTGACCGGCGACTGGCATTACCGGCCCGACCAGTTCCACCGCTGGGGCGCCAGTCTGGCCTACTCAGACCTGAACTACCACAGCATCAACTACCAGCGGAACAAGGACGGCTCCGGCGGTACCGTCACCACTGACGGCAGTTTGCGCGACAGCGCGCTGACGCAGGCCAGCGTCAACTGGTCGTACTTCTTCGTGCACCCCTGGGCGCCCATGTTCGTGAATGAACTGATCGTGGGCCGCGAGCGCAACGACGCAGGGCGCAGTGACCTGTCGCGCAACATGACTGGTCTGAAGAGCCAGCTGGCTTTCCGCCCCGCGAGCCGCTGGCTGGTGGTGCTCAACGCCGGGTTCATGCGCAGCAGCTACCGCGCGCCCTACGGCCCCAATCTGCCGCACCGCCAAGACAGTTTGTGGAACGCGGGGCTCACGGTGCAGTACCGTTTGGCCCGCGAATGGACGCTGCAAGGGGAGTGGGCCCGGCAGTGGCAGCGCTCCAACGTGGATTGGCACGATCACACCCGCAGCGAGGTGTATGCCAAGCTGCGCTATGAATTCAAGTGACAGGGAGCGGGCATGAGAACTGGAAATTCTTTGCGCAAGGTGCTGGCCCTGTTGCTGGGGCTGGGGTGTGCTTCGGTGGCGCTGGCGGAGCCGGTGGCGCGCGTGCTGCTGGCCAAGGGCGAGTCGCAGCTGGAGCGGCAAGGGCAGCGCCAGGGCTTGACGGCAGGCGCGTTGCTGGAGCCGGGCGACACGTTGCTGGTGGGCGAGCGCGCTGCCGTTCAGGTGCGCTTTACCGACGAGTCGCTGGTGGCGCTGCGCGCCAACACTGTGTTCCGGATCGACCAATACAAGTACGCCAAAGGCGCTGCCGATGAAAAGCTGGCGGTCTCATTGGCCAAGGGCGGTTTGAGGACCGTGACTGGCCTGATCGGCAAGGCGCACCCGCCCAACTTTTCCCTGACCACGCCAACCGCTGTGGTGGGCGTGCGCGGCACGCATTTCGTGGCGCTCCATTGCCAGGACGATTGCCCACGGCCAGAGGGCGGGCAGGAGAGCAACGGCACCTACGGCGGCGTTACCGACGGCCGCATTGGCGTGACCAATGACGGCGGCGACGTGGAGTTCGGCCAGCAGGAGTACTTCTATGTGCAGGACAGCCAGGTGGCCGCGAAGCGCCTGATCGCACCGCCAGCGATCCTCAACGACCGGACCACCCGAACGCAGGACCAGGAGACCGTGCGCTTGTCCACCGGGCTGCCGCCCGAAGAGCAACTGGGCGGCCAGACCAGCGTGACCCACCTGCCCATGCCGCTGCGGCCTGACGGCGCGCAGCCCGGTTTGCCTGCCAACCCGTGGATGCCGTCTGCGCCTGAGTGGGTGGACCTTACAGGTATCTTGAACAATCCATCGCGGCAGTTCCTGCTGCCTTGATGCCGCCAGGGCAAGCCCGGTTCATTTCGAGTCAAACTTGTTGCTACCGTCCCAGCCGGGCGGCGGCGGCTGACTCTGCCATTCCTCAATGCGTTGCCTGTACAGGCCGTAGAGCGTGTTGTCGGGAGCGAGGGTCTGAAGCGTGTCCAGCCCCGCCAACGCAGCGCTCCAGTCCTGCCGACGGTAGGACTGGAGCGTATCGTGCCATGGCGTCAGCTCGGCCTGTTGAGCGGGGGTGATGTCCTCCAGGCGGCCCAGCAAGGCATGGATGGTCACAGCCTCTTCCTTGCCCTTGACCTTCACCCGGTCCAGCTCCTGCCATACGAAACCGTCGCCCACCTGTGCGCGTGTGCTCTCGCTGACGATGATGTCCACACCATAGTGCTTGCTCAGCCCTTCCAGGCGTGAGCCCAGGTTCACCGCATCGCCGATCACCGTGTAGCTGCGGCGCAGGTCGGAGCCCATGTCGCCCACGCACATGTGCCCGGTGTTCAGTCCCACGCCCATGCCGATGGGTGGCAGCCCTTGCGCAGCGTGTTCACGGTTGATGGCGGCAATGGCCTGGCGCATGTCCAGCGCTGCCAGCACGGCCAGCCGGGCATGTTCGGGGGTTTCCATCGGGGCTCCCCAGAAGGCCATGACGCAGTCCCCCATGAACTTGTCTATGGTACCGCGTTGGTGCCGTATGCACGCCGACAGGCGGCTGAACACACGGTTCAACAGTTCCTGCAAGGCCTGGGGGGGCATGGTCTCGGACAGGTTGGTGAAGCCGCGCATGTCGCTGAACATCACCGTCAGCTCCCGCTCCGTGGCGCACATGTCGTAGCGTTCGGGCTCCTTCACCATCTCATCAACCAGTTCCGGCGGCACATAGGTGCCAAACAGCCCGGCCAGCTGGCGCTTGGAGCGACTTTCAACGAAGTAGCCGTAGGCGGTGTCGATGGCATAACACGCGAACACCATCAGCAGTGCAGACGCCATGGGCAGCACCAGCGCTGCTGACATGTACAGCCAGGCGTTGACTCCGATGAGCAGGGCAGCAACGGCGGCCGTCACCAATGCAGACCACAAGGCGCTCAGGCGCGGCAGCAGGGCCAGCAACAGCAGTCCGGCAGCCAGCGTCTGAAGCAGATCGAAACCGATCGCGTAGTCAGGCTGCACGGGCAGGCGGCCATCCAGCAGCGCTGACAGCAGATTGGCATGTGTCTCCACGCCTGGGTATACCTCGCTCACGGGTGTGGCCCGCAGGTCCATCAGGCCAGGTGCGGTGGTGCCTAGCAGCACGATCTTGTTTTCCAGGGTGCCGGGCGGCAGCCTGCCCCGCAGCACGTCTGCCGCCGAGTGGTAAGTGAACGACCCACCCTGTGGGCCACCTGCGCCTCGGAAAGGAATGAGAGTGGCGACCCGCTGGTCCACGGGAATGGCGAATGTGCGGTCACCCTGCGCCAGTACCACGCTCGCCAGGTGCGGGTGGTTCTGTTGCAGGTCGCCTGGGGGGAAGCCGGGCACCACCTCGGGCATGCCCGCCAGGGCGCGGAACACACCCAGTGCCAGTGACTCGTGGTAACCGCCCTCGAATTCCGCGAGCAGGGGCAATGAGCGCACCACACCGTCCGCGTCAACGATGGCGTTGAGGAAGCCCGCCTGCGCGGCGCCTGCGGCCAGTGCGGGAATGTTGCTGCCGTAGCCGTTCCACTGCGTGGCGTGGAAGCCCTGGCCGCCCAGACTGTCGCGGGAGATGACGGGCTCTGGCAGGACGCCGGAGCGGTGGCCGTTGCGGTCGCTGGTGAAGTAGTAGCCCAGCACCACCGGGCGGTCGTGCAAGGCCTGGGCCAGGCGTTGGTCGTTGTCCAGTTCGGGTGCCAGCCGCGCCAACTCGCGCTGAAAGCCTTTCTCGTTCTTGAGCGGGCCGTCCGCCAGGGCTTGCAGGCGCTTGAGCCCGGAGCTTTCGTCTGGTTCGGCAAAGACCACGTCCATGCCCAGCACCGCCACCCGCTGGTTGACGAAAAGCTCGTCCACCAGCGCGGCCACGCGGTCACGCGACCAAGGCCAGCGGCCCACTTCCGCCAGGCTGGGTTCGTCGATGTCGATGATCGCGATGCGGTCGTCCAGCGTGCTGGGCATGCTGGCGCGAAGGCGAGCGTCGTACACAAAGGCGTCCAGCTTCTGCACCACGGCGGGATGCCACCAACCCCCAGCGACCAGTAGCGCAAACAGCACCGGCAGGGCAGTGAGCAGGGTACGGCGCAGGTGCCGCCAGGGGCGCATGTGTTCCTTCTTGCGCCTTCAGCGGCTGCGCTGCGAACGGATGCGCTGTGCCAGCGTGGGCGAGGAAGATGCGGCAAACTTGTCCAACCGGTTGCCCATGGCCTGCCGCAGGTATTCCACCCTTTGCAGGGATGGCGGATGGGTGGAAAAGGCCAGCACGTAAGCCGGATGGTCGGGCTGCTCGCCCGACATCTGCTGCAGCAGCGCCAGCAGACCGTAAGGGTCCATGCCTGCGCGCGCAGCCAGGGCCACGCCCATGCGGTCGGCCTCGAACTCGTCGGCGCGGTCCAGGCCCTTGGCGTAGAGGTCGCGGCCCAGGTTGAGCAGCATGCCGCTCACCGTATCGCCACCGTTCTTGCTCAGCAAATGCCCTGCAGCTTGAGTGCCCAGCTGAGTGCGTGCCTGTGTGACCATGGCCTTGAGGTGGTGCTTCTGGGTCACGTGGATGATTTCGTGGGCAAGCACCCCGGCCAACTCCGCCTCGGTTGGGGTGCGCTCCAGCAGGCCCCTGGTCACGAAGACGTAGCCCCCGGGCGCCGCAAAGGCGTTGAAGCCCGGGTTGTCCAGCACCACGAAGGTCCAGGGCAGATGCGGGCGGCTGGAATGCAGGCTGATCCAGCGGCCCAGGCGGTTCACGTAGCGCTGCGTGGGTTCGTCATTCAAGGCCCTGGCGCTGCCCAGCAGAACAGAAGACAGCTGCCTGCCAAGTTCGATCTCGCGCGTTTCGTCCATGGTGTCCAGAGACTGCACGACCAGTTGCAGCGTCTGAAGGTGCGTGGATGCCTGGCTGCCCAGCGAGCCCACGGGAATGCCGCTTTGGGCCGCAGCGCTCGACAGGGCGCCAAGCGCCTGGGCAAAGGAGTTGTCACCAGGTTGCGAGGGGTTGCTCACGCAGGCGCTCAACAGCAGGCCGAGGCCCAGCGTGATGGCCGTGCCAGCGCTGCGGGATGTGGTCAGTCGTGTGTTCATGCGTGGCGTCTCACATCATTTTTGCGCTGAGCTGACGCTGGGAAGGGGCGGCGCGGGCAGCTCGTCCACCTCACGGGCATTTAGCTTGGCGGCACTTGCAAACTGCCGTGCCTGATCCGCCGAAGCTTGCAGCTTTTCCGCTTGTGCGACCGCAGTCGGATTGGGGGAGGCCTTCGCGATGTCTTCCGCCTCCAGGCCGCGTACGCCCGCCAGCGTGGTGGCGGTGGTGGAGCCGCTGGCGCTCTTGCCAGCCTGGCTAAGTGTGCGCATCAGCCCCGCACCTGCTGGCTGTGCGCTGGCAGACGGACCGGAGGGCTTTTGCAGATCGAACATGTGCACCCAGCCCACCTGCCCATTCGGGGTGCGAACCTGGGTCCAGGGGCCAGAGCGTGGGCCGGTCTTGGTCAAGGGCGTTTGCGCCTTCACCTGTGAAACTACGGGTTGCTGATCTCCTGCAGCCTTGCGCAGAGCAATGTCCGACTTGGCCTGCCATTCGTCGCTTTTCTGAGCCAGTGCCAAGCCTGGCAGCAGAGCCAGCAGTGGCAGCAGCAAGATGCGCAGCATTGGAGTCATGGTCGTTTTCCTCATCACTGGCCGGCCGCAAGCTGGAACAGCATCTCGGTTCCAGCCAGACTGATTACGTCGTTGTGTTTCAAGGCGACGGGCTCCTGCCCGGTCACCGGTTGTCCGTTCACCGTGGGCGGCGTGTCGCCATCCACCAGGGTCAGGGTGTAGCCCGTGCCGCGTTGCGTGATCGCCGCCACTGCCACGCCAGGCTTGCCCAGTGTGGTTACAACCTTGATCAACGGCATTTCCCTGCCAGAAGCAGGGCCGCTGATCACCCGTATGCGCGCTGCGCGGTTCTGCGCGGGCGCAGACGCAGTAGCGGGTGAGGGGGCAGGTGGTTCGGGATCCACGAGCGATGCCGGGACATACCCTGCTGGCAGCACGCTGATGCGGTAACGCCCGATCTCGATCTGGTCGTCCGCCCCCACCACGGCGGTGCGTACCGCCCTGCCGTTGACGTAAGTGCCGTTCGTGCTGTGCAGGTCTTCGATGGACACCTGCCCATCCTTCTGGACGAAGACGGCATGTTCGCCGCTGACCGCCAGGTGATCGATCACGATGTCGTTGTACGGACGCCGCCCGAGCGTGGTCCGCTCCTTCGTGAGTTCGAACTCCTTGAGGTCCACCCCTTCCATCGAGATGGTGATTCTGGTCATGCAGGTCTCCCCCGGGTCTAGGGCTCTGGTTCTACAGCGGCACCGGGCGGGACGGTGACACCTCGCGTACCGGGTCTGGTGAACATTGCACCAGCACCAGTGAAATATTATCTCGTCCCCCGGCGGCGTTGGCTGCGTCCACCAGGGCGTGCCCCGCGGTAGCCATGGCACGCTCGCGCCGCAGGATGGCCGCCATCTGGGCGTCGGTCAGCATGTCGTTCAAGCCGTCGGAGCACAGCAGGTAGGTGTCCCCTGGCTGCACCACGTGGTCTGCCAACGCCAGGTCCACATAGGACTCCACCCCCACGGCGCGTGTGACCAGGTTCTTGTACTGTGCCGTACGCGCCAGTTCAGGTGGTACCAGCCCTGCGTCGATTTGCTCCTGCAGCAGGGAGTGGTCGCGCGTGAGCGGGGTGAGTTGCCCTTGGCGCAAACGGTAGAGTCGCGAGTCTCCGGCATGCGCCACGGTCAGGCGTGCACCGTTGAACACCGCCACCACCAGCGTGGTGCCCATGCCCCGGTAGGCGGGGTCAGCAAGGGAGGCTTCGTAAATGGCCAAGTTGGCTGCTTCCACGCTTTGCACAAGCCACTGACGGATGTCGCGCGTGTTGACCATGCCCGCTTGCAGGCGCGGCGCCAGGGACTGGCTGATGATCCGGGTGGCCATGGCGCTGGCCACTTCGCCAGCGTTGTAGCCGCCCATGCCGTCGGCCAATATGGCCAGCCCGGACTCGACTACCACCGCCACCGCATCCTCGTTGTTCGGTCGAACACGGCCCGCGTCGCTGAGGCTGAAGAAGTCGCATTTCATCGGGCGGGCGGTGTGATAGCGGGTTGTGTGACGCATGAGTGTAGCGCCACGGGTGTCACCGACCTGGTCTTGTCACAAAGAAAAAGGGCCCGCATGCAGCGGGCCCTTCAGAGCGGGAGTCAGACCGGGCAAGGCCCGGCCAGGGATCAGAGCAGACCCTTGAGCAGCTTGCCCATCTCGGACGGGTTGCGGGTCACCTTGAAACCGCACTCTTCCATGATGGCCAGCTTGGCGTCGGCCGTGTCGGCACCGCCGCTGATCAGCGCGCCAGCGTGGCCCATGCGCTTGCCCGGAGGGGCAGTCACGCCAGCGATGAAGCCGACGATGGGCTTCTTCATGTTGGCCTTGCACCACTGGGCGGCTTCGGCTTCATCGGGACCGCCGATTTCGCCGATCATGATCACGGCGTCGGTGTCGGGGTCGTCGTTGAAGGCCTTCATCACGTCGATGTGCTTGAGGCCGTTGATCGGGTCGCCGCCGATGCCCACAGCGCTGGACTGGCCCAGGCCGACTTCGGTCAGCATGGCCACGGCTTCATAGGTCAGCGTGCCCGAACGGGACACGACGCCGATGCGGCCTTTGCGGTGGATGTGGCCGGGCATGATGCCGATCTTGATCTCGTCGGGCGTGATCAGGCCGGGGCAGTTGGGGCCCAGCAGCAGGGTCTTCTTGCCGCCTGCGGCTTCCTTGGCCTTCATCTTGTTGCGCACTTCCAGCATGTCGCGGATTGGAATGCCTTCGGTGATGCAGATCGCCAGGTCCAGGTCGGCCTCGACGGCTTCCCAGATTGCGGCGGCGGCACCTGCCGGCGGCACGTAGATCACGGACACGGTGGCGCCGGTCTGCTGTGCGGCTTCCTTGACGGAGGCGTAGATGGGGATATTGAAGATCGACTCACCGGCCTTCTTGGGGTTCACGCCAGCAACGAAGCAGTTCTTGCCGTTGGCGTATTCCTGGCACTTTTCGGTGTGGAACTGGCCGGTCTTGCCGGTGATGCCCTGGGTGATGACCTTGGTGTCTTTGTTGATGTAGATCGACATGACGTGTTCTCGCTTTCCTGGGCTTAGGCTTTGACGGCGGCTGCCACTTTCTGGGCGGCTTCGGCCATGGTGTCGGCGCTGATGATGGGCAGGCCGGACTCGGCCAGCATCTTCTTGCCCAGCTCTTCGTTGGTGCCCTTCATGCGCACCACCAGCGGCACGTTCAGGTTCACGGCCTTGCAGGCGGTGATGACGCCGGTGGCGATGGTGTCGCACTTCATGATGCCGCCGAAGATGTTGACCAGGATGCCCTTGACCTTGGGGTTCTTGAGCATGATCTTGAAGGCTTCGGTGACCTTCTCGGGGGTGGCGCCGCCGCCCACGTCCAGGAAGTTGGCCGGCTCGCCGCCGAACAGCTTGATGGTGTCCATGGTGGCCATGGCCAGACCGGCGCCGTTCACCAGGCAGCCGATGTTGCCGTCCAGGCTGATGTAGGCCAGGTCGAACTTGGAGGCCTCGACTTCAGCGGGGTCTTCTTCGTCCAGGTCGCGCAGGGCCACGATCTCGGGGTGGCGGAACAGCGCGTTGGCGTCGAAGTTGAACTTGGCGTCCAGGGCGATGATGTTGCCCTTGCTGTCGCGGTTCAGGGGGTTGATCTCGACCAGGGAGGCGTCGGTGTCCATGTAGCACTTGTAGAGCTTCTGGCACACATCGGCGAACTGGGCGACGGAATCGGCGGGCATCTGGATGCCAGCGGCGAGTTCCTGAGTCTGAGCTTCGGTCAGGCCGGTCAGCGGGTCCACGAAAACCTTGACGATCTTCTCGGGGGTGCTGTGGGCAACTTCCTCGATGTCCATGCCGCCTTCGCTGGAGGCAATGAAGGCCACCTTCTGGGTGCCGCGATCGGTCACCACGGACAGGTAGTATTCCTTCTGGATGTCGGCGCCGTCTTCGATGTAGAGGCGGCGGACCTTCTGGCCTTCGGGGCCGGTCTGGTGGGTTTTGAGCTGCATGCCCAGGATCTGGCCAGCCAGTTCCTTGACCTGGTCAATGGTCTTGGCGACCTTGACGCCGCCACCCTTGCCGCGCCCACCAGCGTGGATCTGCGCCTTGACAACCCACACGGGGCCGCCAAGTTTCTGGGCAGCCTCGACAGCCTCCTGCACCGTGAAGGCGGGAATGCCGCGGGGAACGGGCACGCCGAATTGACGCAAGATCTCCTTGCCTTGGTACTCGTGAATCTTCATGAAAATCGCTCTCTGAAAGAGTCAAACACAACACGTCCGCCCTGAGGGCAAGGTAGCGTGGGCATGGCGGCCACGGTTACGGTGCAACAGGCCAAAGGACACACGAACCCTGAAATGTATCATGCTGCCATGCACAAAACCTTGTGCCAAACTGACGCCCAGTGCCGCGCGTATCGTTCGCGCTGGTAATGCACATACCCCACGGAGAATCTCTCATGCCACAGGTTTTCATTGACGGCGAAGCCGGTACCACCGGCCTGCAAATCCGCGAGCGGCTGGCGTTGATGCCGCAAATCGAATTGCTCAGCATTGCCCCGGAGCGCCGCAAGGACCCCGCCGCCAAACGCGAGCTGATGGCACGGGCTGACCTGGTGATCCTGTGCCTGCACGACGACGCCGCGCGCGAATCCGTGGCCATGATTGACGGGCTCAAGGCCGCTGGCGAAAAGGCGCCGCGCATCATCGACGCGTCCACCGCCCACCGTGTGGCGCCTGGCTGGGTGTATGGCTTTCCTGAGTTGTGCGCGGGCCAGACCGAAGCCGTGCGCAAGGCCGAGCGCGTGGCCAACCCCGGCTGCTATGCCACTGGCGCCATTGCCTTGATCCGCCCGCTGGTGGATGCCGGGCTGCTGCCCAAGGACCACCCGCTGTGCCTGCCCAGCGTCAGTGGTTACACGGGGGGCGGCCGCACGATGATCGAGGCTTACGAGGCCGGTTCCGCTGCGCCTTTCGAGCTGTATGCGTTGGGCTTGGGCCACAAGCACCTGCCCGAAATCATGGCATGCACCGGGCTGACGCGCCGCCCCGTGTTCGTGCCTTCGGTTGGCAACTTCCCGCAAGGCATGCTGGTGCAACTGCCGCTGCACCTGGACGCCTTGCCGGGGCAGGTGGGGCTGAAGGACCTGCAAGACGCGCTGGCGGCCCACTACGCTGGCAGCCAGTGGGTGACCGTGGAGCCCGCCACCGCCGACGGCAAGCTGGATGCCGTGGCCCTGGCCAACACCAACAAGCTGGAGTTGCGTGTGTTTGGCAACGAAGCCTACCGCCACGCCGTGCTGGTGGCGCGGCTGGACAACCTGGGCAAGGGTGCCAGTGGCGCCGCGGTGCAGAACCTGCAGCTCATGCTGGGCCTGTAATCGCCAGTTCAGGCGTCGATCAGCCAGCCGTCCTCGCGCCGGGCGGCGCCTGAGCGGCAGAGGTCGTCAATCAGCGCCTGCAGCCAGGTGTCGAAATCGGCCTGGGCATGGCGTTCGTGCTGTTGCAGCAGGTAAGGCGTGGCCCGGGCCCAGGTGTGCACTTGTTCCACGCTGGCGCGCTGCCACTCCAGCAGCTTGAACTTCAGCAGCACCTTCAGCGCATAACGCAGGTGCTTGCCTGGGTCGTCTGTGAAATGCCGTAGGCGGCTGCGGGCACGCTCCAACGCCGCCGCCACACTTGCCGCGTCACCACCGAACGGTCGCCCATGGCCTGGAATCACCACGATCGGCGCCAGTTGTTCGATCAGGTCCAGCGTGTCGCCCACCTCGGCAAAGGCAGGCTCGCCCTCCAGTTCGGGAAACACCACGCCAAAGCCGTTTTCCCATAACGCGTCACCAGAGACCAGTATCCGGTGTCCCGGCTGAAACAACAGCACGGCGTGCGGGTCGTGCCCCGGTGCAGCATGCACCTGCCAGGGCAGTCCGGCCAGCGTCAGTTCGTCGCCTGGCTGCAACACACCGTTGATGGCGAAGCGCGGGCAGCTTTGCCCGGTGGGAGCATAGCTCAGCCCGCTGTGGTCCCAGCGGGTCACGGCGTCGGCCTGCCCGGGGGGTATCCATGTCTGCATTTGCGGATAGTGGGCCTGCAAGGCAGCGTTGCCACCGCAATGGTCGCTGTGCAGGTGGGTGTTGATCAGGCGGTCCAGCGGCTGGCCTTGCAGCGCATGTTCCAACAGCGCCAAGGTTTGCGTTGCATGGCTTCCGTAACCCGAGTCGATCAGGGTGTGGCCCTCGGGCCCTGAGCAGAGTATGTTGTTGGCAGAAAGCCAGCCGCGTTCAAACACGCGAATGCCGGGTGGCAGCAGCGTCACGGGGGACTCAGACATGGTTCAGGCGGGTGGGTCGGTTTCGGCGCGGTGGCGGCCTGCGGCCTTTGCGCGGTAAAGGGCCGCGTCCGCCCTGGAGATGAGCTCTTCAAGCATGGGCAGTGCAGCCTGTTCGTGGTTGGCACCATTGCGTGTTGCAATGCCTATGCTCACTGTGCAGCGGGGCAGGTCGGCCTCGGCAGACTTGCTGGCCAGAATACGCTCGGCTACCGTCAGCGCTTGGGCTTGGCCCGTTTCGGGCAGGATCACCAAAAATTCTTCACCGCCAAAGCGGCCGAGCAGGTCAATCTTGCGCAGTTCGTCACGCACGCGCAGCGCAAAGTCTCGCAACACGCGGTCCCCGGTCATGTGGCCGTAGCGGTCGTTGATCAGTTTGAAGTGGTCCAGATCCAGCATCATCACCGTGATGGGGCGTTGCGTGCGGCGGCAGCGCTCCAGTTCGATCAGGCCTTGGTCAAAAATGGCCTTGCGGCTCAGTGCCCCGGTGAGGGTGTCGTGGCTGATGAGGTGGTGCAACTGTTGCCGCAGGCGTTCCGATGCCAGCAGAACGAAGCTGATGGTGAGCATGAGCAGCGAGAAACTGTATCCACCGATGTAGAAGCTCTGCAGGGTCGAAGGTGCGAACAGATCGTTGCCCACCGGCGTGGCCAACGCAGTGATGGTGCGCACCAGCATGATGAGGATGGTCGCGCCCAGCACGACCAGCAGGAAGCGCGCGCCAAAGCTGTGCCTGTCGTGCTGCCAAACCAGTCGGAAGTGAACGCTGTGCAGTGCCGCCATGCCCGCGCTGATGAGTATCAGCCGGGCGTTGTAGTTAGGCGCTACAAGACCCCACCAGGCCAAGGGCACGCTGATTCCCACCAGCACCGCAGGAAGCGCCCAGGGCCGCAGTGCACAGTCGAAGAACCGGTGGCTGCCCGCCAGCATGAGCAAGCCTCCGCCAAACAGCATCAGGTTCGCCACGACGATGGTGACCCAGTCGGGGGCAATGCCACGCAACCCAAGCAGCAGCGTTGAAAGGAAGATGACCAGAGGCGCCGCCGCCCAGTCCTTCAGCCCGCGTATGGAGGCGCGGTGCCCCAGGTGGAGCGAATAGAGCACCACCGCCATCAATGCACCCATGGCCCCCGTCAGGAAGACAATGGTGCGAGGGTCCAGGTTGGGCATGCTGGGCGTTGGGGAGTGGCTGGTGACCTCCAGTATAGGCAACGCGGGTGAATTCGTGATGTTTGCCGGGAATCCCGGCTGCTGGGATCACTTTTGCCGCAACTCCCTGCGCAGTATCTTGCCCACGTTGCTCTTGGGCAGCTCGTCGCGGAACTCAATGTATTTGGGCCGCTTGTAGCCGGTCAGGTTGTCGTGGCAGTAGCGCAGCACGGATTCTTCCGTCAGGGTCGGGTCGCTGCGCACCACATACACCTTGATGGCCTCGCCAGAGTGTTCATCTGGCACTCCCACCGTGGCGCACTCCAGCACGCCGGGGCACAGCGAGATGACGTTGTCCAGTTCAGTGGGGAACACGTTGAAGCCCGAGACGATGATCATGTCCTTCTTGCGGTCCACGATGCGGATGTAGCCGCGCTCGTCCATCACCCCGATGTCACCCGTGCGCATGTAGCCGTCGGTGGTGAAGGTCTTGGCGGTTTCCTCCGGCTGGTTGTAGTAGCCGCGCATCACGTTGGGGCCCTTGATACAGATCTCGCCTGAAGCGCCCACGGGCTGGCTCTGGCCTTCGTCGTCCTTGATGGCGATGTCGATGCCCGGCAGGGGCAGGCCGATGGTGCCCGTGAAGCTGTTGTTGGTGACCGGGTTGTTGGTGCCGATGGCGCAGGTCTCGCTCATGCCCCAACCTTCGATCATGGCGCACTTGGTAACGGCCTGCCACTGGCGGGCGGTGCCTTCAGCGGCGGCCATGCCGCCAGCCTGCGACAGCACCAGGCTGGAAAAATCGAGCTGGCGGAAGCGCGCGTTGTTCAGCAGACCATTGAACAGCGTGTTGACGGCAGGCAGCACGTTGAACGGGCGGCTCTTGAGCACGTCCACGAACTTGTTGATGTCGCGCGGGTTGGGGATGAGTGTGGCGTGCGCGCCCTGGCGTATCACCAGCAGCATCAGCGTGAGCGCGAAGATGTGGTACAGCGGCAGCGCCATGATGTGGTTGGCGTGGCGAACATCGCCCACCTTGCTCAGCGCCGGGTTGAACCAGGCTTCGGCCTGCAGCGCTGCGGCAATGATGTTGCGGTGGGTGAGGATGGCACCCTTGGACAGGCCGGTGGTGCCGCCGGTGTACTGCAGGAAGGCGATGCTGTCGTGGTTCACGTCAGCAGGCTTGAGGTTCAGCCGGTGCCCTTCGTCCAGCGCGCGGCGGAAGGGCACGATGTGCCGCTGCCCTGTGGGGCCGGTGAGCGGCAGCTTGTAGGCAGGCACCATCTTGGCCAGGTGGCGCACGGCGAAGGTAATCCAGCGGCCGTACCAGAAGCCCAGCAGGTCGCCCATGCTGGCCACGATCACGTTCTTGATGGGGGTGTGGTCAATCACCTCTTCCAGCGTCTTGGCGAAGTTCTCCAGGATGACGATGGTCTCGGCCCCGGAGTCCTTGAGTTGGTGCTCCAGTTCGCGCGGGGTGTAAAGCGGGTTGACGTTGACGCAGGTGTAGCCGGCGCGCAGCACGCCCGACATGGTCACCGGGAACTGCGGCACGTTGGGCAGCATGATGGCCACACGCGAACCCGTGGGCAGGCCCAGCGACTGCAGGTAAGCGCCCAGTGCGGCGCTGTGTTCATCCAGCTCGCCGTAGGTCATCCAGCGGTCCATGCAGACGGTGACCGGCTCCTTGGCGTTGCGCTTGAACGAGGCTTCAAGCAGTTCGTTGACCGAGCGGTATTGCGAGGGGTCAATGTCGTGTGGAACGCCCGCGGGGTAGCTGTCGTGCCAGATCTTTTGGTTGTTCATGTGGTGGGTTGGCGCTTGCTGGAGAATTCGTCAGGAGCAGGCATTGTGGTCGTGCGCTTTGGCTCGGCCAGTCAGGGCAAGCCCCTAGAAACTGTCGCCCCAGGCACACTTGTGATGCGTTTGGGGAGTCTTGTGTCGCAAGGAGCCGTCAATGGTGGCGTGGATGCAGCGTGGTGCTGTGTTGTGGGCTTTGGTGCTGGCTTGGCTGACCTGGAAGCATTGGTGGCCGCAACACCCCACTTGGGCGGTGAGCGGGGTGGCCTTTTGGCTGGGGGGCATGGCTTGGGCACAGCTTTTCCATTCCCTGATGGCTTTTGCGCAAGCGCCGCGCCACGCAGATGGCGGGCCTGGCTGGCGGGATTGGGCCGTGGCCTGGTGGCGCGAAACCTGGGCGGCCACCCTGGTGTTTGCGTGGCGCCAGCCTTGGCGCGAGCACGCCGAGCCTGACCACTGGCCAGAACCTGGTGAGTCGCGGCAGCTCGCGGGCGTGGTGCTGGTACACGGCTACCTGTGCAACCGGGCGCTCTGGGTGCCGTGGTTGCGCAAACTGCGTGCCAGGGGCGTTCCTTGCACAGCCATCACCCTGCGTTCCGTCTTCGGCCGTATCGACGGGCACTTGCCACAGATCGAGGAGGCCGTGCAACGCATGACAGCGGCCACCGGCCAGCGCCCCTGGCTGGTGGGGCACAGCATGGGCGGGTTGGCCATTCGGGCGTGGTGGCGGGACTGGCGGCGCCAGGCTGAAAGCGAGGGTCGCGCCGTGCCGCCGCTCGGCAGCCGGGTGCAGGGCATCGTCACCCTGGCGGCGCCGCACCAGGGCACCTGGCTGGCTCACCTCAGCCACGTGGATTGTGGTCGCCAGATGCGTCCGGGCAGCGATTGGTTGAACGACCTGGGCCGGGGCGAGCCTGCGCAAGACCTTGCGTTGGTCCATAGCTGGGAGGCGCCGTGCGATGCCGTGGTCTACCCACAAGGGGGCAGTCGCTGGCCGGGTGCACACATGCACGTGGTTGAGCGGGTGGGGCACGTCTCCCTGGTGTTTCATTCAGCGCCCTTGCAGGCCCTGTTGATTGCGTTGGGTTTGGCGCCTGAAAATCCACACGCCCAGGTAGCCAATGCGACAAGCGGACCTTGCAAATCTAGGGAAAACCCTTATATTCGCGCCATGCCAACCGTTGCTGAACGTCCTTCGTCGCCGTCCATCGTCCCCATCCGGGCGCTGGAGGCATCGGAGCGCGCGGCTATCGAGCGTCACTTGCTGGCGCTGGGTGAGGGTGACCGTTACCTGCGCTTCGGCTATGCCGCGAATGACGACCAGATTCGTCGCTACGTCGAGGGCATCCGCTTCGATCGAGACGAGGTTTTTGGCATCTTCAACCGCCGCCTGGAACTGATCGCCATGGCGCACCTGGCCTACGCCATTGAGCCGGACCGCCGCAACAGCGCCGAATTCGGTGTGAGCGTGAGCCGCCATGCGCGCGGGCGTGGCTATGGCAACCGCCTGTTCGAGCGCGCCGTGATGCACGCGCGCAATCAGGGCGTGTCGCTGATGTACATCCACGCGCTCAGCGAAAACGTGGCCATGCTCAAGATCGCCCGCAAGGGCGGCGCCACCGTGGTGCGCGACGGCTCCGAAAGCGAGGCTCACCTGGAACTGCCGCCTGCCGATTTCGGCTCCCAAATGACGGAGCTGATGGAGGAGCAGGTGGCCTGGACCGACTACCACCTCAAAGCCCACACGCGGCACTTCCGCAATTTCCTGCGCCGCCTGATGATCTGGCGCTGAGTCGCCGCCGGGCCGCCCCAAGGCGATGAACGCCCCCTCGGTGGGCAGCGAAGCGTGGGGGCCATGAACTTCGCCGTCACCGTGTCACGGGCTTGTTGTATCCTTGACCCCGTTACAACTATCGCCTGCAGTCAGTGGCCGACCCCTATCCCAGTACGTCGCCGCACCGTGGTGTGCGGCATGAAGACAAGCGCAGTTTCCTGCAAAAACTGGCCGAGTTCATCAACCCTGGACCCGATTCCAAGGACGAACTCATCGAAACCCTGGCCGAGGCCGAGGACAACGACATCATCGACGCCGAGTCGCGTGTGATGCTCGAGGGGGTGATACGCATCGCCGACATGACGGCCGGTGACGTGATGGTGGCGGCCCCGCGCATGGACGCGCTGGACATCAACGCTCCCTACCAAGACCTGCTGCACACCGTCATTGAAACGGCGCACTCGCGCTTCCCCGTCTACGAAGGCGAGCGCGAGAACATCATCGGCATCCTCATGGCCAAGGACCTGCTCAAGCTGCAGCGCGCGCCAGAGTTGAACATCCGCGCGCTGTTGCGGCCAGCGGTGTTCGTGCCTGAGAGCAAGGGCCTGAACGATCTGCTGCGCGAGTTCCGGGGCAACCGCAACCACCTGGCCATCGTCATCGACGAATTCGGCCGTGTGGCGGGTCTCATCACCATTGAGGACGTGCTGGAGGAAATCGTCGGCGAGATCGAGGACGAGTTCGACGAGGGCGAGGACGAAGGCGACATCTTCGCGCTGGCCGATGGCACCTGGCGCGTCAGTGGTGACACGTCCATCGACATGGTGAACGAGTGGTTCCAGGTGACGCTGCCGGTGGAGCCTTTCGAGACGATAGGCGGCATGGTGTCGCACGACATGGGGCACGTGCCCAAGCGCGGCGAGGCGCACGACGTGCAGGGCCTGCGCTTTCTGGTTCAGCATGCCAAGGGCGGCGCCGTGAAGTGGTTCAAGGTGTCGCGTCTGCCGGGGGCGGATTGAGCCGCTGGCTCTGGCGTTTGGTGCTGGTGTTGGCGGGCGGCGCGCAGGCGCTGTCCTTGGCGTGGCCTTGGGCCGTTGGCCCGACCGGTGAGCCGGTGCCTGCCTTGCAGTGGCTTTCGCTGCTGGTCTTGTTGGCTGGGTTGCGTGCAGCGCCCACAGCACGCGCGGCCTTCATGCAAGGCTGGTGGTTTGCCACCGCCTGGCTGGCCGCCACGTTCTGGTGGCTCTTCATATCCATGCACACCTACGGCGGGCTGGCGGCGCCGCTGGCGGCCGTGGCCGTACTTGCGCTGGCGGCGGCCTTGGGCGTGTATTACGCCGTGGCCAGTGCCGTTTACTGGCGCTGGCGCCATGCCACCCCTGCAGCGCAAGCGGTGGCGTTTGCCGCGCTGTGGACGCTGGCCGAACTCGCACGGGGCACCTTGTTCACCGGGTTCCCCTGGGGGGCGGGCGGTTACGCGCACATCGACACACTCGGTGCGCTGGCGCCTTACGTGGGCGTGTATGGGATGGGCGCGGTCAGCGCGGCGCTGGCTGCCGGGCTGCTGGCGGCGTTCACTCAAGGCAGCCGCCGTAGCGCGGGCTTGGCCTGGCGGGTGTTTGCCATGGTGGCCGTGCCCCTGGTCTGCTGGCCCTTGCCGGGCCGCTGGCTGGTGCAGCACCTGCCAGCGCACACCGGCAGCCATGGTGAGTTGACCGTCACCCTGCTGCAGGGCAACGTGCCGCAGGACGAAAAGTTCACCCCCGGTGCGGGCATACCCCTGGCCCTGGAGTGGTACGGCGGGCAGTTGCGCCAGGCCGTGGCCCGTGCCGATGCCCCCCACCTGGTGGTGGCACCCGAAACGGCCATACCGGTTTTGCCGCAGGAACTCGACCCAGCCTACCTGCGCGGCCTGTTGGATGCGGTGGCTGCGGGCAAGTCTGCCGTGATGCTGGGGCTGCCCGTGGGCAACTGGACCGACGGTTTCACCAACACCACGCTGAGCTGGGCGCCTGGCTTGCAGCAGCACCGCTACGACAAGCATCACCTGGTGCCCTTTGGCGAATTTATTCCCACAGGGTTCCGCTGGTTCACCCAGCTCATGCACATTCCCCTGGGGGACTTTGCGCGGGGCGCGCTGGCGCAGCCGCCGCTGGCGTGGGCGGGGCAGCGCATTGCGCCCAACATCTGTTACGAAGACCTGTTTGGCGAGGAACTGGCCGCCAGCTTCCGCGATCCGGCGCAGGCGCCCACGGTGCTGGTGAACGTGAGCAACATCGCCTGGTTTGGCGACACGGTGGCCATCGACCAGCACCGCAACATCTCGCGCCTGCGGGCGCTGGAACTGCAACGCCCCATGGTGCGCGCCACCAACACGGGCGCCACGGCGGCCATCGACCACCTGGGTCGCGTGACCCACGAGCTGCCGCGCCTGACGCGAGGCACGCTGGACGCCACGGTGCAGGGGCGCGACGGGGCAACGCCCTTTGCGCGCTGGGCGGGGCGCTGGGGGCTGTGGCCCTTGGTGCTGGTGGCGGTGCTTGCCCTGGCCTGGGCGGCACGGCGCACCCGGATCGCGGCTCGTTAGCCTGGCTCATTTGAGCGGGCGGCTCAACGCCCCGCCGCCCGTGCCGACAGCGCCTCGCGCAGCAGCGCAGGCAGCATGGCCAGCATGCGTGTGGCGTGCAGCCCAGGCGGCGAGTTGCGCGCGTGGTAGCTGTAGAGCGAAATGGGCGGCAGCTCGTGCAGTTCCAGCGCCATGATCTGGGAGTTGTCCAGCCGGGTGGCGGTGATGAAGTCCACCACCGTCCAGCCCATGCCCAGCTTCACCAGTTCCACGGCCAGCCGCGATGTCTGCACCTGGATGCCGGGCCCTTCGCGGGTGCCCAGGCGCTGCGCCAGTTCGTCGATGGACTGGCGCATGGGGTCGTCGCCCACCAGGCGTATGGCAGGCACGCGTGCCAGCCGGGTGGAAGGTGACGAGGCACGCGGCGCGCGCGACCAGATGGTCTTCGCCACCGTCAGGTACAGCCGCCCGCTCACCAGCAGTTCGCTGGCGATTTGCGGGTGGGGGTGTTTGTAGAAGCCGAGGGCAAAGTCCACGCTGCGCGTGAGCAGGGCCTGGGTCATCTGGTCCTGGTGGATGGTGCGCACCGCCACGCCCACCTCGGGGTGCTTTTGCGCGTGGTGCTGCAGCAGCCGGGGCAGAAATTCGTGCGATATGGACGGAATGGCCGCCAGACGTACCTCGCCGCCTTCGCGGCTGGCCAGGTTGCGCGCGGTGCGTTGCAGGGCCTCCAACTGGCGGTGGATGTTGTTGGATTCCGCGGCCAGCACCTGCGCCTCTGGCGTGGGTGTGAGGCCCGCTGGTGAGCGGTTGAACAGCCGGTAGCCGAGCCGCAGCTCTGTATGGGCCACCGCCTTGCTCACGGCCGATGGGGTGATGCACAGCAGCCGCGCCGCCGCACTCATGTTGCCCGTTTGCAGCACGGCTTGAAAAACTTCGAGTTGGCGCAGGTTCATGGGGTTTGCTGGTTGTGAGTGAAATTCACAATGTTGCGCCAATTATTCCTCATGTATGTGCATGAAGTTCCCATAGCATCCGGCTCCCGGAAACCAATAACTCACACGTCCTGGAGACCCGATTCATGTCCGTCATTTCTTCTTCCCCTGTGTCGCGCTGGCTTGCAGGCTTGCTGTTGACCGCTGCTTCCACCGTGGCGTTGGCCCAAGCCGCCAAGCCCCATGTGGTGGTGCTGGCCACGGGCGGCACCATTGCTGGTGCCGGAGCGTCTGCCGCCAACAGCGCCACCTATGCCGCCGCCAAGGTGCCGGTGGACAAGCTGCTGGCCGGGTTGCCCGAACTGGCCAACGTGGCCAAGGTCAGCGGGGAGCAGGTGTTCCAGATCGCATCTGAGAGCTTCACCAACGACCACCTGCTCAAGCTGGGGCAACGCGTTTCGGCCCTGGCCAAGCAGGCCGACGTGGACGGCATTGTCATCACCCATGGCACCGACACGCTGGAAGAAACTGCCTACTTCCTGAACCTCACCGTGCGTACCGCCAAGCCCATCGTGCTGGTGGGTTCCATGCGCCCGGGCACGGCCCTGTCGGCCGACGGTGCGCTCAACCTGTACGACGCGGTGAGCGTTGCCGCCAGCAAGGACGCCGCAGGCAAGGGCGTGCTGGTGACGATGAACGACGAGATCCAGAGCGGCCGCGACGTGAGCAAGACCATCAACATCAAGA
>JAYSGB010000028.1:0-54641 GCA_041913045.1 Burkholderiaceae bacterium | reverse complement strand
CAGCTTCCGTGAAACGGAGCCTTACGGGGTCAAGAATCAAGAGATGCGGGCCATGATCAAGCGGGCCATGGAAAAGAATCACCTCTCGGAAAGTGGTGTGGATGTCTTGCCCGTGAAATACCTGCAGGAAGGGCAAGGCCTGATCAAATCAGTCCGAAGCCATATCAGCGAAGTGTCGTGCCCGTCACTTTTTATCCACGCGATCGACGACGAAACCGTTCATGTTTGCAATGCCGATTGGGCGTACCAGAACATTTCGGCAGCCGACAAGGAAATCCTCTACCTGGGTGACAGCTACCACATGATTACGGTCGACAACGAGCGAGAGACTGTGAGCCAGGAAACCAGCCGCTTTCTCAAACAGGCCGTGAACGATGTTGCGGGATCCGACGTTTTTGTCATGCCCGCCATCCAGTCTGCAGAGCTCCGTCGCTATCTTCGGAAAACGTCCCCCGAGGCCACTGCCAAATCCTGACGAAGGAATTTGAGGTGGCTTCGGGAGAGGTTTGGTAGCGTCTTCAGTGCAGCCGTTGTTGGCCGCAGAGTTTGGGCTTCAGGAGTTCTTGCCCGGATCCTTCACATCCTGCACGGTTTCGATTTCCTGGTTCCAGAGCTGACCGCCGACTTTCTCGACTTTGCGGATGTACATGTTGTGCACCACGTCGCGGGTCTGGGCGTCGATGTAGATGGGGCCACGCGGGCTCTCAAAAATCTGGCCCTTCATGGCGTTGACCAGGGCTTCGCCGCCGGCGCCTTTGGTGGCTTTGGCCGCTTCATAGATCACTCGCATGCCGTCGTATGCGCCCACGGCCATGAAGTTGGGGCGCAGGCCGTTGTTGGCTTTGCCGAAGGCTTCGACAAACTTTTTGTTGAGCGGTGAATTGTGCGAGGCAGAGTAGTGATGCGCGGTCACCACGCCCAGCGAGGCATCGCCCATGCTGTTGAGGATGTCGTCGTCGGTCACGCTGCCTTCGGCGATCAGGCGGATGCCGGCCTTGTCCAGACCGCGTTCAGTGAACTGCTTCATCAGTGCGGTGCCCACGCCGGCAGGCACAAAGGTGAAAAGCGCATCGGGTTTGGCGTCACGCACTTTTTGCAGGAAAGGCGCGAAGTCCGGGTTGCGCAGCGGCACACGCAGCACTTCCACCACCTGGCCACCGTTGTTGATGAAGCGCTGGTTGAAGTACTTTTCAGAATCGATGCCGGGCGCGTAGTCGGTCACCAGGCTGACGACCTTCTTGATGCCGTTTTTGCCGGCCCAGTCGGCCAGCACAGTCACCACCTGCGGCACGGTGAAGCTGGTGCGCACAATGAACGGCGACGCCTGGGTGATGCTGGAGGTGGCCGCGGCCATGACCACCATCGGGGTTTTGGACTGGGTGGCCACCGGGGCGGTGGCAAAAGCCAGCGGCGTCAGGCCAAAGCCGGCCAGCACCTGCACCTTGTCGTTGATGACCAGTTCCTGCGCGATGCGCTTGGTCACATCAGGAGCGCCGGTGTCGTCCTTGACGATGAGCTGCACTTTTTTGCCGGCCACGGTGTCGCCGTGCTGCGCCACATACAGCCGGGCCGCCAGCTCAAGCTGCTTGCCGGTCGAGGCGAACGGTCCGGTCATGGGCAGGATCAGGCCCACCTTGAAGGTGTTGTCCTGCGCCATGGCCAGCGGCAGTTGGGTGGCCAGTGCGGCAGCGACCGCGGTCAGAAAAAAGCGTTTGTTCATGCGTCATGTCTCCTGTGGTTGTATGTATTGGCGCGGTGGTGAGTTTACTGTTGTGCGATGCCCGCGCGCTGGATCACTTCTGTCCAGCGCACGATGTCACGCTCCAGCAACTGGGCCAGCTGTGCAGGTGTGCTGGACTGGGCGCGCACGTTGAAGCCGGCCAGCCGCTGCACCATCTCGGGCTGGGCAATCACTTTGGCTACCTCGGCACTCAGGCGATCCACGATGGCCTTGGGTGTTTTGCCCGGTGCCGCCAAGGCATTCCATGACGACACGTTGAAGTTGCTCAGGCCCGGCAGTTCGCGCACCGTGGGCACGCCGGGCATGTCTTTGGGGCGCTGGTCGCCCATCACGCCCAGCAGGCGGATGGCCTTGGCCGCAATCTGCGGCTTGAGCGGGCCCAGAATTTCCACGGCCATGTCGACCTGCCCGCCTCGCAGGGCATTGAGCACGGCCGGCGTGCCGTTGTAGGGCACGATCTGTGCGATCAGGTTGGCCTGGGTGCGCAGCAGTTCGGCAGCCAGGTTTTGCGTACTGCCAATGTTGATGGTGGCAATGTTGAGTTTGCCCGGGTTGGCGCGGCCAAAGGCGATCAGGTCTGCCAGGGTTTTGTGGGGTGAGTTTTCGGGGACCACCACCGCCATGTCGAACAGGCCCAGCAGGGAAACCGGGGCGAAATCGGTGCGAGTGTTGTAGGGCAGGGCCTTGAACATGCCGGCGCTCACGGCTGTGGCATTGGACATCAGCAGCAGGGTGTGGCCGTCCGGCTCGGCCTTGGCCACCAGTTCACCAGCCACCACGCCACCAGCACCAGGGCGGTTGTCGATGACCACGGGCTGGCCCAGATTTTCGGAAAGTTTCTGCCCTACGGCGCGCGCTGTCAGGTCAGCCACGCCGCCAGCGCCGAAGGGCACGATGACCCGAATAGGTTTGCTGGGGTAGTTTTGGGCAAGGGCCTGCGCGGCAGTCGAGCAAAGGGCAGAAGCCCCTGTGAAGTGGATGAACTGGCGACGGTTGAGCATGTGTGAAACAGGTGTTGAAGAATATCTGGCAAGAATACCAAACCTGCCAGAAACCTTACGCGTCCATTTGCAGCCCAATGTCAATGGGTGCCGCAGTGCAGCCGCCAGAGGCCGCACTGCAGGTGCTCTCAGGTCAGAACCTGTAGCCCATGCCCACCGAGACCACGTTGTCTTTCAGGCTGGATGACGTGCCGGAGCCAAAGCCCACGTCCCTGTAATGGTTCGTGTCCAGACCCGCCTGCCAGTATGTACGGTTGTCGATCAGCCCGCGCAGGCCGATGCCGTAGCCGGTGCCACGCACGGTGGCCGTGCCGCTGCCATCGTCTGACAGCGCCTTGGCCGACAGGGCGGAAACCTTGCCGTAAACCAGCAGGTTGTTGTTGATCGCATAGCCAGGCATCACATCGATGGCGTAACGGTCTTTGGTGTCAGCGCCCACGCCGCTGGCGTAGTTGCCTGCATGGCGGTGACCGGTGCCGGCGCTCACCCCCAGCCCGATCAGGAACTGGTTGTCGATGGCCCAGTCGTAACGGGCCTGCAGGCCCAGACCGGCTTTGTGGCCATTGCCCGACGAGCCGTCGCTCGCACTGTGCGAGCCCTGATCAATCTCCAGACTGGCCCCCAGATGGAAGCCCTCAAAGTTTTTGGTTTGTGCAAAAGCCTGGGTGCTACCCAGTGCACCCAGTGCAAGCGCGATGGCGATAGCCTTTTTCATAAACACCTCCAGTGAAAAAAAGGTGTTTGGATTCTGGGCACAAAGTCAGGCAAAGATGCTTCGGATATGCAAAGTGGGGTAACCGTCTGAAAGCAGGTGTTACGGGTTGAATCAAGCCTGCTCATCTTTCGAGTTGGTCTGAGTGCTCGCGGTGTTGGGTGCACATTCATCTTGTCTCTGACCAAATTCGGTGCTAAATTCAGTCACTTCGTTCTGTGGAGATCGTCATGCAGTCCGTAGCCAACATCAAGTCCATTTCTTACCTCAAAAGCCACGCTGCCCAGATCGCCGAAGCCGTGGGGGAGGGTGGGGCCCCTTATTTCATTACCCAAAATGGCGAAGCCAGCATGGTGATCGAGAGCGTCAAACAGTTTCAGGAAAAGGAAGTGCTGATTGCTGCGCTGAAAGTCATGGCCATGGGTGAAAAAGCGCGGATGCAAGGGCAGGGGATTTCGGCCACTGACGCGCGCTCCCGTTTGCAGGCTGTCCGTCAAAGCCGTAGATAATGGCGGTCATCGTCCTTCCGGATGCGCTGCAAGATCTGCTTTCGCTTCAGGAATACATGCTGGACAAGTGGAGTGAAGCCGAATGGCTCCACGCCGAAGATGAGGTATTTGAAAAACTGCCGTTGGTTGACTCGGGTATGTTGGCAGGCGCCACCGTCCGGGAGTTGGCGTCTGTGGGCATCTTCGAGTATTTGAATGTCCTGACTTCGCACCACAAACTCGTCTACAGGCGTATCGACGGGGACACTTATGTGTATGCCGTTGCGGGCCATCGGCAGGACTACCCTACGCTCTTGATGAGGCGCCTGCTGGGCAGTATGTGATCTGCTGGCTCCGGGATGTCTGGCCATAATGGGCGCCTTGCAACAAGGGAACCCCATGCAAAGACGCCACTTCATGGCCGCCACGGCGGCAACACTTGCACCCGCGGTCTGGGCGCAGGACAAGTACCCGAGCAAACCCATCACCTGGGTCTGCCCTTACGCCGCCGGTGGCAATGCCGACAGCCGTTCGCGTCAGGTGGCCAAGGTCATGGGCAGTCTGCTGGGGCAGCCCATCATCATCGACAACAAGGCGGGGGCGGGCGGCAACATCGGCACCGAAGCGATCGCGCGCGGCAAACCCGATGGCTACACGATCGGCATGGGCAATTTCGCGCCGCTGGCCGTGAACCATGCGCTGTTCAAAAAGCTCAACTTCGACCCCTTCAACGATCTGGTACCGATCCTGCTGATCGAAAAAGGCCCGCTGATCCTGATGGTGCGCAACGATTCGCCGTTCAAGTCGGTCAAGGACATTGTGGCTGCGGCCAAGGCAGCACCGGGCAAGCTCAGCTACGCCTCGGGCGGGATTGGTGGTACGCACCACCTGAGCGGCGCGCTGTTCGAGCACACTGCCGGCGTGGACATGATCCACGCACCCTACAAGAGCGGTTCGGCTGCCGCCACCGACCTGATGGGTGGGCAGGTGGACATGATGTTCGAGCAGATGTACGCGGCCATGCCTTCGATCCAGGGCGGCAAGATGCGGGCGCTGGCCATCACCAGCCGGGCCCGTTCACCGCTGGCACCCAACATCCCGACCATGGCCGAGCAGGGCTATGCGGCGGTGGAGGTGCTCAACTGGCAGGGCATCGTGGGACCCAAGGGCTTGCCGACGGAGCTGATCAGACAGCTCAATGCCGTGGGCAACAAGGCTCTGCAGGACGCCGACCTGCGCCAGAAGATCCTGGGCCAGGGCAACGAGGTGGGCGGCGGCACGCCCGAGCAGTTTGCCGCGCTGATCAAGGCCGAGGCGGCCCGCTGGGGCAAGGTTGTCAGGGACGCCCGCATCGAACCGGAATGACCTTCAGGTGTAGCGCTTGTTGCGCAGGTTGTTCTTCATCTCGCGCAGCACCGGCTGCAGTTCTTCGCCAATGCGCAGCGCCACCGTGGTGGCCAGGATGTCGATGATCAGCAGGTGCAGCAGGCGCGAGACCATGGGGCTGTATTTGTCGTAGCCCTCGGGGTGGTCGGCCGTGAGGTGGATGTGGCCGCTGCCGGCCAGTGGTGAACCGCTTGCGGTGATGACGATCGTGGTGGCTCCACGTTTTTTGGCAATGTCGCAGGCGTCCATCAGGTCGCGGGTGCGGCCCGAGTTGGAGATGATCACCGCGCAGTCGCCCGGTTGCAGCATGGACGCGCTCATGACCTGCATGTGGCCGTCGCTGTAGGCGATGGTGTTCAGGCCCAGACGGAAGAACTTGTGCTGCGCGTCCTGCGCGACGATGCCGGAGTTGCCCACGCCGTAGAACTCGATGCGGCGCCCGTCGCGGTAGGCTTTTTCGAGCGCGTCCACCACCTTGCCGATGGCCACATTGGAGGACTCGTTGCGGTACTTCAGGAAGGCGGCCACTGCGTTGTCGATGACCTTGACGGCCACGTCGGGCACCTTGTCCTGCGCGTCCACACTGCGGTGGATGTAGGGCACGCCTTCGCTCACCGTGCCTGCGAGCTTGAGCTTGAAGTCGCTCAGGCCGTCGTAGCCCATGCTGCGACAGAAGCGCACCACGGTGGGCTTGCTAACGTGCGCCATGGCGGCCAGCTCGCCCACCGGCAGTTGCGAGAACTGCCTGGGGTTCTTCAGCACCAACTTGGCCACGCGCTGTTCGGCGGCGGGCAAGGTGGACAGGGAAGCCTGGATGCGTTCGAGCATGGTCAACCCCTTTAACCGGTGTTGCGCAGACCTGCGGCAATGCCGTTGATGGAAATGTGGATGCCGCGCTTGACCTTTTCTTCCTGGCTGCCCGCGCGGTAGCGGCTGATGAGCTCGACCTGCAGGTGGTGCAGTGGGTCGATGTAGGGGAAGCGGTGCTCGATGGAGCGCGCCAGCGCACGGTTGTTGGCCAGACGCACCTCGGCCCCGGTGATGCGGCCGAGCGCTTCATGCGTGCGGTGCCATTCGGCCTCGATCATGGCGAAGACCTTCTTGCGCAGCTTGCCGTCGGGCACCAGGTCAGCGTAGCGCGCGGCCAGCGACAGGTCGCTCTTGGCCAGCACCATGTCCATGTTGGACAGCAGCGCCTGGAAGAAGGGCCACTTGCGGTGCATCTGCTGCAGCAGTTCGGTGGCCTCGTCGTCGCCCATGTCCTTCATGAGGCCCTGCACCGCGCTGCCAAAGCCGTACCAGCCCGGCAGGGTGACGCGGCACTGGCCCCAGCTGAAGCCCCAGGGAATGGCTCGCAAGTCTTCGATGGCACGCGTGGCCTTGCGCGACGCCGGGCGTGAGCCGATGTTGAGTTCGGCGATCTCGCGGATGGGCGTGGCGTTGAAGAAGTAGTCGGTGAAGCCAGGCGTCTCGTACACCAGCGCGCGGTAGGCGGCCATGCTGGCGCGAGAAAGCGTCTCGGCAGCCTGCAGGTACTTCACGGGCACGGGCTTGGTGGGGGGCAGCAGCGTGGCTTCCAGAGTGGCGGCTACCAGCGTTTCCAGGTTGCGTCGACCGATGTCGGGGTTGGCGTACTTGGAGCCGATGACCTCGCCCTGCTCGGTCAGGCGGATCTGGCCGCGCACGGTGCCCGCGGGCTGCGCCAGGATGGCCTGGTAGCTCGGGCCGCCGCCGCGCCCCACGGTGCCGCCGCGGCCATGGAACATGCGCATCTGGATAGGGAAGCCCAGGTCGTGCGAGAGCTGGTCGAACAGCGCCACCAGCGCCACTTCGGCGCGGTAGAGCTCCCAGTTGCTGGTGAAGATGCCACCGTCCTTGTTGCTGTCGGAGTAGCCGAGCATGATGTCTTGCTCGGCACCGCTGCGCTTCACCAGGGCACCTACGCCGGGCAGGCGGTAGAAGGCGTCCATGATGCTGGCCGCGTTGCGCAGGTCTTCGATGGTCTCGAACAGCGGCACCACGATCAGCTCGGCGCAGGCGTCGTGGTCCAGCGTGCCGTGCATCAGGCCCACTTCCTTTTGCAGCAGCAGCACCTCCAACAGGTCGCTCACCGTTTCGGTGTGGCTGATGATGGCGTGGCGAATGGCGGCCTTGCCGTAGCGCTGGCGCATCTCGCGCGCGGTCTCGAAGATGGCCAGCTCGCTGAGCGTGTGGGCGGTGTACTGCGCGTCAATCACACGCAGCGGGCGCGCGTCGTTGAGCAGGCGCAACAGCAACTGCTGCTTGGCGTTTTCGTCCAGTGCGCTGTAGTCGGGTTCGATGCGCGCGGTGGCCAGCAGGTCGGCCACGGCGGCTTCGTGCTGATCGGAGCTTTGGCGCAAGTCCACCGTGGCCAGGTGGAAGCCGAACACCTCGACGGTGCGGATAAGCGGGCGCAGGCGCTGGATGGCCAGGGCCTCGCAGCCCTGCTCGGCCAAGGCCGCGTCGATGGTGCGCAGGTCTTCGAGCAACTCGTCGGCACTGGCATAGGGGTCTTGCGGAGCCACGGCGTGGCGCGCGGCCTCGCCGCCGGTCAGCTCGTGCAGCGTGGCAGCCAGGCGGGCGTAGATGCCGGTGAGCGCGCGGCGGTAGGGTTCGTCCTGGCGATGCTCGTTGGTGTCGGGCGAACGCTCGGCCAGGGCTTGCATGGCGGCGGGCACGGGAATCAACATGGCCGACAGCGACAGCTCCGCACCCAGCAGGTGGACCTGCGTGAGGCAGTGGCGCAGCGCCACGTCGGCCTGCCAGCGCAGCGCCAGGCGCAGGGTCTCGGCCGTCACGTTGGGGTTGCCGTCGCGGTCACCGCCAATCCACTGCCCCATGCGCAGGAAGGGCGCCACGTGGCGGCCTTGCAGCGCTGCTTCGATATCGGCGTAGATGCGCGGGATCTCGGGCAGGAAGGTGCCCTGGTAGTAGGTGAGCGCGTTCTCGATCTCGTCGGCCACGGTGAGCTTGGTGAAGCGCAGCAGCCGGGTATGCCACAGCTGGGTGATGCGCGCGCGCATCTGCGCTTCGTTGGCAGCCAGTTCGCGGTTGAGCAGGTGGTCGCGCTTGGCACCGCCCGCTTCGGCGCTGGCATGGATGGCGTCGCGTTCGGCCAGCAGGCGCGCAATGGCGCGCTCGGCGTCGAGGATGCTCTTGCGCTGCACTTCGGTGGGGTGGGCCGTGAGTACCGGAGACACGTGGCCGTGCGCCAGAGTCTCGGCAATGCGCTCGGCGGGCACGCCCGCGCGGTGCATGCGCTCCCAGGTATGGGCCAGGCTGCCTTCCTGCACGCTGCCTGCGCGCTCGTGCACTTCGCGGCGGCGGATGTGGTGCCGATCCTCGGCCAGGTTGGCCAGGTGACTGAAGTAGGTGAACGCGCGGATGACGCTGACTGCCTGGTCGTCGGTCAGTCCCTTGAGCAGCTTCTTGAGCTGGCGGTCGGCAGCGTGGTCTGCCTGACGGCGGTAGGCCACCGAGAGTTGGCGGATCTGCTCGATCAGCTCGTAAATCGCCACGCCCTCGTGTTCGCGAATGACATCACCCAGCAGGCGGCCGAGCAGGCGGATGTCGTTGATGAGGGGCTGGTCCTTGTCGGGCGCGGCGGCGGGGCGTCGTGGCATGGCGAGGGCTAAGGGAGGGTTGATGAAAAGAAAGGCATTGTCCCGTATGCCGGGATTCAGGCGGCCGCCTCCATGGCCTTGGCCATGGTCTTGCCCAGCTCCACGCCCCACTGGTCGTAGGCGTGGATGCCCCACAGCGCGGCCTGGCAGAACACCTTGTGTTCGTACAGCGCCACCATGGCACCCAGGGTGCGGGGGTTGAGTTCGCGCAGCCAGAAGGTGGTGCTGGGCACGTTACCGCGGAAGGTGCGGTGAGGCAGCAGTTCGTTGATGCGTTCTTCGCTCAGACCGTTGGCGCGCAACTCGGCCACGGTGGCGGGCTCGTCGCGCCCCAAAGCGAGGGCCTGCGCCTGCGCGCGCAGGTTGAGCAGCGCCACGCGGTGGTGTTCAGCGGCCAGCGGCAGCGGGGTATCTTCGGTTTCCACGCCAATGAAGTCCACCGGCACGCGGTGCTGGCCCTGGTGCAGCAGCTGGAAATAGGCGTGCTGCCCTTCGATGCCCAGACCACCCCATACGATGGGGCCCGTGCCCACCGACACGGCGCTGCCGTCCACATGGGTGGACTTGCCGTTGGACTCCATGTCGAGCTGCTGCAGGAAGCGGGCGAAGTGGAACAGGCGGCTGGCGTAGGAGGCGATGAGGTGCGTGGGACAGTCGAGAAAATTGCGGTTCCACACGCCCAGCAGCGCCATCAACAGCGGCATGTTCTTCTCGGGTGGAGCGGTCCAGAAATGCTGGTCCATCTCGTGGCCGCCGTCCAGGAAGGCGCGGAAGTGCTCGGCGCCAATGGCGATGGCCAGCGGCAGACCGATGGCCGACCACACGGAATAGCGGCCGCCCACCCAGTCCCAGAAGCCGAAGGTATTCTCGGGCAAGTAGCCCTGCGCTGCCGATATGGCCGGCGACGCCGTCACCGCGATCAGGTGCGGCGCCTGCTGCTCGGGCGTGACCAGGCCGTGGTCGGCCAGCCAGCGCTTCACCGACGCGGCCAGGGTCATGGTCTCTTGCGTGGTGAAGGTCTTGCTCTGCACGATGAAGAGCGTCTGCTCGGGCTTGAGCCAGCGCAGCGTGCCGTGCAGGGCCCAGGCGTCGGGGTTGGAGATGAAGTGCACACGCACGTCCTGGTCGGCATAGGCGTCGAGCGCCTGCACCGCCATGCGCGGCCCCAGGTCAGAGCCGCCGATACCGATGTTGATGACGTTGGTGATGCGACGCCCCGTGGCACCGCGCCAGCGGCCATCACGGATACGCTCGGCTGCGTCGAGGAAGCGGTCCAGCTCGGCGCAGACCTCTTTCGACACGGCTTCGCCCCAGGGCGGGTTGGCCATCTGGCAGCCACGCAATGCCACGTGCAGCACGGCGCGGTCTTCGGTGGCGTTGATGTGTTCGCCCTTGCGCTGCGCATCGGCGTAAGCCATCACACCACTCTCTTCGGCCAGGGCCAGCAGGGCCTGCAGCACCTCGGGGGTGATCGGCTGGCGGCTGGCGTCCATGCGCAGGCCAGCCGCCTCGACTTGCAGGCTTGCGTAGCGTGCGTCCTCACCAGCGGCGAGCAACTCGCGCAGGTGGGGTTGGGGTTGCTGCGCGAGCGCTTGCAGACGTTGCCAACTGGCGCGCTGCTGCGGGGGCGTGAAAGTGGACATGATGGTTTGCAGAAAAGCGTTATGTGGTCAAACGGCGGCGGCCAGCGCCATGGCTTCGGAAGCCAGGCGGGTGATGCCCGCCCAGTCGCCCGCCTTCACCAGTGCGGCGGGCGTGAGCCAGGACCCCCCGGCCATGGGCACGTTGGGCAAAGCCAGGAACTGGCCCAGGTTGGCGGGCGTCACGCCGCCAGTGGGGCAGAAGCGCAGATCGGGCAGCGGGCCGCCCCAGGCCTTGAGCACTTCCACGCCGCCCAGTTGCGCGGCGGGGAAGCATTTCATCAGCGTGAAGCCTTCGTCACGGGCGGCCATGGCTTCGCTGGGCGAACCCACGCCGGGAATGAAGGGCAGGCCCACTTCCTTCACGCGCTGGAGCAGCGCGGGTGTGTAGCCGGGCGACAGCGCAAAGCGGGCACCGGCGTCGCGCACGCGGTTCACTTCGTCGGCGCGGGTGACCGTGCCTGCACCGACGACCATGTCGGGCACCTGGCGGGCCACGGCCTCGATGGCGGCCAGCGCAGCGTCGGAGCGCAGGGTGATTTCGATGACGTCCACGCCACCTGCCAGCAGGGCCTGGGCCATGGGAACCGCCTGGGCCGGGTCGCTGACGACGACCACGGGCACGACGCGCGAACGGAAGACCGGCAGGCTGGCGGGAAGGGATGAGGATGCGGTGTGACTCATGATGTGGGCAAAGAGGATATCAATGGTTGCCAAAGAGGGGCGAGCCGCCACGCTCGGCCAGGCCTGCGTTGCGGCGGAACAGGGCGAACAGTTCGCGGCCCATGCCGTGCTCGTTGCCCGACAGGTCGGGTTGCGATGCGCTGCGGCTGGCCAGTTCCTCGTCGGACACTTCGAGCTGCAGCACCCCGGCCTCGCAATCGAGCAGGACCATGTCGCCGTCGCGCACCTTGGCGATGTTGCCGCCCTGAAGGGCCTCGGGGCTGACGTGGATGGCTGCGGGCACCTTGCCCGAAGCGCCAGACATGCGCCCGTCGGTGACCAGCGCCACTTTGAAGCCCTGGTCTTGCAGAATGCCCAGGATGGGCGTGAGCTTGTGCAGCTCGGGCATGCCGTTGGCCTGCGGCCCCTGGAAGCGCACCACAGCCACGAAGTCGCGGTTGAGCGCGCCCTGCTTGTACAGGTCGCTCAGGGCCTGCTGGCTTTCCACCACCACGGCAGGGGCGTGCACACGGCGGTGCTCGGGCTTGACGGCCGAGACCTTGACCACCGAACGCCCCAGGTTGCCCTGCAGGCGCTTAAGGCCGCCGTCGCGGCTGAAGGGGTTGCTGACCGGGCGCAGCACCGATTCGTCACCCGACACGGCGGGAGCGGCGCGCCAGGCCAGCGTGCCGCTTTCCAGCCACGGTTCCTGCGCAAAGTTCTGCAGGCCCGGCCCGGCGATGGTGCGCACGTCGCCGTGCAGCAGACCAGCGCTCAGCAGCTGGTCGATGAGGAAACCCATGCCGCCCGCTGCGTGGAAGTGGTTCACGTCGGCCTTGCCGTTGGGGTACACGCGCGCCAGCAGCGGCACTGCGTCGGACAGTTCCGAGAAGTCATCCCAATCGATGAGGATGCCTGCCGCCCGTGCGATGGCCACCAGGTGGATGGTGTGGTTGGTGGAACCGCCCGTGGCCAGCAGACCGACGATGCCGTTGACGATCGCTTTCTCGTCCACGATGTCGGCGATGGAAGCGGCATCAGCGCCTTCGCGCAGGCGCAACACCCGCTCCACGGCATGCTGTGTGAGCGCGTCGCGCAGCGGCGTGCCCGGGTTGACGAAGGAAGAACCCGGCAGTTGCAGGCCCATCACCTCCAGCAGCATCTGGTTGGAGTTGGCGGTGCCGTAAAAGGTACAGGTACCCGCACCGTGGTAGGCCGCCTCTTCGGCCGCCAGCAGCGCAGCGCGGTCCACCTTGCCTTGGGCATAGAGCTGGCGCACCTTGGCTTTTTCGTCGTTCGACAGGCCCGAGGTCATGGGGCCGGACGGCACGAACACCACGGGCAGATGGCCGAACTGCAGCGCGCCGATCAGCAAGCCCGGGACGATCTTGTCGCAGATGCCCAGCAGCAAGGCGCCGTCGAACACGTTGTGCGACAAGCCAACCGCCGTTGCCATGGCGATGACGTCACGCGAGAACAGCGACATCTCCATGCCCTCGTAGCCTTGGGTGACGCCGTCGCACATCGCGGGCACACCGGCGGCCACCTGGGCCGTGGCGCCCAGCGCGCGCGCGGCGTCCCGCAGCTTCTGTGGGTAGTGCTCGTAGGGCTGGTGGGCCGAGAGCATGTCGTTGTAGGCGTTGACGATGCCGATGTTGGGCTGTCGCTCTTCGCGCAGCATCAGCTTGTCGCTGGCGGGCATGGCAGCAAAAGCGTGTGCGGCGTTGGCACAGCCCATGCCTGCGCGGTAGGGGCCGGGCTTGCGCGCGGCGGCCGTGGTGCGCAGGTAGGTGGCGCGGGTCTCACGGCTACGCTCGACGATGCGCTCGGTCACCCGGCGCAACACATCGGAAATGGGAGGGTGTGCGGTAGAAGTCATGGCATCGGCCTCATTCGGAAATCCACGCCTGCAGCGAAGCAGCGCGCGCCAGCAGGGTGTGGATGGGTTTGTCGGTGGCCACGCCCTGGCGGGCGGCGGCAAACACCTGTTGTTTGACCTGCCCGGCAATGGACAGATGGCGCTGGCGGCAGGCCAGCATGGCGTTGAGCGTGAGGGTGAGGCGCAGGTGTGGCGCCTGTGCGGGACGCACCCAGGTGATCGGCGCGCTGGCAGCGAGCGCAACGGCCAGGCCCGGGCTGTCAGGGAACCAGGACGCCGTGTGGCCGTCCTCGCCCATACCCAGAACCGCTACGTCGAGCGGCCAGTGCAGGCCTTGCAGGCGGGCCTGCGCCTCGTCCACCAGCGCGGAAGGCGTCAGGCTCTCGGGCTCGTCAACGCCTTCAAGCCAGTCAATGAAAGTGGCCCCGCCAGCACGGTCCTGCAGCAGGTGTTCGCGCACCAAACGGGCGTTGCTGTCGGCATGGGAACCGGCCACACAGCGCTCGTCCACCAGGGTCACGGTCACTTGTTCCCAAGGCAAGGGCTGCATGCGCAGGTGCTCAAAAAAGGCGATCGGAGAACGTCCGCCAGACACGGCCAGGCTAGCCACGCCTCGTTGTGCCACCGCTTCGCGCAGTTGGCTGGCAACGGCATCAGCAAGCGCTTCTGCCTGGGCTTGGGCCGTGGCAAAACGGCGCTCGTCAACGGCGCAGGCAGGTGGCACGGCGGTCATCACGACTCCTCGAACCAGGTGCCGCCTTCGCGCGCCATCAGCGCAGACGAAGCCGCAGGCCCCCAGGTGCCTGCCACGTAAGGGCGCGGCCGGTCACCCAGCTGCTTCCAGCCTTCCAGAATGGGGTCTGCCCACTTCCAGGCGGCTTCCAGTTCGTCGCGGCGCATGAAGTGCGTCAGCCGCCCCTTCACCACGTCCACCAGCAGGCGCTCGTAGGCTTCGGCGCGGCGTCCCGCCAGCGCGGACTCCAGGTCCAGGTTAAGGAACACGGGTTTCATGTTCATGCCCGAGCCCGGCTGCTTGGCCATCATCTGCAGCTGGATCGACTCTTCGGGCTGCAGTGTGATGATGAGCCGGTTGGGCTGCGACATGTCAGACGAGTTGGATTGCCCGGCGAAAATGGAGAACGGCGGCTGGGCAAAGTCGATGATGATTTGCGAGCGGCGCGTCTGCATGCGTTTGCCGGTGCGCAGGAAGAAGGGCACCCCGGCCCAGCGGGCGTTGTTGACCTGCGTGCGCAGCGCCACAAAGGTTTCCGTCTGGCTTTCCGGCGGAACGTTTTCCTCGTCCAGATAACCCGGCACCGATTCGCCCGACGCCGCGCCTGCGATGTACTGCCCACGCACCGTGTGCTGGCGGATTTCGGCCAGGTTCATGCGCTGCAGAGAACGCAGCACCTTGAGCTTTTCGTCGCGCACGTCGTCGGGGTCGAGCGAGATGGGCGGCTCCATGGCCACGATGCACAGCAGTTGCAGCAGGTGGTTCTGCACCATGTCGCGCATGGCGCCGGTCTGGTCGTAGAACCCGGCGCGGCTGCCCACGCCCACCGTTTCGGCCACGGTGATCTGCACGCTCTTGATGTACGGCGCGCGCCACAACGGTTCGAAGATGGCGTTGCCAAAGCGCAGCACCATGAGGTTCTGCACCGTTTCCTTGCCCAGGTAGTGGTCGATCCGGTAGATCTGGTGTTCCTTGAAGTGCCGCGCCACCGCCTGGTTGATGACCTGCGCAGACGGCAGGTCGTGCCCCAGCGGTTTTTCCAGCACCACGCGCGAGTCGTCGCGGATCAGGCCTGCATCGTTGAGATGCTGGCAGATGTGCGTGAACAGGCTGGGGGCGGTAGCCAGGTAGAACACCTTGGTGGAGCCAGACGTGCTGGTGGCTGCCAGGTGTTGGTAGTCTTCCGCTGCGGTCGCATCCATGCGCACGTAGTCCAGACGGCGCAGAAAGTCTTCCCACACATCCGGGCGCAGCGCGTCCTTGGCAATGTACGACGGCGAATGTTCGTTGATGAACTGGACGTAGTCAGCACGCGACCACTCCTGGCGGCCGACACCGATGATGCGGCACCCCGCAGGCAGACGCCCGTGGGCATGCGCCATGTAGAGGGCTGGCAGCAGCTTGCGCCAGGACAAATCGCCGGCGCCACCAAAGATCACGATGTCCAGGGGAGGGTTGGGGTTCTCGTTCATGGATAGGAGAAGTGGTGAAGCCAGCGAATTGTAATTTGGTTACTTGATATTTTCAACAAGAAAAGTAACTGTATTACTCTTGTTTGCTCATTCCAGCCAAGGTTTCCGCCAGCGTAGGTGGCTGGCAACCCTTGCGTTCGCAGTTGATGGCGGCGGCAGTCATGGCACGGCTCAGGGTGTCGGCCACCCGTTCTGCCGCACCTTCTGCCCGTGTGGCCCAATCAGCCAGGCAAGCTCCCCAAAAGGTATCGCCAGCGCCAACCGTGTCCGCCAGGTTTACCAAAGGCGCCGGGGCTTTGGCCCGCTGGCCCTGCACCTGCAGACATGCCCCTGCCCCACCGAAGGTGATGGCCACGCGGCTAGCCCCCAGGCGGGTGAATCGCTCCACCGCTCGGTGGGCATCGTCCATCGTTAGCCCGGGCATCCCCAGTACCTCCAGATCCTCTTCGCTGGCTTTAACCCAGTCGGCCAGTGCCACTGCCTGCCAGACGGCCTGCCGATACTCGTCCAGGTCACGCGCCATGCGCGGGCGCAAGTTCACGTCCACACTGATGGTCCAGCCCATTTCGCGCGCGCCCCTCAACACCGCGACGGCCTTGTGGTGGTCGGGCGGCATGAGCATGAGTGAGCCGCTGTGCAACACGCCCGGCGGCCATTCGCGCAGGCGCTCCAGCACCGCTTCGGGCGTGTAATCGCGGTCGGCAATACCTTCACGGTAGAAACCGTAGCTGGGCTGGCCGTCGCGCAGCGTCACCACGGCAAGAGAGGTGGGGTTGGGGCTGTCGGGCATCAGCGCCTGGGCGCCATCGGCCTGCAACGTGGCCTTGAGTTGCTGACCGAACACGTCCTGCGAGAACGGGCACAGGTAACCCACGCGTGCGCCCTGGCGGGCAGCGGCGCGTGTGAGGTTGTAAGGGCTGCCACCCTGCAGAGGCAACAGGCTGCCATCGGGCTGCATCACGCAGTCCATCAGGGCTTCACCAAGGATAAGGATAGGGAGTGTCATGGCGGCTAGTGTCGCCCCAAGCCGTTTTGCCGGGGATTAGGGAAAGCACTAAGTAAATCTCATTGATTTAATTTCTCCGCTTGCTCAAAATCCACCCCACGGACTGACGCATGGGGCGTTGGCCGGAAACACCGTCGAAATTCCTCCAGAGGAGACACCATGTCAGTCGCATCCAAGTTTCGCCTGGGCCTTTTGGCCGCTGCTGCCACTGCTTTCACCGGCATCTGCGCCGCCCAACCCGTCATCGGCCTGATCACCAAGACCGAGACCAACCCCTTCTTCGTAAAGATGAAGGAAGGCGCCGAGGCCGAGGCCAAAAAGCTGGGCGCCAAGCTGCTCAGCGGTGCGGGCAAGTCCGACGGCGACAACGCCGGACAGGTGACCGCCATGGAAAACATGATCGCCGCCGGTGCGAAGACCATCCTCATCACACCCAGCGACTCCAAGGCCATCGTGCCCGCCATCAAGAAAGCGCAGGCACAGGGTGTGATGGTGATCGCGCTGGACAGCCCGGCCGACCCCGAGAACGCCACCGACGCCCTGTTTGCCACCAACAACTACAAGGCAGGCGAATTGATCGGCGCATACGCCAAGGCAGCCCTGGGTGGCAAGCCCCCCGTGATTGCCACGCTGGACCTGTTCCCTGGCCACCCGGTGGGTGCACAGCGTCACAACGGCTTCCTCAAAGGCTTTGGCCTGCAGTCGCTGGACGCCAAGAGCAACGAACTGGCCAAGCCGACCGAGGTGGTGTGCATGGCCGACAGCTTCGGTGACCGCGCCAAGGGCCAGACCGGCATGGAAAACTGCCTGCAGAAGAACCCCAACATCAACCTCGTCTACACCATCAACGAACCGGCAGCCGCTGGCGCCTACAACGCGCTCAAGGCCGCAGGCAAGGAGAAGGACGTGGTCATCGTCTCGGTGGACGGCGGTTGCGAAGGCGTGGCCAACGTGGGCAAAGGCGTGATCGCCGCCACCAGCCAACAGTACCCGCTGCGCATGGCCGCCATGGGCGTGGCCGCAGGCGTGGAATATGCAAAGAGCGGCAAGAAGGTCAGCGGCTACACCGACACCGGTGTGACCCTGATCGCAGCCAAGGCGCTGCCTGGCGTTGACAGCAAGGACGTCAAGACCGGCACCGACCTGTGCTGGGGCAAGAAGTAAGCAGCCGCGCAGCGGCGCAGTCCAGCACGCCAGTGCCAGCCGGGCTGCGCCGCCCGCCCGAGTGTCTAACCCCTCCGTCTGCCCGGACACCCGCCATGAACACATTCGCCTCCAAATTGCCCCCCATCGCCACGCTGGGGCCCTTCATTGCACTGCTGATCGCCTGCGCCTTCTTTGCCACACAGAGCGACCGCTTCCTGTCCGCACAGAACTTCTCCCTCATCCTGCAGCAGGTCATGGTCGTGGGCGTCATCGCCATCGGCCAGACACTCATCATCCTCACCGCTGGCATTGACCTGAGCTGCGGCATGGTGATGGCGCTGGGCAGCATCGTCATGACCAAGGTGGCCGCCGACTTCGGCCTGCCCGCCCCCGTTGCCATTGCCTGCGGCATCGCCGTGACCACGCTGTTCGGCCTGCTCAACGGTCTGCTGGTCACCAAGATCAAGCTACCCCCCTTCATCGTCACACTGGGCACGCTCAACATCGCCTTCGCCATCACCCAGCTGTATTCGTCTTCGCAAACCATCACCGACATTCCCGACGGCATGACCTGGCTGGGCAACACCATGCGCTTGGGCGACACCGCCGTGGCCTACGGTGTGCTGCTGATGCTGGGGTTGTATTTCATTACCTGGTTCGCCCTGCGAGAAACCCAGCCCGGACGCCACGTGTACGCCGTGGGCAACAACCCCGAAGCGACACGCCTGACCGGCATTGCAACCGACAAGGTGCTGCTGGGGGTGTACGTGTTGGCAGGCCTGTTCTACGGCATTGCCTCGTTGCTGAGCGTGGCCCGCACCGGCGCGGGCGACCCCAACGCCGGACAGACCGAAAACCTGGACGCCATCACCGCCGTGGTGCTGGGCGGCACCAGCCTCTTCGGCGGACGCGGCGTGGTGCTCGGCACCCTGGTGGGTGCACTCATCGTCGGCGTGTTCCGCAACGGGCTCACGCTCATGGGCGTGTCCTCCGTCTACCAGATCCTGGTGACCGGCATCCTCGTGATCCTGGCCGTGGCCACCGACCAACTCTCTCGCAAAGGAGCCCGCTGATGAACGCTCAAGCCCCCCTGATCATGCAGGCACGAGGCCTGGTCAAGCGCTACGGCCAAGTCACCGCGCTCGACGGCGCCGACTTCGACCTGCGCGCCGGAGAAATCCTGGCCGTCATCGGCGACAACGGTGCAGGCAAGTCCTCGCTCATCAAGTGCCTGTCGGGTGCCACCATCCCCGACGAGGGCGAAATCCGCCTGGACGGACAGCCGGTGCACTTCCGCAGCCCGATGGACGCCCGCCGCGCCGGCATCGAAACGGTTTACCAGGACCTGGCCGTGGCACCTGCAATGACCATCTCGGAAAACCTCTTCCTCGGCCGCGAGGTACTGCGCCCCGGCTTCCTCGGCAAAGTACTGCGCATGGTCGACAAGAAGAAGATGCTGGAAGAAAGCATTGCGCGCATGCAAGACCTCAAAGTCGGCATCCGTTCCATGGTGCAGGCGGTGGAAACGCTCTCCGGCGGCCAGCGCCAGTGCGTGTCGGTGTCGCGAGCTGCGGCTTTCGCGCGCCACGTCGTCATCATGGACGAACCCACCGCTGCTCTGGGTGTGAAGGAAGGCAACATGGTGCTGGAGCTCATTCGCCGCGTGCGCGACAAGGGCCTGCCGGTGGTGCTCATCTCGCACAACATGCCACACGTCTTCGAGATCGCCGACCGCATTCACGTGGCCCGCCTGGGCAAGCGCATTGCCGTGCTCGACCCCAAAAACATCTCCATGTCCGACACGGTGGCCGTGATGACCGGCGCCATGACAGCCGAGCAGATCCCCGCCGAGGCTCTGGCTCATTGATCACTCAATTCAACCGGACACATCCATCATGCTCAAGGGTATTGATCCCCTGCTCACCCCAGACCTGCTCAAACACCTGTGCGCCATGGGGCACGGTGAGTGGGTGGCCGTGGTCGACGCCAATTTCACTGCAGACTGGCTGGCCAAGGGCAAACCAGTGATCCGCCTGCCAGGCCACAGTCTGGAGCGAGTGTCGCAAGCGGTGCTGTCCGTGTTCCCGCTGGCGGTGGACGTTGCCCAACCTGCGGCATACATGCAGCACAGCGAACTGCCCGAGGGCGAACGCACCGCAGCACAGCAGGCCTTCGTTGAAGTGGTGCGAAACATGGAGGGGCGCAATACCTCGCAGGTCGAACCGGTGGAACGCTTCGAATTCTACCGGCGCGTGGATGGCGCCAGCCTGATCGTGCAAAGTGGCGAGGTCACTGCCTTCGGCAATGCGTTACTCTGCAAGGGTGTGATCCTGCCCTAACCCCCCACCCTATACCTGAGACGATGAACACCGCCATGCTGCCCGCCGTCGACATGCCCTTGCAAGTGCGCGGCTCCAACCACCAAGGCATGCGCCAGTTCAACGAACGCACCGTCCTGCAGGCCCTGCGCCTGCACGGCGCCACACCCAAGGCAGAGCTTTCGAGGCTGACGCAGCTTTCCAAGCAGACCGTCTCCATCATCGTGGAACGCCTGCTGGACGATGGGCTGCTCGTCAAACAGGACCGCATCCGTGGCGGCATAGGCCAGCCTTCGGTGCCGCTGGCATTGAACCCTGACGGGGCCTTCAGCGTGGGCGTGCAGGTGGGGCGACGCAGCCTGGAGGTGCTGGTGGCCGACTTCGTGGGGCGCGTGCGCCAGCACGACACCTTTCACTACGATCACCCGGACCCGCTGGTACTGCTGCCACGCATAGGCACCATGCTCGACAAGCTGAAGCTGGATTGGGCGGCGCATTGGCATCGTGTGGTGGGCCTGGGCCTGACGGCGCCGCTGGACATGCACCAGTGGGCCGATGTGCTTGGCCCAGACGCCGCCCCCGCGCTGGCGCGCTGGCAGGGCATTGACCTGCAGCAACAGGTGCAAGGCATGACGGACCTGCCCGTCGTCTTCGCCCGGGACACCATCGCCGCTTGCACGGCAGAGTTGTTGCAAGGCCATGGCCAGCAATGTGCAAACTTTCTCTACGTGTTCGTTGGCACGTTCGTTGGCGGCGGGCTGGTGCTGTCCGGGCACCTGCTTGACGGCCCGCGCGGCAACGCCGGGGCCATTGGCTCCATGCCATTGGGCCTGGCTGGCAAGGGGGTAGCCCCACAGTTGCTGGAAATCGCTTCCGGCTGGCCGCTGGAGCGTGCATTGATGCAGCGCGGGCACGACCCTAGGTTGGCAATGAGCGAAGGCATCATGGCGGCAGAGCACGCACAGGACGTGAACCCCTGGGTAGCAGATGCCAGCGAGGCCCTGGCCATGGCGGCCACATCTGCCACCGCGCTGCTCGATCTTGACGCGGTGATCATCGACGGCACGCTGTCGCCCGGCTTGTTGAAGAAGCTTGCCGAATCCACCACGCAAGGCTTGAAACGGCACCGGCTCGCGGGGATTCAGGTGCCCAGGATCATGCTGGGGCGTGTGGGCAGCCATGCCCGTGCGCTGGGCGGTGCCTTGCTGCCATTGCACACGGCCTTTTTCCCGGACAAGGACATCTTCCTCAAGCAGGACCTGGCCTGACTGTCGCGCTCGCTGCCAGCAGCAGACTCAGACGCGGGTGAGCACCAGGTTGTCGCGGTGAATCATCTCGGGCTCGGCGGCGTAGCCCAGCAGCTTCTCAAAATCGGCTGACGACTTGCGGCAGATCAGCCGCGCCTCGCTGGCGGCGTAGTTGGCCAGGCCGCGCGCCACTTCGGCGCCGCGCATGTCGCGAATGGCGATCACGTCGCCGCGCGAAAAGTCGCCTTCCACGCCCGTCATGCCGATCGGCAGCAGGCTCTTGCCTTCCTGCACGATCTTGGCCACGGCGCCGTCGTCCACCATCACTGCGCCGCGCAGTTGCAGGTGGTCGGCCATCCACTGTTTGCGCGCCTGCTTCTTGGGGGTGTCGGCTATCAGGCAGGTGCCTATGGGTTCACCCGCCACCAGTCGCAGCAGTGCGTTGGGTTCGCGGCCCCAGGCAATAACGGTGGAAGCGCCCGAACCAGCAGCGCGCTTGGCCGCCAGGATCTTGGTGATCATGCCGCCGGTACCTACGCGCGAGCCCGCACCACCGGCCATTTCTTCCAGCTTCGGGTCGCCCGCGCGCGCCACGTGCACGAACTGCGCGGCGGGGTCCTTGCGGGGGTCGGCGGTGTACAAGCCCTTCTGGTCGGTCAGGATAACCAGCACGTCAGCTTCCACCAGGTTGGCCACCAGGGCACCCAGGGTGTCGTTGTCGCCGAACTTGATCTCGTCGTTGACGACGGTGTCGTTTTCGTTGATGACCGGCACCACTCCCAGCTGCAGCAGTGTGAGCAGGGTGGACCGGGCGTTGAGGTAGCGCTCTCGGTCGGCCAGGTCGGCGTGGGTCAGCAGCACCTGCGCGCTGCCGATGCCCTGCTCGCGCAGCTTGGTCTCGTACATCTGCACCAGGCCCATCTGGCCCACGGCAGCAGCGGCCTGCAGTTCGTTGACTTCCTTGGGGCGGGCCTTCCAACCCAGGCGCTTCATGCCTTCGGCTATTGCACCGCTGCTGACCATGATGACCTCGCGCCCGTCCTTGACCAGCGCGCTGAGCTGTTCGCTCCACTGGCCAATGGCCGCTTCGTCCAGGCCCCGCCCTTCGTTGGTGACCAGGCTGGAGCCCACCTTGACCACGATGCGGCGCGCAGCGCTGAGCACATCGGCGGGGGCAGACTGGGGCGCGGCAACGGCCGGTGCAGCGATTTCTTGGCTCATGATCGTCGGTCAGGCGAAGAGTAAACGGGCTCTGGGAGCGGCTGGGGCAAGGTGCTGCCCCGCAAAGGCTGGATCAATACGGGTTCAATCGCGAAAACGCGGGTCGTCCGATGGAGGCGGAGCCTCGTCAGCCGGGCCACGCGCAGCGTCGAAGCGCGGGTCCACGTCCACCGGGGGCTTCTCGGCCTCGCGGGTGGCCACGATGTGCTGGAAGATCTTCTGCACCAGCAGTTCGCAGCCTTCACGCGTGAGCGCAGAAATCTGGAACACCGGGCCCTTGAACTTGAAGCGCTTGACGAAGTCCTTGACGCGCGCCTCGCGCTCTTCCGCGGGCACCATGTCGAGCTTGTTGAGCACCAGCCAGCGCGGCTTGGCATGCAGCTCGGGGTCGTACTTCTTGAGTTCGGCAACAATGGCCTTGGCCTGTGCTACCGGGTCCACGGCGTCGTCGAACGGGGCCATGTCCACCACGTGCAGCAGCAGGCGTGTGCGCTGCAGGTGGCGCAGGAACTGGTGCCCCAGGCCCGCGCCCTCGGAGGCGCCTTCGATCAGCCCCGGCACGTCGGCCACGACGAAGCTTTTCTCGGGCCCCACGCGCACCACGCCCAGGTTGGGGTGCAGCGTGGTGAAGGGGTAGTCGGCAATCTTGGGGCGGGCGTTGGACACCGCCGCGATGAAGGTGGACTTGCCCGCATTGGGCATGCCCAGCAGGCCCACGTCGGCCAGCACCTTCAACTCAAGCTGCACGCTGAAGCGCTCGCCCGGGTGGCCCGGCGTCTTCTGGCGCGGCGCGCGGTTGATGGAGCTTTTGAATCGCAGGTTGCCAAAGCCGCCGTCACCGCCCTTGGCCAGCAGGATCTGCTGCCCGGGCTGCAGCAGCTCGTGCATGATCTCACCGGTCTCGGCGTTGCGGATGATGGTGCCCACCGGCATCTTCAGGACGATGTCCTCGCCCTTGGCGCCGAACATGTCGGAGCCCTTGCCGTGCTCGCCACGCTGCGCCTCGAAGCGGCGTGAGTAGCGGTAGTCCACCAGGGTATTCAGGTTTTCGTCGGCAAGTGCATAGACATGGCCGCCGCGTCCGCCGTCCCCGCCATCGGGGCCGCCGAACTCTTTGTATTTCTCGTGCCGGAAGGACACGCAGCCATTGCCACCGTCGCCAGCGGCCACGTCGATGTAGGCTTCGTCAACGAATTTCATGACTGCATTGTCCCTGAATCAAAAAAACACAAAAGGCCCGCGCTTGCGGGCCCTTGGAGCTGCCGGGGCGGGCACGGGGCGCCGCCACGGAGCAGGTGCATTACACCGGGGTGACGAAAACCGTCTTGCGGTTCAGTGCGCCCTTGGTGGCAAAGCTGACCTTGCCGTCCACGGTGGCGTAGATGGTGTGGTCTTTGCCCAGGCCGGTGCCTTCACCAGCGTGGAAACGGGTGCCGCGCTGACGCACGATGATGGCGCCTGCGGAGATTTCCTGGCCGCCGAACACCTTCACACCCAGCATCTTGGGCTTGGAATCGCGACCGTTTCGCGTTGAGCCGCCGCCTTTTTTCTGTGCCATGGTGCTTTACTCCTTAGCCGTTGATCGAGCCGATCTGCAGCTCGGTGTAGTTCTGACGATGGCCCTGGCGCTTCTGGTAGTGCTTGCGACGACGCATCTTGAAGATGCGAACCTTGTCGCCACGACCGTGAGAAACCACGGTGGCCGTGACCGTTGCGCCGGAGACCAAGGGCGTGCCCACCTTGATGCCTTCGCCGTTGCCGACGGCCAGCACCTGGTCGATCACGATCTCTTGACCCACGTCCGCAGCAATCTGTTCTACTTTAAGTTTTTCGCCAACGGCAACGCGATACTGCTTGCCGCCGGTTTTTATGACCGCGTACATATGAACCTCGAATGGTGATTTCGACGGACGGATTTCCGCCGAACCGCGAATTCTAGCCGATAAGCCCCGTGCATGCAAGCAGGACCCACAGGCTGCTATGCTGCGCCCATGCTTGCCCTTGCCGACTGGCCCCTGCCGGAACGCCGTCAAATCACCGGCGTGCTCACCGACATTGACGACACCCTGACCGACGGCGGGGCGGTTGGCCCCTTGGCGCGCGCTGCGCTGAATGCCCTGCGCGGCGCCGGGCTGCCGGTGATCGCCGTGACCGGGCGCCCGGCTGGCTGGAGCGAGGAACTGCTGCGCGGCCAACCTGGTAGTGGAACGCTCCCCTGCCCGCTGGACGCCGTCGTGGCCGAGAACGGCGCCGTGGCCCTGCTGCCGGGTGAGGCCCGCAGACGCTACCTGCAGGACGAAGCCACCCGCCATGCCAATGCCGTGCGCCTGCGCGCCGCTGCTGAACGCGTGCTGCGCGAGGTCCCCGGCGCCACGCTGGCGCAGGACAGCCCCGGACGCGAGACCGACATCGCCATCGACCACAGCGAACACGCCCACCTGCCGCCCGACGCCGTGGCCCGAGTGGTGGCCTTGCTGCGCGAAGAAGGCCTGACCGCCACGGTCAGCAGCATCCACATCAACGGCTGGATAGCCAACCACGACAAGCTGGCGGGCGCGCGCTGGATGGTGGCCGACCTGCTGGGCCGCACGCTGGACGCCGAGGCCGACCGCTGGGTGTACGTGGGCGACTCCACCAACGACCAGGTGATGTTCGCGCACTTTCGCCACAGCGTGGGCGTGGCCAATGTGGCGCGCTTTCTGCCGCAACTGCGCCAGCCGCCCCGTTATGTGACGCGACAGGAGCGCGGCACTGGCTTTGCCGAGGTGGCCAGCGCCTTGTTGCAGGCACGCGGGCTGCCGGGCGTGGGGGGCATGGCTTGAGTGAGGCCGCACACCCCCTGCCCGCCCATGCCCGCCTGGGGCTGGTCAGCATCTTCGGCTCAACGTTCTTCGAGCTGGTGGGCTACTTCATGCTCACGCCCTGGCTGATCCTGCGGCTCAAGAGCGCGGACGTGCCTACCGCGCTGGCAGGGCTGTTCGCGGCCAGCGGCTGGCTCGGCATCTTCCTGATGACACCCTTCGCCTCGGCGGTGACCCGGCGGCTTGGACGGCGGCCGACGCTGTGGCTTTCCGGCGCGGTGCCAGTGGTGGCGGGCATAGTGTTCGGCTTGACGCAAGGGCTGGCCCAGGGACTGGTGCTGTGGTTCGGTCTGAAAATGCTGGTAGGCACCGCTTCTGGCTTGCGCTGGGTGCTGGCCGAGGCCGTGGTGGCCGAATTTTCGGCAGCGAGCCAACGGGGCCGCAACGTCGGCCTGTTTGAAACCATGGTGGGCGCCACCTTCGTGCTCGGCCCCGCGCTGCTGGCCTGGCTGGGCCCGGCCTCCATGACGTCGCTGTGGGTGGCGGTGGGCTTTCTGGTGGCGGGGCTGGCCTGGAGCCTTTGCATTCCGCCGCTGCCGCCCGCGCACGACGAGGCCGACGCCAAGGTGGGCCTGAGCGGCGTGTGGCATGCGCTGTGGGCACACCCGGTCATCATGCTGGCGGGTTTTGCGGGCGGTTTTTTTGAAAGCGGCGTCACCTCCATCCTGCCGCTGTACGGCTTGGCACTGGGCCTGGGTGCGGCGGCGGCGGCTCTGCTGGTGTCTGCCAGCGGGCTGGGCAGCGCCGTGTTGATGCTGCCCGCAGGCATGCTGGCCGACCGCTTGAGCCTGCGCCACCCCCAGGGCTTTTGGGGCGACGCCCGGCACACCCGGCTGCAACTGATGCGCGTGTTTGCCGCCATCACGCTGGCGGCCACTGTGCTCATTCCCTGGGTGGCAGGCACGCCCTGGCTGGCTTGGCCCGTGGCCTTTGTGTGGGGCGGCGCGGGCGGCAGCCTCTACACGCTGGCGATGATCGACATCGGCTCCCGCGAAAAAGGCGTGACGCTGGTCAACAGCACGGCTGTGCTGGTGATGTCTTACACCGCCGGAGGTGTGCTGGCGCCCGCCCTGGGTGGAGCGGCGCTGCAGTGGTCGCCATTGCTGGGCTTCCCTGCCCTGCTGATTCTGGTGGCGGTGCTGGGGCTGTGGATGCTGCTGAAGGCCCGCATTGGTGAACGGATGTGACCGTTTGCGGTCGAAGCCTGAATGAAGGAGATGACATGGCCGTATCGTGGCTGACAGCCTTGAAAGTGATCCCCTGGGGCGACGTGATCGAGCACGCCCCCGCCGTGTTGAAAGGTGCACGCCGCCTGCTGGACCGTCAGAGCAAGCCTGCCACCGATGTGCCCGCCACTGGCGACCCCCAGGCCGATCTGCCAGGCCTGCAACTGCGGCTGCAGCAGTTGGAACAGCAACATGCCGCCGACATGGCGCAGTTGAGCCAGATGGTGGCCGACCTGGCCGAACAGAACGCACGGCTGGTGGCCGCCGTGGAACTGCTGCGCTTGCGCACCCGCTGGCTTCTGGCAGTCACCGCCGTGCTGACGGTAGCCCTGGCTGCACTGGCCTTCTGGGGGCGCTGACGACACGCCCGCCAAGCCACGGGGATTCGCCGCTCAGGGCGCGCGCGCAGGCTCCACGCCCGGCGCAGGTGCGGTGTGGGTGCCACGGTCCAGCACCCGGTCTGCCAGCCCGCCGCCCGCCCACATGCCCAGCAGGGCCAGCCACGCCGTGACGGCAAAGATGGACCCGCCCGTCATGCCCGCACCCACGGCACACCCGCCCGCCAGCATGGAGCCAAACCCCATGAGCACGGCGCCGATGATGTAGCGCGGCATGGTGTAGCCGCCACCAAAGCCTTCGAGCTTCCATTCACGCCCCACCAGCGCGCCCGCCAGCGAACCCAGGAACACCCCGGGCATCAGGCCCAGGCCAAAGGTCCAGGGGCCTGCCGGGTCGTTCAGCACGTGCATCAGCCATTCGGCTGAAGGGCCGCTGAACGTCAGCCCCTGGATCTGCACCACCTCGAAAGAGTTGCTCATCACCTGGAAGGTGAAATACCAGCCACCCGCCACCATCAGGCCCGTGGCCATGCCGCCAAACCACTTCCAGAAGCCCCAGCCGCTGCGCACCGCGAAGAACAAGGCTGCCGCCATCCAGACCAGGCCAAACGCCAGCCCCACCATGGGGCCGCCGCCGATGAGTGCCAGCACGCTGCGAGAGGGGCCACCGTCAACAACCCACCAGCTGCTGACAGCTTCACGCCAGGGCGCAAGGATGCCCCCCAACGACGCCTGGGCCACTACAGCAAAAATCAGCCCCGACAACAACGCCCGCAGGTTGCCATTGGCCGAAAGCACCAGCAGGCGGCTGGCACAGCCACGCGTCATGACCATGCCCACACCAAACAGCAGCCCGCCGATCAGCGCGCCAGACAGGCTGCCCCGCGACGACAACTGGCGCGCGCTGGACACATCCAGCCCGCCCAGCAACACCAGCGCCTGCACTACCACCACGGCCGTGGAAAACGCCAGCAGCCAGACGGCCAGCTTGTCGCCAAAGCGCCGGTGCCAGAACTCTATGACCGCTGCGCGCAGGCAGAACTTGGAGCGTTGCCCGAAAAAGCCAAATCCCACCCCCAGCGCCAACCCACCCATGGCCAGCACGCCCGCCTCGCCAAAGGCCTCGTTCCATCCTGCCCAGTTCATCCATCGCTCCATTCGCAAATCATTAACTGATGATATTCATGGTTTCGGGCAAATGCAGCGTTGACCCAGATCAAGCCAACCAGGGAAATACCCCTACTGTGCGGACCTCTACTTTGTGAGTAGGCCGGTGCGCGAAAGCATCCGACTTTCGAAGGATAGGCACGGTTGCGGCGGTGCAGCACAGTGCGGACTTGGTCACAAGCACGCGGGAAAACCAGCCCCGCCAGAGCACGATGGAACACGCACTGCCCCCTTCATCCCCCAAGACGATGGCCACACACCTGCACGAGCTGGCTCAGGCTTCTGGCCTGCGCACCTGGCAAATGGGTGGCAAGACGTTGTTGCCCGTGGTGCAAGGCGGCATGGGCGTGGGGGTGTCTGCTGGCGGCTTGGCGGGCCATGTGGCGCGGCTGGGCGGGGTGGGCACCATCTCGTCGGTGGATTTGCGGCGCCTGCACCCAGACCTGATGGCGCGCACGCGGCACCTGGACAAGGAGCCCGACGCCCGCCAGCAGATAGACGCCGCCAACCTGACTGCACTGGACCGCGAGATCCACCGGGCACGCGTCCTGTCGCAAGGACGGGGCCTGATTGCGGTGAACGTGATGAAAGCGTTGAGCGCCTACGAGATGTACGTGCGCCAGGCGTTGGAAAGTGGCGCCGACGCCGTGGTGGTGGGCGCGGGCCTGCCACTGGACCTGCCCGACCTGGCGGCGGAACACCCGCAAGTGGCGCTCATCCCCATTCTGTCGGACGCACGGGGTGTGCAACTGGTGGTGCGCAAGTGGGAGAAAAAAGGCCGCCTGCCCGACGCCATCGTGATCGAACACCCCCGGCTCGCAGGCGGGCACCTGGGGGCGGCCAAGGTGAGCGACCTGCAAGACCCGCGCTTTGACTTTGACGTGGTGATTCCGCAGGTGTTGGCGTTCTTCAAGACGGCAGGGCTGGAACGCGAGATCCCACTGATCGCCGCAGGCGGCATCAGCAGCCGGGCCGACATTGCCCGCCTTCAGGCCCTGGGTGCGAGTTCCGTGCAACTGGGCACTGCTTTTGCCGTAACGCAGGAATGCGATGCCGAAACGAGCTTCAAGCAGGTGCTGGCCCGCGCCCGGCCCGAAGACCTGGTGGAATTTGTGAGCGTGGCGGGCCTGCCCGCGCGCGCCGTGCGCACCCCCTGGCTGGAAAAATACCTGAGGGTGGAACCCAAACTCAAGGCCGTGGCCCACGTGAAAAAGAAGTGCAACATGTCCTTCGACTGCCTGGCGCACTGCGGCCTGCGCGACGGCAAGACCGAGATGGGGCAGTTCTGCATTGACCAGCAACTCGGCCACGCGCTGGACGGCGACACCGAACGCGGCCTGTTCTTCCGAGGGGCGGGCAACCTGCCCTTTGGCCGGGAGATACGCCCCGTGCAAGACCTGATGCTGCACCTGCTGGGCGAGGCCGCCTGAACCCGTCTGCTGCGCGGTAGGGTGTCAGCGTTGCACCGGCTCCAGGTCGGCGTCGCACCCATGCCCAGCGGCCACCCAGCGGGGCGCCAACCGCCGCAGCAGGAAAGCCGCCCAACGCCACGGGCGGGGCAACACGCCAGCCGGGTCGCTGATGGCGCCGCACACGTAGCGCTTGCTATCGTCTGCCCAGCGCAATGCGGTGCAGGCACCCTGGCGGCGGCCTGACAACACCATGCCCAAGGGGCAAGGTTCGGCCAGGCAGCACACGCCGCAGCCGTTGCAGGGTGCGCCCACGGCGGGCTTGGCTGGGGCCTGGGGGTGGATGTGGATCAGTTGTTCGCGCGGTGCCAAGACTGCCCCTTACCAGCGCAGCAGGTGCGCGCCAGCCAGCGCGCCCAGCCCAGCCGACACGGCCATGCCCAGCACGTACCACACGGCCAGGAAGGGGGCCTCCATCTCGGGGCAGTGCAGGGAATAGACCATCGCAGCCACGGCACCGGCCAGCCAGCCCGCCGCCGCGCCAGTCAACACCGGGCGGGTGGGCGCCAGCCCGCGCAGGGCCCAGAACAGCATCACGCCCACGGGCAGCGCGGTAACGACAATGTTGAAACTGCACACGCGCCAGGTGTCGCCAAACACCATCTGCTGGCGTTCGGCAACGGTGGCTTGCGACATGTCCCACCCGGCCAGCAACCACAGCAGCAACACTGGCAGCAGGGCCAGCCACCCCGGCCACCCGGCACGCAGGCCGGGGTGGGCCAGGCGCCACACCACCACGGCACCCACCAGCCCGGTGAGCGCGGGCATGCCCACCTTGCCCCAGAACATGCCGGTGGCAGCCACTTGCGCCAGATCCGCGCGCACGCCCAGCGATTCCATCACCCACATGGCAGCCAGCCCCAGGCCCGCCAGCAAGGCCAGCCCCAGGCGTTTTTCAGCGGCGTGCCGGGGCACGGGGGTGGCATCGGCCGCCAGCAGGCCCAGCAATTCTTCCGTCTTCATGTCTGTCCTTTCCAGGCGCGGGCCAGGGCCTTCAAGCCCCGGTGCACGCCCACTTTGATGGCCGACTCCGACATGCCCGTGACCTGTGCGGCCTCGCGTACCGAGAGACCATCGATCTTGGTGCGCAGGATGGGCAGGCGCTGGTGGTCAGGCAGGCCGTCGAGCAGTTGCGACAAATCGCGCCGCGTTTCGTGGGCATCGCTGTCGGCCGAAGCAAACACCGCCAGATCGTCGTCCAGCGGATCGTTGAGCGCCTCGTGCCGCGCACGGCGGCGCCACAGATCGACCAGCTTGTAGCGCGCCACCGCGTGCACCCAGGCCGTCAACGGCTCGGTGGTGCGGTAGGTGTGCCGCTGCGCGTGCAGAGCCATCAGCGTTTCCTGAACCAGGTCCTCCACCTCGTCAGGCAGGCCGGTGAGCCTGCGGCGGAAATAGCCGCGCAGCAGCGGCGCAAGCCGTTGCAGGAACAGGTGGTAGGCCCGGGCATTGCCCTCCAGGCCCTGCACGAACAGGCCGTGCAGATCGCGCTCGGTCGAAGTCACAGCCTGTATTCGTTCCATGGTCTGCAAAGGTTACAGCCACTCGAAAAAATTTTGTTCGTTTTTTTGAGCCATGGCTGTAACCAGGCTCCGTTGGGCACCGAACTAGCAGTCACTCCGTCGCTGTGCACACCACGGCAACGGAGCGATTTTCACCCCCCTCAACCAATGGAGTACGCACTATGAACAACCGCACCCTGGGCCTGACACTGGCCGCCATCACCGCCCTGTCTGCCACCGCCGCGCTGGCGCAAGACAAGCCCGCCACCGACGCCAAACCCGCCATGGAACGCTGCTATGGCGTGTCGATGGCGGGCAAGAACGATTGCGCCGCAGGCCCCGGCACCACCTGCGCGGGCACCTCGAAGATGGACTACCAAGGCAACGCCTGGAAGTATGTGCCCGCAGGCACTTGCGCTTCCATCAAGACGCCGATGGGCATGGGTTCGCTGATGCCCATCAAGTCCTGACCGTTGGCTGCGGCGAACGCCATGAACACGACTTTGGGCGCAGGCCTGGGCCTGAAACCCCAGCACTATGACGAGGCCTGCGCCAGTGGCGCCAGCGGCCTGTGGTTCGAGGTGCACCCCGAAAACCACATGGTCGAAGGCGGCCCGCGCCTGGCCTGGCTGGAGGCCGTGCGGGCACGGCACCCGCTGTCGCTGCATGGCGTGTCAATGTCCCTGGCGGGGCCGGACGAACCCGACCCGGCGCACCTGGAGCGGCTGGCCGCGCTGTGCGAGCGGCTGCAGCCCACGCTGGTGTCGGAACACCTGGCGTGGTCGGTGCTGGGCGGGCGTTACGCGCCCGACCTGCTGCCCTTCCCGCGCACGAACGAGGCACTGGCGCGCATTGCGCGGCGCATCGACCTGTTGCAGGAGAGACTGCAACGGCGCGTGGCCATAGAGAACCCTTCGCACTACCTGGTGCTGCCCGGGCACGACTGGGGAGAAGCCGACTTCTTGAACACCCTGGCGCGACGCACCGGCTGCGGTCTGTTGCTGGACGTGAACAACGTTTACGTGTCTGCCCACAACCTGGGCTTTGACGCCTGGGAAGCCCTGTGTGCGCTGGACGGCAATGCGGTGATGGAAATCCACTTGGCCGGGCACCATGCCGACCCGCAACTGGGCGACAACCTGCTGGTGGATTCGCACGACGCGCCGGTGTGTGAATGCGTGTGGCAACTGTACGAACGGCTGGTGCAACGCATTGGCCCCAGGCCCACGCTGATTGAGCGTGACGCCGAGGTACCCGCCTTTACCGAGTTGATGGGCGAGCGGGCACGCGCACAGCGTTGCCTGAATGCCCTGGGCGTAACTTGCCAAGAAACCGAGGCGCTGCCATGAGCACGTCTGCCCTGGACGCTTTCCAGCACGCATTCTGGGCCGGGCTGTGGGCCCCTGTGCATGCTGACGCCCCCGCCTTGCAAGCCGACTGGCAAGGCCAGCCCGGCTGGGCCATCTACCGCAACACCGTCATCAAAGGCTGCGTGGACACACTATTGGCCAACTACCCCGCCGTGGCCACACTGGTGGGTGAAGACTGGCTGCGCGCCGCCGCAGCCGAGTACGTGACCGCCCACCCGCCCGCCGACCGGCGCATGCTGTTCTACGGCGACGGGTTTGAAGACTTTCTGGCCAGCTTTCCACCCGACGCTGACCTGCCCTACCTGGGCAGTGTGGCCCGGCTGGACCGCCTGTGGCGTGAAGCCCATGCCGCCGCCGAAGCCCCGCGTTTGCAGCCCGGGGGCTTGGCAGCTCTCACCGCCAGCGAGCTGCAAACCCTGGTGCTGAAACCCCACCCCAGCGCCCGTTGGGCCTGGTTCCCCGACCTGCCCGCAGGTGCCCTGTGGCGTGCGGCCCGTGAACACTGGAACGACCCCAACCCGCCCGCCTGGCAAGGCGACGGCCTGCTGCTGACCCGCCATGCCAACGGGGCTGTGCAGTGGCAGCCGCTGGACGCAGGCGGTGCCACGCTGCTGGATGCCTGCGCCCAAGGCTTGCCCCTGCCCGAAGCGGCGGACGCCGCCTTGAACACCGACCCCGCGCTGGACTTGACCGCCCTGCTGCACGCGCTGCTGGCGGTGGGTGCCTTCCGCGACCATGCCCCCCTTTGATCAGGAGAAACACCATGAACGCCCTGACCTTCACCCACACCCTGTCCAAAGCCGTGCCGCGCAAGCTGGAGGCGTGGCTCAGCCACGACCTCATCGCCGCCGTGAGCCGGTTGGGGCTGGCGGGGATATTCTGGCTGTCGGGCCGCACCAAGACGGACGGCTGGCTGAACGTGAGCGACACCGCACTGCTGCTGTTCGAGCAGGACTACGCGCTGCCGCTGATACCGCCCGTGTGGGCCGCGCACCTGGCCACCTATGCCGAACATCTCTTCCCCGTGATGCTGGTGCTGGGCCTGGGCACACGCTATGCCGCGCTGGCCCTGCTGGGCATGACGGCGGTGATACAGATCTTTGTGTACCCCAGTGCCTGGCCCACCCACCTGAGCTGGGCCGCGCCGTTGCTGTACCTCGCGGGCCGGGGGGCGGGAAAGTGGTCAGTGGACCACTGGCTTTGCCGGGGGCGGTGTTGACGGCACACGCGCCCCCGCAAGAAGCATCACTTCTCGGGCATGGCCGAGGAATGGTGGCTGGTGATCAGCCATTTCCCGTCAATGAAGGCGTAGGTGTAGCTGTACCGCGCCTTGACGACCGCGCCTGTCTTCGCAAAGGTGAAGCTATAGAGGCCCGCGTCAACAGCCGTGTTGCAGCCGATGGAAACGAAGCGTTGTTCGACCTTGCCGCTCGGACTGTCGTGCAGGAAGTGTTCGAAGTAGTCCTCCTTCTCTGCGGCGGAATAACGTGGCTTGTTGGAAACCGTGGGCAGCAGGAGCGACGTGGGCGCGTAGTTTTCGACCACTTTGTGCGGGTTGCCTGTTGCAAGAGACGCATTCCAGCGGTCAAACAGCGAGGCGACCTGTTGCTCGTTGATGGGCGCACAGGTTTGTGTGGATGGCGCGGCAGCAACTGCGGCTGAAGAAGCGGTGCCAGACGGCGCAGATGCACAAGCGGCCAATGCTGCAGCGCTGGCCAGGAGGGCAATTCGCAGAGATGCGTACATGTTGATTCCCAAACGATGGATATTGGTTCTTGACGGAAGGGCCAGCGATAGCGGTGCCTCTTCCAACTGCCTGAGCAGATTCAGGCGATACCCATTGTGGTGACCAAGACGGCTTGGCGCGCCTTGAATTCTGTGGTTTCAGAGGTACGAGCCAGCCGAACCCAGCCCAAAAATCACATCAAAACAACGTGTTCTGTGCACCAGTACACCCCACACATCACCATGCGGGTGGGGCCACATTTGCTGGTGGTCTCTGGCATGCCAGTCTCCATGCAAAAAACCATAATTGCATATTGCTTATTCGTGACACTTGCTTGAAAAATGTTAAAAAAGAAAAGAGGAGGGCAGTCATGCGAACAAAACTTCAAAGAACAGGCCGCACAAATTCCAACCGTTGGATGAAAACGTGTAGCGCCCGCAGCCCTCAAGGGCGCCCTTGATGCGCCCGCCATATCTTCCCTGACCAATAACGACACCGGATGGAGGCAACTCCCCACCCGGCCAATACCCGTTCCGTGAACACGGAGCGGTTGGTGCAAGGAAATACGCCGGCACATCTCTTCAAGCATGAGCAAGGACTGCCAAAGGAGGAATGACATGGAGTGGTTCAAACGGACGAAAGTGGGCACCCAGTTGATTGGCGGCTTTTTGGTCGTCGCGGCCATTGGCGGTGTCATCGGGCTGGACGGCATTTTGAAAGCAGCGCACATCAAAGACCTGGGCCACTTGATGTACGAACGTGAGCTCACAGGCTTGCACCATGCTGCCGAGGCCAACGTACAGCTTCTTGCCGCAACACGCTCCATCAGCAGCGCGATCTTGGCGTCAGACCCCGCTGAACGCGAAGAGCACCTCAAGCGAATGGAGCAACGCCTGCAGAAGATAGATGCCGAGCTGGCACAAACCGAAAAGACGTTCATTACCCCCCAAGGCAAAGAACTTGTGGCGGAAACGGCAAAGGCCATTGAGGCCTACGAGGCTGGGCTGAGAGAAACGGCCGCCAAGGTACGAACCGAAGACCTGATGGACAGCCGTGCCTCGGCAGACCACCTGCTCAAGACGGTACGCCCCATGGCAGACAAGGCCGACGCGCTCGTGACGCAGCTGGTTGAACGCAAGAACAGCAACGCACGGCACTTGAGCGAAGAAACCGATGTCATCTACGCCGACATCCGCCTTCAACTGATTGCACTCACGGTTGGCGGCCTGCTGGCGGGCATTGCCATTGGTGTGTTCCTCACCCGCCGCCTGACGCGTCAACTGGGTGGCGAGCCCGCCGAAGTTGCCCATCTGGCCAACGCCATCGCCCATGGCGATCTGACGTCCCGCGTGGACACGGCCCAGGCACGGGCGGGCAGCGTGGTTTACGCCATGAGCCAGATGCAGGAGTCGCTGCGCAGGGTCGTGGGCACCGTTCGCAGCAGCAGCGACAGCATTGCTACAGGCGCAAACCAGATTGCAACTGGCAATGCAGACCTGTCTTACCGGACCGAAGAACAGGCCAGCAACCTGGAAGAAACGGCGGCGTCCATGGAAGAGTTGTCCAGCACCGTGCGCACCACCTCCGACACCGCTCGGCAGGTGGCGCAGCTGGCGCAATCGGCCAACAGTGTGGCCGCCAAGGGCGGAGAGGTCGTAGGACAGGTCGTTTACATGATGGAGCAGATCAACGGCTCGTCCAAGAAGATCGTTGACATCATCTCCGTCATTGACGGCATCGCCTTCCAGACCAACATCCTGGCACTCAACGCCGCCGTGGAGGCCGCACGTGCGGGTGAGCAAGGCCGGGGCTTCGCGGTGGTGGCGGGTGAGGTGCGCAGCCTGGCCCAACGCAGCGCCGAGGCGGCCAAAGAAATCAAGACCCTGATTGGCGACAGCGTGCAAAAGGTTGAAGCTGGCGGCCAGCTCGTCAACGAGGCTGGCAGCACCATGCAAGACGTGGTTACACAGGTAAAGCGCGTGACCGAGCTCATTGCCGAGATCAACGCGGCGAACCAGGAGCAGACTTCGGGTATCGACCAGATCAACAACGCGGTGATGCAGTTGGACCAGGTGACACAACAGAACGCGGCCCTTGTGGAAGAATCGGCCGCCGCCGCCGAGAGCCTGAACCAGCAAGCGCGGCATCTGGTGCAGGCCGTGGCGGTCTTCAAGCTCAACGACACGGAACATGTGCCGTCCGAAAGCGCCCCCCTCCTTCATCAGGAAGTCAAGACGTACCCAGTTTCAAGCGTCAAGCCACGACCTGTGACGAAAGCGCTGCCTCACCTCACCGCAACACCAGCGTAACGCCCCTCAAATCGACAGGCCCGCCGTTTCCGCGCGGGCCGGTCTCATGCGGCGTTGCGTTCAATCACCTCCGCCGCAGCCACCGCCGCCGCACCCGTCGCCGCCGCTGCAGCCGCTCCCACTGGCGTCACCAGAGTCTGCGCTGCCGCCGTCGCCCGAACCGGCAAAGTCGCCACCGCAGTGCACAACGCCACCCTGGCCGCCATCGGCGCCCTGCCGCCGGATCTCGCTGCAGTCGGCCACGTAGTGGAAGCCGTTTGCAATGTGCAGCTTGGCGTCCAGGGCAAACAGCAGCGGCAGCCGCGTGGGGGCTGCGGGGTTGATGTTCTCTTCCTTGCACGCGTGCCACCAGCAACGGCGCAGCCCGGCATTGCTTTTGGCCGCGCTGCCCAGAACTGCCGCAGGCGTATGGTGAAAGAACCGGCCGAAAGCCTTCTGGCAAAACGCCTGATAGCTTCTGGTGTAAAGGATGAACTCATGCCACAGGTCGTCGGCCACCTGTGACGGCATGGACACATACCCGCGCTTGCTCCGCAGGTGCGCAAGAAAGAACTGGCGCAGGCCGTGGGCAACGAGCTGACAGTCCTTGAGCGTCAGTTGAGGATGCTTCTGGCGGAGCTTTTCAAACAGGCCCTGCGGAAACGTGAAGCTGCGGACGTAGGCGTCACGCCGCAGCGCAACCTGTCGCCGCCACAGAACAAACGCGGTGATGGCAAGGACAACGCAAACGGCAATGAGAACGGACATCCGCAAGCTCTGGAGGATTGAATGGGGTGGTTCGCCGTGCAGATTATCTGGCTGCGCCACGCGGCCTGCCGAGGCGCCGCCAGACAGCACGCGCGGCCAGCACCGGCAGAAGCAGAACCGCCAGCCACCCCAGGCCCAGCACCACGGCCTCCAGCCAGCCGGGCAGCAGCCCGGCGTGCGGGCCCGCCAGGAAGATCACCGCGAAAAAGGCGATCACGGCCACGGCGGCCAGCGCAACGGCGTAGGCGATGAGTGAGAGGACGATGCGCAACATGTGGCCCTGCGGTTTCACAACACCGTCGTCCCGCCTTCGGCGGTTCCTGGTGGTTCGATGAGCAGGAAGTGCGCCTCGTCTTCGGCCACGGGCCGGTGCTCCACCCCGCGAGGAACGACGAACAGATCGCCAGGGCCGAGGCGCACGCTGCGGTCGCGCATCTCTATGGTGAGCTGGCCTTTGAGGACAAGGAAGAAATCGTCCGTGTCTTCGTGCTTGTGCCAGGGGTAGGCGCCCCGGGCCTTGGCGACCATGACTTCATGGCCGTTGAAGCGCGCGACCGTTGCGGCTTCCCACGGTTCGGAAAGAGCCGACAGCGCCGAACTCGTGTTGGTTGGTGTTTTCATGTCAAGCCTTCTGAGGCTATGCAATTAGCCTGGATAAGACATCTACCCATGGCGTCACAATCGATCAGGCTCTTGCGGTTGCGAGGGGTCCATATACGAATTGTTGGCCGTCACTCTAGGGTGCATATTCAGCCACATAGTCTTGCTTCTTCTCGTTCCAACGAAACCGCATGTCTGCGGCAGCAGAAGCGTCATTGGCGAAGACGCTGAAAAGGCTTATGAGGTCTTCAATCAGAAACTCATATGCCCATTTGTGGCGCAAATAGTCAGAGAAAACAAGCATGCTCTTGAAGGCCGTACCTTCGGAACATGTTTGCATCCAGTAGTAGTGGATGAGTTGGTTGCAGACGTCTACGACACCAAGCTCCGATCGCTCGGGGTTGGCCATATCGAATCGATCTTCAGGAAATCCGGGCCCAACATAGGTGAAGGGTCTGGACCCGACTTTCTTGTATCGGATGACCGGCATACGCATGTTCTGAGCGGGACCGTTCACTTTCGGCCTTTCCAGCAGCGAGCGCACCTGAAAAGCTACGAGCACCAGGCGGCGCTCATAAAGCACAAGCTGCTTTTCCGACCACCTGAGGTACTTTCGACGGCTCTTGAGCCACGCGACCTCAGTGCGCAGCGCTTGCCGCCAATACGCTGACTCGATCATCTGCGCTGCTCTTTAGTGGAGTGCGTCATGGCCTAAACGACGGCTAACATTCAGCTTTAGGGGCGCGTGAACAGGCGGCAAAGTCGGCTGTTGGAGCGTCCCTCTCGAAGCGTTTGTTAGGCATTCCCCTTAAATACCAGGGTCATACGTTGACCTGGCACCCATTCAGGCTTATGCCACTGATCTAGCCAGGCGTAGAGTTCCTCAACGAACCAGAAGGACTGGATAGCGTTTTGGACGTCCCCACTTGCGAAGTTCGAACCGTGAAACAGTGGATTGCGCACCTTTCTATAAAAATCCGTCAGCTGTCTCCAGAACTCTGGATCAACCACAGCAATGCTGAGATCTGTGTGTATCAGCGCTGGTAAGTGGTGGTAGTAGGCCGACGCAGTACCCGATTTAGGTTTAATTGAGAACGGGTTCCGCACCTTCTTGTTTATTTCAGTCGTCATGCGCCCGAGCTCATTGAGCTTTATCCATGCCGCGCCGACGGTATATGACTCAACACCAAGCACTGCCCGCTGCACCAATAGCGAAAGCAAGTCCGCTTCGCTACCGTGCCAATCAAGTATCGGTGTCCTTACTGGGCGCTCACGGTTGCGGAGTGCGGCAACGAAATTCTCGCTGTGGAGCATTTCCCTCACATAGTAAAACTCCTCACGAAGGTTCCAGAGAGGAATGTTGCTCATTGGCGGTTCGAATGCCATCGTTTCCCCGTCGGGGCCTAACTAGTTTTAGACGACGCTCATTCTGCCCGCAAGAGCGACCTATGCACATCCCCCATTCAGGGGATGCCCAAACTCACCCCCGCGCCAACACCGGCCCCAGCGCCCGTCCCGTGTGCGTACCCAGCCGCACCAGTTCCTCTGGCGGCGCGGCGGCCACGATGCGCCCGCCGGCCTGGCCGCCTTCGGGGCCGAGGTCGATGATCCAGTCGGCTTCGGCGATCACGTCCAGGTCGTGCTCGATGACCACCACGCTGTGACCGCCATCGACCAGGCGGTGCAGCACGCGGATGAGTTTGTCCACGTCGGCCATGTGCAGGCCGACGGTGGGCTCGTCGAGCACGTACAGGGTGTGCGGCGCCTTCTGGCCGCGCCGCCCCACTTCGTCGCGCACCTTGGTGAGCTCGGTGACGAGCTTGATGCGCTGCGCCTCGCCGCCGCTGAGCGTGGGTGAGGGCTGGCCCAAAGTCAGGTAGCCCAGCCCCACGTCCTTCAGCAGTTGCAGCGGGTGGGCGATGCTGGGCATGGACGCGAAGAAGTCCACGGCTTCGTCCACTTCCATGCGCAGCACGTCGCCAATGCTCTTGCCGCGCCAGGTGACGGCCAGCGTCTCGGGGTTGAAGCGCGCGCCGTGGCAAGCCTCGCAGGGCACTTTCACGTCGGGCAGGAAGCTCATCTCGATGGTGCGCATGCCCTGCCCTTCGCAGGTGGGGCAGCGGCCGTCGCCCGTGTTGAAGCTGAAGCGCCCCGGCGCGTAGCCGCGTGCCTTGGCTTCCAGAGTTTCGGCGTAGAGCTTGCGGATGGTGTCCCAGAAGCCGATGTAGGTGGCCGGGCAGGAGCGCGGCGTCTTGCCAATGGGCGTCTGGTCCACTTCCAGCACGCGCTGGATGGCCTCGCTGCCCACCACGCCTTCGCAGCCCTGCCACTTGGGGCGTTCGCCTGTATGCCAGGCGTCGCGCCCGGCTTTGGTCGCTTGCATCTGCACGGCGGCGGCCACGTTGGTAAGCAGCACGTCGCGCGCAAAGGTGGATTTGCCCGAGCCGCTCACGCCAGTGACGGCCACCAGCCGCTTGAGCGGCACCTGCGCGGTAACGTTCTGCAGGTTGTGCAGGTTGGCGCCTTTGACGGTGAGCCACTGCTGTTCTTCGGCATCGGCTGGCACGGGTTCGGCGGCCACCAGGCGGCGCGCCTGCAACGGGTGCCGCATGGCGTGCAGCAGGTAGCGCCCGGTTTGTGAATCCTGCGCCGCCATCACGTCGCTCACCGAACCTTCAGCCACGACGCGCCCGCCACGCAGGCCCGCGCTGGGCCCGATGTCGATGACGTGGTCGGCACGGCGGATGGTGTCTTCGTCGTGCTCCACCACCACAAGGGTGTTGCCCTTGTCGCCCAGCTTGTGCAGGGCGTCGAGCAGGATCTGGTTGTCGCGCGCGTGCAGGCCGATGGTGGGTTCGTCGAGCACGTAGCACACGCCTTGCAGGTTGGAGCCGAGCTGTGCCGCCAGGCGGATGCGCTGCGCCTCGCCACCGCTGAGGGTGGGCGCGCCACGGTCTAGCGTGAGGTAGCCCAGGCCCACTTCTTCCAGGAACTCCAGGCGGCTCTGGATTTCGGGCAGCAGGTCGCGGGCAATGTCGGCCTCGCGGGCGGTGAGGCCTTGTACCGCAGACGAATCACCCTGCACGGCGCCTGCCATGGCGAGCGGCGCCTGTTGCAAGGCTTGCACCCACAGGCGCACGTCGCGCACGCTCAACCGCGCAAGTGACGTGATGGTTTGCCCATGGAACTTCACGGCCCGCGCTGTGGCGTTGAGGCGCGTACCGCCGCAACTGGTGCAGGGCTGGTCGGCCACGTCTTCCACCTCGGGCTCGGCAAAGCTCTGTTCGCGGCCTTTCTGGTCGTCGTCGCGCACGGAATCGTCGAACGCCTTGCGCTGCTCGCGCGTGAGCTGCACGCCCGTGCCCACGCAGTCCGGGCACCAGCCGTGCTTGCTGTTGTACGAGAACAGGCGCGGGTCCAGCTCGGCATAGCTGGTGGAACACACCGGGCAGGCGCGCAGCGTGGAAAACACCTGCAGCCGCCCAATACCCACCGTAGATTCACCGTTGGCCATGGCCGCTTCCAGCCCGTGCATGCCCGACAGCACGTGCACCACGCCTTTGCCGTGTTCCAGCGCGCGCATCAGGGCCTGGCGCAGTTCGGCTTCGTGTTCGGGGGCCACGTCCAGGCTGCCCACGGGCAGTTCGATGGTGTGTTCCTTGAAGCGGTCGATGCGCGGGAAGCCCTGCGTGGGCAGGAATTCGCCATCCACCCGCAGATGCGTGTAGCCACGTGGGCGCGCCCAATCTGCCAGTTCGGTATATACGCCCTTGCGGTTGACCACCAGCGGCGCCAGCAGGCCGATGTGCTGGCCACGGAAGGCCGTCATCAGCTGCGCCAGGATGCTTTCGGGCGTTTGCGGCTGCACGGGGGTGTCGTCGTGCACGCAGTGCTGGGTGCCCAACTTCACGTACAGCAGGCGCAGGAAGTGCCAGACCTCGGTGGTGGTGCCCACCGTCGATTTGCGCCCGCCGCGCGACAGCCGCTGCTCAATGGCCACGGTGGGCGGAATGCCATAGACAGCATCCACCTCGGGCCGGCCTGCGGGCTGCACGATGCTGCGCGCGTAGGCGTTGAGGCTTTCGAGGTAACGGCGCTGGCCTTCGTTGAACAGGATGTCGAACGCCAGCGTGGACTTGCCCGAACCGCTGACACCGGTGATGACGTTGAACTTGCCCCGGGGAATGTCCACCGACAGGCCCTTGAGGTTGTGTTCCCGCGCGTTGATGATGCGGATGGCGTGCGCATGTGACGCGGCGGTTTCCAGCGCAGGCACGCTCACATCCGCCGCTTCAATGGCTGCAGCCCTTGAAGCGGTAGCGGGAGCCAACACATCAGCCCTGGCGACCACTGGCGCAGACCCCAACTCACCCCGCACAGGCAGGTAATCCGTCACCCGCCCTTCTTGCGCCATGTACAGCTCGCCCACTGCCTCGGCGTACTCACGCAGCGCCTGACCGGTGTAGCTGTGCGGGTGCAGTCGCACCTCCTCGGGTGTGCCCTCGGCCACCACCAGGCCGCCCTGGTCGCCGCCGTCCGGCCCCAGGTCGATCAGCCAGTCGCTCGCGCGGATCACGTCCAGGTTGTGTTCGATGACGATGAGCGAATGCCCCGCCTCCAGCAGCTTGCGCAGGGCGCGCATGAGCTTGGCGATGTCGTCGAAATGCAGGCCCGTGGTCGGTTCGTCGAACAGGAACAGCATGCCCTTGGTGGCCAGGGGCTGGCCCGACGCGGTACGACCCGAACGAGCGCCCTTGCCTTTCTTGCCCGCCTTGGCGGCCTCGGCCAGAAAGCCCGCCAGCTTGAGGCGCTGAGCCTCGCCGCCGCTGAGCGTGGGCACCGGCTGGCCCAGCTTCACGTATTCCAGGCCCACATCCACAATGGGCTGCAGCGCCACGATGACCTCGCGGTCGTGCGCGAACAGTTGAGCGGCCTCGCTCACCGTCAGGTCCAGCACGTCGGACACATTGAGCAGCCTGCTGCCGCGCTCGATGGTGATCTCCAGCACCTCGGGGCGGTAGCGCTGGCCGTTGCAGTCGGGGCAGCGCAGGTACACGTCGCTCAGGAACTGCATTTCCACGTGCTCGAAGCCCGAGCCACCGCAGGTGGGACAGCGCCCGTCACCACTGTTGAAGCTGAACTTGGCCGCTGTGTAGCCGCGCTGCTGCGATTGCGGCGCGGTGGCAAACAGGTCGCGGATGGCGTCCCACGCGCCCACGTAGCTCACCGGGTTGGAGCGCGCCGTCTTGCCGATGGGGGATTGATCGACAAACACCACACCGCTGAGGTGATCGGCGCCCAGCAGGCGGTCGTGCGCGCCGGGCGATTCGGTGGCCTGGCCGAAGTGACGCATAAGCGCCGGGGCCAGCACGTCTTGTATGAGGGTGGACTTGCCCGAGCCACTGACGCCCGTGACAGTAACCAGCCGTTGCAGCGGGAATTCGACGTTGAGGTGGCGCAGGTTGTGTTCGCGCGCGCCCTCCAGCACCAGACGGGGCGTGGCGTCGGTGACCATTCGCTTGAAGCCGAAGCCCACCTGCTTGCGCCCGCCCAGGTAGGCGCCAGTCAACGTGTCGGCTTCGCGCAGTTGCGCCACGGTGCCGTCGAACACGATGCTGCCGCCGCGCTCGCCGGGGCCGGGGCCCATGTCGATGACGCGGTCGGCCGCCAGCATGACGGCGGGGTCGTGCTCCACCACCACCAGCGTGTTGCCCGCGTTGCGCAGGCGCGCCATGGCCTGGTTGATGCGGTTCATGTCACGCGGGTGCAGGCCGATGCTGGGCTCGTCCAGCACGAACAGGGTGTTGACCAGCGAGGTGCCCAGCGCCGTGGTGAGGTTGATGCGCTGCACCTCGCCGCCGCTGAGCGTGCGACTCTGCCGGTCCAGCGTGAGGTAGCCGATGCCCACGTCGCACAGGTAACGCAGGCGGGTGGTGATTTCGTCGAACAGCAGCTTGAGGGCCTGCTGTTCGCCGCTTTCGCTGGCACCGGGCAGCGCCAGCCGGGCGAAGAATTCGCGCAGCCGCTCGATGGGCAGCTGCATCATGTCGTGCAGGCACAGGCCGGGCAGCGCTTCGAGCTGCTCGCGCGTCCAGTCCACGCCCGTGGGCATGAAACGTTGTGCGGGCGGCAGAACGGCATCCGCATCGGCCTTGGAACCCAGGCGCCACAGCAGGCTCTCTGTCTTGAGCCGCGCGCCCCGGCACGCGGGGCATTCGGTGTAGCTGCGGTATTTGGACAAGAGCACGCGGATGTGCATCTTGTAGGCCTTGCTCTCCAGGTAGTCGAAGAAGCGGCGCACGCCGTACCACTGCTGGTTCCATTTTCCGTTCCAGTGGGGCGAACCTTCAATGACCCAGTGCTGCTGCGCCTCGCTCAGCTGGTACCAGGGCGTGTCGCGCGGAATGCCTGCGGCCTCGGCGTGGCGCATCAGGTCGTCCTGGCACTCCTTCCACGCGGGGGTCTGCATGGGCTTGATGGCCCCAGCGCGCAGGGTGAGCCTGTCGTTGGGGATGACGAGGCCCATGTCCACGCCGATGACGCGCCCGAAACCCCGGCAGGTGTCGCACGCGCCCACGGCGGAGTTGAACGAGAACATGGAGGGCAGCGGCTCGGCGTAACGCAGGTCGCTTTCGGGGCAGTGCAGGCCGGTGGAGAACTTCCACAGTTCTGGCTCGGGTTCGTTGCCATCATCGCCCGCCGGGCGCAGGGCGTACACGGTGAGCCGCCCGCTGCCGCGCTTGATGCCGAGTTCGATGGCCTCGACGACGCGGGCACGCTCGGCCCCGCTGAAGCGGAAGCGGTCGGCCACCACGTCGAGCACGCGCACCTGCAGGTCGGCAGGCGGGGCGGTTTTCTTGGCCTTGCCCGTGTCTTTGGCTGGCTTGGCGGTGTCGTGCGGCACCGGGCGGGTCACCACGCGCTCGGCCTGCACGCGGGTAAAGCCGCTGGCCGCCAGCCATTGTTCGATGTCTTCGGGCGTGGCGCTGGCGGGCAGCTCCACGGGGAAGGTGATGACCAAACGCGGATCACTCGCTGCCTCAGCCCGTTGGCGCAGCTCTTCGTAAATGGTGTCGGGCGAGTCGTGCCGCACGGGCAGCGCGGTGCGCCGGTCGAACAGTTGGGCGGCGCGCGCGTAGAGCAACTTGAGGTGGTCGTTCAACTCGGTCATCGTGCCCACGGTGGAGCGCGACGAGCGCACGGGGTTGGTCTGGTCGATGGCGATGGCCGGAGGCACGCCTTCCACCTTGTCCACGGCGGGCTTGTCCATGCGGTCGAGGAACTGGCGCGCGTAGGCGCTGAAGGTCTCGACGTAGCGACGCTGCCCTTCGGCAAACAAGGTGTCGAACACCAGGCTGGACTTGCCCGAGCCGCTGGGGCCGGTGACCACTGTCAGTTCCCCGGTGCGGATGTCCAGATCGACGTGCTTGAGGTTGTGCTGACGCGCACCACGGATGCGGATGAGGCCGGTGCCGTCGTGGGCGGGGGCTTCTGGAGCAGAAACGGGGAGGCTGGGGGCGGTGTTGGGCTCTGACATGGTCTGCCTTGGCGGTGAAGGCAAACATTCTAGGCAGGCAATGATGACCCTTGCCTGCGCTGTGTCAGCCCGGCGGCGTGCGCCCGGCCACACCCAGGCGGCGCGCCAGCCGCACAAGGTTGGCGCGGTCCACCTGCAACTCCCGCGCGGCGGCGGACCAGTTGTGGCCGTGGCGCTGCAGGCAGCCCTCCACCAGCTGGCGTTCAAAGGCGTCCACCCGGGAGCGCAGGCCAGCTGAGCCAGGCGTGTCGCCCTCACCCGGCACAGGCGAGGCTTGCGCCTCTTGCCCGGCTGGCACCACGCCTTGGGGCTGCGGCGGCATGGCAGCGGGCAGATCCAGATCTGCTGCCGTCAGGGTGAGGATGCGCGGCCTGGGCTGCTGGCGCCCCACTGCGCGCAGCACGCTGCGGCCGATGAGGTGCTCCAGCTCGCGCACATTGCCCGGCCAGTCGTAGCCCAACAGGGCGGCCTGCGCCGGTTCGTCCAGCCGCACGCTGCCCAGGCCCAGGCGGGAACGGTTCTCTTCCAGGAAGAAACCGCTGAGCAGCAGCACGTCGCGCCCGCGCTCGCGCAGCGGCGGCACACGCAAGGGGTAAACGCTCAGGCGGTGGTAGATGTCGGCGCGCAGCCGCCCGGCACGCACTTCGGCGGCCAGATCGCGGTTGGTAGCCACGATCAGGCGCACGTCCACGTGGTGTTCACGGTCAGAACCCAGGCGCTGCAACTGGCCGCTCTGCAGCACGCGCAGCAGCTTGGCCTGCACGGGCAAGGGCAGCTCACCCACCTCGTCCAGGAACAGGGTGCCGCCATCGGCCAGTTCGAACTTGCCCTTGCGCTCGCTCACGGCGCCGGTGAAGGCGCCGCGCACATGGCCGAACAGTTCGCTTTCCACCAGGGTGTCGGGCAAGGCCGCGCAGTTGAGGCTGACCAGCGGCCGGTTGCTGCGGCTGGAGCGGGCATGCAGGGCCTGCGCCACAAGTTCCTTGCCCACGCCGGTTTCGCCAGTGACCAGCACGGTCAGGTCACTCGCACCCACCAGGTCGATTTCCTTGAGCATCTGCCGCATGGCAGCGCTTTGCCCCAGCAGGCGCCGGTTGGGCTGCCCTGCCGCGCGCTGGTAGCGCTCCACCTGCATATGCTCGTCTTCTACCGCCAGCGTGAGGCGGTTGATGCGCGTGGCCGCAGCCACCGTGGCAGAAGCGAGGTTGCCGAAGGCGCTCAGCACCTCCAGGTGTTCGGGCTGAAAGCTGCCTGGCGTGAGCGCGTCCAGCGTGAGCAAGCCCCAGGGCTGCGACTCCACCTGCAGTGCGCAGCCCATGCAGTCGTGCACCTCCAGGGTGCCGCTGCCGCCTTCCACCAGGCCGTCGTAGGGGTCAGGCAAGGGGCTGCCAGGCTCAAAGCGCTTGGGGCCGCCGGCCGACAGCAGGGCCAGGAAGCGCGGGTGTTCCGCCACGCGGAAGCGCCGCCCCAGTGTGTCGCGGCTCAGGCCGTCAATGGCCAGGGGCACCAGCCAGTCGCCCTCCAGCCGCAGCAGGCAGGCGGCATCGCACGGAAAGAGCGTACGCAACGCCTCCAGCAGGCGGCGGTAACGCTCCGACTCGGGCAGCGCGCGCGACAGGTCGGCCACCAGCGGCACGAGGGCGTTGATCCACAAGGAAGATGTCATTTCGACTTCAAACAGGTCATAAAAACCTGATTCAATAGCATGTCAATTCGACACATTAGCACACAAGTGCTTGTCCCATAAGGAGAAGTTTTTTGGCACGGGCCTTGCCATGTAGAACACCCCGGCCCGCCGTGGCCATGTCGATCACACTGAAGGAGAACCCGTGCTCAACGACGCTCAACGCGCCATAGTCAAAGCGACCGTGCCCCTGCTGGAAACCGGCGGTGAAGCCCTGACCACCCACTTCTACCGCATCATGCTGGGCGAGTACCCCGAGGTTCGTCCCCTGTTCAACCAGGCCCACCAGGCCAGCGGCGACCAGCCACGCGCCCTGGCCAACAGCGTGCTCATGTACGCGCGCCACATCGACAAGCTGGAGAACCTGGGCAATCTGCCTGCGCAGATCATCAACAAGCACGTGTCGCTGCAGGTGCTGCCTGAGCACTACCCCATCGTGGGTGCCTGCCTGCTGCGCGCCATCCGCGAGGTGCTGGGCGCCGAAATCGCCACCGACGAGGTGCTGGCCGCCTGGGGCGCCGCCTACCAGCAACTGGCCGACATTCTGATCGGCGCCGAGGAGCAGGTGTACGCCGCCAACGCTGCCGCCCCCGGCGGATGGCGTGGTGTGCGGGTGTTCCGCGTGGAGCGCAAGGTGCCCGAGAGCAGCGAGATCACATCGTTCTACCTGCGCCCTGTGGACGGCCAGCCCGTGGTGGCCCACCAGCCCGGGCAATACATCGGCCTGCGCATGAACATCAACGGCACGGAACAGCGCCGCAACTACTCGCTGTCTGACGCGCCCAACGGCCAGGAACTGCGCATCAGCGTCAAGCGCGAAGCGGGCGGGCTGGTCTCCAACCACCTGCACGACCAGATTCAGGCCGGTGACACGCTGGAGGTGTTTCCGCCAGCAGGCGCGTTCACGCTTCAGGAAAGCGACAAGCCGCTGGTGCTGATCAGCGGTGGCGTGGGCATTACCCCCACGCTGGCGATGTTGAAAGAGGCGCTGGGCACGGGCCGCACGGTGCACTTCATTCACTGTGCGCGCAACCGCACCGTGCACGCGTTCCGCGAGGCGATTGACGCGCTTGCCGCGCTGCACCCGCAACTGCGCCGCTTCTACTGCTACGACCAGGCCGCCCCTGGAGATGGCGCGGACGCCGTGGGCCTGCTGAACAAAGACCTGCTGGCCAACTGGCTGCCCGGCCGCGACGTGGACGCCTACTTCCTGGGCCCCAAGCCGTTCATGGCGCTGGTGAAGCGCCACCTGGCCGAGCTGGGTGTGCCCGAAGCGCAGACGCGCTACGAGTTCTTCGGCCCGGCAGCGGCGCTGAACTGAACCGGGCGTTCAGGACTTGACGATCAGCACGGGCACCTTGGCGTGCGTCAGCACCTTCTGGGCCACGCTGCCCAGGATGAGCGCTTGCACACCCTTGCGTCCGTGCGAACCCATGACGATCAGGTCCACGCCTTCGGCCTTGGCGGTTTCCAGAATGCCTTCGTAGGTGACGTTTCGCTCGATGGTGTCGCCCGCGAAGGCCACGCCACGGGCTTCGCAACACTGGCGGAGATCCTCCAGCGACTTGCTGGCTGCCGCCTGCGCCTCGGCCATGTAGGCCTGCAAGCCGACGGCGGAGGCGTCCCCAATGCCGATGTAGGGGAAGGGGTCGATCACATAGACGCCCACGATCTGCGCACCGTGGGTTTTGGCGAGGTCGGCAGCATATTCGGCAGCGTTGTGGGCCAGCTGAGAGCCGTCGGACGGCACAAGAATTTTCTTGAACATGGTCTTACCTCCTGTATGAGCGGTTGTGTGGAATGCCACATGTCTTGTGGACACCGCAGTCTAACCCCGGGCGCGGGGCCCAGGGTTGTCTCAGATCAAGCAGCGGCTGGCGCGGGCTCCACACGCGCTGCGCAGTACTTCACCTCGGCGATCTTGCCGAAGGGATCGAGCGCCGGGTTGGTGAGCAGGTTGGCTGAAGCCTCCACGTAGGCAAAGGGGATGAAGAGCGCGTCGGCGGGCATGCCGTCGTCGGCGCGCACGCGCAGCCGCACCTCGCCCCGGCGCGTGCGCACCAGAGCCCAATCGCCTGCACGCAGGCCCAGCCGCTCGGCAGTGGCCGGGTGCAGGCTCACGCCGGGCGCGGGCTCCAGCGCATCCAGCACCTCGCTGCGCCGCGTCATGGAGCCGGTGTGCCAATGCTCCAGCTGCCGCCCGGTGATGAGCACCATGGGGAACTCGGCATCTGGTTGCTCGGCGGGTGGCGTCACGCTTGCGGGCACCAGCCTGGCCTTGCCCGTGGGTGTGGGGAATCGGTCAATGAACACGATGGGCTGGCCCGGGTCTTCCGCACTGGCCACGGGCGCGGTGACGGCGCCCTGGCGCAGCAAGCGTTCCCACGGCAGCCCGGCAATGGAAGGCATGAGCGAGCGCATCTCGTCATACACCAGGCCGGTGCCACTGCCAGGTTCGGCACCGCTGCCGTCGGGCGCAATGCCATAGCCCCAATCGAAGCCCAGGCGCAGCGCGAGCTGTTCGGTGATCCAGGCGTCGGCGCACGCTTCGCCGGGTGCATCCACGGCTTTGCGGCCCAACTGCACGGTGCGGTCGGTGTTGGTGACGGTGCCGGTCTTCTCGGGCCAGGCGGTGGCGGGCAGCACCACGTCGGCCAGCGCGGCGGTTTCGGTGAGGAAGATGTCCTGCACCACCAAGTGGTCGAGCGCGGCCAGCGCAGCACGTGCGTGCTCGGCGTCGGGGTCGCTCATGGCCGGGTTCTCACCCTGTATGAGCATGGCCTTGATGCGCCCTTCGTAGGCGGCGTTGATGATCTCCACCACGGTGAGGCCGGGCTGGTCGTCCAGCGCGCCAGCAGACAAGCCCCAGGTCTGTTCTGCCAGGCTGCGCGCGCCGGGTTCGCCAACGCGCTGGTAGTCGGGCAGCACCATGGGGATGAGGCCCGCGTCGCTGGCGCCTTGCACGTTGTTCTGGCCGCGCAGCGGGTGCAGGCCGGTGCCGGGGAGGCCGATCTGCCCGGTGACCATGGCCAGTGCGATGAGGCAGCGTGCGTTGTCGGTGCCGTGGGTGTGCTGGCTCACGCCCATGCCCCACAGGATGATGCTGGCGCGTGAGGTGGCGTAGGCGCGCGCCACTTCGCGCAGCGTCTCGGCGGGGATGCCGCAGATGGGCGCCATGACCTCGGGCGTGAAGGCCTGGATGTGTTCACGCAACTGCGCGTATTCCAGCGTGCGCTGTTCGATGAAGGCCTGGTCGGTCAGCCCTTCGGTGACGATGACGTTGAGCAGCGCGTTGAGCAGAGCCACGTCGGTGCCGGGACGGAAGTTGAGCGTGCGCCAGGCCTGGCGCGAAAGCTCGGTGCGGCGCGGGTCGGCCAGCACTAGGCGCGCGCCTTTCTTCACGGCGTTCTTGATCCAGCTCGCACCCACGGGGTGGTTCTGCGCGGGGTTGGCGCCGATGACGAAGATGAGGTCCGCATGTTCCACGTCGCGCAGCGGGTTGCTGACCGCGCCTGAGCCCACGCCCTCCATCAGCGCGGCCACGCTGGACGCATGGCACAGGCGGGTGCAGTGGTCCACGTTGTGGGTGGCAAAGGCGCTGCGGATGAGTTTCTGGAAGAGGTAGGCCTCTTCGTTGGTTCCCTTGGCCGAGCCGAAGCCCGCCACGGCGGCGTCGCGGCCCTTGGCGGGGTGGGCGTCGCGTGCGCGCAGCAGGCCCTGGGCAGCCCGTTCCAGGGCCTCTTCCCAGGTGGCTTCGCGGAACTGCGCGCGCAGGGTTTCGGCGCTGGCGCGTCCGCCTTCGCCACGGGTAAGGACCGCCGGATCCTTGGGGGCATCGTCACGGCGCACCAGCGGGCGCGTGAGGCGCTGCGGGCTGTGGGCGTAGTCGAAGCCGAAGCGCCCCTTTACACAAAGGCGCCCCTCATTGGCGGGGCCGTTGGCGCCTTCCACGTGGTCAATGCGCCCGTCCTTCACGTGGTAGGTGAGCTGGCAACCCACGCCGCAGAAGGGGCAGACGGAATCGACCGTGCGGTCGGCCACGCGGGCGTAGGCGCCGTTGGCCGGTGCGATGGCACCCGTGGGGCAGGCCTGCACGCATTCGCCGCAGGCCACGCAGGTGCTTTGCCCGGCGGCGTCTTGCTGGTCGAACACGATGCTCGCCTGCCCGCCCCGAAAGGCCAGGCCCAGCACGTCGTTGCCCTGGATGTCGCGGCAGGCGCGCACGCAACGGGTGCACTGGATGCACGCGCCCAGGTTGACGGCAAGCGCGGGGTGACTGCGGTCGGGCCCAGCCACCATGGCTGCAGCCTGCGAAGCACCGCGCCCGCCAAAGCGGGTGGCCTGCACGCCCAGGCGCTGCCCCCACTGGGCCAGTTCGCTGTTCACCTTGAGGCTGGTGGTGGCGGGTGCGTCCGCCTGCAGCAGTTCCAACACGGTGCGCTGGGCGCGCTGCACGCGCGGGGTGTGGGTCTGCACCTGCATGCCCGCCTGCGGGGCGCGGCAGCACGACGGCGCCAGCGCCCGCTCGCCCGCCACCTCCACCACACAGGCGCGGCAGTTGCCCGCCGAGGGCAAGCCCGGCTTGTGGCACAGGTGCGGAATGTCCACGCCCATGCGCTTTGCCACCGCCCACAGGCTTTCGCCCGGCTGGGCCTGCGCGGGGCGGCCATCCAGCGTGAAGTCGATGGTGTTGTTCATGGCCGCACCTCCTGCGGGAAAAAGCGCAGCACAGAATCGAAGGGGTTGGGCGCCGCTTGGCCAAGGCCGCAGATGGAGGCTTCGCGCATGACGTGGGACAGGTCGCCCAACACATCTACATCCCACGCGGGCGCCTGCATCAACTTGGCGGCCTGGGCGGTGCCTGCACGGCAGGGCGTGCATTGCCCGCAGGACTCGTGTTCAAAGAAGTGCATGAGGTTGAGCGCGGCGTCGCGTGCGCGGTCGTGCTGGCCCAACACCACCACGGCCATGGAGCCAACGAAGGCACCGTGTTCGGCCAGGGTGTCGAAGTCCAGCGGCACGTCCGCCAGACTGGCGGGCAGAATGCCGCCCGACGCACCGCCGGGCAGGTAGGCGTAGAGTTCGTGGCCTTCGGCCATGCCGCCCGCATGCTCGTCGATCAACTCACGCAAGGTGATGCCCGCGGGCGCCAGGTACACGCCGGGCTTGGCCACCCGGCCAGACACGCTGAAGCGCCGCAAGCCGCTGCGCCCGCGCCGCCCTTGCGCTGCCAGCCAGGCACCGCCGCGCGCCAGAATATCGGGCAGCCACCAAAGGGTCTCGAAGTTGTGGGCGAGCGTGGGCCTGCCGAACACGCCGTTCATGGCAACGATGGGCGGCTTGAGCCGTGGCATGCCGCGCTTGCCTTCCACCGATTCGATGAGCGCGGATTCTTCACCGCAGATGTAGGCACCCGCGCCGCGCCGCAGCTCCACCTGCGGGAAGGCCACACCCGGGTACTGCGTGCGCCACTCGGCGATATGGTCCTGCAGCATCCGCAGCTCTGCCTGCAACACCTGGCGGGCGTCGTGGTATTCGTCGCGCAGGTAGATCCAGACGTGTTCCGCCCCCACCACCAGTGCAGCGATGAGCATGCCCTCCAGCGCCTGGCGTGGCGCGGTGGCCAGCAGGTGCCAGTCCTTGAAGGTGCCGATTTCGCCTTCGTCCAGGTTGACGACCATGTGGCGCGGGCCGGGCTGCGCCCGCACCGTTTCCCACTTGCGCCAGGCCGGAAAGCCCGCGCCGCCCAGGCCCCGCAGGCCAGAGGCCTTGAGTTCGGCCAGCACGGTATCGGCGCTCAATTCACCCGCCAGCAGGCGGCGCAGCTGGGCATGGTCACCGGGGTGCACGGGCACGCCGAGCGAAGGCAGCGCGCGTGGGGCCGTTTCGCCCTTGGCCAGCAAGTCTTGCACGGCGTCGGCACTGGCCTGCGGCAGTTGGTGCTGGCCCACGCAGGCGGCGGGCGCCTGATGGCACTGGCCGATGCAGGGGGCTTCGACCACACGCACGGCGTCTCCCAAGCGGCCCTGCACGGCACGCAGCAAGTCATGCCCGCCCGCCATCTGGCAAGGCAAGCTGGTGCACACACGCACGGTGACGGCGGGCAGCGCGGCGCCGTCCTCCACCACGTCGAAGTGGTGGTAGAAGGTGGCCACCTCGTACACCTCCACCTGGCTCAGGCGCAGGCGTTCGGCCAGCGCCGCGAGGTGGCCTTTGCGCAAGCCGCCCTCGCCGTCTTGCAGGCGGTGCAGGTGTTCAATCAGCAGGTCTGCGCGGGGTTCCAGTCCTGCACACAGGTCCGCCACGCGCTGGCGGTCCGCGTCCGCCACCTGGCGACCCTTGGGCGTGGCACGCCAACGGCGGGCGGCCTGCCCTTCGGGAAGGATGGGAATCACCGTGCCTGATGGCTGCGAACGGGGTGGCGATGACGGAGAACTTTGCATGGTTTCAGCGTAGCAGCAAGCAGGCAAATAAATATGTTTTGGATTGCATAATTCATTTCTGCTTTGTCCTACCTGTTGGCCACCCATGTTGCAAATCCAGCTTCAGCCCCGCTGGGCGTTTTCCGACGCGTCGGCCGCCGCCGTGGACGCCACGGTTTTGCTGGCCATGCTGGCTGCCGTGCAACAAAGCGGCAGCATTGCGCAGGCGGCGCGCGACACCGACCTGTCTTACCGGCACGCGTGGGGCCTGATCGAACGGGCCGAAGCGCTGCTGAGCCAACCGCTGCTGGTGCGCGCACGTGGGCGCGGGCGTGGCTGCCAGTTGACGGAGCTGGGTGCGCGGCTTGTGTGGTCCGACGCCCGCATTGCCGCGCGCTTGCAGCCGCTGATGGCGTCACTGGCTTCGGAAATGGCGGGCGAGCTGGGGCGGCTGGCACCCGAAACGCTGCCGCCCCCGCGCCTGCACGCCAGCCACGGTTTTGCGGTGGAGGCCCTGCACGAGCAGTTGAGCCAGCAGGGTGCGGCGGTGGACATACGCTACCGCAACAGCCTGGAGGCAGTGGCCGCGCTGGCCGCGGGCGACTGCGAGCTGGCGGGCTTCCATGTGCCGCTGGGCACTTTTGAGAAGGCGGCTGGTGAGCGCTACCGGCAATGGCTGCGGCCTGATGAGCACTGCCTGATCCAGTTGGCGGTACGCACGCAGGGGCTGTTCGTGGCGCGAGGCAACCCGCTGGGTGTGCGCGGGTTGGCCGACCTGGCACGCCCTGAGTTGCGTTTTGTGAACCGCCCGCTGGGGTCGGGCACGCGCATGTTGACCGACCTGATGCTGGCACACGCGGGGCTGCGCCCCGAGGCGGTGAACGGTTACCGCACCACGGAGCTGACGCACGCGGCGGTGGCAGCGTTTGTGGCGAGTGGCATGGCGGACGTGGGCATAGGTGTGCAAACGGCAGCACACCGCTTTGGGCTGCACTTCATTCCGCTGACGAAGGAGCGTTACTTCTTTGCCGTGCAGCGCAGGCACCTGGATGGGCAGCGCCTGCAACCGGTGTTGCGGGTGTTGCAATCACCGGGGTTCCGTGCGCGGGTGGCTGGGCTGAAGGGTTATGACGCTAGCCGCACGGGGTTGGTGCTGGATGTGGAGTCGGTATTGCCTTTCGCGGGGTGAGGCGTCTCTGCTGTGGAGTTTTGGCGGCCAAGGCGTGTGCGCCCAGGGGCTGGCGCTTCAACGAGGTGGCCGGTGCTGCGCACCGGCTTCCCTGCGATGCTCTATGCCGTGGCCACGCGGCAGAAACTCCCTACACGTTTCTGCGAAACGCTCCGGTCGGACATCTGCCGCAAGTCAGTTACGAAGCGCGCTGCGCG
>JAYSGB010000027.1:0-59047 GCA_041913045.1 Burkholderiaceae bacterium | reverse complement strand
GGACCTACGGATTAACAGTCCGGCGCTCTACCGACTGAGCTATCGGGGAATAGCCGTCTATTATAGCTACGTTTTTGCTCGTGAAGCCAGGGCGTCAGATTTTTTGCGCCTTGCGCTGTTCTTCCCACAGCGCCTGAAGTTCACGGGCAGCGGCCTCGGGGTCGGCAGCGGCGGTGATGGCGCGCACCACGGCGAACGAACCCGCGCCCGTGGCGGCAACTGCCCCCAGGTGTTCGGCGGCAATGCCGCCAATGGCCACCACCGGGCGGTGGCGCAACAGCCGGGCATAGGCGCCCAGGCGGCCCAGCCCCTGGGGCGGCGTGGGCATGGCCTTGAGCGTGGTGGGGAACACGGCGCCCAGCGCCACGTAGCTAGGGCCCACCGCCTCGGCGCGCAGCATCTCGGCGTAGCCGTGGGTGCTCAGCCCCAGCCGCAGGCCGGCGTCTCGTATCTGTGCCAATTCCTCGGGCTTCAGCGTGTCCAGGTCTTCCTGGCCCAGGTGCACGCCGTAGGCGCCTGCGGCAACAGCTTCTTGCCAGTGGTCGTTGATGTAGAGGTTTGCGCCAGTACCCGCCACTGCATCGATGGCAGCCCGTATCTCGTTTCGCACAGCCTGCGCATCAGCCGACTTGAACCGCAGTTGCACTGTCGTCAGGCCCGCACGTGCCATGCGGCCTACCCATTCGGCGCTGGGCAGCACGGCGTAAACACCCAATGCCAGCGGTGCGGGCGGGAAGTCCTGCGGCAAAGCATCGGTGCGCACGCCAAAGTCAACGGCCTCGCCGGGCCACGCGTCCACGTCAAAACGCCCAGTACGTTCGGTCTGACGCTGCCAGGCTTGGGCCACGCATTCGGCGTCGGCGGGTATGAAACCCAGCCTGCGCGCGGCGGCGTAGGCAATTGCGTGGGGCGTGTCATCGGCAGGCGTGGCCTGGGCGTCGGTGTTGCTGGGCAGGCCCAACGCCTGATGGCGTTCGACGAGGGCCAGCATGGTTTGCAGCGCGTTGGGCATGTTCGTGGGCGTCATTGTCTTTCCGGCTTCAGGCGTGGTGCCAGAAGGGTGTGCCCAACACGGGGGTGCTGGGTTGGGCGCTGTCTTGCGGCGTCATGGCGCCAGCCAGGAATGCGCTGCGGCCAGCTTTTACGGCATCGGCAAACGCACCAGCCATGGCCACCGGGTCTTGCGACAGCGCCACGGCGGTGTTCAGCAGCACGGCGTCAAAGCCCCATTCCATCACCTGGCAGGCGTGCGAAGGCAGCCCCAGGCCCGCATCCACAATCAGCGGCACGTTCAGGCGTTCGCGCAGCGTGCGCAGGGCGTAGGGGTTGATGGGGCCCTTGCCAGTGCCAATGGGCGCGGCCCAGGGCATGACGGCTTGGCAGCCCACGTCCACCAGGCGCTGGCACAGCACCAGGTCGTCGGTGGTATAGGGCAGCACCTTGAAGCCGCTCTTGATGAGCTGTTCGGCGGCGCTCACCAGGTTCAGCGTATCGGGCTGCAGCGTGTAGTCGTCGCCAATCAGTTCCAGCTTGATCCACGGCGTGTTGAAGACCTCGCGCGCCATTTCGGCGGTGGTAATGGCTTCTTGCAGGCTGTGGCACCCGGCGGTGTTGGGCAGCACGGGCACCTGCATTTTTTGCAGCAGGGGCCAGATGCCTTGTGAAGGGTCCAGCCCGCCCGCGCCCTGGCGCCGCAGAGACGCCGTGAGCATGCAAGGCTGTGCGCGTGTCACGGCGTTTTCCAGCACTTGGGGCGAAGGGTAGCGGGCGGTGCCCAGCAGCAAGCGGCTGGCAAATGATTCGCCGTAGAGGACGAGAGCGTCGTGGGAAGTTGCAGCGGTGGCGTTCATGGCAAGCTGTGGTGTCGCGGGGCGCGTGTAGGCAAACAGGGGCTTAGCCCCCGGTCACGGGCGCGATGATCTCGATCTGGTCGCCTTCGGCCAGCGCGGTCTGGGTGTACTGGGTGCGTGGCACAAAGCGCAGGTTCACGGCAGCGGCAAAGGGGCCGCTGGCCTGTATGGCCTGCACCGCGTCGGCAAGGGTGGCGCCGTCGGGCAGGTCGTGCGGTTGCTGGTTGATGAGGACTCGCATGGCTGTCTCTGGGGCTCACACCGTCAGCGCGGCGTGGGCATGTTCTTGGGCACGCTCGAAGCGCAGCGACAGGCGCTCGGCCAACGAAGTGCTGCCTTGGTGCATGTGTTCCAGCACGGCATCAGCCACGGCGGGCGAGATCATGAAGCCATGCCGGTACAGGCCGTTGATCTGCAGCACCTGGGGGGCTACTTCACGCACGGCGGGCAGGTTGTCTGGCAGGGTGGGGCGGCACTGTGTGCACAGCTCCAGAATGCGTGCCTCGCCAAAACCGGGGTGCACGGCGTAGGCTGCACTCAACAGTTCCAGCACCGAACGCACGCTGGCAGGCGACATGTCGTTGGATTCGATTTCGGTGGCGCCGATGACGAAGATGTGGTCTTCCTTGGGCGCGATGTAAATGGGGTAGCGCGGGTGCAGAAGCCGTGTGGGGCGTTGCAGCGTCACGTCGGGCGCGTGCAGGCGGGCCACTTCGCCGCGCACACCGCGCAGCGCTTTCCAGTCGGGCTGTGCGCCCAGGCCGCGGCAGTCCAGCACCCAGCCGCCGTTCTGGCGCTGGTGTGCCAGGGCTTGCTCGTCCGTCCACGCGCTGTGCCATTCAATGTTCACGCCCAGGCTGGCAAGGGTCGTCGTTAGCGCCTCCAGCAGTTGGCGGTTGTCCAGCTGGCCTTCGTCGGGCAGGTACAGGCCTTGGTGGAAGCGTTGCGCCAAGGCAGGCTCCAGCTCGGCCACACGGGCGGTGTTCAGCGCCTCGGGCACGGGCAGGCTGGGCAGGGCGCGGCCGGTGGCCGCCAACAGCGCGCTGAAGCGTTGCGCTTCATGCGCGTCTTGCCGGTGCCACAAAATGAGCGTGCCGTTCTGCTGGAAGTACACCGGCTGGCTCAAGGTTGCCAGCAGCTCGGGCCAGCGCCCCAGGGCGTACTGGCCCATGGCCACCACACTGGGTTCGGTGATGGCAGATTCGGCCAACGGGGCCAGCATGGCTGCAGCGACACGTGCGGCGGAGCCTTGGCCGTCGGGGCCGGAGGCATCCACCAGACGCACGGGGTGGCCCGCTTGCGCAAGTTGCACGGCAATCAAGCGGCCCATCAGGCCTGCGCCCAGCACCAACACCGGCTCGGCACTGCGAAGGGGGGAGGAAGAAACAGAGGTTGGCGGCATGATGGTCAACTCGAAATTACATCACACGCCGAGGTTACGCCCAGGGCATAGGGGGATGCGGGATAATTTTTCACATGAATGCGTCCCTAGTCACAAACCCTGCGCCTTCCCACTACCCCCGTGTGCTCACGATCGCTGGCAGCGACTCGGGCGGCGGCGCAGGCATCCAGGCCGATCTCAAGACCTTCGCGGCGCTGGGCTGCTACGGCATGTCAGCCATCACCGCACTGACCGCTCAGAACACCCTGGGGGTGCGTGCCATCCACGGTGTGCCTGCAGATTTTTTGAAGGAGCAGATTGCCGCCGTAGTAGAGGACATTGGGGTGGACGCCGTGAAAATCGGCATGCTCCACGCACCCGAGATCGTGCGCACCGTGGCCTGGGCCATAGACACCTACCGCCTGGAGCGTGTGGTGCTGGACCCGGTGATGGTGGCCACGAGCGGTGATGCACTGATCGAGAATTCCACGGTGGCGGTGTTGGTGGAAGAGCTGTTCCCGCGTGCCACTGTCGTCACCCCCAACCTGGACGAGGCGGCCCTGCTGCTGGGCCGCCCGGTGCGCGAGGTGGACGAGCTGGACGCCGCTTGTGCCGACCTGCTGGCCAAGGGCGCGAAGGCTGTGCTGCTGAAGGGCGGACACCTGGGGGGTGACATGTTGACCGACGTGCTGGCCATTGCCGGCGAGCCTGCCGCCTACTGGCAGCGCCTGAGCGGCCCGCGCATAGCCAGCCGCAACGTTCACGGCACGGGGTGCACCTTGTCGTCGGCCATTGCCGCGCACTTGGCGCTGGGCTACACGCTGGAAGAGGCGGTGCAGGCCGGGCACGGCTACATCAGGGGCGCCATTGAAGCTGGGGCAGCTGTGGTCACGGGGCAAGGCCACGGCCCGCTCAACCATGGTTATGCACCGCTGCCCATGCGGGTGCTGGCGGGTTAATCGGCCGGGTTTGCCACACCCAGCAACTCGTGCAGGCGCGGGCTGGTGGTGGTGTACTGCAACAGCAAACGCTTGCCGGGGTGCACGATGGGCACCGCGGCAAAGGCTGCCAGCGTGGCCTCGTGGAAACCGCACAGAATGAGCTTGCGTTTGCCAGGGTAGGTGTTCACGTCGCCCACGGCGAAGATGCCGGGCTCGTTGGTGGCGTAGCCTTCGGTGTCCACCACGATCTGTTTGCGCTCCATGGCCAGCCCCCATTCGGCGATGGGGCCCAGCTTGGGGCTGAGCCCCAGGCGCGGCAAAAAGCTGTCCAGCGGCAGGGCCACCGTTTCGCCGTCCGCGCATTCTGGTGTGGCCAGGCGCAGGGCGCGCAGGCGCGGTCCTTCGCAAGTGTCGTCACTTTCCAGGGCCACAGGCTGGCCAATCACCAACCGGAGCGTCCCCTGGGCCACGGCGTCGCGCACCGCTTGTTCCAAACCGGGTTCGGCCTTGAACTTGTCCACCCGGTGCAGCAGGGTGACGCTGGCGCACTGGCCAGCTCGAGCCAGCCGCAATGCAGTTTCCAGCGCAGCGTCCTCGCCGCCCATCACCACCACGTCTTGGTCATTCAACTGGCTAGGTTCCACGCCGTGGTAGCGCACCTGGGGCTGCTCGCACTGCTCAAACACTTCCAGGCCTTCCACGGCCACCTTGCGCGGCACAAAGGCACCCACGCCAGCGGCAATGAACACCGTGCGCACCAGCAACTGCAACCCTGCGGAGGTTTCCACCAGCAGGCGGCCGTCGGGCTGGCGCTGCAAAGTTTGCACCTGCTGGCCCAGGTGCATGGGGGTGTTGAAGGGGGATATCTGCTGCAGCAGGCGCGCCGTGAGTTCACGGCCGCTGCAAACGGGAATGCCCGGAATGTCGTAGATGGGCTTGTCGGGGTACAGCTCGGCGCACTGGCCGCCGGGGTGGGGCAGTGCGTCAATCAGGTGCGCGCGGATTTCCTGCAGCCCGAGCTGGAAGACCTGGAAGAGGCCTACCGGCCCGGCGCCGATGACGACGGCATCGGTCTCGATCATCCGCGCGGCCTTGTTCAGCGCTTCAGAAGCGGCAGCTTGCCGGTCTGGTCCTTGTACTGCTCGTGGTCGGGCAGCGGCGCCTTGCGCTTGGTGATGCTCTTCCAGCCGGGCAGCACGGCCAGTTCGGCGTTGATCTTGATCATATGCTGCTGGTCCTTGGGCACGTCTTCCTCGGCGTAGATCGCGCTCACCGGGCACTCAGGGATGCAGACGGCGCAGTCAATGCACTCGTCGGGGTCGATGGTGAGGAAGTTGGGGCCTTCGCGGAAGCAGTCCACGGGGCAAACATCGACGCAGTCGGTGTATTTGCAGGCGATGCAGGCTTCGGTAACAACGTGGGTCATGGCGGGGGCGCTGTACTGTGCAGCAGGTTTGTCAATGAGAAAGCCGGCCGAAGCGACAGAGGTGTCTGGCGGGGCGGCCGGTCGGGCTCAAAGGTTCGATTTTATGGGCAAGGCGGTGCGTGGCTTTGATTTCGCTCAGTTCACCAGTACCGCGCCCGAGGTTTTGTGGCTTGCGGTATCCACCAGGATGAGGGCGCCCAGCGCGCGCGAACGCTCGAAGGGCACGGCAGGCACGGGTTCTTGCAGCAGCAATTCCACGTGGCCGATGGCGTTGGGGTCGAGGTGGTCGGAGTCCTGCTCGGCCAGGGTGTTGATGTCGAGCTTGTGCACCACGCGCCGCACTTTGGCCTTGACCCAGCGGTGGCCATGCAGCGCCCAGTAGACGCGGCCAGCCACCAAGGGTTCGTCGTCCATCCAGGCGATGGTGGTGGACAGCTCCTTGGTGCCCGGGTAGGGGCTGACAGCGGCAGGCGTGTCGAAGTCGTCGTCTGCCACCACGGCGGCCACCGGCGCAGCCAGGATCCAGTCGCCGCGCGACACGTCCACCTCGCGGTCCAGCACGATGCCCGCGCTGCGGCCGGCTTCGATGGTCTTGGGCGCACGGGCGTGGTCCAGCACCTGAGCCACCACGGCTTTCTGGCCGCTGGGGAACACCTGCACTTCGGTGCCGGGTTGTACCGTGCCAGCAGACACGCGGCCCCAGAAAATGCGGCGGCCCTGGTGGGTCACGTTGCTGTCGTGCAGCTTTTCCACCCACTGCACCGGGAAGGCCACGGGGGCGGCGGTGTCTTGCGGCGTGGTGGGCAGTTTTTCCAGGATTTCCAGCAGCGTGGGGCCCTGGTAGTTGCACCAGCCCGGGTTCTCGTGGCCAAAGTCCACCACGTTCCAGCCCTTGAGGGCCGAAATGGGCACGATGGCCTGCACCGGGATGCCCGCTTCGGTGGCGTAGGTGCGCAGCGCGTCGCCGATGTGCTTGAAGGCGACAGCGGCGTCGGCCACTGCGTCGAGCTTGTTGACGGCGAAGACGATGCTGGGCACGCGCAGCAGCTTGCACAGCAGGGAGTGGCGGCGCGTCTGGGGCAGCAGTTGCAGGGCGGCGTTGGCCCAGTCCAGTTTGGTGGCATCCACCAGCACCACGGCGGCGTCGGCGCTGGAGGCGGCCGTCACCATGTTGCGGGTGTATTGCTCGTGGCCGGGTGCGTCACCGATGATGAACTTGCGGTCTTCGGTGCTGAAGTAGCGGTAGGCCACGTCGATGGTGATGCCTTGCTCGCGCTCGGCGCTCAGGCCATCGGTCAGCAGGGCCAGGTCGGTCTCGCCGCCGCGCGTCACACCAGCCAGGTGGTCTTGCAGCACGGCCTTGCTGTCCACCAGCAGGCGGCCAATCAGCGTGCTCTTGCCGTCGTCGACCGAGCCGCAGGTGATGAATTTGAGGGCGTCCATCAGAAATATCCTTCGCGCTTGCGTTTTTCCATCGAGGCGTCGCTGGTCTTGTCGTCCATGCGGGTGGCGCCGCGTTCGCTCAGGTCGGCGGCCAGGGTCTCGATCACGATGTCACCAGGGGTGGCGGCGGTGCTGGGCACGGGGCAGGTGCAGGTGATGTCGCCCACGGTGCGGAAGCGCACGTCGCGCACCACCACTTCTTCGCCGTCCTTCGGCGGGGTCAGTTCGGTCACGGGCACCAGCAGGCCCTTGCGTTCCACCACCTCACGCTTGTGCGTGTAGTACAGGCTGGGCAGGGCGATGTTCTCGCGCTCGATGTACTGCCACACGTCCATCTCGGTCCAGTTGGAGATGGGGAACACGCGGAAGTGCTCGCCCGGTTGCAGGCGGGTGTTGAAGAGCGTCCACAGCTCAGGGCGCTGGGCCTTGGGCTGCCACTGGCCGAAGCTGTCGCGGTGGGAGAAGATGCGCTCCTTGGCGCGGGCCTTTTCCTCGTCGCGCCGGGCGCCGCCCATCAGGGCGTCGAAGCGGAATTCCTCGATGGCTTCCAGCAGCGTGACGGACTGGTGCGCGTTGCGGCTTTCGCCGGGGTGGCTCAGGCGCACGGTGCCGCGCGCCATGGAGTCTTCCACGCTGCGAACGATCAGCTCGGCACCCAGTTCCTTGGCGCGGAAGTCGCGGAAGTCGGTCACTTCATGGAAGTTGTGGCCGGTGTCGATCATCAGCAGCGGGTAGGGAATGCGGCCAACGCCAAAGGCCTTTTCGGCGCACTTGAGCATGACCAGCGAGTCCTTTCCGCCAGAGAACAGCAGGGCGGGGCGCTCGAAGGCGGCGGCCACCTCACGCAGGATGAAGATGGTTTCTTCTTCCAGGGCGTCGAGGTGCGAGTTGGCGAGTTGGTGGCTCATGTTCTTGTCTTGGGTGAGCAGGTCGTTGTCGATGCGGGCGTTCATGCGGCCTCCGTCTTCTTGACGTGCAGGCCGCATTCCTTGGCGGATTCATCCTCCCACCACCAGCGGCCGGCGCGGAAGTCTTCACCCAGGCTGATGGCGCGGGTGCACGGCGCGCAGCCGATGCTGGGGTAGAACTGGTCGTGCAGCGGGTTGTAGTCCACGCCGCGCGTGGCAATGTAGTGCCACACGTCGCCCCAGGTCCAGTTGGCCAGGGGGTTGAACTTGGTCAGGTTCTTCGCGGCTACTTCGGACGTGTCGATCAGCGGCACCTCGGCGCGGGCGTTGGACTGTTCGCGGCGCAGGCCGGTGATCCAGGCCTTCTTGCCCTGCAGGGCGCGGCCCAGCGGCTCCATCTTGCGGATGCCGCAGCAGGCCTTGCGCAGGTCGATGCTGCGGTACATGGCGTCGGCACCCTCGCGGGAAACGAACTGCACCACCGCCTCTTGCACCGGGCGGTAAACGTTGACGGGCGCGCGGGACGTTTGCACGGTGCGCTCCAGCAGGGCCAGCGTTTCGGGGTGCAGGGCGCCGGTTTCCAGCACGAACACCGGAATGTCCAGCGCCAGCGCGTTGATCAGGTGGGTGATGACGACATCTTCCGCGCCCAGGCTGGAGGCTTGGGTCACGGGTTGGAAGTCGGCAGCGGCCTGGCGCAGCAGGGCTTCGGTTTCGGCCAGCTTGGCGTCGAAGTTGGCAGACGGCTTGGCGTGCAGCTGGGTGGCAGGCAGCGGTTTGGGCGTGAAGGCCGAAACGGCAGAGATGTCGGATACGTTGTCGCTCATGGCGGCTTCCTTGGTGCGGCTCACGCGGCTCGGGCGAACAGCGGACGCGGCTGTTGCAGGTCGCCCTGGTAGAAGCCGCTGAAGTGGCGCAGCAGCTGTTCGCCATGTGCCAGGTTCTGGTCCTCGCGCAGCACGGCTTCGCTGAAGCCGCAGCGCTGCATCTGCACCAGCTGGTCGATCAGCACGTCGCCGGTGGCGCGGATGGCGCCCTTGAAGCCCAGGCGGCGGCGCAGCAGCACGGCCTGGCTGAAGGCGCGGCCATCGGCAAATTTTGGGAAGTGCAGGTCGATGCGCTGCACGCCTTCCAGGGACAGGGCCAGCACGTCGGCGGCGTTGTCCAAGGCCAGCACGCCTTCGGTGCTGGTGTTGGCTTGGCTTTGGGTGAGCAGTTTCATGGTCGGTTCAGTGCGTTCGGTGTTCAGGCGCTCAGGGCTTCTTCGCGGGCCGGGGCAGTGCCACGGGCCGTGGTCACGCGCACCGCGTTGGCGGCGGCCTTGAACGGGTCGTGGCCCACGCGCTTGAGCGTGTCGATGAAGCGCTCGCCTTCCAGCCGCTGGGCGCGGTAGGTGTCGATCACGGCTTCCACCGCTTCGGTGATTTCGTTGGCCGCGAAGGAGGGGCCCACCACCTTGCCCGCCACGGGCGTGCCGCTCAGAGCAGAGCCGTCAGAGCCCGCCAGGGTGAGCTGGTACCACTCCTGACCGTCCTTGTCCACACCCAGGATGCCAATGTGGCCGCTGTGGTGGTGGCCGCAGCTGTTGATGCAGCCGCTGATGTGCAGGTCGATCTCGCCCAGGTCGTGCAGCTCGTCCAGGTCCTGGTAGCGTTCGGTGATGGCCTCGGCCACGGTGATGGAACGGGCGTTGGCCAGGTCGCAGAAGTCGCCGCCGGGGCAGGCGATCATGTCGGTCAGCAGGCGGATGTTGGGGCGCGCCAGGCCCAGGCGGCGCGCCTCGCGCCACAGTTCGGGCAGGGCGTCGCAACGCACCCAGGGCAGCACCAGGTTCTGGTCGTGCGTCACGCGCACTTCGCCCGCGCTGTACTGGTCGGCCAGTTCGGCCACGGCGTCCAGCTGGTCGGCGGTGGCGTCGCCAGGGGCTTGGCCCAGGCGCTTGAACGACAGCGTCACGGCACGCAGGTCGGGGTTCTTGTGCGGTTGCACGTTCTGCTGAATCCAGCGGCTGAATTCCACGTCGTCGTCAGCGGCGGCACGCAGGATGCGGGCGACTTTCTCGTCGGTGCAGTGGGCCGATGCGCTGGCAGGGGGCGGTGCGAAGAAGCTGCTCACACGCTCAAGTTCGGCAGCGGTGATGGTGTGCGGCGCACCGTCCTGCTCCACGATGCGGCGGTACTCGGCCTCCACTTCGTCAATGTAGCGCTGGCCCTCGGCCTTCACCAGGATCTTGATGCGGGCCTTGTAAATGTTGTCGCGGCGGCCCCAGGCGTTGTACACGCGCACCAGGGCTTCCAGGTAGTTCAGGATCTGGTCGCAAGGCAGGAACTCGCGCATCACCGTGGCGATGGTGGGGGTGCGGCCCATGCCGCCACCGGCCAGCACCTTGAAGCCGAGCTGGCCCGCCTCGTTGCGCACCATCTGCAGGCCCACGTCGTGCCAGTAAGTGGCGGCGCGGTCTTCGCGTGCGCCAGTGATGGCGATCTTGAACTTGCGCGGCAGGAAGGCGAACTCGGGGTGCAGGGTGCTCCATTGACGCATGATTTCGGCGAATGGGCGCGGGTCGGCCACTTCATCCACGGCAATGCCTGCCAGCTCGTCGGTGGTGATGTTGCGGATGCAGTTACCGCTGGTCTGAATGCCGTGCATGTCCACGCTGGCCAGCAGGTCCATCACGTCGGCGGCCTGGCTCAGCGGAATCCAGTTGTACTGAACGTTCTGGCGCGTGGTGAAGTGGGCGTAGCCCGTGGGCAGGCGGCTGGCAATGGCCTTGCCGTCGCGCAGCTGGATGCTGCCCAGCTTGTTCTGCGCGGCCACGGCGCCCTGGAACACCTCGTGGCTGGGCTGGTCGTATTCGCGGGCAATGCGGGCCAGCACGCGCACCTGGCGGCTGGAAAGTTCGCCGTACGGCACAGCCACGCGCAACATGGGCGCATGGCGCTGAATGTACCAGCCGTTTTGCAGGCGCAGCGGTTTGAACTCGTCACCGTCCAGGGTGCCTGCCTGGAAGCGTTCCAACTGGTCGCGGAACTGGGCGGCACGCTGGCGGACGAACTGGCGGTCGAAATCGGTGTACTGGTACATGGCAGAGCGTTGGAAACGAAAGGGGTCAGATCGCGATAAGCTTGAAGCCTGCGTAGGCCAGCAGCGCGGAGAGCATGGAGCGCACGACGCGCTCGGGTGCTTTGTGGATGAGGCGCGAGCCCAGCCAGATGCCCGGCAGGGAACCGGCCAGCAGCTTGGTCAACAGCGACCAGTCCACCGAACCGAGGGAAGCGTGGCCGAGGCCAGCCACCAGCGTCAATGGTACGGCGTAGGCGATGTCTGCGGCAACAATGCGCGGCAGCGGCAGCAGCGGGAACAGGATCAGCAGCACGGTCACGCCGATGGCGCCCGCACCCACCGATGTAAGTGTGACCAGCGTACCGATGAGTGCGCCGAACAGCACGGGCAGACTCCAGTGGCGTGCGCGGGTGGCCTGCTCGGGCGTGGCGTGGCGACCTTGCGCGGCCAACGATTGGGCCAAACCGGGTTGGCGGCTGCGCAGCGCTTTGTAGAGCATGGCTGCGGCGGTGAGCAGCAAGGCCACGCCCAGGGTGCTGGTCATCACGCTTTGAACGGCGGGGTCGGCGGGCCCAACAGTGTGCAGCACGTACAGCGTGATCAGTGCGGCCGGCAGGCTGCCCGCGCACAGCTGGCCCACCACGCGCCAGGGCACCAGCCGCTGGCGCATCATGCCCAGGGTGCCGCCCGCCTTGGTGAAGGCAGCGAACAACAAGTCGGTACCCACGGCCAGGTACGGTTTCACGCCGAAGAAGAAGATGAGGATCGGCGTCATGAGCGAGCCCCCGCCCACGCCGGTCAAGCCGACCACGAGGCCCACGAAGAAACCGGCAAAGACAAAGGCAAGATCATGCATGGGCGGCACTTTAGGCGCGCTCTACATGAATGCAAACTACATTTTTCTTCTTTCTTAATATTTCATCGGAATATGTAATGCCCAAGCTGACTTGGGTGCACGACAAAAGCATCAGCACCTGCTAATGTGTGAGTTATGCGCCCATTGATTGCCTACTCCGCTCGCCTTTCACCCAAGCCCGCCGCCTCTCAGCACCACCGTGCTGAAGACAGTTCCAACGCACTGGACAGTGAGGCCAGTGCGGCCATGGCCCGCCTTTGGAATGGCATTTCACCCATTTCGCTGGCGCTGGCCTATACCGACTGGGCTTTGCATTTGTGGAGCTCGCCGGGCTCTCAGTCGCGCCTTGCCAGGCAGGCCGTGAAACACGGTCTGGACTGGCTCGCAGATGGCACGCGCGCGGCCTGGCCGGTGCCAAATGGCTCTGCCCAACCCAGACCGCCGGGCGACTTTGCCCAATCAGTTGAACAGGATCCGCGCTTCAGTTCACCGGCTTGGCAACAGTGGCCCTGGCTGGGCCTGGCCACGGCCAGCAAGGCCTGGGAAGCCTGGTGGCAAGAGGCCAGCAGCCTGCGTGGCATGCAAGACCACAGCCGCGAGCAGATGCGCTTTTACGGTCGCCAGATGCTGGACATGTGGTCCCCCAGCAACTGGTTGTGGACCAACCCGCAGGCCTTGCAGGCCGCCTGGTCTTCTGGTGGGCAGACGCTGCTCAAGGGCTTGGGGCAGGCTATGGACGATATGCGCCAGAACCAGAACCTGGCGCCATTGAACAAGGCCACAGTTGACATTGGCCCGGGCAAGGGGCTGGCCATGACACCCGGGAGGGTCGTCATGCGCAACAGCCTGGTGGAACTGATCCAGTACGAGCCCACGACCGCACGGGTGCAGGCCGAGCCGGTGCTGATCATCCCGTCGTGCATCATGAAGTACTACATCCTGGACCTGTCGCCGCACAACTCTTTGGTGCGCTGGCTGGTGGGGCAGGGGCATACGGTGTATATCGTGTCGTGGCGCAACCCGGACGAGAGCGATGCCCTGCTGGGCATGGACGACTACGTGCGCGATGGCGTGCTGGCCGCGCTGGACCATGTGCACTGCGCAACGCATCAGCCCGTGCACCTGATGGGTTATTGCCTGGGAGGCACCTTTGCCGCCATCGCTGCGGCTGCGCTGGGCGGTGGCGATGCGCGAGGCTGCCTGCCCGATGGCATGGTTCACGGGGAGCAAGGCCCACTCGCTACGCTCACCCTGCTGGCGGCTGAAACCGACTTCACCGAGCCTGGCGAGATGGGCGTGCTCATTGACGAGGCGCAGGTGCGTCTGCTGGAAGACATGATGGCCGCCAAGGGCTTCCTGACGGGCAAGCAGATGGCGGGTTCTTTCCAGTTTCTGCATTCGCGCGAGCTGGTGTGGTCCAGCCGCACTCGGCGCTGGCTGCTGGGTGAAGAGGAAGTGCCCAACGACCTGATGACGTGGAATGCCGACGTCACGCGGCTACCTGCCGTGATGCACAGCCAGTACCTGCGCAGCTGCTTTCTGAACAACGATCTGGCCGAGGGGCGTTACCTGTTCGAGGGGCAGCCGATTTCACTGCGTGATATTCGTGTGCCAGTGTTCGGCGTGGGGACCGTCAAGGACCATGTGGCGCCCTGGCGCTCCGTCTACAAGATCCACCGCCTGGTCTCGGCAGAGGTCACCTTTGCCTTGACCAACGGTGGGCACAACGCCGGAATCGTTTCCGAGCCGGGGCATGCGGGGCGCTTCTTCCAGCTCAAGACCACGCCCATGCGCGAACCCTGGAGTGCGCCAGAGGAGTGGCAGTCTGCGGCCTTGCGCCATGAAGGCAGCTGGTGGCCCGCCTGGAGCGATTGGCTCAAGGCCCGTGGCAGCGGCAAGCTGGTGGGTGCCCGCAGGCCTACGGAACATGCAGGTCTGGGCGAGGCGCCCGGGCAGTACGTGCTTGTGCGCTACGGCGATTAAGGAGCCTTGCGCTCGAAGCGCTCGGCCAGCAGGGCCTGCGCCAGCTTGCGTTCAGTGGGCCAGGGCTCGCCGTGCAGCAGTGCCGCCAGCAGTTCACCGCACAGTACAGACAAGGTCAGCCCACGGGCGCCCAGCCCGGTGCAGATGTGCAACCCCGGCATGCGCTGCGGTGCCAATGGACCCACGGCAGGCACGCGGTCGGGCAGGGTGCAGCGCACGCCAGCCCAGTCATGTGCCTGATCGAATGCGGGCGCCATTGCCTGCGCCAGTTCGGGCAGCAGCCCTTGCAGCTTCAAAAGGTTGGCCTGCCTGTCCTGGGGGCGCAGGATGGCCTCGGTGATGCCCCGGTCAAACGTGGAGCCAACAAACCAGCCAGGTGCACCATCAGGCCCCGCCATGCCATGAGCCAGCGCACCGTGGCCGTTCACTGGGAAGGGCGGCAACAACGCCAGCGCTGCAGCAGGCAGCGAAGCCAAGGTTCCCCAGCTGATCTGCCCGCGCAGCGGGTGCAGAGGCAGGCCATGTTCACCCAAAGCCCGCACAAGTCCAAGGGTGGGCCAGGCACTTGCCAGCACCACATGGTCGGCTTCGGCAAGCACGTCGCCGTTCGCGCTCAGCAGCCGCCAGCCGCGTTCAAGCTGCTGCAGCGCGCCTACATGGCACCCGCCTTGCCAGCGGATTCGTGGGTGCCGCAACTGTGCCCGCACCAGTTGCGCCGGGCGAATCCAGCCTGCGTTCACGTGCCACAGGGCGGAAGCGTTGTGCGGCAGATGTGCGGCTTGGCGCTGCTCCTGGCTGGCTTCCATGCTCCATTCAGCGCCCAATTGCAGCCACGCTTCGTTGTGTGGCAGGCCGCGCTTGCCTTCGACGCGGTGTTCTAGTACCCCTGTAGGTGCCCAGTCGGTGCCGTGGTCCAGCAGTTCGCGTGCGCGCTGTAGGGTCAGGCGCACGCCGCTGCGGCTCAGCCTGGACAGAAGCGCATCGTCTGGCGACACGTGCGGCGCCACCATGCCTGCAGGCAAGGCAGATGCCCCAGATGCGGGTTGATCGGCGCGGTCCAACACCGTGACATGCCAGCCGCGTTGAGCCAGGCTGTAGGCCACGGCCGAACCCGCAAGGCCGCCACCCACCACCACAGCCGTTTCTGAGGCGCAAGCAGCTGCCTGTGGCTGACGGGCAACTGCGCGTACCGACCAGCGTGGGGCGTAGCGTGCGCGCAACTGCTTGCGCTCGCTTGACTGGCCTTGGGTTCCTGTCACTTCAAAACCTGCGCTTGCCAGATGGTTCTCAACGGCGGGAGTTACCCATCCAGAGGTCAGTTGTGTGCCCGGGCGGCACAGCCTGGCCACTGCCTTCACCAGCGGGGCCGACCAGATGTCGGGGTTCGCACCGGAATCGGCGTCATCCAGGAACACACTGTCCACGGTAGCGTCCAGTGTGGGCAACAACTCCTGTAGCGGCCCAATGTGCAGGGTCAGTTGCACCAGACCGCCATCCAGCACCAGCCGGTGCACGCCGGGCAGCATGCCTCGCCACTGCTCGGCAAGCTGGCTGGCCAGCACTGCAAGTTCGGGAAAAGGGGCAGCGCTGTTGCGAATCTCGTCTGCTGAAACAGCTCGCTCCTGCAGTGAACTGAAATGCAGCAGACCTGGCCGACGAGGAGCGTTGCGCCAGGCATGCCATGCGGCCAAAAAATTCAGACTGCAGCCAAAAGCGGTCTCCAGAATGTGCCAGGCGGGTTTGTCAGTCCAAGGCGCCGCGTCACCGTCCAGCAAGCCGCATCCGCGCAGGAACAGGTCGCGGGCCTGCGTCAAGCCGTCCGCCTGGTCTGTTTCTGCACGGCGTTGCACGTCGTCAAATCGCGTGCTGCATGCATCAGCCGTTCTGGGGGGGCGGCACGTAACCGGCCGCCTGGTCAGCGCCTTCGCCAAAGAAGTGCTTCTCCATCTGACGGGCCAGGTATTGGCGCGCACGGGCGTCGGCCAGGTTCAGGCGGTTTTCGTTCACCAGCATGGTCTGGTGCTTGAGCCAGTCTGCCCAAGCCTGCTTGCTCACGCTGCTGTAGATGCGCTTGCCCAGTTCGCCGGGGTAAGGGGGGAAGTCCAGGCCTTCGGCTTCGATGCCGAGCTTGATGCATTGAATCATGCGTGCCATGAGAGATATCCTTTTCTTAATACTTAAAAAGTTATGAAGACATGAAATCTTGTTGTTTCTGGTTTTCAGAAACGGCGGTCACAATGTGGCCCGCAGACATGCACAGGACTGTACCAAGCTTTGCCCGCCTGCTTGGCGAGTGGGGTTGCGCCAAATCAAGGCCGGGTACAGGCCTGCCGCTACACTAGCGGCCCAACGGCGTGGCCGCTTTTCCCTATCCACAGACATGAGCGCATTCAACGAAGAGCGTGTACTGACCGTGCACCACTGGACCGACAGGCTGTTCAGTTTCACCACCACCCGCGATCAAGCATTCCGCTTCTCCAACGGGCACTTCACCATGATTGGCCTGAAGCAGGAGAACGGCAAGCCATTGCTGCGTGCCTACAGCATTGCCAGCCCGAATTACGAGGAACACCTCGAGTTCCTCAGCATCAAGGTGCCCGATGGCCCCCTGACCAGCCGCCTGCAGCACATCCAGCCGGGCGACAAGATCGTCGTCGGCCGCAAGCCCACCGGCACGCTGCTGATTGACTACCTGCTGCCTGGCAAGCGCCTGTACCTGCTGGGTACCGGCACCGGTCTGGCACCTTGGATGAGCGTCATCCGCGACCCGGCCACGTACGAGAAGTTCGAGCAGGTCATCCTGGTGCACGGCGTGCGTCAGGTCAACGAACTGGCCTACTACGAATACATCACGGTCGATCTGCCGAAGCACGAGTTCCTGGGTGAAATCGTCTCCAGCCAGCTCAAGTACTACCCCACCGTCACCCGCGAGCCGTTCAAGAACCGTGGCCGCATCACCAATCTGCTGGAAACCGGCAAGCTGGAAGACGACCTGGGCCTGCCACGCCTGAACCCGGCTGAAGACCGCGTGATGATCTGCGGTAGCCCCGAGATGCTGCGCGACCTCAAGCACATGATGGAAGCGCGTCAGTTCGTCGAAGGCAACACCAGCACGCCGGGCGACTTCGTCATCGAGCGCGCATTCGCCGAATCCACCTGACCCGCGGAACTGCGCGGCAGCCAAGGCATCAGACCCGGGTCTTTTTTTCTGATGGATTGGAATTGAATTGATCTGGAACCTCGATACCCTGGCCGCGCATCCGCGCAAGGTGTTTGCCGCGATGGCGGCTCTGTGCGTGGGTCTGCTTGCCTTTGGGCTTTACCTGCAGCATGTGGTGGGCCTGGAGCCTTGCCCGATGTGCATCGTGCAGCGCTATGCGCTTTTGGCCGTGGCGCTGTTCTCCCTGCTGGGGTTGTTCATGCCTGGGCGCGCCGCCAGGGTAGTGCTTGCCTTGCTCGTTGTGCTGATGTCGGGGTTCGGTGCCTTCGTTGCCGCGCGCCAGAGCTGGCTGCAGTGGAACCCGCCCGAGGTGCTGACCTGTGGCCGTGACTTCTACGGCATGATCGAATCCTTCCCGCTCAAGCGCGCCATTCCCATGATCTTCCGTGGCAGTGGCGACTGCACGGCCATCGACTGGACCTTCCTGGGGCTGACGATCGCCAACTGGTCTTTCCTGAACTTCCTGCTGCTGGGCGCGGTGGCGCTGGTGCTGCTTTTGCGTTCACGTTGATGGATGCAGTCGATTGCGTCGTGGTGGGTGCAGGTGCGGTCGGCTTGGCCGTGGCGCGCGCGCTTGCAGCCCAGGGCCGTGAAGTGGTGGTGCTGGAACGCGAAAACGCCATAGGCACGGGCGTGAGTTCGCGCAACAGCGAGGTCATCCATGCGGGCCTGTACTACACGCCCGGTTCCCTCAAGGCACGCTTGTGCGTGCGTGGCAAGCAACTACTTTACGGGTTTTGTGAATCGCACGGCGTGGCACACCGCCGTTGCGGCAAGCTGGTGGTTGCTACGGACGAGGCGCAGCTTGGCGCCTTGCAGCAACTTGCCGTGCGAGCCGAAGCCAATGGCGTACCAGTGGACATGCTCACCGCCACTGAAGCCCGCCAACGGGAACCCGCCTTGCAATGTCTGGCCGCGCTTTCTTCACCCACCACGGGCATTGTCGATAGCCACGGCCTGATGCTCGCTTTGCAAGGTAGCCTGGAGGCGGCAGGCGGTGCTGTTGCCCTGGCTTCGAGGCTCGTTTCGGCCCGCCGCGTGGGTGCCGACTGGCTGCTGAACGTTCAGACGGACGATGGCGAGACTTTTGAGTTGCTCACGCATGCCTGGGTCAACGCCGCGGGGCTGCATGCCTGTGCCGTGGCGCAATCGGTCCAGGGCTTGCCGCCTGAACATTGCCCCACACCGCACTTCGCCAAAGGCAGCTATTACGCCCTGTCGGGGCGGGCACCCTTTACTCACTTGATCTACCCCGCGCCGCAAGACGCATGGCTGGGGGTGCACCTCACGCTGGACCTGGGTGGCCAGGCCCGTTTTGGCCCAGACCACGAGTGGCTGGATGTGGAAGACCCCGCAGCCATCGACTACCGCGTGGACCCGCGCCGCGCCGATGGTTTTTATGCCGAGGTGCGCCGCTACTGGCCCTACCTGCCGGACGGTGCGTTGCAGCCTGCCTACAGCGGTGTTCGGCCCAAGATCCACGGGCCGGGTGAACCGGCACCGGACTTCCGCATTGATGGCCCGACGCAGCATGGGTTGCCGGGTTTTGTCAACCTGCTTGGAATCGAGTCCCCCGGCTTGACCAGCGCCTTGGCCATAGGCGAGCACGTCGCCGGCCTGCTGGCCCGGTAAATCCTTCTTGCAGTGAAGGTCAGCGCTCGCTGAAGGCCAGCCGCAGCGCCAGGTCAGCGAACACCGCAGCCGCCAGCCTGTTCAACACCTGCTGCGCCCGAGTGGAGCCGCGCAGCCAGCCGCCAATCAGCGAAGCAAACCAGGCAAAGCCGCCAAACACCAGCAGTGTGGCCACGATGAACAGCAGGCCCAGCCAAGCCACTTGTGCCGCCACGGGCCCGGCGTCTGGTTGCACAAACTGTGGCAAGAAGGCCAGGAAAAAGATCGCCACCTTCGGGTTGCTCAGGTTCATCAGCACGCCACGCATGTACATGCGCCCCGGCTGCACGGGGGTCAGCGTTTCTCCGCCCATGTTGCCCACAGGCGCGTGCCAGGCGCCCCAGGCCAGATACAGCAGGTAAGCCGCGCCCGCCAGCTTGAGCACGGTGAACGCCGTGGCAGACGCCGCCAGCACGGCGGCCAGCCCCAGGGCCACTGCGGCTGTGTGGGCCAGCAGACCGGTGCAAAGCCCCAGCGTCACCAGCAGGCCCGCGCGGCGCCCATGCGTGGCCGACTGCATCAGCACGAACACGTTGTCGGGGCCAGGGGTCACGCCCAGCAGCAGGGCCACGCCCAGAAACGTCAGGCTTTCGTTGAGAGGCAGCACAGCTCAGCTCCTCTTGTGGGCTTGAAGCACACGGGCTGCCTCGGTCACCAGCGCCGGCCCTTTGTAGATCAGGCCGCTATAAATCTGCACCACATCGGCACCAGCTTCGATCTTGCTCACGGCGTCCGCGCCGCTCAGAATGCCGCCCACCCCGATGATGGGGTAGCCCGCGCCAAGCCGGGCGCGCAACTGGCGAATCACCGCGTTGCTGGCCTCCAGCACCGGTGCGCCAGACAGGCCGCCCGCCTCCTCGGCGTGGGGCAAGCCCTTGACTGCTTCGCGCGACAGCGTGGTGTTGGTGGCAATCACGCCGTCCATGCCGTGGCGGCGCAGCGTGTCGGCAATCACGGCCACCTGGGCTTCGTCGAGGTCGGGTGCGATCTTCACGAAGATGGGCTTGCGGGCGCCGTACCTATCCGCCAGCACCTCGCGTTCTTGCGCCAGGGCACCCAGCAGCTGGTCCAGCGCCTCGTCGCTTTGCAGCGCGCGCAGGTTCTTGGTGTTGGGGCTGGAGATGTTGACCGTCACGTAGTCGGCGTGCGGGTACACACCACGCAGGCCGATGAGGTAGTCGTCGGTGGCGCGCTCAATGGGGGTGGCCGCGTTCTTGCCGATGTTCAGGCCCAACAGCATGCCGCCTGGCTGCGGCGCACGGCGCAGGCGCGACTGCTGTACGTTGCGCACAAAGGCGTCCAGCCCTTCGTTATTGAAGCCCAGGCGGTTGATGAGCGCGTTGGCCTGCGGCAGGCGGAACATGCGCGGCTTGGGGTTGCCCGGCTGGCCCAGCGGCGTGACGGTACCCACCTCCACAAAGCCAAAGCCCATGGCGCCCCAGGCATCGATGCAGCGTGCGTTCTTGTCCAGGCCTGCGGCCAGGCCCACGCGGTTGGGGAAGGTCAGCCCAGCCAGCGTCACCGGGTCGCTCACGCGGGTTTGCGAAGCCAGGCACATCAGCGGCGTGTTCTGGATGCGCTCCAGGTTGTTCAGCGTCAGCTCGTGCGCGGCCTCCGGGTCCATGTTGAACAGGAAGGGGCGGGCAAAGGAGTAGGGCAGCAGGGACATTGGATAATGACAGTCTCAAGAGGGCCGCGCGCGGCCGAAACACCCCGGATTGTCCCAGATCGCACCACCATGACCGCTTCCTCCGCCATCCCCGCACTGTCCCAGGACGAACTCAAGACCCTGGTAGGCCAGGCCGCGCTGCAATACGTGCAGACCGGCGAGATCGTCGGCGTGGGCACCGGCTCCACCGTCAACAAGTTCATCGACGCGCTGGCCACCATCAAGGATCGCATTCCTGGCGCGGTGTCCAGTTCGGTGGCATCTACCGAGCGGCTGCGTGCGCTGGGCATTACGGTGTTCGATGCCAACGAGGTCGGCGAGCTGTCCGTGTATGTGGACGGCGCCGACGAGATTGACCCGCGCGGCTACATGATCAAAGGCGGTGGCGCGGCGCTCACGCGCGAAAAGATCGTGGCGGCGCAGTCGTGCCGTTTCATCTGCATTGCTGACGAGTCCAAGTGGGTGCAGACGCTGGGGCGCTATCCGCTGCCGGTGGAGGTCATTCCGATGGCGGCCAAGCGCGTGGCGCGTCAGTTCCAGGTCATGGGCGGCGAGGCCACGCTGCGCCTCAAGGACGGCCAGCCGCTGGTCACCGACAACGGCCAGCACATTCTTGACGTGACGGGCCTGCGCATCACCGAGCCGCTGGCATTCGAGTCCGAAGTGAACCAGTGGCCCGGCGTGGTGACCGTGGGCGTGTTCGCACACCAGAAAGCCAGCGTGTGCCTGCTGGGCACGGCCGCTGGCGTCAAGACCGTGGTGTTCTGATCAGGCAGCCATGCCCTGGTGCCGCAGCAGCGCATCAATGGACGGCTCGCGCCCCCGGAACGCCTTGAACGATTCCATGGCCGGGCGGCTGCCGCCCGCTTCCAGAACGGCCTGGCGGTAGCGTCGGCCCGTGGCCACATCCAGCGTGGTGCCTGCGGTTTGTGCCGCTTCTTCGAAGGCGGCGTAGGCGTCGGCGCTCAGCACCTCGGCCCATTTGTAGCTGTAGTACCCCGCCGCGTAGCCACCCGCGAAGACGTGGCTGAAGGTGTGGGCCATGCGGTTGTAGGCGGGGGGCTGGATCACAGCTACCTCATTGCGCACCTGCTGGAGCAGGCCCATGAAGTCCACGCCATCGGCGTTCTTCGGCGCATTCTGGCTGTGCAGCAGCATGTCGTACAGCGCGAATTCGATCTGGCGCAGGGTCTGCAGGCCGCTCTGGTAGTTCTTGGCGGCCAGCATCTTGTCGAACAATTCGCGGGGCAGGGGTTCGCCAGTGTCCACATGGGCCGTCATGTGCTTGAGCACGTCCCACTCCCAGCAGAAGTTCTCCATGAACTGGCTGGGCAGTTCCACCGCGTCCCATTCCACGCCGCTGATGCCGCTCACGTCACGCTCATTGACCTGCGTGAGCATGTGGTGCAGGCCGTGGCCGAATTCGTGGAAGAGGGTGATCACGTCGTCGTGGGTGAGCAGCGGCGGCTTGCCGCCAACGCCTTCGGCGAAGTTGCACACCAGGTGGGCCACAGGCGTTTGCAGGGCGGCGTTGTCGGGGCGCAGCCAGCGGGCGCGCACGTCGTCCATCCAGGCGCCGCCGCGTTTGCCGTTGCGCGCGCCAGGGTCCAGGTAGAACTGGCCGACGAGCTGGGTTGAGCCATTGCCTGTGGCTCGTTCAATGCGGAAGAACTGCACGCCGGGGTGCCACACGGGAGCCGTGTCGGGGCGGATGCTCACCTCAAACAGCGTTTCTACGATGTGGAACAGGCCTTGCAGCACCTTGGGTGCGGTGAAATAGGGCTTCACGTCCTGTTCGCTGTAGGCGTAACGAGCTTGGCGCAATTGTTCGCCCACGTAGGTCCAGTCCCAGGATTGCGGATCTTGCAGGCCCAGTTGCTCGGCAGCAAAGGCACGCATGTCGGCCAGGTCCTGTTCGGCGTAGGGCTGGGCCTTGGCAGCCAGTTCGCGCAGGAATCGCACCACTTGCTCGGGGGAATCGGCCATCTTCGGCACCAGGGACACCGTGGCAAAGTCAGGGTAGCCCAGCAGTTCGGCCTCTTCCTGGCGCAGGGCCAGGATCTCGCGGATGAGGGCCGTGTTGTCGAACTTGACGCCATCTGGCACTTCGGCGCAGTTGGCCTGGTCGCTGGCACGCGTGCCGTAGGCCCGGTACAGCCGCTCGCGCAGGGCGCGGTTGCGCCCGAACTGCATGACGGGCAGGTAGCAGGGCAGCTTCAGGGTGATCTTGTGGCCGCTTTTGCCCTCAGTTTCGGCGGCGGCGCGGGTGGCTGTCAGCACATCTTCGGGCAGGCCGTCCAGTTCTTCGGTGGTGGCGTAGTAGGCGTAGGCGTCGGTCGCGTCCAGGGCGTTCTCGCTGAACTTCTGGCTCAGCTCGGCCTGGCGTTCCTGGATGGCCGCGAAGCGTTCCTTGGCCGCGCCTTGCAGTTCGGCACCGCCCAGCACAAAGCCGCGCATGGCGTTCTTGTGGGCCTGGGCCTGCTCGGGGGTCAGACGGGCCGGGTCCATGGCCTTGTACTTGGCGTACAGGCGCTCATCTGCACCCAGTCGGGTGAAGAACTCGGTCACCTTGGGCAGGGCAGCGTTGTAGGCGGCGCGCAACTCAGGCGTGTCGGCCACGGCGTTGAGGTGCCCGACGGCACCCCAGGCGCGCCCAAAGCGTTCGGTCGCCACATCCAACACCTGCGCCATTCGCTCCCATTCGGCAGGGAAGTCCGCCGCCGTCACCGTCTCCAGCGCTGCATCGGCAGCCTGCAGCAGTTCATCGACTGCTGGCGCCACATGCTCGGGGCGGATGGCGTCAAAGCGCGGCAGGTCGGAGAAGTCGAGCAGGGGGTTGGCGCCCTGCAGGGCGGACGTTTCGGTGGCTGTGGTGGCGTTCATCTGGGGCACTTGGGGCTGGTGTGTTCGGTTTGCAAGGCTAGCGCGAGCAAAGGAACCCCGCGGCCGGCAGGGCCAGGCCACAGGGCCGCACAGGTCACTTCTGGGTGGTCTTCTTCACGCTTTTTTGCGTGGGTTTCTTGGCGCGCTTGATCAAGCCGCCAGGCGTCAGACGTTCGTTGCCCAGCACGCGCACCATCTTCACCTCAGGGCGCTGGCCGCCTTTCTTGCTGTACTTCAGGATCTTGACGTCGCGCGGGCCCGGCATGCGGTCTTCGTCAGCGGTCTTTTCCTTTTCGGGGATGGGGCGCCAGAGCACCAGCAGCTTGCCGATGTGCTGGATAGGCGCCGCGCCGAGTTCGTCGGCGAGCGTCTGGAGGTAGCCCTCGCGCGCAGTGCGGTCGTCGGAAAAAACGCGCACCTTGATCAGGCCGTGGGCCTTCAGGGCGGCGTCCACTTCCTTCTTGACGGCGGGGGTCAGGCCGTCGCCGCCGATGAGCACGACGGGGTCGAGGTGATGCGCATCGGCGCGGTGGACCTTGCGCTGGGCGGGGGTGAGTTCAATTTGAGCCATGTGCCGATTATCCGGCATACCCCTGTTGAAAGGGGGCTGCGCTACATTGCTGGCATGGATGCCGCTGTTCCCCGCCACGTTTTGCCCGTGCTGGTGTTTGCCCAGTTCGCGGGCACATCGCTGTGGTTTGCCGTCAACGCCGTGATGCCCGACCTGCAACGCGAACTGGGATGGCCTGCCACGTTGGTGGGCACGCTCACGTCTGCCTTGCAGTTCGGTTTCATTGCTGGCACGCTGGTTTTTGCCTTGCTTGCAGTGGCAGACCGGTTTGCGCCGCGCAGGGTGTTCCTGGTGTGCGCTTTGGCGGGCGCGGCCTGCACGTTGGGCGCCTGGGCCATGGTGCGGGATCAGCAGGCGCTGATCTTCTGGCGGTTCCTTACAGGTTTTTGTCTGGCGGGCATCTACCCGGTGGGCATGAAGATCGCTTCGCAGTGGTACTCGCGCGGCCTGGGAGCGGCGCTGGGCTTGCTGATCGGTGCGCTGGTGCTTGGCTCTGCCAGTGCCCACGCCCTGCGAGCCCTGGGAGATGCTCTGCCCTGGGACTGGTTGATGCTTGGTGTCGCCGCGCTGGCTGCTGTGGGCGGCCTGGTGCTCTATTCCGGCTTGGGAGATCCGCCGAACGTCATCCCGCGGTTGCAGCGCCTGGATTGGCGCGCCCTGGCCACCCTGTGGACCGACCGCCGGGTACGCAGCTCCGTGCTGGGCTACTTCGGGCACATGTGGGAGCTCTACACCATGTGGGTGATGGTTCCGCTGGTGCTGGCCACGCGATTGCACGGCGCGGCGCTCTCGTGGGCGGCGTTTCTTGTGCTGGGGGCGGGCATGCTGGGGTGTGTTCTGGGCGGTTGGGCGGCGTTGCGCGTTGGCAGCGCCAGGGTGGCGAGTTTCCAGTTGGCCGTGAGTGGTCTGTGCTGCCTGCTGGCGCCGTGGGCCATACAGGCACCAGACGCTGCGTTCTTCGGGTGGCTTTTGGTCTGGGGCGTGACAGTTTCCGGAGACTCCCCGCAGTTTTCCACGCTGACTGCGCGCAACGCGCCGCCGCCCGTGGTGGGCAGTGTGTTGACAATGAGCAACAGTATTGGATTTGGTATTTCCATCATCAGCATCATGTTGTTCGTCGAACTGTCGCGCACGGTGGCGCTCGGCCATTTGCTGCCGTGGCTGGCGGTGGGGCCTGCGTTGGGCTTGCTCGCCATGCGTACGTTGTTACGCGAGGAGGCCCGGCGGGCCTGATTACCTTGGCCGGGGTATTCGCGCTTATAGTCGGGGCCGCATGAAGGTCAAAACACAGAGCAAGAAGGTCAACAAGGCTTGGCTGAACCAGCACGTCAACGATCCTTGGGTCAAACTGGCCCAGAAGGAAGGCTACCGCGCGCGCGCTGCGTACAAGTTGAAGGAGATTGACGAGACCTTCCACCTGATCCGCCCCGGCCAGTGTGTGGTGGATCTGGGGTGCGCACCAGGGGCCTGGAGCCAGTACCTGCGCCGCCGCCTGTCGCCTGGCGGGGCCGCCACTGGCGAGCTCAACGGCATCATCATCGGGCTGGACCTGCTGCCCATGGAACCCATCGAGGGGGTGCAGTACCTGCAGGGCGACTTCCGTGAGGAGTCCGTGCTCGCGCAATTGCAGGAAAAGCTCAAGGCAGGAGACGGCTTCCGCGAAGTAGACGTGGTGGTGTCGGACATGGCGCCCAACCTGTCTGGGGTGGAGTCTGTGGACGCTGCACGCATTGCCCACCTGGTGGAGTTGGCGGTGGATTTCTCCAAACAGCACCTCAAGCGCGACGGCGCCCTGGTGGTCAAGCTGTTCCATGGCAGTGGTTACAACGAGCTGGTCAAACTCTTCCGCGACACGTTCAAAGTGGTCAAGCCACTCAAGCCCAAGGCGTCGCGCGACAAATCCTCGGAAACCTTTTTGATCGGCATGGGTCTCAAATAAGCCATTTTTGGCTTTTTCTATCCGCGCGATACACAGGGTTACCGCAGGGAAAAGGGTTTCGCGCCCTTGAAAGACCTAAAATGGTCCCGAAATGGACAGGTACAGATTCAGCAGGAGCCCTTCTTGAACAACCAGTGGTTTTCCAAAGTTGCCGTGTGGATGGTCATCGCCATGGTGCTGTTCACCGTCTTCAAGCAATTTGACGGACGCACCACAGCGGGCGCCGGGTACATGGGCTATTCCGAGTTCCTGAACGAGGTCAAGGGCCAGCGCATCAAGAGCGCCACGATCCAGGAAGGTGCCAATGGCACCGAGATCGTGGCCATCACCACCGATGACCGCAGGGTGCGCACCAACGCCACCTACCTTGATCGCGGTCTGGTCGGCGACCTCATCGCCAACGACGTCAAGTTCGACGTCAAGCCGCGTGAAGAGGGGTCGCTGCTCATGACCCTGCTGGTCAGCTGGGGCCCGATGCTGCTTTTGATCGGCGTGTGGGTCTATTTCATGCGCCAGATGCAGGGCGGCGGCAAGGGTGGTGCCTTCAGCTTCGGCAAGAGCAAGGCACGCATGCTTGATGAGAACGCCAACACCGTCACCTTTGCTGACGTCGCTGGTTGCGATGAGGCCAAGGAAGAGGTGAAGGAGGTCGTTGACTTCCTCAAGGACCCGGCCAAGTTCCAGAAACTGGGTGGCCGCATTCCGCGTGGTCTGTTGCTGGTGGGCCCCCCGGGTACCGGCAAGACGCTGCTGGCCAAGTCCATCGCCGGCGAGGCCAAGGTGCCGTTCTTCAGCATCTCGGGCTCCGACTTCGTGGAAATGTTCGTGGGCGTGGGCGCGGCTCGCGTGCGCGACATGTTCGAGCAGGCCAAGAAGAACGCGCCTTGCATCATCTTCATCGACGAAATCGACGCCGTGGGCCGCCAGCGTGGCGCGGGTCTGGGCGGCGGCAACGACGAGCGTGAGCAGACCCTTAACCAGATGCTGGTTGAGATGGATGGTTTCGAGACCAACCTGGGTGTGATCGTGATCGCTGCGACCAACCGTCCGGACATTCTGGACGCCGCGTTGCTGCGCCCGGGCCGTTTCGACCGTCAGGTCTATGTGACGCTGCCCGACATTCGCGGCCGCGAGCAGATCCTCAACGTGCACATGCGCAAGGTGCCTATCGGCAACGACGTGAGCGCCGAGATCATTGCGCGCGGCACGCCCGGCATGAGCGGTGCCGACCTGGCCAACCTGTGCAACGAGGCCGCGCTGATGGCCGCGCGCCGCAATGCCCGCGTGGTGGAGATGCAGGACTTCGAGAAGGCCAAGGACAAGATCCTGATGGGCCCCGAGCGCAAGAGCATGGTCATGCCCGAGGAAGAGCGCCGCAACACGGCCTACCACGAGGCCGGCCACGCGCTCATCGGCAAGCTGCTGCCCAAGTGCGACCCGGTGCACAAGGTCACCATCATCCCGCGCGGCCGTGCGCTGGGCGTGACCATGAGCCTGCCCGAGAAAGACCGCTACAGCTACGACAAGGACTACATGCTGAACCAGATCAGCATGCTCTTCGGTGGCCGTATTGCAGAAGAAGTGTTCATGAACCAGATGACCACTGGCGCCAGCAACGACTTTGAGCGTGCCACGCACATTGCCCGTGACATGGTGATGCGCTACGGCATGAGCGACGCCCTGGGCCCCATGGTCTATGCCGAGAACGAAGGCGAAGTGTTCCTGGGCCGCTCTGTGACCAAGACCACCCACATGAGCGAAGAAACCATGCGCAAGGTGGACGTTGAGGTCCGTCGCATCATCGACGAGCAGTACGCACTGGCGCGTGGCTTGATCGAAGAGCACAGCGACAAGATGCACGCCATGGCCAAGGCCTTGCTGGAATGGGAAACCATTGACGCTGAGCAGATCGATGACATCATGGCTGGCAAGCCGCCGCGCCCGCCCAAGGACTTCACCCCGCGCAACCCGCCTGCTGGTGGTGGTGACGGCGGTGGTTCCCCTGCCGTAAAGCACGATCCCACACCGACCGCTGCCTGAGACAGTGGTCAATCAGCCGGGGCCCCAGGGCCCCGGTTTTCTTTTGCGAACCAGAATTCATCCATGACACCAGCCCAAGACGTTTCCTGGCAGACCAGCCGCTTTCTCATCGATTTGACTCAACCGCAGGTCATGGGCATCGTCAACGTGACGCCAGATTCGTTTTCCGACGGTGGTTCGCACGCCGACCCAATGAGCGCGGTGAAGCACGCCGAGTTGCTCTTGAGCCAAGGGGCTCACATTCTGGACGTGGGCGGGGAGTCCACCCGCCCTGGCGCGCCGCCCGTGCCGCTGGCCGAGGAGCTGGCACGTGTGGTGCCTGTGGTACGTGAACTTGTGAAGCTGGGTGTGCCTGTGTCCATTGACACCTACAAGCCCGAGGTGATGCAGGCCTGCCTGGACCTGGGCGCCGACATCGTGAACGACGTATGGGCTTTGCAGCGGCCCGGTGAGCAGGGGTTGAGTGGCGTGGACGTGGTGGCCCGGCACCCCAAATGTGGCGTGTGCCTCATGCACATGCACCTGGAACCGCAGCGCATGCAGATTGCACCTATGGAAGGTGACGCTGTGCCGCTGGTGGTGGCATTCCTGCAGAAGCACGCCAAAGGCTTGCGAGACGCTGGCGTGGCGGCGGAGCGCATTGTGCTGGACTATGGCATTGGTTTCGGCAAGACGGTGGAGCAGAACTTTGCTCTGCTGGCCCGCCAGGCCGAGGTGCTGGCGCTGGGCTACCCCTTGCTCGCGGGTTGGTCGCGCAAGTCCTCCCTGGGGCGGGTGACGGGGCAGGACGTGGCCCGTGAACGCGTGGCCGCCAGTGTGGCCGCCGCTGTTTTGGCGGTGGAGCGCGGCGCGCGCATCGTGCGTGTGCACGACGTGCGCGAGACCGTCGACGCGCTGAAAGTGTGGCAGGCCATGTCAGCGCAGGACCGATAATTCCTGCTGTCACAACACAGGCAGAAGAACAAACCATGACGCGCAAGTATTTCGGGACCGACGGTATTCGAGGCACTGTCGGCACCTATCCCATCACGCCGGATTTCGTCCTCAAACTGGCACACGCCGTGGGTCGCGTGCTCAAGCGCACTGAGGACCACCCCACAGTGCTCATCGGCAAGGACACGCGGATTTCGGGCTACATGCTGGAGTCGGCGCTGGAGTCCGGCTTCAACTCCGCCGGGGTGGACGTGGTGCTGCTGGGGCCGGTGCCCACGCCTGCCGTGGCCTACCTCACGCGCGCCCAGCGTGCCAGCCTGGGTGTGGTCATCTCCGCCAGCCACAACCCGTTTGCCGACAACGGCATCAAGTTCTTCAGCGCGCAAGGCACCAAGCTGCCCGACGATTGGGAACTGGCCGTGGAGGCTGCGCTGGATGAGGCGCCGGTGTGGGCCGATTCCGCCAGCCTGGGCAAGGCTCGTCGGCTGGACGACGCAGCGGGCCGCTACATCGAATTCTGCAAGAGCACCTTTGGCAACGACCTCACGCTCAAGGGCATGAAGATCGTTGTTGACGGCGCGCATGGCGCGGCCTATCACATTGCGCCCAAGGTGTTCCACGAACTGGGTGCCGAGGTGTTCACCATCGGTTGCAGCCCGGACGGCCTCAACATCAACCAGGGCTGCGGCGCCACGCACCCCGAGGCGCTGGTGGAAGCTGTGCGCAAGCATGGCGCACACGTGGGCATTGCCCTGGACGGCGACGCCGACCGCCTGCAGATGGTTGATGCGAACGGCAGGCTGTACAACGGCGACGAGTTGCTCTACCTGTTGGCCGATGACCGACTCGGGCGCGACGAGGTGGTGCCGGGCGTGGTGGGCACGCTCATGACCAACATGGCGGTGGAGGTGGCTCTGAAGGCCAAGGGCGTGCAGTTTGTGCGGGCCAAGGTGGGGGACCGCTACGTGCTGGAGGAGTTGCACCGCCACCACTGGCTGCTGGGCGGCGAGGGTTCTGGCCACCTGCTGGTGCTGGACAAGCAGACCACGGGCGACGGCCTGGTTTCCGCATTGCAGGTGTTGCAGGCCTGCGCCCGCAGCGAGCGCAGCATGGCGGAACTGCTGGCAGGCGTGGCGCTTTTCCCGCAGACGCTGATCAACGTGCGCCTGCAACCTGGGCAGGACTGGAAGAGCAACTCCCGGCTGAGCGACGCCATTCGCGCCGCCGAGGCCGAGTTGGGCGAGACGGGGCGCGTGTTGATCCGCGCCAGCGGCACAGAACCATTGCTGCGGGTGATGGTGGAGGCGCGCGACGCGGTGCAGGCGCAAGCCCTGGCGCAGCGCATGGCCGATGCGGCCCGCGACGGTGTGTGAGATGGTGCCCGTGATGAACACCGGCAACAGCCTGCGCGTGGTGCGCGCTGATTACACCAACCCCGAGCATGCCGCCGCCGTGGTGCGCCTGCTCGACGCCTACGCTAGCGACCCTGCCGGTGGCGGCGAGCCGTTGAGCGACGATGCCAAGGCGCGACTGGTGCCCGAGCTGGCCCGCCGCCCGCACGCCTTCAGCGTGCTGGCTTACGACGGCAGCGAGGCCGTGGGGCTGGTCAACGCCATCGAGGGGTTTTCCACCTTCAAGTGCCTGCCGCTGGTCAACGTGCACGACGTGGCTGTGCTGGCCAGCCACCGGGGCCGCCGCGTGGCGGAACAGATGCTGGCCCTGGTGGAGCAGATAGCGCGCGAGCGCGGCGCCTGCAAACTCACGCTGGAAGTGTTGGAAGGCAACGCACCCGCCGTGAAGCTCTACCAGCGCATCGGCTTTGCCGGGTACGAACTGGACCCGGCCATGGGGCAGGCCCGCTTCATGCAGAAGTGGCTGGACTGAGGCGGCTTGTTTCCACGTCCGTCCAGCGCAGCAACGCTTGCCCGGAACGGATGCGCTGCCCAGGGGTGATGCCTTCGGCCAGCTCCAGCCCCGCCGGAGCGAAAACGATGATGGTGGAGCCGTGCTCGAACCAGCCCATCTCGTCTCCTTTGCGCAATGACGTGGCACAGGGGATGACGTTGGGCCCCCGGTAACGCAGGTGCAGCAGCACGTTGACGAAGTGCAGCCGGATGCTGGCTACCAGAATGGCGGCCACCGGAACCAGGGTGATGGGGACGTTGCCTTGTTGTAGCCGGGTTTCGATGATCGCGCGTTCGTTGCGACAGAACAGCCGCTTCACGCGTTGCAGCGCGATGGGGTTGACGTTCCAGGTGTCGCCGCTGATGTAGGTGACGCGGTTCACAGTGAGGTCGTGTGGCGCATGGAAGCGGTGGTACATGCTGGAAGTCAGCCGTAGCGTGATGTAGCGCCCGTTGGCATGCTGGTGTGCCAGCGCCTGGGAGCCCATCAGTTCGCCCAGCGTGTAGGGCATGCCTTTGGCCTGCAGTACGGTGGTGCCCAGCACGGCACCACAAGTGCCCACGATCGCGTCGCACGGGCTGGCCAGCACGTTGGGGTTGGGGTCGAAAGTACGTGCGCCGGGCTTGAGTTCGCGGGTGAAGCAGGCGTGCAGGCTGTTGAAGCGCTGTTCGCGGGCTTCGCTCAGGTCCAGATCGGTGAACAGCCGCCACACGCCAATGGACAGCCGCGCCAGCCAGGGGCTGCGGATGCGGCTGAACCAGCCCATGAAGCGGGTGAGGGCGATGCGCGGCACCCGGTTGGTGAGCAGGAAGTTCAGGTCTTCTTGCAGCAGGATGCGGTCGCGCAGCGTCTTGAGGTTCATGGTGTTGTCACGGCTTGGTCAAAGGCAGGGAATACAACTGTCATCACATCTGTTGAAAGGTTGATGACATGTCCACCGAGATCGTGACCACCACGGCTGCCGTGGCCGGGCTGGCCGCCTTGCTGCCCTACCTGCGGCGGCGTTTGCAGCTTTCCAAGGCAAAGCACCCGTCGCTGGCGGGGCATTCGCGCATGGCCAAGCGCGTGGCTCGCCTGGTGCCAGGCTATGCCTTTGACGAGAGCCGATTTTTTGCTGCCGATGGCGCTCCGCCCGACGTGCAAGCGCAACGACGCGCCGGGCTTGATCGGCTTGCAGCGGCATTGCGTGAACGTTCGCCCCAGACGCTGGCGCTGACCGCACGGGTGCGTGAAGGGCTGTCGGACCTGCAACTGACGGGCCGCTACCGCGTGCCGTTCCAGTTCAGTCCTTACGTGCGCGAGCGCATGCCCATAGGCGCCTTCTGGCGCACTGCCGAAGGGGTGGACTTGGAGGACCTGGACGGCAACCGCTACATCGACTTGACGGGTTCTTACGGCGTGAATGTGTTTGGCGTGGACTTTTACAAGACTTGCATGGCCGAGGGCGCACGCCTGGGCGAAGCGCTAGGCCCGGTGCTGGGCGGCTACCACCCCTGCGTGGCCAGCAACGTGGAGCGCTTGCGCGAGATTTCGGGCTTGGACGAGGTGTCCTTCCACATGTCGGGCACCGAGGCGGTGATGCAGGCGGTACGGCTGGCGCGCTACCACACGGGGCGCCGCCACCTGGTGCGCTTTACCGGGGCCTACCACGGCTGGTGGGAGGACGTTCAGCCCGGCCCGGGCAACCCGCTGCCGCCCCGCGAGACCTACACCCTCAAGGACATGGACGAGGACACCCTGCGCGTTCTGCGCACGCGCAAGGACATTGCCTGCGTGCTGGTCAACCCCTTGCAGGCGCTCCACCCCAACCGCAACGCCCCGGGCGATTCCACGCTGGTGGATGGCAGCCGCAGCGCAGGCTTTGACCGGGCTGCCTACACCAGCTGGCTGCAGCGCTTGCGGAAGGTGTGCAGTGAGCGTGGCATCGTGCTCATCTTTGACGAGGTGTTCGTGGGCTTCCGGCTGGCGCCGGGCGGCGCACAGGAATACTTCGGGGTGCGTGCAGACATGGTGTGCTACGGCAAGACGCTGGGGGGCGGGTTGCCCGTGGGGGTGGTTTGCGGGCGGGCGGACTTGATGAAACGCTTCAAGCCGCTGCGCCCGGCAGACCTGTGCTTTGCCCGTGGCACGTTCAACGCTCACCCCTATGTCATGGGGGCCATGCACGCGTTCCTGCAACGCCTGAACGAGCCCGATATTCAGGCGCTCTACACGGGCCTGGACGAACGCTGGCTGGAGCGGGAACGCGAATTCAACCGTGTGCTGGAGGGGGCGGGCGTGCCGGTGCAGGTGGCGGCGCTGTCGTCCATCTGGACGGTGAACTACACCCAACCTTCACGCTACCACTGGATGCTGCAGTTCTACTTGCGCGAGCAAGGCCTGGCCTTGAGTTGGGTGGGCACCGGGCGGTTCATTTTCAGTCTGAACTTCACCGATAAAGACATGACTGAAGTGCGCGAACGTTTCGTTCGGGCCTGCCGCCACATGCGGCAAGACGGCTGGTGGTGGAGCAGCCCCGAACTGAGCCACCGCAGCATCCGTCACCAGATCCTGGGGGAGATGCTGCAGGCGCGCCTGCGGGGCAGCGGCGCGCTTTGAAGTGGTTTGAACCTTCAGCCAGCGCGGTGGCCGGGGTCCAGCAACTGCCCGCGCAGCAGGTACAGCGGGGCCTTGTGGTAGAGCATGATGTCGTGGAAGGGGTCGGTCAGGATCTTGGTGGCCCAGACCAGGCCGGTCTGCAAGTCCTTGAGCACAAACAGCTGGACCATGCGGAACAGCAGACCACCCACACCCACCGCCAGCCACATCAGGCCCACGTTGTGGATGAAGCCGCGCCAGTCGCCATGGGGTTCGATCAGCCCGAGCAGGTCCGGCTGCCACCACAGCAGCAGGGGTGACAGGGCCCATATAGCCATCAGCACCACCTTGCGCTGCAGGTTGTAGCCCACCTTGATGGCTTCTTTGTGTTCATGCGTGGCCTGGTTGATTTCATCGTAGCCCTTGGGCTCGAAAAAGAAGTGCCCGGCCTGACGGCTGACCATGGACACCAGCCAGGCCAGCAACGCGGCCATGGCCGGGTCGCTGAACAGCAGGGCGTAGGCCACCAGGAAGCTCATGGCGCTGATGAGGTGCAGGCTCTGGTTGATGCGGCTGTGGTGGTAGTAGCGGTGGTCGTCCCAGCGCTGGATGCGCAGGGCAAGCAGGAAGTCTTTCACGTTCAAGTCCTTGGTTGGATGAAGGTTCACGTTGCCCCACGAACATGTGGGTGCGTGCACAGGCATCTTGGGCGTGGCGTGTGAAAAAGGGGTGACAGCGCCGCTGTGGTCATACGCTTGTAGCGGTTCGGGGGGGGTTGTCACACGCGTGTTATCTGGCGCACGGACCATGTCTGGTATGGACACCTCCGCACCCGAGACCTTGCTGGTCGAGAACTTTCCCCCCTCGCAGTGTTCGTTGCGCGTCGCGCTCGTGACCGAGACCTACCCACCCGAGGTGAATGGCGTGGCGCTGACGATTGACCGGCTGGTGCGTGGGTTGCAGTCGCGCAATCACGACATTCAGCTCGTGCGCCCACGCCAGACCCGTGCCGACCAGGCCGACAGCCAGCCGGGGTTCGAGCAGGTGCTGATGCGCGGTCTGCCCATTCCGCGCTACCCCCATTTGCGCATGGGCATGCCCGCCAAGAAGGCATTGGTTTCGATGTGGTCCTTGCGCCGGCCCGACGTGGTCCACATTGCGACCGAGGGGCCGCTGGGCTGGTCGGCGCTGCAGGCAGCGCGCAAGCTCAAACTGCCGGTGAGCACCGATTTCCGCACCAACTTTCATGCGTACAGCAGCCACTACGGCATAGGCTGGCTGAAAAAACCCATAGCAGCCTACCTGCGCAAGTTCCATAACCTGGCCCAATGCACCATGGTGCCCACGCCCGGTTTGCAGGCAGACTTGGCTGCCCTGGGGTTTGAGCGGCTGCTGGTGGTGGCGCGTGGCGTGGACACCCAGCGTTTCGACCCTGCACGACGCAACGAGGCCCTGCGGGCGAGCTGGGGCGTGGCGCCCGGTGAAAAGGTGGTGCTGTCGGTAGGGCGGCTGGCCCCGGAAAAGAACCTCGGCCTGCTGGCTCGTGCTTTCGACGCCATGCGCGCCGAGCAGCAGGGCCTGCGGTTGGTGGTGGTGGGCGACGGCCCCGAGCGCGAAGCCTTCCAGACACGCTGCCCTGGCGCCATCATGGCGGGTGCGCGCAGCGGCTTGGATCTGGCCGAACACTACGCCAGCGCCGACATGTTTCTCTTCCCCAGCCTGACAGAGACCTATGGCAACGTCACGCCAGAGGCCATGGCCAGCGGCCTGGCTGTGTTGGCTTTTGACTATGCTGCAGGTGCCGAGTTGATTCGTCACGGCGACAACGGCCTGCTGGCCCCGTTTGGCGACGAGGACGCCTTTGTGCGGCGAGCCACCGATCTGGCCAGCCAACCCTCGCTTGCCGACCGTTTGCGCCAAGGGGCCAGGGAATCCACGCTGGCGCTGGACTGGAGTCACATCGTCCGGCAGGTAGAGGAAGTTTGGTTGCGGCTGTTAAAGGTGTAGCGGGCGGGTCTTCCACCACAAGGTGGCCATGCCTGCCGCCAGCAACAGGCCAAGACCTACCATCAGCGGCACGATGGGCAGTCCAAGCGCCAGCAGCAGGGCATACACGGCAAGCATCACCAATATGCTGAGGTTTTCGTTGAAGCCTTGCACGGCGATGGAGCGCCCGGGGCCGAGCAGGCGGTGCCCACGGTATTGCAGCAAGGCGTTCATGGGCACCACCAGCGCGCCGCCCACGGCACCCGTGAGCAGCAGCACCGGCAAGGCCCAGCCCCAGTGCGTGACCCAGGCTGCGGCAGGCACCAGCAGGCCCAGCAAAATGCCCCAGGGCAGCAATTTTGGGGCGCGTTGCAACGCCACGCGGTGTGCCACCACGGCGGCACCTGTGACCACACCCACGGCCACGGTTGCCTGCAGGTAGGCTGCGCGATCCAGTGGCAGGCCGAGCACGTCGACGGCCCAGCGCAGCACGGCAAACTGCATCACCGCGCTGGCACCCCAGAACAGCGTGGTCACGGCGAGCGACAGACCGCCCAGCGGATCGCGCCACAGCCGGGCGTTGCCTTCGCGAAAGTCGTGCAACAGGTGAGGCAGTGATATGTCGCGCCAACGCAGGCGTGGCGGCCGCCCTGGCGTACCCACGTTCAGCACACCGGCCAGCAGGTACAGGGCCAGCACCAGCCCCATGGCGCCACCCAGCCGGGTAGGCACCAGCAGGTCGTGCAGGGCGGTGATGGATGTGTCGAACGCGCCAGAGACCAGCCACCCACCCAGCCCCACGCCCAGCAGCACGGACAGCACCACGGTGACCTCCAGCCAGCCGTTGGCAGCCACCAGGCGGTTGGGGGGTACCGTTTCGGTCACCAGGCCGTATTTGGCTGGTGCATAGGCCGAGGCGCCCAGCCCCACCAGGGCAAAGGCCAGCAGCGGGTGCACGCCCAGCAGCAAGGTGGCCGCACCGGCCAGCTTGACCGCGTTCATCCCGCCCATGAGCGCTTTTTTGCGCACGGCATCGGCCCAGGTGCCAACCACTGGCGCCAGCAGCACGTAGGCCCAGGTGAAGGCGAACTTCAACATGGGCGCCCACCAGGCCGCGTAACCTTGCTCGTGCAAAAAGGCCAGCGCAACGATGAGCAGGGCGTTGTCTGCCAGGCCCGAGAAGAACTGCGCGGTGATCAGCCAGTAAAAGCCTTGTGGCATGTAGTGGGTCAGAGGGCCAGGTGTATCGGCTCGCCTTGGGTGGGCAGGCTTGCCGTGGGCATGCCCAGCGCCGCGCGAGCCAGGGCGTTGCGTCGGCCTATGCCTTGGTAAACAAAGCCCAACTCTTCCATCTGCTGCGGGTCATACAGGTTGCGGCCGTCCAGCACCACAGGTTGGTGCATGCATGCACGCATGGCTGCAAAGTCGGGGTTTTGGAAGCACTTCCATTCGGTCAACACCAGCAGGGCATCCGCACCTTCAAGCGCCTGCATGGGAGCTTCGGCAAAGTGCAGGCGGTCCAGTGCGTTCACCATGTCACACAGGTCTGCGCCCAGGGTGCGCCGGGCCTCGTCCATGGCCACGGGGTCGTGCACGGCAAGCTCGGCGCCACGCGCCAGCAGCTCGCGGATGACGGTTCGGCTTGGGGCTTCGCGCATGTCGTTGGTGTTGGGCTTGAAAGCCAGCCCCCAGATGGCAAAGCGCCGCCCATGCAGATCGTTGCCGAAGCGTGCAAGCACATGCTGCACCAAACGCTGCTTCTGGGCCCGGTTGACGCTCTCCACCGCATCCACCACCTGCAGCTTCAAACCATGCTGGGCGGCGGTGTGCGCCAGAGCCCGCGTGTCCTTGGGGAAGCAACTGCCGCCGTAGCCTGTGCCAGCATAAAGGAAGCTGTGGCCTATGCGCTGGTCGGCCCCCACGCCGCGGCGCACCGCATCAATGTCGGCTCCCACGCGGTCGGCCAGGTTGGCCATTTCGTTCATGAAAGAGATGCGCGTGGCCAGCATGGCGTTGGCTGCGTACTTGGTGAGTTCGGCGCTGGGCACGTCCATCCAGACGGTGCGTTCGTGGTGGCGATTGAAGGGGGCGTAAAGCCGTGTCATCAGCGTCCGGGCCTGTTCGCCCGAAGGGCCCTCCGGAATGCCCACCACGATGCGATCGGGCCGCATGAAATCGTCGATCGCGGCACCTTCTTTCAGAAACTCCGGGTTGGACACCACGGCAAATGCCAGCGACGGCAAACCGCGCTTGCGCAGCTCGGCCTGAACTGCGGCGTGCACCTGAAGACCCGTACCCACAGGCACGGTGGATTTGTTGACCACCACCTTGAAGCCGCGCATGTGCATGCCGATTTGCGTTGCCACGTCCAACACGTGCTGCAGGTCGGCAGAGCCGTCTTCCTGTGGCGGTGTGCCCACCGCAATGAAGATCACGTCGGCATGGGCTACGGCCTGCGGCATGGCCGTGGTGAAGGTCAGGCGCCCTGCCTGCAGGTTGCGTTGCACCAATTCGTCCAGACCGGGCTCGTAAATGGGTATGCCCCCGGCTTGCAGCAGGGCCACGCGCCCGTGGTCGTTGTCCACGCCCGCCACCTGGTTGCCCAGTTCGGCCAGGCAAGCCGCCGTCACCAGCCCCACATAACCTGCACCCACCACGGTCACCTTCATGCTTGGTACTCCTTTGTGTCCATGCATGCTGGGCCGCAGCTGTGACAGCGCGGTGGCGATGTCGTGAACCTCTTGTGACATCTCCAGCCAAGCCGATGTCACTGAAACGTCATGCGCGAGCCATGGCTGTGTAATGCAGTTTCCGAAGAATCGGTGGGAAGCCAAGCGGCGCATGAACCCAAGGAGTGCACGATGAAAGAACTGCCCACCCCAACGCTGAACCTTTCCCCCCTGTCTTTGCCCAGGGGGTCACTTCATCCGGGGCAACTGGCGCCGCAACCGTTGGATGCCCGGCCTGCGGGCAGTGGGATCGAAGTGGCATGGGCACGCCATCTGGACGAAGTTCGCGAAGCGCAGAAGCTGAGGTACGACGTGTTCGCCGCGGAGATGGGCGCACGCCTGCCCAAGACCGTGCCCGGCCACGACGTTGACCTGTTCGACGACTACTGCGAACACCTGCTGGTGCGCGATGCTGCAACCAGCCAGGTGGTGGGCACCTACCGCGTGCTCACCCCGGCGCAGGCCAAGCGTGTCGGCGGTTTCTACAGCGATACCGAGTTCGACCTGACCCGCCTGCGCTTCCTGCGCAATAACATGGTGGAACTGGGCCGCAGCTGCGTGCACCCGGAACACCGCCACGGCGGTGTCATCATGGCGTTGTGGGGGGCGTTGGCCGAATTCATGGTGCGCAACCAGCTGGACACCATGATCGGCTGCGCCAGCATCCCCATGCAGCACGAAGGCCCCCACGGCATGGTGGGCGGCGGTCACGCAGCAGCCAGCATCTGGCGCCAGGTGCGCGAAAAGCACATGGCCTCCATCGAATACCACGTGCGCCCGCGCCTGCCGTTGCCGGTTGACGAGCTGGACGATTCCCTGCAAGTGGAGCCGCCAGCGCTCATCAAGGGCTACCTGCGCCTGGGCGCCAAGGTGCTCGGGGCGCCCGCCTGGGACCCCGACTTCAACGCAGCCGACCTGCCCATGCTGATGCGCCTGGCAGACATGCCGCCTCGTTACCGCAAGCACTTTCTGGGGATGTGATGCGCATGCCGCTGGCACCCGATGGCCGTATGGCCGCCGATCTGGCGGGCGATGCCGATGCCGACCAGGACGACGATGACATTCCCGACAAGGGCAGGGAGCGTCTGCGCACGGTGTTCATCTCCGACGTGCACCTGGGCACGCCCGGGTGCCAGGCCAAGGCCCTGTTGTCTTTCCTAAAGGCGCACCCCAGCGACAGGCTTTACCTCGTGGGCGACATCATCGACGGCTGGCAGCTGCGCCGCCGCTGGTTCTGGCCCCAGAGCCACAACGATGTCGTGCAGAAAATCCTGCGCCGTGCGCGCAAGGGCTGCAAGGTCATCTTCGTGCCGGGCAATCACGACGAATTTGCCCGACACTTCATCGGCCACAAGTTCGGTGGGGTGGACGTGGTGGACGAGGCCGTGCACACCACGGCCGATGGACGGCGCCTGTGGGTCATCCATGGTGACCATTTCGACGGCGTGATCCAGTACGCCAAATGGCTGGCCTACCTGGGTGACAACCTTTACGAGTTGACGCTGCGGCTCAACACCCACCTCAATTCGCTGCGGGCGCGCCTGGGCCTGCCCTATTGGTCGCTGTCGCAATACCTCAAGCACCGGGTCAAGTCGGCGCTCAACTACGTGCTTCAGTTTGAAGGTGCGGTGGCAGCCGAAGCTCGCAAGCGTGGGCTGGACGGGGTGGTTTGCGGGCACATTCACCGTGCCGAAATGCGCACCATCGACGGCACGCTCTACTGCAACGACGGCGATTGGGTGGAAAGCCTGACCGCCCTGGTCGAGCATCGGGATGGTCAACTTGAGGTCTTGCATTGGCCTAGCGAAGCCAGATCACATGCACAAGTCACAAACGGTCACGGGCATGTCACACAAATTTCATCTGGCTGCTGAATAATGTTGGAAACATACCCATAAGAAACACTGCTTTCCGGCCCCACATGAGTGTCAATTCCTTCAACGCAAAGCCTGCGTTCCTTGACCGCGATCAAAGCATCCTGGCCTTCAACGAGCGGGTGCTGGACTGGGCGAGGAGGCCCGAGGTGCCGCTGCTGGAGCGGCTGCGCTACCTGGCCATCGTGTCGTCCAACCTGGACGAATTCTTTGAGGTGCGCTTTGCTCCCCACCTGAGTGCCAAGCTCACCAACGAGCAGCGCGGCCCCATCACGGCGCAGACCTTTGCCGATGTGTCCGCCAAGGTGCATGAACTGGTGGCACAGCAGTACGCCATCTACAACGACGAATTGATGCCGCTGATGGAGAAGCGTGGCATCAAGATTCTCACGCACAGCGAACGCAACGCCCGCCAGCGCCGCTGGGTGAAGGAATACTTCATGCAAGAGGTGCAGCCGCTGCTGCTGCCCATTGGCCTGGACCCTTCCCACCCGTTTCCGCAGGTGGCCAACAAGTCGCTCAACTTCATCGTTCGCCTCAGCGGCCGCGACGCGTTTGGGCGCGAGAACGAAGTGGCCATCGTCAAGGTGCCACGTGCGTTGCCGCGTTTCGCACGCATTCCTGGCGTCAAAGGCTCCAAACAGATCCACTTTGCGTCCATTTCCAGCATCATCCGTTCGCACCTGAACGACCTGTTCCCCGGGCGCACGGTGACGGAGTTCTCGCAGTTCCGCGTGACGCGCCATTCCGACCTGGCGGTGGACGAGGAAGAGGTGAAGAACCTGCGCACGGCCCTGCGGCTGGGTTTGCAGCAGCGCCACTACGGGCAGGCGCTGCGGCTGGAGGTGTCAGCCGGTTCTTCCGAGTTCCTGTCGGACTTCCTGCTCCAGCAGTTCGGCCTGCCGCCTGAGTCGCTGTACCGCGTGGCTGGCCCGGTGAATCTGGTGCGCCTGAACCAGCTCATCGACATGGTTGACGCACCGGCACTCAGGTTCGAGCGTTACCAGCCAGGCTGGCCCACGCAGCTCACTCCGGGGCAGTCCTTCTTCGAGCGGCTCAAGCAGGGCGACGTTCTCATCCACCAACCCTACGAAAACTTCGATGCCGTGCTGGCTTTCCTGCGTGAAGCGGTGGAAGACCCAGACGTCTTGGCCATCAAGCAGACCATCTACCGCACAGGCTCCAAAGGTGAGATGGCCGATCTGCTGCGCGAGGCCGTGCGGCGTGGCAAGGAAGTGACTGCAGTGGTGGAGTTGAAGGCCCGCTTCGATGAAGAAGCCAACATCAACCACGCCGAGCAACTGGAGTCCGTGGGTGCGCAGGTGGTGTATGGCATCGTCGGCTTGAAGACGCACGCCAAGATGTTGCTGGTCACCCGGCGGGAGGGGGGCAAGATCCGCCGCTACGCGCATGTGTCCACCGGCAACTACAACCCAGGCACGGCCAAGCTCTACACCGACGTGAGCTACCTCACGGCCGACGACGCGCTCACTGCCGACCTGGAGCAGGTGTTCCTGCACCTGGCTAGCCAGAACCGTCTGCCCAAGCTCAACAAGGCCATGATTGCGCCTTTCCATCTGCACAAGGGCATGCTGGATCGCATTGACGCTGCCGTGGCTGCGGCACGCAAGGGCCAGGAGGCACACATCATTCTCAAGATGAATGCCTTGACAGACGAGCCGCTGGCGCGCGCCCTGGCTCAGGCTTCACAGCAGGGCGTGCAGATCGACGTGATCGTTCGCGGGGCCTGCATCCTGCCTGCAGGTGTGCCCGGCTACACCGACAACGTGCGCATCCGCTCCATCATCGGGCGGTTGCTGGAACACTCCAGGGTGTTCTACTTCAAGCGCGGTGAGCAGGAAGAGTTGTGGCTGTCCAGCGCCGACTGGATGAACCGCAACATGTTGAGGCGCGTTGAACTGGCATGGCCCGTGACCGACCCGGCGCTGCGCCAGCGACTGATGGAAGAGTGTATTCACCAGTACCTGCAGGACACGCGCGACGCCTGGCTCTTGCAGCCAGACGGCACGTATGTTCGCGCAGTCCAGGCACAGGGCAAGCAACGCGGCCTGGTGCATTCGGCACAGTCGGCGTTGATGGCGCGCTACGGAACCAAGGGATGACGATGGACCTGATTCTGTGGCGCCACGCCGAGGCTGAAGACCTGGAAGAAACGGACGAGGGCGGTGGCGGTGATCTGTCACGCCGACTCACAGCCAAAGGCGAAAAGCAGGCCGCCCGCATGGCAGCATGGCTCGACAGGCAGCTTCCCGATGGCGTGCGCATTTGGTGCAGCCCAGCCGTGCGCACCGAGCAGACCGTGATTGCCCTGGGACGCAAGTACCGTGTGCGCAACGAGTTGCGGCCCGACGCCACCCCCGAAGAACTGCTCGGAGCTGTGCAGTGGCCGGACGCCCGTCAGCCCGTGCTGGTGGTTGGCCACCAGCCCACGCTCGGGCGCGTGGTGGCGCGGCTGTTGGGCTTGAAGGAGGAGGAATGCTCCATCCGCAAGGGCGCCGTCTGGTGGCTGCGCCAGCGTGAAAAGTACGGGCGCATGCAGACGGTCATTCTCACGGTCCAGACGCCGGAACTGCTCTGACTGCCTTGCCGCCTGCGCGGCGCTGGTTCAGGCCGAGGCGCGCTTGGCTGCGGCCTTGCGCACAGGTGCCTTCTTGGCCACAGGTGCTGGGGCAGCTTGTTTGGCTGACGCGGTTTTCACGGCCTTTTTGGCAGTTGCGGGTGCGGCCTTGGGCACAGGCACGGGCACGGGCACCACGGTTGCCTGGGCAGCCTTGTCGTCCTTTTTGCTCGGGCGGCCCGTTTTCAGCGTGGGCACGGCAGACAGGGCCGTCTTGTAAGCCGCATCGCTCATGGTGGAAAGCGCCATCAAACCAGCGCGCAGCAACTCGCTTTTCTTGGCTGCCAGCCCCAGCTGCAGGGCACGTGTCTTCAACGCGTCCAGTGCTGCGTATTCATTTTTGGGAATGGTGAAGCTGTCGCGGACCAGCTTGGTCTTGACGTCTTTGTCGGCGGATGCTGGTTTTGTCTTCTTGGCGCTGCTCACAAGATTCTCCTTGAAATGGTTTATACAGTTTATACCATTTCAAGGATGCAAGTTTCAACGCCAATTTCAATGAATGGACGACAGAAACTGCCTGAGTTCCGCCGTCTGCGGGTTGGCAAACAGTTCGTCTGGCGCGCCCGCCTCATGCACCCGGCCCTGGTGCATGAAGATGACGCGGTCGCTCACCTTGCGCGCGAAGTTCATTTCGTGGGTCACCATCAGCAGCGTCATTCCCTCCTGTGCCAGGCTTTCCACCACAGCCAGCACCTCACCCACCAGCTCCGGGTCCAGCGCCGAGGTGATCTCGTCGCACAGCAGAATGCCCGGCTCCATTGCCAGCGCCCGCGCAATGGCCACGCGCTGCTGCTGCCCACCCGAAAGCTGGTCGGGGAAGGCGTCGAACTTGTCCCCAAGGCCCACGCGTTGCAGCAACTGGCGTGCGCGTGTTTCCAGCGTCTTGGCGTCGGTTTTCTTCACCAAACCCGGCGCCAGCATGACGTTGCGGCCCACGCTCAGGTGCGGGAACAGGTTGAACTGCTGGAAGATCATGCCCACCTGCTGGCGCAGAGCGCGCATGGCGGCGGCATCGTTGTAGACCAGCGGCTGGCCTTGCACGCGCAATTCGCCGTGCTGGAAGGTTTCCAGCCCGTTCACGCAGCGCAGCAAAGTGCTCTTGCCCGAGCCGCTCTTGCCGATGATGGCAATGACCTCGCCGGGGCGAACGTCCAGATCGATGCCCTTGAGCACCTCGTTGCTGTCGTAGGACTTGCGCAGGCCGCGGATGCTGACTGCTGCGAGGGATTCAGTGTTTGGCATGGAGCTTGGCCTCCAGAACGCGGGAATAAAAGCTGATGGGGAAGCACAGGGCGAAGTAGAGCAACGCGACCAGGCTGTAGACGAGGAAGGGCTGGAAGGTGGCGTTGGTGATCATGGTGCCAGCCTTGGTGAGCTCCACGAAGCCGATGACCGAGGCCAGTGCCGTACCCTTGATGACCTGCACCAGAAAGCCCACCGTGGGTGCCACGGCAATGCGACCGGCCTGCGGCAGGATGACGTGGCGCATCTGCTCCACGAAGTTCATGGCCAGGCTTTGCGCCGCTTCCCACTGGCCGCGCGGAATGGCGCGCACGCAGCCGTGCCAGATTTCGGTGAGGAAGGCGCTGCTGTACAGCGTGAGCGCCGCACTGGCGGCAAACCAGGCCGATGTTTCAAAGCCCAGCAGTGCCAGCCCGAAGTAGGCCAGGAACAGCTGCATCAGCAGCGGCGTGCCCTGGAACAGCTGCACGTAGCCCGCCACCAGCCGCTGCAGCATGGGCTTGCCGGAACTGCGGAGTACCAGCAGCAACAGTCCCACCAGGCCTCCGCCCACAAAGGCGATCAGCGACAGCACAACGGTCCAGCGTATGGCCAGCAGCAGGTTGCGCAAGATGTCCCAGATGGTGAAGTCAACCACGGTGGCGCCCCCCGAAAAGCAGCCGGTTCCCCAGCCGGTTGAGCACGTGCCGCACGGCAATGGCCAGCAGCAGGTACATGCCCGTGGCCACGATGAAAGCCTCAAACGCGCGGAAGTTGCGGCTCTGGATCAGGTTGGCGGTGTAGCTCAGTTCCTCGGTGGCAATCTGGCCGCACACGGCCGAGCCGAGCATGACGATGATGATCTGCGACACCAGCGCAGGCCACACACGCCTCAGCGCAGGCGGCAGCACCACACGCGTGAAGGTCTGCGCCGGCGTCAGCGCCAGGCTGATGGCTGCTTCGATCTGCCCGCGCGGTGTGGCCTGCACACCTGCCCGCACGATTTCCGCGGCGTAGGCACCCAGGTTCACCACCATGGCGATCACGCTGGACCATTCGGGCGAAATGCGCAGGCCCAGTGCAGGCAGGCCGAAGAAGATGAAGAAGAGCTGGACGATGAAGGGCGTGTTGCGGATCAGTTCCACATAGGCACCCACCGCCCAGCGCAGCGGCGCCGCACCGGCAGTGCGGCCCCAGGCGCAGGCAATGCCCAGCAGCAGGCCCACCACGGCAGACACCGCCGTGAGCCCCAGCGTCCAGGCCGCGCCTTTGAGCAGCATGGGCCACTCGATCAGCACGGCAGAGAAGTCAAGTTCGATGGCCATGGCCTGCTTTCTGGGGAGTCACGTTCACTCGGGCAGGTTGCCTGCCGGGCGCTTCAGCCACTTCTGGGCCAGCTTGTCCAGGTCGCCGCTGGTCTTGGCTTGGGCGATGATGGCGTTGACCTTCTGGCGCAGTGCGTCCTCGCCCTTGGCCACGCCGATGAAGTTGGGGCTGTCCTTCAGCAGCACCTTGTACTCGGTGCCCAGCTGCGGGTTGCGCTGCATCATGTTCTCGGCCACTGAAACGCCCGTGGCAATCAGTTGTGTCTGCCCGGACACGAACGCCGACACCGTGGCGTTGTTGTCCTCGAAGCGCTTGATGTCGGTACCAGTGGGGGCCAGCTTGGTCAGCTCCTGGTCTTCAATGGCGCCGCGCGTAACGGCCACGCTCTTGCCTGCCAGATCGCCCAGGCCCTTGATGGCCATGGACTTGGGTGCAAAGATGCCCTGGAAGAAGGGCGAGTAGGCAGCGGTGAAGTCGATCACCTTCTCACGCTCGGGGTTCTTGCCCAGGGTGGAGATGACGAGGTCGGCCTTCTTGCTCTGCAGGTAGGGAATGCGGTTGGCGCTGGTCACGGGCACCAGCTCGATCTTCACGCCCATCTTGGTGGCGATGTACTTGGCCATGTCCACGTCCAGGCCCTGGGGTTGCAGGTCGATGCCCACGAAGCCGTAGGGCGGAAAGTCGGTGGGGATGGCGATCTTGATGAGCTTGGTCTTCTCGATGTCGGCCAGGGCATTCTGGGCGCTGGCCAGGCCAGTGGTGCCAAGCAGGGCCAGGCCGATGCTGGCGGCGAGCAGGTGACGTTTGGTGACTTTCATAGAACGGCTCCGAGGTAGGTTGAGGAGGGAAGGGGATCGGTGGTGTCGGTGCTGCCCGCCTTGCGCCGGGAGCGTTTTGCGGGACTGGGTGCGCCGCCCACGGGCGAGAGCGCTTCGCGCAACTGGGCCAGCGGGTCGGCCACCACGGCGTCCAGCCGCAGCGCCTGCTGCACATGGCCAATGTGTGTGGCCATCAGCGCTTCGGCGCTTGCCGTGTCGCCACGCTCCAGCGCCTGCACGATTTCCACGTGCTCGTTGCAGGACTGCACCGCGTCGTGCGTGGACTGGTAGAGCATGGCGATGAGGGTGGTGCGCGCCGTGAAGTCGCGCAGCGTGTCAGCCAGCAACTGGTTGCCCAGGCATTCGGCCAGGCAGACGTGGAAGTCGCCCAGCAGGTAGCTGCGGCGGCCCACGTCGTCACCTTGTAGCGCGGCCTTTTCTTCCTGAATGTGGCGCTTGAGCCGGGTGAGCTTGGTCTTGTCCATCGGGGCGGCGCTGCGGATCAGACCAGTTTCGATGACGCGGCGGGCCTCGAAGGCCTCGCGTGCTTCCGCCTCCGACGGCTGCACCACGTACCAGCCGCGCCGCGCGCTCACTGTGACGATGCCGCGCGCGGTGAGCTGCATCATGGCCTCGCGCACAAGGGTGCGGCTGCAGTCGAACAGTATGGACAGCGCCTGCTCGCCCAGGCGGCTACCCGGCGCCAGTTTCTGGGCCAGTATGGCTTCGACGATGCGGTCTGCAATGACGCTGGAGTTCATGGTGTGGGCTCGTTGTTGAGCCACACCTTGCGAGAACCGTGCCAGCGTTTTTCAGGGTTGTATGCAAGATTTGCGCATCAAAGACGTGCGCAAATGGGGTGGTTTGGGGAAGGTGTGCACCGGATTGGCGTATCGATGCGGTGCATTCGGGAAAGAAAAAAGCCCGGTTCCTTTAGGAACCGGGCTTTCGTCTGTATGGTCGGCGTGGCGGGATTCGAACTCGCGACCCCTTGCACCCCATGCAAGTGCGCTACCAGGCTGCGCTACACGCCGTAAGCCTCAAATTATAGCGTGAAATCACGCCATTACGGAATCGTTGAGAAGTTTCTTTATGGCCAGCAGTTCCGCTCGCACCTTTCCCCAGTTCAGCGGACCGCTCACCGTGGTGGCGGATTCCATTTCAGCCGCGGCCTCAGTGGACTCCGTGGCGGCCAGGGGGCCGCCCGCGCGCCGTTGTTCGCGTTCCTGCTGCGCCAGCTCCTGCAGCTTGTTGCGCGCCCCGTTGATGGTGAAGCCCTGCTCGTACAGCAACTCACGAATGCGGCGGATCATCAACACCTCGTGGTGCTGGTAGTAACGCCTGTTGCCGCGCCGCTTCATGGGGCGCAATTGCGTGAATTCCTGCTCCCAGTAACGCAGCACGTGGGGCTTCACGCCGCACAACTCGCCCACCTCACCAATGGTGAAGTAGCGCTTGGCCGGAATGGGGGGGAGATTGTTCTCCATGAAATCAATAACCTGCGAGGAAAACCATCGAATCTACTCCAAGTTCGCACCCAATGCAAAGGGCGCGGACTCAGGCCGCCTTCAGCAGGTTCTCCAGTTTCACCGCGTCTGCGCAGAAGGCGCGAATGCCCTCGGCCAGCTTCTCGGTGGCCATGGCGTCTTCGTTCAATGCCAGACGGAAGCCGGGTTCGTCGTAGTGCACGGCAGGCAGAGTCATGCCGCGCGCAGCCTCCGCGTCCAACGCCTTGTTCAACGGCGCTTCGGTGGCAGCCAGTTGTGCCAGCAGTTCAGGGCTGATGGTCAAAAGATCGCACCCGGCCAGCGCCACGATCTGCCCCACGTTGCGGAAGCTCGCCCCCATCACCTCGGTGGCAATGCCAAAGTGCTTGTAGTGGTTGAAGATGTTGCGAACGGACTGTACGCCGGGGTCGTTGACGCCCGCATTGGCGGCTTCGTTCCACTGGCTGCCAGCCTGTTTCTTGTACCAGTCGTAAATGCGCCCCACGAAAGGCGAAATCAGCTGTACCTTGGCCTGCCCGCAGGCCACCGCCTGGCAGAACGAGAACAGCAGCGTCAGGTTGGTGTGGATGCCGCGTTGCTCCAGGTATGCTGCCGCCTGGATGCCTTCCCAGGTGGAGGCAATTTTGATCAGCACGCGGTCGATGTGCACGCCCTCGGCCTGGTACAGCTCGATGAGCCGCTCCGCACGGGCAATGGTGGCATTTGTGTCGAAGCTCAGGCGGGCGTCCACTTCGGTGGAAACACGTCCGGGCACGATGGACAGAATCTCACAGCCGAAGCGCACCAGCAGGCGGTCCACCACCTCGTCCATCGGGCGGCTGCCGAAGCGGCGCACCGTGTCTTGCAGCAGCGGTGCGTATTCTGGCTTTTGCACCGACTTGAGGATGAGCGAAGGGTTGGTTGTCGCGTCGCGCGGCTGGAACTGGGCGAGTTGCAGAAAGTCGCCGGTGTCGGCCACCACCGTGGTGTGTTGCTTCAGGGCGTCGAGCTGGTTCATGGCAGGTGTGGTGTGGGTCAAACGAGAGGAACGGTCATGCGGCGGATGACCTCGGTGGTGTCGGGCCGAACGCCGCGCCACCAGGCGAATGCCTCGGCAGCCTGCTCCACCAGCATGCCCACGCCATCGGCCAGGTGGCGCACGCCGCTGTCCTTGGCCAGGCGAAGGAAAGGTGTCAAACCCTTGCCATACACCATGTCGTAGGCCAGGCCATTGGGTGCGAGCGCGCTGGCCGGTACGGGAGGCAGTTGAGCCGACAGGCTGGCCGACGTGGCGTTGATGACAACGTCGAAGGTCTCTTGGCTCAGGTCGTCGTAGCCGCCGCCTGCAAGCACCTTGGTGTTGGCGCCGCCAGCGTGGAAGTCACGCACCAGTGCCGTGGCTTTGTCGACCGTGCGGTTGGCCACGAAGAGCAGGGCAGGCGCTTCACGCAGGATGGGGAGAATCGCCCCACGGGTGGCGCCACCCGCACCCAGCAGCAAAACACGGCGGCCAGCCAGGGCTTGCCCCAGGTTGTGGGTGATGTCCCGAACCAGACCAGTGCCGTCAAAGTTCTCGGCGTGGCAGCGATCGCCCTCAAACTTGAGTGCGTTGGAGGCGCCTGCCGCCCTTGCGCTTTCCGACAGGTCGGTGGCGTAGGCGCAGGCGTCCAGCTTGAAGGGAACTGTCACGTTCAGCCCCTTGCCACCTTCGGTGCGGAAGCGGTCTACCGTGGCGGCAAACTGCCCCAGCGGGCCCTCAATGGTAGTGTAGGTCAGGTTCTGGCCGGTGGCCTCGGCAAACGCCATGTGGATGGCGGGGGACTTGCTGTGGCTGATGGGGTTGCCGATGACGGCATAGCGGTCTGCAGATGCGGCGGACATGTGTGGCGCAAAGTCGATGGTGGGCAAACCTCAACATTGTCGCCGATGTGAGTGACGAACCAGATTGAACGCGAAGCCGCAATGGTTTGAACGCCAAGAGCGTTGTGTTTCGTTACAGTGGAACCCATGGATACCACCACCCCTCTGCCCACCTTGTTCGTTTCCCACGGCTCGCCGATGTTCGCGCTCGACCCCGGCCAGACCGGCCCTGCGCTGCGCAACTGGGGCGAATCCCTTCAGGCACTGAAGCCAAAGGCGGTGGTGGTCATGTCGCCGCACTGGATGGCACGAGACGCCACCGTGATGACAGGCGCCCAACCCGAGACCTGGCACGACTTTGGCGGCTTCCCCGAGCCGCTGTACAGGTTGCAATACCCGGCCGCCGGGGCACCTGCGCTGGCGCAGCAGGTGTTGCAACTGTTGGCCGATGCAGGCGTTCCGACACACGCCGACCCACAGCGTCCGTTCGACCACGGTGCCTGGGTGCCGTTGATGCACTTGCTGCCTCAGGCCAATGTACCTTTGGTTCAGGTGGCTCTTCCCGCGTCGTTCGGCCCCCGGGAGGTCTATGCCATCGGGCAGGCGCTTCGCGGGCTGCGCGAACAAGGCGTGCTGTTGATGGGGTCTGGCAGCATGACGCACAACCTGCGTGAGTTCTTCACTGGTCGGCCCGAGCAAGATGCGCAGGCTGCGCCTTATGTAGAGGCCTTCAGCCGCTGGGTGGAAGATGCGCTCATGTCTGGCGACCGTGAGCGGCTGTTTGCCTACCGTGAACTGGCGCCGCACGCCGTACGCTCTCACCCCACCGACGAGCACTTCCTGCCTATCTTCTTTGCGCTGGGCGCGGCTGGCTGGGGTGAGCCGGGCGGATCGCTTCCAAGCTACCTGACCCGGGAAGTCATGTACAGCTATTTGGCAATGGACGCCTTCGTGCTGCACTGAGGCGTGGAGGGCTGGGCGGTCAGGACACCCACTTGTTGTTGTCGTCCAGGGTGAAACCCGTCAGGTCTCCCAGCATGGCTTCGCGCAGGTCGTGGATGTCCATCAGCACATCGAACGGAAAGCCATGCCGGCCGCCCCGGTGGTCGTGCGTGAGTTCGTTGAAGTAGGCGCGCAGCCCGTCCTTGTCGTCCTTGAGTTCGACAAGGCGGTTCATGATCCGAGGGTACTGGCTGGCCAGGGCCTTCGGAAACTTGACACCTTCGGTGTTGTTCAGGAAGTGCTCGGCGGTGGGGCTCAGGGAATCGGGTGTCTCGCTCATGACGGCTCCTCGGCGTCTTGATGATTGGATGGCATGGATCACTTATGACCCAGTGTAATGCCGTCCCAAGCCTTGGGCAACCGGCTGAGGAGGCCGGGCCTCAGCACTCCACGATGTTGACCGCAAGCCCGCCGCGCGAGGTTTCCTTGTACTTGACCTTCATGTCGGCGCCGGTTTCGCGCATGGTCTTGATGACCTTGTCCAGGCTGACAAAGTGCGTGCCATTGCCGCGCAATGCCATGCGCGCGGCGTTGATGGCCTTGACCGAGGCGATGGCGTTGCGCTCGATGCAGGGAATCTGTACCAGGCCGCCCACCGGGTCGCAGGTCAGGCCCAGGTGGTGTTCCATGCCGATCTCGGCAGCGTTCTCCACCTGTTCGGGGGTGCCGCCCAAAACCGCGCACAGCGCACCGGCGGCCATGGAGCAGGCTACGCCCACTTCGCCCTGGCAGCCCACTTCGGCACCGCTGATGCTGGCGTTTTCCTTGTAGAGGATGCCGATGGCCGCGGCCGTGAGCAGGAAGTCCACCACGCCTTCGTCGGAGGCGCCCGGCACAAAGCGCCGGTAGTAGTGCAGCACGGCAGGCACAATGCCCGATGCGCCGTTCGTGGGCGCCGTGACCACTCGGCCGCCCGCGGCGTTTTCCTCGTTCACCGCCAGGGCGTACAGGTTCACCCAGTCCAGCACCTGGAGGGGGTCCATCAGGGCCTTTTCAGGGTTGGAGGTGAGGTCGCGGTACAGTTGCGGTGCGCGTCGCGTCACTTTGAACCCACCGGGTAGCGTGCCCTCGGTGCGGCAACCGCGTTCCACGCAACCTTGCATGACAGACCAGATGTGCAGCAGACCCCGGCGCACTTCCTCATCGCTGCGCCAGTGGCGTTCGTTCACGCGCATCACGCCAGCAATGGACAAGCCATGCTCGCGGCACCGCTGCAACAGTTCGTCGCCCGTGCGGAACGGGATGGGCAGTTGCGTGGCATCCGGAGCAATGACCTTCTGGCGTTGGCCGTCGGCAGCCACTTCTTCGCTCACCACAAAGCCGCCGCCCACTGAATAGTAGGTGCGCTCAGCCAACACCTTGCCCTCAGTGTCCCACGCCGACAGCAGCATGCCGTTGGCGTGGAATGGCAGGGTCTGGGTGCGGTGGAACAGCAGATCTTCCTTGCTGTTCCAGGCAATGGTGTGCTTGCCCATCAAAGCCAGGTGCTTGTCGGCTTGTATGGCTGCAATGGCTGGCTCGATTTCCTCGATGGGTACGGTTTCGGGTTCGTGTCCGCACAGGCCCAGCAGCACAGCCTTGTCGCTGCCGTGCCCCTTGCCGGTGGCACCCAAGGAGCCATACAGTGCGCAGCGTACCCGCGCCACCTGTTCGAGCAAGCCCGCTGACTGCAAACCCAGTGCAAACATGCGTGCGGCCCGCATGGGGCCCACGGTGTGCGAACTGCTGGGGCCGATACCGATCTTGAACAGGTCGAAGGCGGAGACTGCCATGTTTTGCCGTCCTCAGGCGTGGGCTGCACAGGTTTCGCGAAGGTCGGCCGCGAAGGCTTCGACAGCTTCGGGCGTGGTGTCCCACGCACACATGAAGCGGCAGCCGCCACCGGCAATGAACTGGTAGAACTTCCAACCCTTGGCATACATGGCCTCTATGGCCTGGGGCCGCAATTGGGCAAACACCGAATTCACCTGCGGCGCGTGCAGCACGTTCACACCCGGAATGTGGCGGATGGCCTCGTGCAGATGCTTGGCCATGGCGTTGGCATGGCTGGCGTTGCGCAGCCACACGTTGTCTTCCAGCAGCCCCACCCAGGGTGCCGAGATGAAGCGCATCTTGGACGCCAACTGCCCCGCCTGCTTGACGCGGTAGGCGAAGTCCTCCGACAGTGCACGGTCGAAGAAGACCACCGCCTCGCCAATGGGCAGGCCATTCTTGGTGCCGCCGAAGCAGAGTACGTCCACCCCGGCACGCCAGGTGATTTCGCTGGGGTGGCAGCCCAGCGCTGCCACGGCGTTGGCAAAACGCGCGCCGTCCATGTGCAGCTTGAGCTTGCGCCGCTTGGCAATGGCCGAGATGGCGCGTACCTCTTCCACCGAGTAAACGGTGCCCATCTCGGTGGCCTGCGTGATGCTGACCACCTTGGGCTTTGGGTAGTGGATGTCGCTGCGCTTGGTCACGAGTTGTTCAATGGCGTCAGGCGTCATCTTGCCCAAACGGGCAGCGGGGCTGTCGGCCTCGGTGATGAGCAGCTTGGAGCCGTTGGAGAAGAACTCGGGGCCACCGCATTCGTCAGTCTCGATGTGAGCCACCGGCGTGCAGATGACCGAGTGGTAGCTCTGGCACATGGCGGCCAGTGCCAGCGAGTTGGCCGCCGTGCCGTTGAAGACGAAGTAGACATCGCAATCGGTCTGGAACAGGTCGCGAATGGCGTCTGTGGAGCGCTGGGTCCAGATGTCGTCGCCGTACCCCGGCTGGTGGCCGCTTGCATTGGCCTGCATGAACCAGTGCGTCGCCTCAGGGCACATACCAGCGTAGTTGTCGCTGGCGAAATGTTGGGTGTGGGGCGAGCGCAAGGTCATGAATACTCCTTGAAGTCTTGTTTATTCGCTGTCGGTCACGGGCACGCAGCTGCAGAACAGGTTGCGGTCGCCATAGACGTTGTCGATGCGGCCAACGGGCGGCCAGTACTTGGCATGCGCGCGGGTGGAGGCGCTGGCGGCGCCCACGTCGCGGCCATAGGGATGGGGCCAGTCGGCCTTCATCAGGCTGTCAGCCGTGTGCGGGGCGTTCTTCAGCGGGTTGTCGTCCTTGGGCCAGGCACCGGTTTCCACCAGGCGGATTTCCTCGCGGATGGCGATCATCGCGTCGATGAAACGGTCCAGTTCCTCCAGCGTTTCGCTCTCGGTGGGCTCGACCATCAGGGTATTGGCCACCGGGAAGCTCAGCGTCGGGGCGTGGAAGCCGTAGTCCATCAGGCGCTTGGCCACGTCCTCGGCCATCACGCCACTGGTGTCCTTCAGGCCGCGCAGGTCCAGAATGCACTCGTGCGCCACGTGGCCGTTGGCCGACGCGTACAGCGTGGGGTAGTGGTCAGCCAGGCGCTTGCTGATGTAGTTGGCCGCAAGGATGGCTGCTTCGGTGGCGTGCTTCAGGCCTTCAGCGCCCATCATGCGGATGTACATCCACGATATGGGCAGCACGGCCGCGTTGCCGAATGGTGCTGCGGAAACCGCGCCCACCTTGGTGTCAATGGGCGCTGCACCCCCGCAAGCACCTTGCGCCTGTGCGGTGGCATGGCCGGGCAGGAAGGGGACCAGATCTTCCACCACGCAGACGGGGCCAACGCCCGGGCCGCCACCGCCGTGCGGGATGCAGAAGGTCTTGTGCAGGTTGAGGTGGCTCACGTCGCCGCCGAACTCGCCGGGCGCCGCCACGCCCACCAGGGCGTTCATGTTGGCGCCGTCCACGTACACGCGGCCGCCGTGCTTGTGCACCAGGTCACACAGGTCTTTCACCTGCGTCTCGAACACGCCGTGCGTGCTGGGGTAGGTGATCATCACGCAGGCCAGGTTCGCGCTGTGCTGCTCGCACTTGGCGCGCAGGTCGTCCAGGTCCACGTTGCCGCTTTCGTCGCACTTGGTCACCACCACCTGCATGCCCACCATCTGTGCGCTGGCAGGGTTGGTGCCGTGCGCAGACTGGGGGATCAGGCAGATGTTGCGATGAGCTTCGCCACGCGAGGCGTGCCAACCCTGGATGGCCAGCAGGCCGGCGTATTCACCTTGCGAACCGGCGTTGGGTTGCAGGCTGATGCCCGCATAGCCCGTGGCTTGGCACAGCCATGCGCGCAGTTGTTCGTCCAGCAGCTTGTAGCCCTGTAACTGGTTGGCCGGGGCGAAGGGATGCACGTTGGCAAATTCCGGCCAGGTGATGGGAATCATCTCGCTGGTGGCGTTGAGCTTCATGGTGCACGAGCCCAGCGGAATCATGCTGCGGTCCAGCGCCAGGTCCTTGTCGGACAGGGCGCGGATGTAGCGCAACATGCCTGTCTCACTGTGGTGGCTGTTGAACACAGGGTGCGTCATGAAGGAGCTGGTGCGGCGCAGTTCTTCGGGAATGCGGCTTTCCACGCCTTTTTCGAAGGCGTCGAAGCTAGGCAGGGTCTGGCCTTCCTTGGCGAACAGGCTCCACAGTTGGCGGATGTCGTCGCGGGTGGTGGTTTCGTCCAGGCTGATGCCGACGAAACCGGCACGCCCGCCCACGAAGCGGCGCAGGTTCAGGCCCTGGGCCACGGCGCGCTGGTGAACGGCGTCGGCTGCGTCGGAAGCGCCCACGTCCAGCGTGAGCGTGTCAAACGCCGTGTGGTGCACTGCGCGCACGCCCAACTGATCCAGCCCGGTGGCCAGGATGGCGGTGTAGGACGCCACGCGTTCGGCAATGCGCTTGAGCCCCTGCGGCCCGTGGTACACGGCGTACATGCTGGCCACCACGGCGGGCAACACCTGTGCCGTGCAGATGTTGGAAGTGGCCTTTTCGCGGCGGATGTGCTGTTCGCGCGTCTGCAGCGCCAGACGGTAAGCTGGGTTGCCGTGGGTGTCCACGCTCACGCCCACCAGGCGGCCGGGCAGCGAACGCTTGAATTCGTCACGGCAGGCCATGTAGGCGGCGTGCGGACCACCCGCGCCCATGGGCATGCCAAAGCGCTGGGTGGTGCCCACCACGATGTCGGCCCCCATTTCGCCAGGAGATTTGAGCACCGTCAGGGCCAGCAGGTCGGCGGCCAGGATCAGGGCAGCGCCCTTGGCGTGGATCTGGTCAGCGCTGGCCTGCCAGTCGGCCAGCCAGCCGCTGCTGCCGGGGTACTGGTTGATGGCGGCAAAGTAATCATCACCCGCAATGGCTGCCAGCCATTCTTCGGTGGAGCGCACCACCTTCACGGTCAGGCCCAGCGGTGTGGCGCGGGTCTGGATGACTTCAATGGTCTGCGGGTGGCAGTCGCCGCTGACGATGAAGGTGTTGCCCTTGGCCTTGACGCTGCGCTTGGCCAGCGTCATGGCTTCGGCGGCGGCAGTGGCCTCGTCCAGCATGGACGCGTTGGCGATGTCCATGCCGGTGAGATCGGTCACCATCGTCTGGAAGTTCACCAGCGCTTCCATGCGGCCCTGGGAAATCTCGGCCTGGTAGGGCGTGTACGCGGTGTACCAGGCGGGGTTTTCCAGGATGTTGCGCAGGATCACGCCCGGGGTGTGCGTGCCGTAGTAGCCCTGCCCGATGAAGCTGCGCAGCACCTGGTTCTGGCTGGCCACGGCCTTGAGTTCTGCCAGTGCGGCGGCCTCGGTCACTGCCGGTGGCAGATCCATGGGCTGCGCGCGGGCGATGCTGCGCGGCACGATTCCGTCGATCAGGGCGCGGCGCGAGGCCTCGCCGATGACCGAGAGCATCAGGCGCTCGTCGGCTTCAGAGATGCCGATATGGCGGGCAACGAACTCGTTGGCGTTTTCCAGGTCGGCCAGGGGCCGGGCGGTGGGCATGAGCATGGCGGGCTCCGGGGGGGGCAGTGCAGTCTGCGGAGGAAAAGGAATTACTTGGTCAGTTCGCCGTAGGCGGTTTCGTCCATCAGCTCGGCGACTTCGCCAGCGTTGGACAGCTTGACCTTGAAGAACCAGCCGGCGCCCAGCGGGTCGCTGTTGGCCAGCGCGGGGTCGTTGCGCAGGTCTTCGTTGACTTCGGTGATCTCACCGCTGATGGGCATGTACACGTCGGCGGCAGCCTTCACGGACTCGACGACGCCTGCCACATCCTTCTGGGCCAGGACCTTGCCCACTTCGGGCAGTTCCACGAACACCACGTCGCCCAGCGCGTCTTGCGCGTGGTGCGTGATGCCCACGGTGGCGATGTCGCCTTCAACGCGGATCCATTCGTGGTCGGGGGTGTACTTCAGGCTCATGTGGGCTCCTGGGTGTGGATGGAAAAATGAAGGGGGCGTGGCATCAGCCACGGAAATAACGGTTGGGCACGAAGGGCAGGGGCGCCACTTCCATCGGCACCGCCTTGCCACGGACGAGCGCCTGCACCTGCGTGCCGAGCGCAGCATAACCGGACTGCACGTAACCCAAGGCAATGGGTTGGTTGATGGAAGGGCCGAGCAGGCCGCTGGTGACTTCGCCAATGCGCTCGCCTGCGGCGTTCTGCAGTTCAACGTGCTCGCGCACGGGCACGCGCTCCTTGGCGATCAGGCCCACGCGCAGGCGTTGCGGCGGCTGTGTACCGTCAAGCTGCGCCAGAATCTTGCCGGCGCCGGGGAAGCCGCCCGCGCGGGCACCGCCCGTGCGGCGCACCTTCTGCATGGCCCAGTTGAGCGCGGCTTCCACCGGGGTGGTGATGGTGTCGATGTCGTTGCCGTACAGGCACAGGCCTGCTTCCAGGCGCAGGGAGTTGCGCGCGCCCAAACCGATGGGCTGGACTTCGGGTTGTGCCAGCAGGGCGCGGGCCAGCGCCTCGGCGTGTTCGGCGGGCAACGAGATCTCGAAGCCGTCTTCACCGGTGTAGCCGCTGCGCGTCACGTACAGGCTGGCACCGTTCCACTGGTGCGCGGCACCGGTCATGAACACGAGCTTTTCCACGCCGGGCAGCAGGCGCTGCAGGGCGGTCACGGCTTGCGGGCCTTGCAGCGCCAGCAGTGCACGTTCCGGCATGGGGATGACCTGGCAGCGTTGGCCAATACGTGCCTGGATGTGGGCGATGTCGCCTGCCTTGCAGGCACCGTTGACGATCACGAAGATGTCGTCGCCCCGGTTGACGAACATCAGGTCGTCGATGATGCCGCCTTCGTCGTTGAGCAGCAGGCCATAGCGCTGCTTGTTCACGCCCAGGCCGATCACGTCCACGGGCATGAGGGATTCAAAGGCTGCAGCAGCGTCGGGGCCGACCAGGCGCAACTGGCCCATGTGCGACACGTCGAACAAGCCCGCCGCCGTGCGGGTGTGCAGGTGCTCGGCCATCAGCCCCGCGGGGTACTGCACAGGCATGCTGTAGCCCGCGAAAGGCACCATGCGCGCGCCCAGTTCAATGTGCAGGGCGTTCAGCGGTGTCTGAAGCAGGGTGGCGGACGTGTCGGGGCTGGTCATGTGCGGACTCCATGGGGGCATGTAACAGCCGTGGCATCCATCACCACGGCATCTAGCCCCCGCTGTCCGCTTTACCTGAGAGATTCACCATCCGTTGCGGGTGGCTTGCTCCTTCGGTGGGCCGCATCGTGTGCGGCCTCTCTCCAGTGGGGATGCGCAGTCAAACCCCTCGGGGCTGACGGCGTTTGCCAGTCCTTTTGCCTGAGCGTTCAGACCACCGCGATCAGCGGTCCTGCGCCTTCGGCGGCTTCCTCGGGGGAAGCGCTCTCCTGACTGGCGGGATTCTAACCCACGGCAGAGGGTGTGACGTTTGGTAGACTGCTGGGTTGCCCAGAGTCTCGTGTGCCGCATCCACAAGCATAAGAAAGGTGCCCCGTGTCTGACACCCAGCCGCTACTCATGATCGTTGACGACAGCCGCATGTCACGCATGCTGATCAAGGCTATCGTTGTTGCGCAGCGCCCTGATTGGCGCATCGTAGAAGCCGCATCCGGTGATGAGGCGATTGCGCGAGTGGATGAGGAAGCGCCTGACTTCATCACCATGGATGTGAACATGCCGGGCACCAATGGTCTGGAAGCCGCCGAGCGAATTCTGCAGAAGCACCCAGGCATACGCATTGCCGTGTGCACGGCCAACGTGCAGGAGCGCATGCGCGACGCAGCAGCTCGTGCAGGTCTGTTTTTCGTGGGCAAGCCCATCACCGAGGCCACGGTGGCGCCCGCACTTGCTTTCTTCGGGAAGTGAACATGGTTGACGTCAGCGAACTCAAGCGCGACGCGCTCCTGGAAATCTTCAACATCGGGGTGGGGCGGGCTGCGTCCAGCCTGAGCATGATCGTGGGGGACGAGGTGCTGCTGTCGGCACCGAGCCTGAGCCTGTGTTCGCCCAACGAAGCCGCCATGGCACTGTCTGGCAAGCCTCTCACCAAGTTCAGCACCGTGTCGCAGCAGTTCTCGGGCCCCTTTCAGGCCCAGGCCATGCTGGTCTTCCCCGAGGCTAACGCGCTGGAGATCGTCGGCTTGATGATGGGTGGCACCAACCTCAGCGCCGAGGAGCTGTCGGAGTACGAACAGGAGGCGATGTGCGAGATTGGCAACATCATCCTGAATTCCAGCATGAGCGTGCTGGCCGACATGTTTGCAGTGCAGTTCGACAGCACACTCCCCGTGCACCGCTTTGGTGATTCGCAGGCTGCACTGGTGCTGGATGGCGACCCGGAGCAAGTGGTGCTGCTGCTGCAGGTAGACCTGAAAATCAGCCAGAAGTGCATCCACGGACAGATCGTGTTCCTGTTGAGTGTGTCCTCCTTGAGCACCTTGCTCGAACTGGTGGAGACATACATGGCGCGGATGGGGCTGTCTTGAGGTCTTTGCCATGATTTCCAGGGCGGATTCAAGGACGAGGTGCAACAAAGATGAACCCGGTGAAGGGTGGCTGA
>JAYSGB010000026.1:0-61946 GCA_041913045.1 Burkholderiaceae bacterium | reverse complement strand
CCAGCGACAGCAGTGTCGCCATCGCTCCCGTGCTCTTCAGTACGGTGCGGCGTGTGGAAGAAATGTGCATGGGGAGCTCCGAATACGTAAAAAAATGGAATCTTGGTCAACGTGTTCCCAAGACTACGGCACCAAGGCGTACCAGCGCATCAGTATAAACACCGAATACTTATATAAGTTATTGCGGATATTGATAGCCGAGCAGGAGAAAAGGGCAAAACATCTCCATCTAAAGGGGGAAATGAACCTACATCATTGAGTGCTTTGCGCACCTGAGCACTAACGCCTCAGAGGAAGGCGCCTCAATCTGATCAACGCCGCGACTTGCGGTATTCCCAGGGCGGCACTGGGGCCGGGTCGCCCCAGAGCCCTTCGGCGTAGGCACGTGCCTCATGTTCTGCCAAGGCATAGCGCCAGCGGTCTTCGCCTACCTGCTCGTGCTGGTAGGCCTTGTAGTGCCAGGCCAAGCCGGCCCGTAGCAACACCAACCCGGCATCGCGCCCATCCACCAGCACCTTGCCCAGGGTGCGGCCATAGCGGTCGATCTTGCCGGTTTCCACATCCACCTCGCGGCCAAACACCAGTGCCGCCAAGTGCTGCCGCGAGCGGCTGGCCCAGGGTTGCCCTCGCTCGGGCGCATCAATGCCCGCCAGCCGTATCTTGTGGGTCTGGCGTGCGTTTGACAGCACCTTGATGGAGTCGCCATCGCTCACGCCAACGACGCGGCCATGCAGCACCATGGCGAACGCCGACGCGCCCCAGCACAAGGCCAGGGCGGCGAACAACCATCCTGCAAACCACCGGGGCCATGCGGCCCGCACGGCCTCAGTTGGCGGTGCCAACCGCCTCACGGAAGCACTTGGCGTTGAAGCTGGCCTTGGCCGCGCCGTGCAGCTTCTTCTCGGCTGCGGCGGCCTCACAGGCGGCTTTCGCGTCCTTCTCGCACTTCTTCAGGAAAGAAGCCTTGGCAGCACCTGCCAGCTTCTTCTCAGCCGTGGCATCGTGGCAAGTCGTGCCCTGCGCCTGTGCCTGGAAGGCCAAGGTCGCAAGCAACAGGGTCAACGCGGTGGCAAAGGTTTTCATGGTCTCTCCTCACGGTGGAACAACAGGCATCACTTTAACGGAGCCGCAACGCGCCGGAAGGCAGGTGAAACACCCCCACCGCCTCTATCAAGCGGTCTGCCTGCTGCCGCAGGCTTTCCGAAGCGGCGGAGTTTTCCTCCACCAGCGCGGCATTCTGCTGGGTCACACGGTCCAGCTGCGCCACGGCGTCACCAATCTGCGCAATGCCACCGGCCTGCTCTTGGCTCGCCGCGCTGATGTCGTTGATGAGTTGCGTCACGCGATGCACCTGCTCAACCATGGCACGCACGCTCGCACCAGCCTGGGCCACCAGGCCAGCACCGGCATCCACACGCTCAACGCTCACGCCGATGAGGTCCTTGATCTCCCGCGCAGCGGCTGCACTGCGCTGTGCCAGGGCACGCACCTCGGCGGCCACCACGGCAAAGCCGCGCCCTTGTTCACCTGCACGTGCCGCTTCCACCGCTGCGTTCAGGGCCAGGATATTGGTCTGGAAGGCAATGCCATCGATCACCCCGATGATGTCGGCGATCTTCTGCGAACTTCCTGCAATGTCGTGCATCGTGGTCACCACGCGCTCCACCACTTCGGCGCCACCCGTGGCCGCCTCGCTGGCCTGCGTGGCCATGCGGCTGGCCTCCTGCGCGGTCGCCACGTTCTGCCGCACGGCGGCGGTCAACTCCTCCATGGAAGCAGCCGTCTCTTCCAGGTTGGAAGCCTGCGCCTCGGTACGCTGCGACAAGTCCGCCGTACCTACAGCGATCTGCCCTGACCCAGACGCAACACCTTCGGCACCTTGGCGCACGCGCGCCACCACAGACGCCAGCCCGTCACTCATGGTCTGCAAGGCTCGCAGCAAGTCGGCAGTCTCGTCACGGCCCTGTGCTTCAACGCGCCGTGTCAGGTCACCTTGCGCAACGGCACGGGCCAAAACCACAGCATCACGCAGGGGCCGGGCAATGGAGCGGGTAATGAGCCACGCCAGCACACCACCCAGCGCCAGTGCCAGCCCCGCTGCGCCCAGCATGGTGGCCAACATGGTGGAATGCACGTCACGTGTTCGCTCAAATTCCTCGGCAGCAACGTCCACCTGCATGCGCACCAGTTGCTGTATCGCCGCCTGCACCTTGGGCGCGGTCGGGCTGATGCGGCTGATGTAGATGTCCATCGTGTCGTCGAAGCGCCCGCCCTTCATGGCCTCGGCGGCGGGCAAGATAGCTTCACGCAGGTACTGGTCCTTCAACGCGGCAAAACCGTCAGCAAGCTGGGCTTCCTGGTCGGTCAAGCGGGTCTGTCGGTAGCGCCCCCAAAGCGACTCAATGGTCTCCAGGTTGCGCTGCAACTCCGCCGTGCGCTTTTCCACATTGGCGTTGCCCGGGTCCAGCAGCATGTCCATCACCAGCACCCGGTTGCGCTGCACCAGGTAGTTCATGTCGCCCAGCAGCCCCAAGGGCACGGTGCGGTCCTCGTACACCGCGCGGGTAGCTTCAAAAAACCGCTGCGTACCACTCAGGCCCACGCCCGCCATGAGCAACATCAGCACCAACACCACACCAAAAGCCCCGGCCAGCCGGGTACCTATGCGGACGTTCTGTAGCAGACGCATCTGTGCAAATCCAGGAAAGCGGCCTGCCGATGCTCCGCCCTCTCGGAAACACCCCTGCCACGTATGCGACGAATCTATGGCGCCCCAGTGACAAGGATGTGACAAATGGCCGTAATTTGTGATCCACGCCACCCAAGGAACTCACTCCCGCCCGAACCATCCAACCTTGCACCCAAAACCCAGGAGAGCCCCATGTCCTCCGAGCCAACGTCTCGCCGCCGCTGCATTGCCCTGGGCACCGCCTGGGTGGCAAGCCTTTCTGCGCCAGCCTGGCTCACGCCCGCACTGGCGCAGGGCCGCGTGTTACGCCCCACACCTCCGCAGACCGAGGGCCCCTTCTACCCCGTCAGCCTGCCCGCAGACACCGACTTCGACCTGCTGCGCAACGCCAGCCAGGCCGACGCCCGGGGCACCCCCGCCTGGGTGGAGGGCGTGGTCACCGACACGGCTGGCGTGCCCGTTGCCGGCGCGGTGGTGGAAATCTGGCAGTGCGACCACGCCGGGCATTACCACCACCCTGGCGACGGGGGGCGGGCCGACCCTGCGTTCCAGGGTTTTGGCAGAGTGGCGGTGGGCCGCGACGGGCGCTACCGCTTCCGCACCCTCAAGCCCGTTCCCTACACGGGGCGCACGCCGCACATCCACGTCAAGGTCAAACTCGACCGCATGGAACTGCTGACCACCCAGCTCTACGTGGCAGGCGAGCCGCACAATGAGCGCGATTTCCTCTGGCGCCGCCTGGACGATGCAGACCGCCAGGCGTTGACCATTCCGTTCCGCCAGACCGCTGACGGACTGCGCGCCGAATTCCCCATCACCGTTCAAGCCTGATGGATTCAGTCACGCAAATTGCACTGGGGGCCGCCGTAAGTGTGGCCGTCATGGGGCGGCGCACCGCCGTGTGGAAGTCTGCACTTTGGGGCGCCGTGGCGGGCACGCTGCCAGACCTAGACGCGTTCATCGACCACGGCGACGCCATCCTGAACATGACGCGCCACCGCGCCGAAAGCCATGCGCTGTTCTACCTGACGCTGGCGGCGCCCGCGCTGGCCTGGCTGGTTTCGCGCCTGCATGGCGAGCCCGCCCTGTTCCGCCGCTGGTTGCTGGCGTTGTGGCTGGTGCTCGTCACCCACCCGCTGCTCGACACGATGACGGTGTACGGCACGCAGCTGCTGCAGCCCTTCAGCAGCCACCCCTTCGGCGTGGGCAGCGTGTTCATCATCGACCCGCTCTACACGCTGCCGCTGGTGGCAGGTGTGCTGGCTGCCCTGTGGCGAGCAGCAGGCAAGGGCCTGCGCTGGAACCTGGCAGGGCTCGCCTTGAGCACCCTGTACCTGGGATGGAGCGTGTTCGCGCAGCAGCACGTGGAGCGGCTGGCGCAGGCATCGCTCGCGGCGTCAGGCATCCAGGCACAAGGCCTGCTCGTCACCCCTGCGCCCTTCAACACCGTGCTGTGGCGGCTGGTGGCCGTCACCCCCACCCACTACCACGAGGCCTACCGCTCACTGCTCGATGGTGACGCCCCCATCACCTGGCGCGCACACGAACGCGGTGCCGAGTTGATCGCCGCACATGCCAGCAACCCTCACGTCGAGCGCGTGGCTCAGTTCAGCCACGGCTTCTTCAGCCTGGGCAACCAGCAGGGGCGCCTGACGGTCACCGATCTGCGCATGGGGCAGGAGCCCTACTACACCTTCCGCTTCGACGTGGGGCCTTTGCCCGCCACCACGCCCGTGCGCCAGGTAAGCCTACCCGGCAACGAAGCATCAAAGTCGGTGTTGCTGCGCCAGCGCCCCGATCTGGCTGGTGCCTTGCCCTGGCTCTGGTCGCGTCTGCTGGGGCGGCACGACGACCCCCTGCCCGTTCACCGGCAAGAGACCGTCGGCGCCGCCAGCCTCACACCCCGCCTGTTGCCTTGAACAGGGCCACGCGGGCCTGCAGCAGCGCGTAGCGCGTCTGCACCAGGGCCTGCTCGGCGGCGAACTGGCTGCGCTGCGCGTCCAGCACCTCCAGCTGGCTGGCTACGCCTTGGCGCTCACGCAAGGTCGCCAGCCGCAGGCGTTCCGTCTCGGCCCGCACCAGCGCCTGTTGCGACGCCAGCTGCGTGGCCAGCGTGTCCCGCCCTGCCAGCGCGTCATTCACCTCGCGGAATGCCGTCTGAATCGCCTTCTCATACTGCGCCAGCGTGATTTCGCGCTCGGCCTGGGCCGACGCCAGGTTGGCCCGGTTGGCCCCAGCATCAAAGATCGTCAACAAGGCCTGCGGTGCCAGCGTCCAGCCCCAGCTGCCGCTCTTGAACAAGCCCGACAACTCGCTGCTGGCCGACCCCACGCTGGCGGTGAGCGCAATGCGCGGGAAGAAAGCCGCGCGCGCCGCACCGATCTGCGCATTGGCCGCTGCAAGCTTCTGCTCGGCAGCACGAATGTCCGGCCGCTCCAGCAGCACGCGCGACGGCAGGCCCACCGGCACCTCGGCCACCACGTCGCCAGCAGCGGTTCGCGCTGGCATCAGTTGGGCTTCAGCCAGCGGCTGATCCAGCGGTTGCCCCACCAGCAGCGTCAGGGCGTTCAAGTCCTGGGCGCGCTGGCGCTGCTGCTGCGCCAGGGTCACGCGGGCAGACTCCACCAGCGACTCAGCCTGCCGCAGGTCCAGCGCAGACGCAGTGCCCGCATCAAAGCGCAACCGCGTCAGGCGCAAGGATTCCTCGCGAGTCGCCAGCGTCTGCTGCGTCAGCCGCAGCAATGCATCGCTGCTCTGCAGGTTCAGCCAGCCCGACGCCACACCCGCCACCAAACCAATGCGCGTACTGCGCAACGCCTCTTCAGAAGCCAGGTACTGCGCCCGCGCAGACTCCTGCAAGCTGGCCAGGCGGCCGAAGAAGTCGATCTCCCAACCTGTCACCTGCAAACCAGCGGTGTAGGTGCTCTTGATCGGCTCATCCTCACCCGTGGTGACACGGCTGCCAGTCACGCCCGCTGCCACCGTAGGCAAACGCGCGGCTTCACGTATGCGGTGCTGCGCGCGCAGTTGCTCCATCTGCAGCGCGGCAATGCGCGCGTCACGGTTGTTGTTCAACGCCTTCTGCACCAACGCACGCAGGGCCGGGTCAGACACAAAATCCTCCCAAGCCAGCGGCGCCGTCTGGGCGCCCGCCTCGCCGCCCGCCCAGGCGGCAGGCATAGGTGTTTCGGGCCGTTGGTAAGGCTGGAACTGCGAGCAGCCAGCCAGCACACCAGCAGCCAACAAGGCAGCAAGCGCAGTACGCGTGGGGATCAATTTCATACGTTCACTCGTCATGGCTGTGGACTCCCAGGTGCTCGGCATCGGCGCGATGCACGGCCTGCTGGCGTGCACTGCCCTTGAACAGGCTGCGCACCACCACAAAAAACACCGGCACAAACACCACGGCCAGAACCGTGCCCGTGAGCATGCCGCCAATCACCCCCGTACCAATGGCACGCTGGCTGGCAGAACCCGCACCGCTCGAAATGGCCAGCGGCACCACACCCGCCGTAAAGGCCAGCGACGTCATCACGATCGGGCGGAAGCGCAGGTGCGCGGCCTCCAGCGCTGCGGCAATCAGCGTCTTGCCTTGCGCCTGCAGGTCCTTGGCAAACTCGATGATCAGGATCGCGTTCTTCGCTGACAGGCCGATGATGGTGATCAGCCCCACCTGGAAGTACACGTCGTTGGCGTAGTTGCGCAGCCAGGTGGCCAGCAGCACGCCGACCACGCCCAGCGGCACCACCAGAATCACCGCCAGCGGAATGGTCCAGCTCTCGTACAGCGCGGCCAGGCACAAAAACACCGCCAGGATGGCAAAGCCGTACACCACAAAGGCCTTGGCTCCGGCCAGTTTTTCCTCGCGCGACTGGCCCGTCCACTCAAAGCCCAAACCCTGCGGCAACTGCGCAGCGAGCTTTTCCATCTCGGCCATGGCGTCACCCGTGCTGTAGCCGGGCGCGGCGCCGCCGCTGATGCGCATGGCCGGGTAGCCGTTGTAGCGCACGGTCTGCACCGGCCCCACCACCCAGCGCGTGCTGGCAAAGGCAGACATCGGCACGGCCTGACCACGGCTGTTCAGCACCGTCAGGCGCAGCAGGTCTTCAGGCTGCATGCGCGCAGGCGCATCCGCCTGCACCACCACGCGCTGCAAGCGTCCAGCATTCGGGAAGTCGTTCACGTACGCAGAGCCCAGCGCCGTGGCCAGCACGCTGGTCACGCTGTCAAAACCCACGCCCAGCGCTGCCGCGCGTTCACGGTCAATGTCCAGCTGCAGTTGCGGTGCATCCTCCAGCCCATCGGGGCGCACCTGTGTGAGCACCGGGCTCTTGGATGCCATGCCCAGCAACTGGTTGCGTGCGGCCAGCAGCGCGTCGTGCCCCAGCCCGCCACGGTCTTGCAAGCGGAAGGTAAAGCCCGACGCCGCGCCCAGTTCAGGAATGGGTGGCGGGCTCAGCGGAAAGATGAACGCGTCGCGCACGCCAGACAAGGCACCAAACGCCCGCCCCGCCAGCGCCTGGGCACTGCTGCCCTCGCCAGTGCGCTCCGACCAGTCCTTGAGCGTGACGAACGCCAACGCAGCGTTCTGCCCCTGCCCAGAGAAGCTGAAGCCCAGCACGCCCACCATGCTCTGTACCTCGGGCTGTTTGAGCATGAAGCCTTCCACCTGCTCCATCACCGAGCGCGTGCGCTCCTGCGTAGCGCCCGGCGGCAACTGCACGTTCACCAGCAGCGTGCCCTGGTCCTCGTTGGGCAGGAAGGACGCAGGCAGGCGTTGATACACCACCACTGCCGCACCCACCACGGCCAAATACACCACCAAGGTTCGCGCCGCGCGCGGCAGCAGCCGTGCCAACCAGCCTTCATAGCCCTTTGCCGTGCGCGTGAAGCCTCGGTTGAACCAACCAAAGAAGCCCGTCTTCGCATGGTGGTGCCCCGCCTCCACCGGCTTGAGCAGCGTGGCACACAAGGCCGGCGTTAGCGACAGCGCGAAGAACGCTGAAAACGCGATCGATACGCCCATCACCGCCGCGAACTGGCGGTAGATGTTGCCCACCGCACCGCTGAAGAAAGCGAGCGGCACGAACACCGAAATCAGCACCACGGTGATACCGACGATGGCGCCCGAGATCTGCCCCATGGCCTTGCGCGTGGCTTCACGCGGCGGCAGGCCTTCTTCGCTCATGATGCGTTCGACGTTCTCCACCACCACGATGGCGTCGTCCACCACAATGCCGATCACCAGCACCATGCCGAACATCGTCAGCACGTTGATGGAGAAACCCAGCGCCAGCAGCACACCGAAGGTACCCAACAGCGCGATCGGCACCACGATGGTCGGGATCACCGTGTAACGCCAGTTCTGAAGGAACAGCAGCATCACCAGGAACACCAGCAGCACCGCTTCGCCAAGGGTCTCGGCCACCTGCTCGATCGAAATCTTCACGAAGCGTGAACTGTCGTAGGGAATCGTCCACTTCACGCCGCTCGGGAAGTAGCGCTCCAGTTCCTGCATCTTGGTTCGCACTGCGGTAGCCGTGGCCAGGGCGTTGCCGCTAGGCGAAAGCTGCACGCCAATGCCGGTGGCAGGTTGTCCGTTCAGGCGCGCGCTGGTGGCGTAGGTCTGCCCGCCCAGCTCAATGCGCGCCACGTCCTTCAGGCGCACAGCGGAGCCATCGGTGTTGGCACGCAGCAGCAGCTGCCCAAATGCCTCCACCGAACCCAGTTGCCCCTGCACCACCACGGTAGCCGAAATGCCCTGCCCCGCAATGTTTGGCAACGCACCAATCTCACCCGCCGACACCTGCGCGTTCTGCGCGCGGATGGCAGCGGTCACGTCAGCCGCGCTCAGGCCAAAGCCTTGCAGCTTGGCCGGGTCTATCCACACGCGCATGGCACGCTCGGTGCCGAACAACTGGGCCTGGCCCACGCCGGGCAGGCGCTGCAGTTCGGGCAGCACGTTGCGTGAGGCGTAGTCACCCAATGCCACCGGGTCCCAGGCCGGATCGTCCGACGACAGCAGCGCGAACAGCAGGAAGTTGTTGCGCGCCTTGTCCACGCGCACGCCCTGCTGCGTCACGGCCGCAGGCAAACGCGGCGTGGCGCGGCTCAGGCGGTTCTGCACATCCACCTGGGCCAGGTCGTCGTTGGTGCCCGGCTCAAAGCTCAGCGTCAGCGAGCCCGTGCCGTTGGACTGCGCCACCGACTCCATGTAAATCAAACCCGGTGAGCCGTTCATCTCGCGCTCGATGACGGACAGCACGCTGTCCTCCAGCGTTTGCGCCGAGGCACCGGGGTACGTAGCATTGATGACGATGGACGGCGGCGCCACCGGCGGGTACTGCGACACCGGCAACTGGGTGATGGAAACCACCCCCAGCACCGTCACGAACAGTGCAATCACCCACGCAAAGATGGGCCGGTCAATGAAGAATTTGGCCATGCCTTGCCCCTTAACTGCCCTGACCCGGTGCCTGCCACGGCACAGCCTTCACGGGTGCATCGCCACGCAGTTTCTGGAAGCCATCCACCATCACCTGCTCGCCGGTCTTCAGGCCATCCAGCACCACCCAGCGTCCGCCTTGCTGGCCGCCCAGCTTCACGGGGCGCGGCGCCACCTTGCCTTGCGCGTCCACCACCATCACGCTGTCGCCCTTGGGCGAACGCGTCACAGCCTGCTGCGGCAGGGTGATGGCCTGAGATGCCTCGGCCTGCACCAGGCGCACCCGCACGTACAGTCCGGGCAGGAGTTTTCCACCGGGGTTAGGCACCTCGGCACGCAAAGTCACCTGGCCGCTGGTGCTGTCCACCGTCAGGTCGGCAAACAGCAGCTTGCCCGTCTGCGGGTGCTCGCTACCGTCTTCCAGCATCACCTTCACGGCGGCGCCGTTGCCACGCTTCTGCAACTGGCCAGCCTCCACAGCCCGCGCCAGCTTCATGGCCTCGCTGGCCGACTGGGTGAAGTTCACATACAGTGGGTCTACCTGCTGCACCACCGCCAGCGGGGTGGCGTCGCCCTGGCCCACCAACGCGCCCTCTGTGACCAAAGCCCGACCAATGCGTCCGGCAATCGGGGAGGTCACGTCCGCGTATGCCCGGTTGATGCCCGCCGTCTGCACAGAAGCGCGCGCCACTGCCACATCGGCCTCGGCCTGCTTCACCGCCATTTCAGCGTTGACGAAATCCTGCTGGCTCACGGCCCTCTCGGCCACCAGGGGACGGTAGCGCTCCAGCGTGGCCTTGGCCTGCGCCAACGCGGCTTCCGCCTTGGCCTGTTGGCCGCGTGCACTGGCCAGCGTCGCCTCGTAAGGGGCGGGGTCGATGCGGAACAGGGCTTGCCCAGCCTTCACGTCGCTGCCCTCGCGGAACAGCCGCTCTTGCAGAATGCCCGTGGCGCGCGCCCGCACCTGAGCCACGCGCGACGCTTCCAGGCGACCGGGCAGTTCTGTCACCAGCTCCACCACGCCCGGTTGCACGGTCACGACACCCACCTCCGCAGGAGGCATGCCCCCGCCCGGCGCGGCTGGGGCTTGCCCACCCTTGCCACAAGCCGCCAGCAAGGCAGCCCCCATCAGGGCGGTCAAAAACCAAGCTGCCCGCGACGGAGCGCGGGCAGTTGCGGGTACGGAAGAAGATCTCTGCAGAGCGTCAGGCAAAGCCATGGGCCACCTCGATGAGGGCTGAAAAGCCAAAAAAGAAACACGCCAGAGGCGCGACGGTTCATAATATACATACATTTTTGAATGTATGTTGACCGAATGGTCATGTTTACGCGTCATTTACACAACAGCCATGGTCAGACGAACCAAAGCCGAAGCCGAACAGACCCGCCACAAGCTGCTGGATGCCGCTGAACAGCTTTTCCTGCAGCGGGGCGTGTCACGCACCTCGCTCAACGACATCGCCACCGCTGCGGGCACCACCCGTGGTGCCATCTACTGGCACTTTCAGGACAAGGCCGACCTGTTCAACGCCATGATGGAACGCGTCACGATGCCGCTGGAACAGGCGCTGCAATCGGCCGCGCAGCCAGGCACGGACGCGCAACCGCCCCTCAAGGCCCTGCTCGGCACCCTCATGCTCGCGCTGCGTGCCGCCGTACACGACCCGCAGACCCGCCGCGTCTTTGAAATCGCAACGCACAAGGTCGAGTACGTAGACGAACTTCACGCCATAGCCCGGCGCCGCAACGAATGCATCCGCGACCTGCTTCTCATGACCGAACAGGCATTGACTCTGTGCTCAGGCAAACAGGGCATCACGCTGCCCATGTCTGCCCGCAACGCGGCTCTGGGCCTGCACATGCTTGTAGACGGCTTGATCAACAACTGGCTCATGGACCCGCAAGCCTTCGACCTGGAAGAGGTGGGCGAACAGACGCTGCGCAACTACCTTCGTGGCCTGGGTCTGGTGGAGCAGCCATGACAGAAAACACCCGCACCATGCCTGCAGCCGTTCCGCACAGCCCATTGGAAGACACACAGGGCTTGCTGATAGGCCCCCTCTTCGTTGCGCTGGCCGTGTTGATGTTCCGGGAGGCCAGCCTGCTCACTGGCGGCACCACCGGTTTGGCCTTCCTGCTGCATTACCAGACCACATGGCCACTGGGCGCCGTGCTCTTCGCCATCAACCTGCCCTTCTATGTGTTCGGGCTGCGTTCGCTCGGTCCCACCTTCACGTTCAAGACATTTGCGGCCGTGGCGCTGCTGTCCCTCTACGTGGAGCTGCTACCCAGCTGGGTGAGCTTCAACACACTCAACCCCGTCTTCGCCGCCATCATGGCCGGGCTGCTGGCGGGCACAGGCATTCTCGTGCTCATACGCCACGGCGCCAGCCTGGGTGGCGTGGGCATACTGGCCATCTACTTGCAAAAGCGCAAACAGTGGCGGGCAGGCACCATACAGATGGTGGTGGATGCGCTCATCCTCATGCTCGCTTGGTGGGTCACCACACCCATGCAGGTGCTTCTTTCACTGCTCGGCGCAGCTGCACTGAACCTGGTCATCGCGGTCAACCACCGCAGCGGGCGTTACTTCGGCGTGTGACGCCACAGACTGCTTCAGTGGCCCCTGGCTCGGCTAGGCCTAGAATCGCGGCACTCACCCATGGGGGGAGTGAACCCATCAACCATCAGGAAAACAAACACATGGCAACCGCAAAAAAGGCCGCGCCTGCCAAGGCAGCCAAGCCCGTGACCAAAAAGCCCGCCGCCAAGGCCCCCGCAAAAGCTGCCCCCAAGGCAGCCGCCGCTCCTGCTGCAGTGAAGCCCGTCAAGGAAGTGTTCAGCAAGTCCGCGCTCATCGCTCACGTGGCTGCGCAATCTGGCGTTGAGCCCAAGGCAGCCAAAGCCGTTCTCGCAGCACTCGACGCTGCCATCCTCGGCTCCGTCAACAAAAAAGGCGCTGGCGAATTCACACTGCCCGGCCTGCTGAAGATTGGCGTGCAAAAAGTCCCCGCCAAAAAGGCACGCAAGGGTATCGACCCCTTCACCAAGCAAGAGCGCACGTTCGCTGCCAAGCCCGCATCGGTGAAGATCAAGGTCCGCGCGCTGAAGAAGCTGAAAGACGCCGCCCTCTGATCCTGCTCCGGCAGCAAGTGCCAGCATGAAATCTTTCGCCAGCCTGGGGCACCTCGTCTATTCCACTGAAGGTGGGCGAATGTGTCCCGGCTGTCGGCAGCCTCTGGCCCAATGCAACTGCAGCAAAGCCACGCCAGCCCCCACGGGCGACGGCGTGGTTCGCGTGCAACGCGAAACCAAAGGCCGGGGCGGCAAGGCCGTGACCGTCATCCGAGGTGTTCCTGCCCACGAGGCACAGACATTGGCCCAGCAACTCAAGGTGCGCTGCGGCAGTGGCGGCACCCTCAAACAGGGGCAGATCGAGATCCAGGGCGACCACTGCGACCTGATCGTCGCTGCGCTCCAGCAGGCGGGCTACCGCGTCAAGCGGTCGGGGGGAGCTTAGCCCGCATGACGCCGCCATGCAGCACCAGTTGAGCCAAGAGCGCCAACAGGGAATAGCCCAGCATCAACCACGCCAGATTGGCCGCACTGTCGTGCGACACCAGTCCAACCGAATAGCCGCCAATCGCGCCCAGCAACTGCTGCATCAGGCCGGCTACGGCAGCCGCTGAGCCCGCCAGCGCAGGCACCACCCCCACAATACCTGCCAGCGTCGACGGCACCATCAGCCCGTGCCCGACCCCAATGAACAGCAGGGGCACCGCAAAGGCCCAAGAGGTGTGAATATCCGCCAAGGCCAGGCCGAGCATCAGCAGCACGCCTGCGAGCGTGGCGCCCTGCCCCCACGCCATGATTCCGCGCTCTCCCAGGGCCTGCACAATGCGGCTGGCCATGAAGCTGCCAGCGATGTAAGACACGGTCATGCACGCCACGTACCACCCCACTTGCGCGGGCCCAACGCCGTAGCCTCCCAGAACAATCGGCGCGCCACTGAAGAACGCGTAAAGCGTGGCATACGTGAACGACAGTATCCCCACATAAAGCAGAAAGGCAGGCTCCCGCGCCAGGCGCGTATAGGAACGCCCCATGTCCTTCAACCAATGGGTATTCGCCGAAGACCGCACCACCTGCACTGGCAAGCCTCGCCATGCAAGTAGCATCAAAATCAAAGACAGCGCGGCGGCCAGCACAAAGTTTGCCTGCCAGCCGACCAGGACGTGCAACTGCCCGCCAATCAACGTTGCCAACGGTGGCGACATCCCCATCGCCATGCCAACGTAGGCCATGGTCCGCGTGCGGTCTGGCCCCTGAAAAAGGTCCTGCACCATGGCACGCCCAACCACCATGCCCGCGGATGCACCCGCACCTTGCAACACCCTGGCAGCGATCAGCCCCGTCATGTCAGACGCCATGGCGGCCAACACAGACCCCACAAAGGCAATCGCCAGCCCAGACAGCAACACCCGCTTGCGGCCAAATCGGTCAGACCACGGCCCATACAGCAGCTGCATGCAGCCAAACGCCACCACATACCCGCCGAAGGTCAACTGAACGCGCGACTGCTCCTCGTGAAAGATTGCGCCCCACTCCTGCATCGACGGCAGGCACAGAGACATGAGCAACATGCCAAAGGCAATCTGGCCCAGCAGGTTGAACAACACGCTGGTGCTGTGCGCCGCGCCCCCGGCCACCTGACTCATTCGGCAAACACCTCGTTGTGATGATTCATCTTGTGCGGCTTCTTCGGCAAAAAAGCTAAGTGTACGTTGCGATTCGTTTGCCGATGTTCAGCTCAGGCCTCTTGGGGCGGCTCCTGCGTCCGAATCTCCTCACGCCGACCAGCAGACAGGTAGTGACATATCCGCCAGATGTGGTTGCCGGTGCGCTCCAGCCACCTGAACGTATCGGTGCGCCGCAACGCATGTGCTGCACTTTGCGGCCCCGAGACAGATTCCTCCAGCAATTCGTGACGCACCTGGCGCGACAGAGCGGCCAGCGTGACCGCGTCCAACTCAATCTGCGGCAGCGAGCCCGCCAATGCCCTGCCCTGCAGGCCCTCGCGCGCCAGTTGCAATATGTGCATGCTGTTGTCTAGCGCCCAGTGGTAGCAGGCTTCCGTCAAGTCGATATCCGCCTGCTTGATGTCCTTCAGACGGCTGTGAAACCTCATCAAGTGGTCCACTGCATGCAACTGGGCGATGCGCTGGCCCGCCAGCACGCGGTCCCTCGCAGGCATCTCAATCCGGCTCACGAAGCCATACACGTCATCCAGATCGCTGGCGCACTCCGCCAGCCGCGCCTCATGCGTCTGTACAGCGGCGCCAGACAACATCTCGCTGTAGACGTCCAGCAAACGCAACGCCACCTGCTCCAGCGCCCTTTGAGATGCCTCCAGCGCGACGGACGGAATCGACAGCATCGACCGGTCCAAGCGCTGTGTGGCCACCGTGCCCCGCTCTGGCAGCAAACGCTCAACGGCTTGTGCAAACGGCTGGATGAAGGGCAAGAACAGCGCCACACCCACACCAATGAACAAGGTATGAAAAGCAGCCAGACTGGTTGCCCCTGCATCCAACCCGGCAAATGTTCCCAGCCACGCGATGGCGGCAAAGAAAACCGGCAGAAGGACGATCGCCACCGCCCCGGCCACCAGGTTGAACAACACATAGGCCAGCGCCGTGCGCTGTGCGTGGATCGTCGCCCCCATTGCCGCCAGTGCGCCTGTCAATGTGGTTCCTATGGCAGCCCCCACCACCAACGCCGCCGCCTGCTCAAAGTTGATCGTGCCTGTATGCAGGGCCGTCAAGGTCGTGGCAATGGCTGCGGTTGAGGACTGCAGCACCGCCGTCAACGCCAGCCCAATCAACATCGTGACCCAGCGCGCGATATAGCCCCCGTCAGGCAGGGCGGAAAGGCTGAACACGCTCGACACGCCCTTCATGCCTTCCTGCAGCGTGTTCAATCCCAGAAACATCATTCCAAAACCCGCAGCGGCCATTCCCAAGGCCGCCCAACGCCCCTTCGCGAGCAGTTTCAGAAGTGCTCCAACCCCGATGAGAGGCAAGGTGTAAAAACCCAGGTTCACCTTCAGCCCCAGCCCCGCCACGATCCATCCCGTTGCCGTGTTGCCAAGGCTCGCCCCCATCACAACACCAATGGCCTGCGTGAATGTAATGAGACCCGCGCTGACGAAACCGATCAGCGTCACCGTGGTCGCTGACGACGACTGCACCACCATCGTGGCCAAGGTGCCAGATAAGATAGCTTTCGAGGGTGTCCCGGTGAACCGCGCGAGCGCCTGCTTCATCACGTCACCGCCGAACGCCACCAGTCCGTCTGACAGCATCATCATGCCGACCAGAAACAGTCCAATGCCGCCAGCGAAGGGGAATACGATCTCTAGCATGTTGAAAGGAAGGCAAGCTGCACGGTGATCACCGTGCATGCTGACTGACGGCAAAGGCGTTCGGAGGCCGCCTCTGCGGAGTTGCGGCCCAATGTATCAGATCGTCGCATTCACTCGTGCGGGCTTTGGAATAGCTAATCCATGAACCAGAAACTCGGCAACTTTCACAACAAGGTCGTTGTGGTCACCGGCGCAAGCCGAGGCATTGGTCGAGGCATCGCCGCTGCCTTCGCAAAGGAAGGCGCCCATGTTGTGCTGGTGGCTCAATCGACCGAGAACCTCAGTCTTGCCGCGCAGGACATTTCTGCAGCAAGCCGGCAAAGCGTTGTCACTTGCGCCGCCGATCTACGCACGGAAGCAGGATGCAACAAGGTTGCCGCACTTGTGCAAGAAACATTTGGGCGCTGCGACATCCTTGTGAACTCCGCTGGCGCAACACATGCAGGCGCTTTCCTGGACTTGCCTGACAACACTTGGGCCGACGGGTTCGCACTCAAATTCTTCGCCTGTGTCCGGATGTGCCGTCTTCTCTGGCCCATGTTGTCCGAGGCACAAGGGCATGTGGTCAACATCATTGGGGGTGCGGCCCGCACACCAGACCCGGACTTCCTGATCGGAGGTTCCGTCAACGCGGCCATGCACAACTTCACCAAGGGCCTCTCAGGCCTGGGTAAACGCCACGGTGTGAACGTCAACGCCATATTGCCCGGCTTGACCGAGACGGAACGTGTGACTCAACTGTTTGAACAACGGGCCAAGGCGAATGGAACAACAGCAGCCGAGATACGCCAGTCACTCATGGCGAAAGATGGCCTGCAGCGCCTGGGCACCCCAGAGGACATGGCTGCCCTCGCCCTCTTTCTGTGCAGCCCCGCCGCTCGACACATACAGGGCACGGCCATCGCCTGTGATGGCGGCGCCACGCCTGGCCTGTACTGAAACCGAATGAAGAAACAAAAAAGCCCTCGTTTCCGAGGGCTTCAATGACAAGCAAGCTTGATTTGTTGGTTGCGCGGGCAAGATTTGAACTTGCGACCTTTGGGTTATGAGCCCAACGAGCTACCAGGCTGCTCCACCGCGCGTCAAGCCTTGTATTCTAGCACAGATTATTCTGCAGCCTTAACTTCTTCAGCAGAAGTTTCTTCGGCGCGGTCAACCAGCTCAACCAGAGCCATGGGCGCGTTGTCACCAACACGGAAACCCATCTTCAGGATGCGGGTGTAGCCACCGGGACGGGCCTTGAAACGGGGACCCAGTTCGTCGAACAGCTTGACCACGACGTCGCGGTCGCGCAGGCGATCGAAAGCCAGGCGACGGTTAGCCAGCGTGGGCTCTTTCGCCAGGGTGATCATGGGTTCCACCACGCGGCGCAGTTCCTTGGCCTTGGGCAGAGTGGTCTTGATGACTTCGTGCGTGAGCAGCGAGTTCATCATGTTGCGCAACATCGCCAGACGGTGCGATGTGGTGCGGTTGAGTTTACGAAGTCCGTGTCCGTGACGCATGATGATTTCCTTTCTATATTCACCTGCGGCCGTATCAGGTACCGCAGGGGGTCAGGGCTTGCAAAAAACGGCAGATCAGTGCTTTTCCAGACCTGCGGGCGGCCAGTTTTCCAGCTTCATGCCCAGGGTCAGGCCGCGAGAGGCCAGCACTTCCTTGATTTCGTTGAGCGACTTGCGACCCAGGTTCGGGGTCTTGAGCAGCTCGTTCTCGGTGCGCTGAATGAGGTCACCGATGTAGTAAATGTTCTCTGCCTTGAGGCAGTTGGCGGAACGCACGGTGAGTTCCAGCTCGTCCACGGGACGCAGCAGGATCGGGTCGAACTGCTGGCTGCTGCGCGAAGGTGCTGCACCTGCTTCGAAGGCGTTGGCGCCGTCGAGCTGGGCGAACACAGCCAGTTGCTCCACCAGAATCTTGGCAGCGGCACGAACCGACTCTTCGGGGCCCACGGCACCGTTGGTTTCGATTTCGAGAACCAGCTTGTCCAGATCGGTACGCTGTTCCACGCGGGCGTTTTCCACAGCGTAGCTCACGCGCTTGATCGGGGAGAACGATGCGTCCAGCACGATACGGCCGATGGAACGGACGGAATCGTCGTTGCGGCGCAGGTTACCCGGCACATAGCCGCGGCCCTTTTCGACCTTGATCTGCATGTCGAGCTTGGCACCAGCAGACAGCGTGGCGATCACATGCTCGGGGTTCAGGATCTCGACATCGTGCGGCGTCTGGATATCAGCAGCCGTCACCACGCCTTCGCCGTCCTTGCGCAGGCTCAGCGTCACTTCGTCACGGTTGTGGAGCTTGAACACCACACCCTTGAGGTTCAGCAGAATGTTGACCACGTCCTCTTGGACGCCGTCGATGGAAGAGTACTCGTGCACCACACCCGCGATCGTCACTTCCGTGGGAGCGTGGCCCACCATGGACGACAACAGCACGCGACGCAGGGCGTTGCCCAGCGTGTGGCCGTAACCACGCTCGAAAGGCTCGAGCGTCACTTTGGCACGGTTGGCCGACAGTTGCTCGACGTTGATGTTCTTGGGTTTGAGCAGGTTATTCAGCATTCGGACTTCCTTCAATACCCTCGGCTCGTTACACCGATAAGGCCGATGGAGCACAAAATCCCGGACCCCGCCAGCAGCAGAATCCGGGCACTAAAGTGGGTCTCGCTATCAGCGAGAGTACATTTCAACGATCAGCGACTCGTTGATGTCGGAGCCGAACTCGTCACGATCCGGCACCTTCTTGAAGACGCCTTCAGCCTTGTCGGCTGCGACTTCCACCCAAGCGGGGAAACCGATCTGCTTGGCAAGCTCCAGAGCTTCCTTCACACGGGCCTGGCCCTTGGACTTTTCGCGCACGGCGACCACGTCACCGGCTTTGACCAGGAAGGAAGGAATGTTCACGCTTTGACCATTGACCACGATGGCCTTGTGCGACACCAGCTGGCGCGCTTCGGCACGGGTGGAAGCGAAGCCCATGCGGAACACGACGTTGTCCAGGCGGGATTCCAGCAGAGACAGCAGGTTGGCGCCAGTGTTGCCACGGCGACGGTCGGCTTCAGCAAAGTAGCGGCGGAACTGGCGCTCGAGCACGCCGTAGATGCGCTTGACCTTCTGCTTTTCGCGCAGCTGCAGACCGAAGTCGGAGGTACGCTGACCGGAGGTGCGACCGTGCTGACCCGGCTTGGAGTCGAATTTGGCCTTGTCGCTGATGGAGCGGCGTGCGCTCTTCAGGAGCAGGTCGGTGCCTTCACGGCGAGAGAGTTTGGCCTTGGGGCCGAGGTAACGTGCCACGTGGGTTTCCTTTCAAACTACCGCAATGGCCAACAACGGCACATCACGGGAGCCGCCGAACGCATCAACTCAAAATTGATCCTGCTCGGCGGCGGTGGTCTTAACGACAGCGCACCGCAATACACGGCAATGTATTGCGGTGGCTTTCAAAACAAAAGCTTTGAATTATAGCGCGCGAAGGCGCTACAGCGCAATCAGATGCGACGGCGCTTCTGGGGGCGGCAACCGTTGTGGGGCACCGGGGTCACGTCGGAGATGGACGTGATCTTGATACCCAAGGCGCCCAGGGCACGAACGGAAGACTCGCGGCCAGGACCGGGGCCCTTGATCTCGACGTCCAGGTTCTTGATGCCCTGTTCCATGGCTGCGCGGCCAGCCACTTCGGAAGCCACCTGGGCTGCGAAGGGGGTGGACTTGCGGGAGCCCTTGAAACCCTGACCACCGGAGGAAGCCCAGGACAGAGCGTTGCCCTGACGGTCCGTGATGGTGATGATCGTGTTGTTGAACGAAGCGTGCACGTGTGCAATACCGTCCGCGATGTTCTTGCGGACCTTCTTGCGTACGCGGGCTGCTGCGTTGCTGGAGGGTTGCTTAGCCATATCTGTCCTTTAACCGATTACTTCTTCAGCGACTGGGCGGCCTTGCGCGGACCTTTACGGGTACGGGCATTGGTCTTGGTACGCTGACCACGCACGGGCAGGCCGCGGCGGTGACGGAAGCCACGGTAGCAGCCGATGTCCATCAGGCGCTTGATGTTCATCGTGGTTTCACGACGCAGATCGCCTTCGATGGTGTAGGTGTTGACCTGGTCGCGAACCTTTTCCAGCTCAGCGTCGCTCAGATCCTTGATCTTCTTGTCGTAAGCGATGCCACATGCTTCGCAAATCTTGCGAGCACGGGTGCGACCGATACCGAAGATAGCCGTCAGGCCGATCTCGGCGTGCTTGTGAGGCGGAATGTTGATGCCTGCAATACGTGCCATGGTAGTCCTCTAAACGTATCAGCCTTGACGCTGCTTGTGTCGCGGGTCGGTGCAGATGACTCGCACGACGCCATGGCGACGGATGATCTTACAGTTGCGGCACATTTTCTTGACCGAAGCCGAAACTCGCATGTTTCTCTCCTAATAAATCTCAAAACTCTTCACTTGGCGCGGAACACGATCCGGGCACGGGTCAGGTCATAGGGCGTGAGCTCCACTTTGACCTTGTCACCTGGCAGGATGCGGATGTAGTGCATGCGCATCTTGCCGGAGATGTGACCCAGTACCACGTGCCCGTTTTCCAACTTCACGCGGAACGTCGCGTTAGGGAGGTTTTCGATGACCTCACCTTGCATTTCGATGACATCGTCTTTGGCCATATGTCAGACACCTGGCGTAGCCTTGAAGTTGGCTTTCTTCAACAACGATTCGTACTGTTGCGACATCACGTAGTTCTGCACCTGAGCCCAGAAGTCCATGGTGACCACAACAATGATCAGCAGGGAGGTACCACCGAAGTAGAACGGCACGTTGTACTTCAGGATAAGGAACTCGGGCAACAGACACACCAGCGTGATGTAGATCGCACCGGCCAAGGTCAGACGCACCAGGATCTTGTCAATGTGGCGAGCCGTTTGATCACCCGGACGGATACCCGGAATGAAGGCACCACTCTTCTTCAGATTGTCGGCAGTCTCGCGGCTATTGAACACGAGCGCCGTGTAGAAGAAGCAGAAGAACACAATGGCAGCAGCGTAGAACGCCACGTAGATCGGTTGCCCTGGCGACAAGGCTGCAGCAATGTCACGCAACCAGCGCGTGCTGTCACCCGTACTGATCCAGCTCACCAGCGTGGTGGGCAGCAGGATGATCGACGACGCAAAGATCGGCGGAATCACGCCAGCCATGTTCAGCTTGAGCGGCAGATGCGACGATTGACCGCCGTACACCTTATTGCCCACCTGACGGCGTGCGTAGTTCACGAGGATCTTGCGCTGACCGCGTTCGACGAAAACCACGAAGTAAGTCACCAGAATCACCAGAGCCACGATGAAGATCGCAACCAGGATGTTCATGGCACCAGTGCGCACCAGTTCAAGCAAGCCACCAACGGCACTGGGCAGACCGGCTGCGATACCTGCAAAGATCAGGATCGATATGCCGTTACCCAGACCACGTTCGGTGATCTGCTCGCCGAGCCACATCAGGAACATGGTGCCTGCGACCAGACTGACCACCGCCGTGAAGCGGAAGGCGAAGCCAGGATCGATCACCAAGCCAGGCGAGCTTTCCAGGGCCACGGCAATGCCGAGAGCCTGGAAGATGGCCAATGCCAAGGTTCCGTAACGTGTGTACTGCGTGATCTTGCGGCGGCCGGCCTCGCCCTCTTTCTTCAGCTGCTCGAACGTGGGAATCACGTACGTCATCAATTGCATGATGATCGAGGCCGAGATGTAGGGCATGATCCCCAACGCGAACACGGTAAAGCGCGACAACGCGCCGCCCGAGAACATGTTGAAGAGGTTCAGGATGCCGCCCTGCTGGCCCTTGAAGAGTTGCTCCAGCTGGGCAGGATCGATCCCCGGCACCGGAATGTGCGCGCCAATGCGGTAAACCACCAGGGCCAGGAGCAGGAATACAAGACGGCGACGCAAATCGCCGAACTTTCCTGTCTTGGCTAGGGTTGCTGCGTTCGTGGCCACAAGCGATTCCGTGTGTTACACCAGATCAGGCCAGCGAGCCGCCAGCGGCTTCGATGGCAGCCTTCGCACCGGCGGTAGCGCCGATGTTGGACAGCTTGACAGCGATGCTGAGCTCGCCAGTCTTGATGACCTTGACCTTCTTGGCCAGTTCAGGAACCAGACCGGCCTGCTTGAGCACCAGGACATCCACTTCGGATGCACCCAGCACCTGCAGGTCAGCCAAGGTCACCTCGGCGTTGAACTTCAGGCTTTGAGACTTGAAACCGCGCTTGGGCAGGCGACGCTGCAAAGGCATTTGACCGCCTTCGAAGCCGACCTTGTGGTAGCCACCGGCACGGGACTTCTGGCCCTTGTGACCGCGACCTGCGGTCTTGCCCAGACCGGAGCCGATGCCACGGCCCACGCGACGCTTGGCGTGCTTGGCGCCAGCTGCGGGCTTGAGAGTGTTGAGTTCCATGTCTTGACTCCGATCAGATCACTTTGACCAGGTAGCTGATCTTGTTGATCATGCCGCGCACTGCGGGGGTATCCTGCAGTTCGCTGATGCTGTTGAGCTTGCGCAGACCCAGGCCACGCACGGTGGCGCGGTGGGACTCTTTGCAGCCGATGGGGCTGCGCACGAGTTGCACTTTGATGGTGTTGGTGGTCGTCATGATCGTTCCAATCAACCCAGGATGTCTTCCACCGACTTGCCGCGCTTGGCAGCCACTTCGGCAGGAGTCGTAGAGTTCTTCAGGGCGTCCAGGGTGGCGCGAACCAGGTTGTAGGGGTTGCTCGAACCATGGCTCTTGGCCACGACATCGGTAATACCCAGCACCTCGAACACAGCACGCATCGGGCCGCCAGCGATGATGCCTGTACCTTTGACGGCGGGCAGCATCATCACGTTGGAAGCACCGTGGTGGCCTTGAACCGCGTGTTGCAGGGAGCCGCTCTTGAGCTGCACCTTGAACATGTTGCGGCGGGCCTCGTCCATGGCCTTCTGCACGGCCACGGGCACTTCACGAGCCTTGCCCTTGCCCATACCGACGCGGCCGTCACCATCACCAACCACGGTCAGTGCTGCGAAACCCATGATGCGGCCGCCCTTGACCACTTTGGTCACGCGGTTGACCGCAATCATCTTTTCGCGCAAGCCGTCGTCGTTGGCTTCGCTCTTCACATTTGCTTGCATCTTTGCCATTTGCATTTCCCCAATCAGAACTGCAGGCCGGCTTCACGCGCGGCATCTGCCAGGGCTTTGACACGGCCGTGGTAAGCAAAACCGGAACGGTCGAAGGCCACTTTCTCGATGCCGGCGGCTTTCGCCTTCTCGGCAATGCGCTTGCCGATCAGTTCGGCAGCGGCTTTGTTGCCGCCCTTGCCTGCAGCACCCAGCTGGGCACGCACTTCGGCTTCGACGGTGGACGCAGAGGCCAGCACTTTGGAGCCGTCGCCGGAAATGACGTTGGCGTAGATGTGCAGGTTGGTGCGGTTCACGGTCAGACGCACGGCGCCTTGCTGTGCAATGCGGATGCGGGTCTGACGGGCACGGCGCAAACGCTGTTCTTTTTTCGTCAACATGTTCGCAGTCCTTATTTCTTCTTGGTCTCTTTGATGATGACCTTCTCATCCGCATAACGGATGCCCTTGCCCTTGTAAGGCTCGGGGGGGCGCACGGCGCGGATTTCCGCGGCGATCTGGCCCACGCGCTGACGGTCGGCACCCTTGACCACGATTTCCGTCGGGGTCGGGGTGGCAACGGTGATGCCCTCGGGCATCACGAAGTCAACGGGGTGGGAGAAACCCACGGCCAGGTTCAGCTTGTTGCCAGAGGCAGCAGCTTTGTAACCCACACCGATCAGGCTCAGCTTCTTCTCGAAGCCTTTGCTCACACCCAGAACCATGTTGTTCACGAGCTGGCGGATGGTGCCGCTCATGGCGTTGGCGTCACGGGACTCGTCCACCGGGGTGAACGACAGCTTGGCGTCGGCGTTCTCGACCTTCACCAGGGGATTCAGGGCCAGGCTCATGGCGCCCAGAGCGCCCTTGACGCTGATGGTGTCCGGCTTGACGCTGACTTCCACGCCTTGCGGAATGGTCACAGCCAATTTACCTACACGAGACATTTCAGATTCTCCTCAATGCCCGCGTCAGGCGACGTAACACAACACTTCACCGCCGACACCGGCAGCGCGGGCTTTGCGATCGGTCATCACACCCTTGGGCGTGGTAACGATGGCAACCCCCAGGCCGTTCATGACCTGAGGAATGGACTTGGCACCCTTGTAGATGCGCAGGCCAGGACGGCTGACGCGTTCGATACGCTCGATCACGGGGCGACCGGCGTAGTACTTCAGGGCGATCTCGAGTTGGCTCTTGCCGCCCTCGGTCTTGATTTGGAAACCGTCGATGTAACCCTCGTCCTTCAGCACTTGCGCAATGGCGGCCTTCACTTTGGAAGAAGGCATGGCCACGATGGCCTTGTCGACCATTTGCGCGTTGCGGATGCGGGTCAGCATATCGGCGATAGGATCACTCATGCTCATTTCGTTACTCCTACGGCTTACCAGCTGGCCTTGGTCACGCCGGGAATTTCACCGGCAAAAGCCATTTCGCGGACCTTCATGCGGCCCAGGCCGAATTGCTTGAAGGTGCCACGGGGACGACCGGTGATTTCACAACGGTTGCGCTGGCGGGTCGGGTTGGCGTTGCGGGGCAGTTTCTGCAGGGCCAGGCGGGCTGCGTCGCGCTCTTCATCGGAACGCTGGGCATCCTTGGCGATGGCCTTCAACTCGTTGTATTTGTTGGCAAACTTGGCGGCGAGTTTCTCGCGCTTCAGTTCACGCTGGAGCAAAGCTTGTTTAGCCACACGCCACCTCAGTTCTTGAACGGGAAACGGAAACCAGCCAGCAGAGCCTTGCACTCTTCGTCGCTCTTGGCCGTCGTCGTGATGCTGATGTTCAGACCACGCAGTGCATCCACCTTGTCGTATTCGATTTCGGGGAAGATGATCTGCTCTTTCACGCCGATGTTGTAGTTGCCGCGGCCGTCGAAAGCCTTGCCGGAAATACCACGGAAGTCACGCACGCGGGGCAGGGCCACGGTGACGAAACGGTCCAGGAATTCATACATCTGGGCGCCACGCAGGGTCACCATGCAGCCGATGGCCTGACCTTCGCGGATCTTGAAACCGGCGATAGCCTTGCGGGCTTTGGTAACCACGGGCTTTTGGCCAGCGATCTTGGTGAGGTCACCAACTGCGTTGTCCATGACCTTCTTGTCGGCCACGGCTTCGCTCACACCCATGTTCAGGGTGATCTTGGTGATGCGCGGCACTTCCATCACGGAGGTGTAACCGAATTGCTCCTTCAGAGCAGGCGCAATCTTGTCGCGGTAGATTTGTTGGAAGCGTGCCATGGTCATGCCACCTTGATTTCTTCGCCGCTGGACTTGAAGACGCGCACTTTTTTGCCGTCAGCCAGCACTTTCACACCCACGCGATCGGCTTTGCCGGTGGCCGCGTTGAAGATGGCCACGTTGGACTGGTGGATGGGCATGGATTTCTCCACGATGCCGCCAGCCACACCCTTCATGGGGTTGGGCTTGGTGTGCTTCTTCACCAGGTTCACACCTTCGACCAGCACGCGCTCTTCGTCTGCGCGCTGGACCACGGTGCCACGCTTGCCCTTGTCGCGGCCAGCGATGACGATCACTTCGTCGCCTTTACGGATCTTGTTCATGACGATTCCTTACAGGACCTCGGGCGCCAGGGACACGATCTTCATGAACTTTTCGGTACGCAGTTCGCGCGTCACGGGTCCGAAGATGCGGGTGCCGATGGGCTCCAGCTTGGCGTTCAGCAACACTGCGGCGTTGCCATCGAACTTGATCAAGGCGCCATCACCACGGCGGATGCCCTTGGCGGTGCGAACGACCACAGCGTTGTAAACCTCGCCTTTTTTGACGCGGCCACGCGGAGCGGCTTCCTTGATGCTCACTTTGATGATGTCGCCCACGCTGGCGTACCGGCGCTTGGAACCACCCAGCACCTTGATGCACATCACGGACTTGGCACCCGTGTTGTCAGCAACATCGAGTCGAGATTGCGTTTGGATCATTTGATTTAAGTCCCAACTTGAATCCCAGCCACCACCACGGCAGCAGGCGATCAGTCTTGGGCCCGTCGTCACCAGCACGCTTTCAAGACTGAAAGCACCCCGGCTTCGGTGGGCAGAAATACTTCACCCCAAAAGGGCGAAGCTGCGCATTGTTGCACATCGGAATCGGCGAGTCAAGTACCTCAGACGGCACAAGTTGTGGCCCAGGCACCACAAATCACGGCGGAAACGGTGACAATGCTTGGCCATGAACACCAGCACCCTCCCTTCAGGTACCCGCCTGGCCTTCATCGGCGGCGGGAACATGGCCAGCGCGATCATTGGCGGGCTGATCCGCCAGGGTCTGCCTGCAACGCAGATCGACGTGGTCGAACCCTTTGCCGCCCAGCGCGACAAGTTGCGCGCCGAGTTCGGGGTGCAGACTTTCGAGCAGGCTGGCCCCGCACTGGGTACGGCACACGCCGTGGTTTGGGCGGTGAAGCCCCAGACCTTCAAGGATGCGGCACTGGCCTGCGCCGCCCACACGCACAATGCGCTGCACCTGAGCGTGGCCGCAGGTATCCGCAGCGACAGCATGGTTGCCTGGTTGGGCACCGAGCGCATTGTGCGCGCCATGCCCAACACCCCAGCGCTTGTCGGGCTTGGGATGACGGGGCTGTATGCCCGCCCAGCGGCAAGCCCTGAGGACCGGAAGCTGGTGGATGCCGTGGTCGGCACCACCGGGCGTTTCGTCTGGCTCAACGCGGAGTCGGATCTTGACGCCGTGACCGCCCTGTCGGGCTCCGGCCCCGCCTATGTGTTTTACTTCCTGGAGGCCATGCGCCGTGCGGGCACGGAAATGGGGCTGAGCGCGCAGACCGCCACCGAGTTGGCAATCGGCACGTTCGTGGGTGCTGCCACCCTGGCGCAATCGTCCGACGAACCGCCTGAGGTGCTGCGGGAGCGCGTGACGTCCAAGGGAGGCACAACCTACGCCGCGTTGACATCCATGGCCGACAGCGGCGTGGCGGACGCTTTCGTCAAAGCCATGCATGCTGCGCGCGAACGCGCCCGCGAGTTGGGCGACGAATTTGGCCGCTGAAAACGGTTCAGCCAAAGGCCAGCTGGAGCGCCAACCCGGCAAAAAGGGTGAAGCCCAGCCAGTGGTTCAGTCGGAAGGCGCGGAAGCACCCCTCGCGGGTGCGTGCGCGGATCATGGTGTAGTGCCAAACCACTTGCACCAGTGCCAGCACCAACGCCAACCCAAACAGCCAGCCCCCTGCCAACGTCCACAGCAGGCCGCCCCACAGACCCAGGTGCACCAAATAGAAGACCGTGACGGCCAGCACGTCCCAGCGGCCAAGGGTGATGGCCGAGGTCTTCATACCGATCTTGAGGTCGTCGTCCCGGTCCACCATGGCGTATTCGGTGTCGTAGGCCAGGACCCAGAACAGGTTGGCCACCAGTAACGCCCAGGCTTGCCAGGGCACCTGGCTTTGCACTGCGGCGTAGGCCATGGGTATGCCGAAGCTGAAGGCCACGCCCAGCACCGCCTGCGGCATGGACACCACACGCTTGGCGTAAGGGTAGATCAGCGCAACGGCCAGAGCAGGGAAAGACCACGCAATGGCCGCTGCCGTGGTGGTCAACACCAGCAGAAAGGCAGCGAATGCCAACACGGCACCAACGGTGAGCGCCTCTTTCACGGATATGCGGCCGCTGGTGACCGGCCGTTGGGCGGTGCGCTTGACGTGGCGGTCGAATTCGCGGTCGGCCACGTCGTTCACACAACACCCAGCACTGCGCATCAGGATGGTGCCCAGAACGAACACCACCAGGAGGTGCCAGCCCGGCCAGCCACCCGAAGCCGCCCAGAGCGCAGACAGGCTGGGCCACAGAAGCAACAGCCAGCCTGCGGGCCGGTTCCAACGGATCAGGTCAAGATAAAGAGAGAGCTTGTCGCGCACAGGAAGAAGAGGCGAGGAGAAAAAGGAAATCAGGACGACAGGCGCTTCACACCAGGCAGCTCACACGCATAGATGGCGTTGCGCAGGGCCGCGATGGCCTCGTAACGTGTGAAGCTGCGCCGCCAGGCCAGCACCACGCGTCGTGTGGGCGGGTCGCCCGCGAAGGGCAGGTAACGCACGTAGGAACTGTCACCGGGGCCCGAGCCGGGAGGCAGGGTCTTGGCGCCCGGCCCCAAGGCGGACGCGGGCACGCTCAGGCGCGGCACCAGGGTGATGCCCATGCCCGCAGCCACCATGTGCTTGATGGTCTCCAGCGAGGAGCCCTCGAAGCTCTTGCGAATGCCTTCGGCGTCGTTGGAGAAGCGGGCGAACTCTGGGCAGACCTCCAGCACGTGGTCGCGGAAGCAATGCCCGGTACCCAGCAGCAGCATGGTCTCTTGTTTGAGTTCTTCGGAGGTGATGCTGTCACGCTGGGCCAGAGGGTGCGCCACGGGCACCACGGCCACGAAGGGCTCGTCGTACAGCGGGGCGATGGCCAGGTTGGTGTCGGGGAAGGGCTCGGCCAGGATGGCTGCATCGATCTCACCCAGACGCAGCTGCTCCAGCAGCTTGGCGGTGAGGTTCTCTTGCAGCATCAGCGGCATCTGCGGGGTGTGCTCGATCACCTGCCGGACCAGGTCGGGCAACAGGTAGGGGCCGATGGTGTAGATGACGCCCAACCGCAGCGGGCCGGCCAGCGGGTCTTTGCCGCGCTTGGCAATCTCTTTGATGGACGCAGCCTGCTCCAGCACGACCTGCGCCTGGCGCACAATTTCCTCGCCCAGGGGGGTGACTGCCACCTCGCTGGCGTTGCGCTCGAAGAGCTTTAGCTCCAGCTCTTCTTCCAACTTCTTGATGGCCACGCTGAGCGTGGGCTGTGAGACGAAACAGGCCTCAGCCGCCTTGCCGAAGTGCTTCTCGCGCGCCACGGCGACGATGTATTTGAGTTCGGTCAGGGTCATGGCTGCTATCGGTTCAGGCTTTCAGATAGTCGGATTTTCCACCCAACCAGCGATCCACGTGTTTTTGCGCCATATCCGGCCATTTGGCAAGCATTTTGGGGGCCCAGACCCGAGCCCACTCCAGCAGGTGGGTGTCGGTGGCAAGGTCGGCGAAGCGCAGCATGGCTGCGCCTGACTGGCGGGCGCCCAGGAATTCCCCGGGGCCACGTATCTCGAGGTCGCGCCGGGCGATCTCGAAGCCGTCGTGGGTTTCGGCCATGGCGCGCAGACGCTCACGCGCGGTCTCGCTGACCCGCCCGCCCTCGTTGGTGGCGTACAGCAGCACGCAGGCAGACGCGGCCGCGCCCCGCCCCACTCGGCCCCGCAGCTGGTGCAGCTGGCTCAGGCCAAAGCGCTCGGCGTGCTCTATGACCATGAGCGAGGCGTTGGGCACATCCACGCCCACCTCGATAACGGTAGTGCTGACCAGCACGCCCATGGCCCCGCTGCTGAACAGCGCCATGACGGCCTTCTTCTCGGCCACCGGCATGCGGGAATGCAGGAGCCCCACCAAGATGGGGGAACCGTCGGGGCTGGTGACGCCGGTCATGGCCGCACTCAACTCAGCGTGAGTGGCGGTGGCGTTGTTCAGGTCCAGCGCCTCGCTCTCTTCGATCAGCGGGCACACCCAGTAGACCTGCCGCCCCTGCGCCACCTGGGCGCGGATGCGCTCGATCACCTCGTCGCGGCGGCTGTCGGCCACCACCTTGGTGACGATGGGCGTGCGCCCCGGCGGCAACTCGTCGATGGTGGAAACGTCAAGATCGGCGTAATAGCTCATGGCGAGCGTGCGCGGGATGGGGGTGGCACTCATCATCAGCAGGTGGGGCTCCAGCCCGGCTTCCTGCATCTTTTCTCGCAGGGCCAGGCGCTGGGCCACGCCGAAGCGGTGCTGCTCGTCGATGAGCGCCAGCGCCAGGCGCTGAAAGCGCACCTGTTCCTGGATGACGGCATGGGTCCCCACCACCAGCGCTGCGCGGCCGCTTTCGATGCGTTCGAGCATCTCCTTGCGCTCTTTTTTCTTCTGGCTACCGGTGAGCCAGGCGACCTCCTTGCCCAGCGGCGCCAGCAAGGGCGTGAGCCAGCCGACCAGTTTGGCAAAGTGCTGCTCGGCCAGGATTTCGGTGGGGGCCATCAGGGCGCACTGCCAGCCAGCGTCGATGGCCAGTGTGGCGGCCAGTGCGGCGACCACGGTCTTGCCGCTGCCCACGTCGCCCTGCAGCAGGCGGTGCATGGGCACCGGGCGAGCCAGGTCCTGGGCAATTTCATCGCCCACGCGGCGTTGTGCGTTGGTGAGCTGGAACGGCAACGCGGCCAGCAGGTGCTCGTGGAGCCCGCCCGTGCGGGCGGCCAGTGGTGGCGCGCGCAAAAGGTCGCGCTCCAGCTTGGCCTGGTACTGGGACAGTTGCTGGGCCAGCAGTTCTTCGGCCTTGAGGCGCTGCCACGCGGGGTGCGAGCGGTCTTCCAGCGCAGCCAGGGACACATCTGGCGTGGGGTGGTGCAGGAACTGCAGCGCCTGCCGCAGCGTCCAGCCGCGCACGCCTGGGCATTCGGCCACGGCCTCGGGCGGCACCGTGTCGCTCAGTTGGGCGCGCTCCAGGCCCGAAACCACGGCGCGGCGCAGATAGACCTGGGGCAAGCCTGCGCTGGTAGGGTAGACCGGCGTGAGCGCGGCGGGCAGCCCGCCACCCGCCGCGCGGAAGCTGGGGTGCATCATCGTCCAGCCGAGAAAGCCGCCGCGCAACTCGCCCCGGGCACGGATGCGCGCTCCGGGCTCCAAGGTTTTCTGGTGCGAGGGATAGAAGCTGAAGAAGCGTAGCGTGCAGGTGTCGCTTCCGTCGTCCAGCGTGACGAGCAACTGTCTGCGCGGTCGAAAACTCACCTCGCTGACCGTGACCGTGCCTTCGATCTGCACGGTTTCACCCTCACGCGCATCGGCCAGACGCACGATGCGCGTTTCGTCCTCGTAGCGCAATGGCAGGTGCAGTGCCAGGTCGATGGCGCGCACCAGGCCAAGCTTGCGCATCGCCTTTTGTGGCGCGGAAAGCGGTTTGCGCTCGGCGGCGGCCGCTGGCGTGGGGGACACGGCGTCGGGCATGGCGGCATTGTGCCGCAGGCCACACCCGGATTCCGCCAGCCGTTCAGTCGAATATTTCGCTCAGCCAGGACTTGTGCTTGCGCTTGCCGTACCCCGCGTGCCCGTAGCCTGAATCGGCGAAATCAGGGCGCCGGGCGGGAGCATGCTGCACGGGATTGGGGGAGGCGCTGCGCTCGATCAATTTGTCCAGCTCGCCCCGGTCAAGCCACACGCCACGGCATTGGGGGCAGTAGTCGATTTCAACGCCTTGGCGCTCGGTCATCACCAGAACGGCATCGTTGCAATGGGGGCATTTCATGGGGATTCCTTTCGTGGACATTGGCGTAGCCCCATGCTAGGCGCCCCAACGATTCGAAAAAAGCAGCATTCATCGCAAAATCCATCAGCAAAAAGCGAACGCTTGAGAATGGTCAGCGGGCGACATCCGAGGATCGGTATTCCTGAGCCTGTGCCATCAAATGCTGCTGAAACACCCGTGCCAGCGGCGACAGCTGCTTGCCGCGAAGGTGGACGATGTACCAACTGGCGTGTATGGGGAAGTCTTCCACGTCCAGCAGGCACAGCCCCTCCCCCGCCGGTTCCGGTGCCAACGCGTGCCGTGACAACACCGACAGACCCATGCCGCCAGCCACGGCTTGCTTGATGGCCTCGTTGCTACCCAGCGCCAGACGGACCTGCGGGGTGAAGGCGTGGGCGCGAAAGTGTGCTTCGGCAGCCATGCGCGTGCCCGAACCCGGCTCGCGCAAGATGAAACGCTCGCCAGCCAGTTCAGCCAGGGGTATGGCACGCTGGCTAGCCAACGGGTGACCACTTTGGGCCACCACGACAAGCGGATTGGGCAGGAACTCGCGCTGCTCGATGTCCAGATCCTTCGGCGGGATGGACATGATGGAGATGTCGTCCTGGTTGCGCCGCAGTCGCTGGACCACTCCATCGCGATTCAGGATTTCCAGCGCGATCTCGACGTCAGGGTGCGCCGCACAAAACGCCCCCAGCCAACGCGGCACGAAGTACTTGGCTGTACTCACCACCGCGACGCGCAAGCGGCCCTGGTGCAGCCCCTTCATGGCAGCCACCTGCTGCTCGAAAAGCGACCACTCGCCCACCATGGCGCGCGCCGTGCTGGCCAGCGCCTCGCCTGCGGCCGTGAGGTACACCTTCTTGCCTATCACTTCGTGCAAGGGCAGGCCCACGGCTTCGGCCAATTCACGCAGCTGCATGGACGCGGTGGGTTGGGTGACGTGAGTGGCCCGCGCCGCCGCACTCACGCTGCCCTGGTCGGCCAGCGCCAAGAAAAGCCGCAGCTGTCGAAAGGTTGCATTCATAGAAAATTATCTATATATCACCACATATAAATCGATTTTACTTAATTCATGGTTTTCCCTAGCATCGGCGCCATTCCTATATTCAAACGCCATGCAGAACCTCATCGACCCCGCCATCCTCTTTTTCGTCTTCGGCGTGCTGGCAGGCACCGTCAAGTCCAACCTGGAGATTCCGGCTCCCATTTCGCGCTTTCTGTCGCTGTACCTGCTGATGGCGCTCGGCCTGAAGGGCGGGTTTGCGCTGGCCGCCTCGGGCTTCACCTTGGACGTGGCCCGCGGCTTGGGCGCGGCGGTAACGCTGGCGGTGTTGGTGCCGCTGCTTGGCTACTGGCTGTTGCGTCGCGTACTGGCGCCGCTGGATGCGGCTGCCGTCGCGGCCACCTACGGTTCGGTGAGCGCCGTCACCTTCATCACGGCCGTGCAGACGCTGGAAAGCCAGGGCCTGGCTTACGGTGGCTACATGGCGGCGGCCATGGCGCTGATGGAATCCCCTGCGATCATCATGGCTGTGCTGCTGGCCAACGCGTTGCGCCAGCGTGCTGCCGCCAGCCAGACCTCTGGCATACAGGGTGGGGCCGCAGTCTTGGGTGGGCCGCAGGGCCACGGCGGCAATGGCTTCTCGCTGGGCAAAGTGCTGCATGAGTCCTTCACCGACGGCGCCCAGCTTCTGCTGATGGGCGCCATGGTGATCGGCCTGACCACAGGTGAGGCGGGCCACGCCGCCATGAAGCCCTTCACGGGGGACCTGTTCAAGGGCATGCTCGCCTTCTTCCTGCTGGACATGGGGCTGCTGGCCGCCCGCAACATGCCCAAGGTGCGTGGCCAGTCACCCTGGCTGATTGCGTACGCCGTGCTGGGGCCGCTGGTGCATGCGAGCCTGGCGCTTGGCCTGTGCGCGCTGCTGGGCATTGGCGCGGGCGACGCCTCGCTGCTGATGGTGCTGGCGGCCAGCGCCTCCTACATCGCCGTGCCTGCGGTGCTGCGCCACGCCATCCCCGAAGCCAACCCCTCGCTCTATTTCGGCCTGTCGCTGGGGGTGACCTTCCCGCTCAACATCCTGTTTGGGATCCCGCTCTACCTGCAGGCGGCGCACTGGGCGCTGGGCTGAGCCCGCCCAGCAAGTTCTCAGAGCCGGGCGTGCAGTTCCACCAGCGCCAGGGTCAGCTTGTGGCGGGGCTCCAGGTGGATCATGGGCCGGGAGAGCTGGTGCGACTCGCGGACCTTCACCGATGAGGGCAGGTAGGGCTCCAACACCGGCAGCCCTTCATCCAGCAGGTCCTGCACCAGGCGCTGCGGCAGGTTGGCACGCGGCTGGAACTGGTTGACGACAATGCCCTTGACCTGCAGTTCCGGGTTGTGGTCGGCGCGGATTTCCTGCACGTTCTCCAACAGGATGTAGAGCGCCTGCCGCGAGAAATCGTCGCAATCGAAAGGAATGAGGCAACCGCTGGCCCCCATCAGCGCCGAGCGGGTGTAAAAGTTCAGCGCGGGCGGGGTGTCGATATAGATGCGGTCGTAGCTCTCCGTCAACTGCTGCAGAGCCTCGCGCAGTTTGTAGATCTTGTGACGTGATTCCAGCTTGGACGCCAGCTCATCCAGCCGGGGGCTGGCAGCCATGAGGTGCAGACCCTCGAACGGCGTGGCGAGGACAAAATCGGTGGGCGGCACCGGGCGGAAGCTGAAGCTCAGCGTCTGCTCGAAGAAGGTGGCCACGGTGGGCTGGTCGTCGGCCACCTGCCCGCCCACCAGGTAATGGGTGGAGTTGCCTTGCGGGTCCAGGTCGATCACCAGGGTGCGCAGCCCCTGCGCCGCGCTGATGGCCGCCAGGTTGCAGGTGATGGTGGACTTGCCCACCCCGCCTTTCTGGTTGAAAACGACGAGCGGCATGAGGAACTTCCTTCCGGTGCTTGGGTGATACTGATGGTTTCGCCACCCGATGGTAAGGCATTTGCTGCGGCGCAGCAAATTACACTCCAAGACCCTCTGGCCGCCCAGAAAGACACACCATGCCTCCCCTGTCCGACCACGAACACATGTTCGAATTGGCCCCAGTTTCGCTGTGGCTGGAAGACTACAGCGGCCTCAAGACGCTCTTTGAACGCTGGCGCGCTCAGGGCGTGACCGACCTGCGCGCCCATCTGCAGCAGGACCCGGCCCGCGTGGGCGAGTGCACGGCCTGCCTGAAGGTGTTGCAGGTAAACCGGCGCACGCTGGGGCTGTTTGGCGCAGCCACGCAGGAAGAGCTGGTCGCCAACCTGGACAAGGTCTTTTCGCGGGACATGCACCACACGGTCGTGGAGGAACTTTGCGCCTTGTGGGAAGGTGCCCTGGAATTCGCGAACCAGACGGTGAACTATGCTCTGGACGGGCGCCGCCTGGACGTACATGTGCGTGCGCGGATGCTGCCCGGGCACGAGGACGACTGGAGCCGGATGCTCGTCTCGCTGGAGGACATCACCGAACGCGTGCAGGCTGCTGCCGGACTGCAGCGCAGCGAGCAGTACGCCCGCGACCTGTTCGAGCGCTCCCCCGTTTCCCTGTGGGTGGAGGATTTCCAGACCGTCAAGCAGTTGGTGGACGAGGTCCGCGCCCAGGGCATACAGGACTTCCGCGTCTTCCTGAAGGTGCACCCGGAGTTCGTGACGCGCTGCATGCAGGAAATCCGCGTCGTCGACGTGAACCGCCAGACGTTGCGCATGTTCGGCGCCAGCGATAAACCCCACCTGCTGCGCGACCTGGGGCAGGTCTTCCGCGACGAAATGCACGACTCCTTTGCCGAGCAGCTCATCGACCTCTGGGATGGCAAGCTCTTCCAGCAACGCGAGGTGGTGAACTACTCGCTCAACGGCGAGATGCTGCACATCCACATGCAGTTTTCGGTACTGGACGGCCACGAGGCCGACTGGGACCTGGTGCTGGTGTCGCTGGTGGACATAACCGCCCGCAAGAAGGCCGAGGCCTACCTGGAATACCTTGGCAAGCACGACGTACTCACCAAGCTGCGCAACCGCGCCTATTACGCCGACGAGATCAACCGCCTCACGCGCAAGGGGCCATGGCCTGTGAGCGTGCTGGCCATAGACCTCAATGGGCTCAAGCAGGTGAACGACGACGAAGGTCACGGTGCGGGTGACGAGATGCTGCGCCGGGTGGGCGAGGTGCTGTCCAAGGCGGTGGACGCGCCTGCTTGCGCCGCGCGCATTGGCGGCGACGAATTCGCCGTGCTGCTGCCCGCCACCGATGCTGCGGGAGCCACGGCGGCGAAGGAGCGCATTTTGTCCGTGCTGGAGCTGAACAACCAGTTCTACACGGGGCACCCGCTGAGCTTGGCCATCGGCCAAGCCACCTGCCATGCAGGAGAGCCTTTGAGCACGGCGCTACAGGAGGCCGACAAGGCCATGTACCAGGCCAAGGCCCGCTATTACGAGGAAAGCGGCATCGAGCGCCGCCGCAACGGCCGCGCCCCAGGCACGCCGTGAGCTTGAGGGGCACAGGCGAACTGGCACAATCACGGCTTTTCAACTTGGAACGGGCCCGTCCGGCCCTCAAGCACCATGACGCATGCCTTGCAGGGCGCACCGCGCGCCTTCACCCTCAGCGATTTTGACTTTTCGCTGCCCCCCGAACTTATTGCGCAACACCCGGCGGCCGAACGCAGCGCGTCACGCCTGCTCGACGGCACAGGCCCTGCGCCACAGGACCGCATTTTTCGTGAACTTCCCGGCCTGCTGCGCGCTGGCGACCTGCTGGTGTTCAACGACACCCAGGTGATCAAAGCCCGCCTGTACGGGGAAAAATCCTCGGGCGGCAAGGTGGAGTTGCTGGTGGAGCGCGTGCTGCCCGGCCCTGGCCACGAGGTGGTGGCACACATGAAGGTCAGCAAGAAACCGCCCCTGGGCGCCACGCTCCGTATGTACGCGGGCGGCACCAACGAAACGGCCTTCACCGCCACACTGCTGGGCCGCTGGCCGCACGACGACGGCCCGCTGTTCCGCTTTGCCTTCAGCGGCGAGCCGCACGCGCTCATGGCCGCCCATGGCCACGTGCCGCTGCCGCCCTACATCGAACACGGCGACACCGCCGAAGACGAGCGCCGCTACCAGACCGTGTTTGCCAAGCACCCCGGTGCGGTGGCCGCGCCCACCGCCGCCCTGCACTTCGACGAAGGTTTGCTGGCCGAACTGGACGCCCGGGTCGTGCAACGCGCCAGTGTCACCCTGCACGTAGGCGCGGGCACCTTCCAACCCTGCAAGACCGAAAACATCGCCGAGCACGTGATGCACAGCGAGTGGTACCAGGTGCCCGAAGCCACACAGCAGGCCGTGCGCGACACCCAGGCCCGTGGCGGGCGCGTGGTGGCCGTGGGCACCACCAGCGTGCGCACACTGGAAAGCTGGGCGCGCTCCGGGCAGGCCAGCGGCGACACCGACATCTTCATCACCCCAGGCTTCCAATTCCGCGTGGTGGACGTGCTCGTCACCAACTTCCACCTGCCCAAGAGCACGCTCATGATGCTGGTGAGCGCCTTTGCAGGCTACGAACACGTCATGGCGCTGTACCGCCACGCCATCGCGAACAACTACCGTTTTTTCAGCTATGGTGATGCCATGCTGCTGCAGAAGGCCGCCTGAAGGCGGCCACGTCCGTCAACCCAACGAGAAAACGATATGGCTGCTGACCGTTCCGAAGTCATCTTCGACACCGAAGACCTGCTGATGAGCCTGTGCAACTCCGTGACCAAGGTGCTCAACGCGGCCACCCACGGCGACATCACTTACTCCGGCATGGTGCAGCGCATCCAGAAGACCTGCCTGAAGCCGGACATCGGGTGCTTCGTGCTGTTCGACGGCGGGTTCTCGGGCCTGGTGATCCTGAACTTCTCGGCGCCCGCTGCCATGGAGCTGTACCAGAGCTACCTGCTGAGCATGGGTATGTCCAAGGATGACCTGGCCAGCTCCTACACCTCGGATGAGGTTGCCAACGTGATGGGCGAACTGATGAACCAGGTGCTGGGCGACTTCACCAGCAAGATCCGGCGTGAGTTGCACACCCACATCACCCAGAACCAGCCTAAGATGCTGGTGCTGAACAAGCAGGTGGTGCTGAGCGTGGACGCCAACCTGGACCACCCCGAAGCGCGGCGCGTGACCTTCTACACCGGCCGCAACAACATCTTTTACCTGGAACTGGCCATCGACCGCACCGAGTTCGTCAAGCTCTACGACTTCGAGCCGCAGGAAGCACCCGACCCGGACGCACTGATGGCGCAGGCCTCCAGTCCGGCATCCAGCCCTGCGCCCACGTCACCCGCAAGCAACGGCAGTGGTGACAGCGACACCGACGAACTGCTGCGCTCCCTGGGCATGTAAGTCCCCCCGACACCCATCATGCTGAAGTTCGACCTACTCAAGAACGACCCCGACAGCCACGCCCGCCGTGGCACGCTCACGCTCAACCACGGCGTGGTGCAGACCCCCATCTTCATGCCCGTGGGCACCTACGGCACCGTCAAGGGCGTGATGCCGCAAAGCCTGCACGACATGGGCGCGCAGATCATCCTGGGCAACACCTTCCACCTGTGGATGCGCCCGGGGCTGGACATCATGAAAGGCTTCGGTGGCCTGCACCAGTTTGAAAAGTGGGACAAACCCATCCTGACGGACTCGGGCGGCTTCCAGGTGTGGAGCCTCGGTGCCATGCGCAAGATCACCGAGGAAGGCGTGCACTTTGCGTCGCCAGTGAACGGCGACAAGCTGTTCATGTCGCCCGAGGTGAGCATGCAGATCCAGACCATTCTGAACAGCGACATCGTGATGCAGCTGGACGAGTGCACACCGTACTGGCAGGGTGAAAAGGGCAGCGGCCACATCACCACCGAGGCCGAGGCGCGCAAGAGCATGGAGATGAGCCGCCGCTGGGCGCTGCGCTCGAAGAACGAGTTCGAGCGCCTGGGCAACCCCAACGCGCTGTTCGGCATTGTGCAGGGTGGCATGTTCGAGCACCTGCGCCAGGAGTCGCTGGAAGCGCTGGTGGAGATGGACTTCCCCGGCTACGCCATTGGCGGCGTGAGCGTGGGTGAGCCCAAGGACCTGATGCTGCAGATCATGGCGCACACGCCGCACCGCCTGCCCGCGCACAAGCCACGCTACCTGATGGGCGTGGGCACGCCGGAAGACCTGGTGGACGGCGTGGCCTGCGGCGTGGACATGTTCGACTGCGTGATGCCCACGCGCAACGCGCGCAACGGCACCATCTTCACGCGCTACGGCGACCTGAAGATCCGCAACGCCCGCCACAAGGCCGACCACCAGCCGCTCGATACCAGCTGCACCTGCCACGCCTGCGCGGGCAAGGACGGCGTGGCCTGGGACGCTGGCGGGCGCGGCGGCTTCTCGCGCGCCTACCTGCACCACCTGGACCGCTGCGGCGAGATGCTGGGCCCCATGCTCACCACCATCCACAACCTGCACTACTACCTGAACCTGATGCGTGAGGTGCGCGAGTCGCTGGACGCGGGCGCCTTCAGTGCCCTGCGGGCGAGGTTCAAGGCCGACCGGGCGCGCGGGGTCTGACGCTGCTCAGGCCGCCGGGGGCTGCGCGGCGGCCGGTTCCCCGCAACTCTGGCAGTAGCGCGTGAAAGCGCTCTTGCGAGTGTGGCAGCCACCGCAGCGGCTGAACAGGCACAGGCCGCAGTGGGCGCAGAAGTCCACATTGCCATCCTTCAGGTCCACCGGCCGCTCGCAACCCGGGCACACGCTCTTGGACAGCCTGGCCTGGGCCAGGTCGTAGTCCAGCTCCTTGCGGCGCTGGGCGTCAGGCATGGTTTCGGCGGCCTTCTGCCGTTCCAGGTAGCGGTTGAGCGCCACGATGGCATAGCGCCCCACCAGCACCGTCACCACAATGCCCACGGTGTAGCGCACGTAACCGCCGTAGCTGGGCAGGTAGGGCACCAGCTCCACAAAGAAGGTGAAGACCGCGAAGATGATGAAGCCCCAGACAAAGGGCCACCAGGTGCTCTTGCGCTGGCGCGCGAACAGCCAACCCGCCACGGCCAGCAGCGGCAGTGTCAGGGCCAGGCGGTAACCGAACACGCGCAGCTCCTGCGCACGCAGCGCGGCCTGCCAGGCGTCGCGAGCACCTTCCTCGAGCTGCCGCAATTGCTCGTGCGCGCGGCCTTCGGCCTGACGTGCGTCCAGCATGGCCTGTTGCTGGGCCTCCACCGCAGCCAGTGCATCGCGCTCGGCCTGCCGCAAGCCATCCAGTTCAGCGGTCCGGCGCACCAGCTCCGGGTCTTGCTCTGGGCGTTCGGTGGCACGGCGCGTGGCCAGCCAGTTGCCGAAAGTGTCGCGCGCGGCGCGGTGGTCGGACTGAGCGACCTGGTGCTTCAGCTGCGCCTGCTCCAGCGCCTGCTGCGCGTCACGGGCCTGCACCTGCGCGGTCTTGGCAGCGTCGCGCAGGCGTTTGGCCTGGGCCGCGTCCATGAAGTCGTCCAGGCTCTGGCGCTGCTCCACCTTGGGCAGGTCGCCCACGATGGTGCCGCCCAACCCCACCAGGAAGCTGGCAAACACAAACGCCACCAGCCACAGGCCGCGGCGGAACCACTTTTCGGACAAACGCAAGGCTTTGCTCATGGTATTTCCTCCTTCATTCGGCGGGGCATCCCGCACCGCGCGGCAAACCTGTGCGGGCATGACCATCCTGCGCCAGCAAACCCGCCACCCTTTCCCGCAAGCCCTCGGGCGTCACAACATCGGCCTTCAGCGGCTCACCAGCGTTCAGGCCCACGCGGCTGAACACCCCCCGCCGGAACGGCCGCACCATCGCCACGCGCTGGCCATTGCGCTCTTCAATGCGGCTGAAGAACGACCCCCACAGGTTGGTCAGCGCCATGGGCACCACGGGCACATCCAGCCCGTCGGCACGGGCACGCTCCAGTATCTTCATGATGCCGCCCTTGAACGGCTGCAAGGTCCCGTCCTGGGTAATGCCACCCTCCGGGAAGATGGCCAGCAGGTCGCCATCGCGCAGCACCTTGGCTGCAACGTCGAATGCGGCCTCGTAGGCCGCAGCATCCTCTTTCTGTGGCGCAATCGGAATGGTCTTGGCCAGACGGAACAGCCAGCCCAGCACGGGCACCTTGAAGATGCGGTGGTCCATGATGAAGCGGATGGGCCGTGGGCTGGCAGCCATCAGCAGCACCGCATCCACGAAGCTCACGTGGTTGCACACCAGCACGGCCGGCCCAGTGGTGGGAATGTTCTCGTCGCCCGTGACCTTGAAGCGGTAGATGAAGCGCGACGCCACCCAGGCCACGAAACGCAGCAGGTATTCCGGCACCAGCATAAAGATGTGGAAAGCCACCACGGCGTTGGCCACGCCAAGGAACAGGAACACCTGCGGAATGGTGAAACCCGCCTTGAGCAACGCCCCGGTGATGACGGCGCTGACCACCATGAACAGCGCGTTGAGGATGTTGTTGGTGGCGATGATGCGCGCACGGTGCGTGGGCTCGCTGCGCATCTGGATGAGCGCATACATGGGTACGCTGTACAGCCCCGCGAACAGGCTGAGCAAGGCCAGGTCCAACAGCACGCGCCAGTGGGCCGCATCAGCCATGAAAGCGGCCAAGCCCAGCCCCTGCGCGGGCGCCAGGCCACGCGTGGCGAAGTACAGGTCGATGGCGAACACCGACATCCCGATGGCCCCCAGCGGCACCAGACCGATCTCCACGTGGCGGCGGCTCAGCACCTCGCACAGCAGCGAGCCCGTGCCGATGCCGATGGAAAACACCACCAGCAACAGCGAGGCCACTTGCTCATTCCCGTGCAGCACGTCCTTGGCGAACGCGGGAAAAAGGCTGAGGAACACCGCCCCGAAGAACCACATCCAGCTGATGCCCAGCACCGAGCGGAACACCACCAGGTTGCCATGCGCCAGCTTGAGGTTGCACCACGTTTCGGTCACCGGGTTCCAGTTGATGCGCAGGCCCGGGTCCATGGCCGGAGAAGCGGGAATGTATTGCGCCGAGACTCGCCCCAGGATGGCCAGACCGACGCAGGCAAAACCCACGTGGTGTGCACCAATTTCCGGGACAGCGATGATGAGACCGCCTGCCACGTTGCCGAGCAGAATGGCCACGAAAGTGCCCATCTCCACCATGCCGTTGCCGCCGGTCAGTTCGCGCTCGCCAAGGTGTTGCGGCAAATACGCAAACTTGACCGGACCGAAGACAGCCGACTGCGCCCCCATCAGAAAAATACTGGCCAACAGCACGGGAATGTTCTGCATAAAAAAGCCCCACGCGGCCACGGCCATGATCAGGACCTCGACCCGTTTGAGCCAGACGATCAGCAGGCGCCGGTCGTACTTGTCGGCCATCTGCCCGCTGGTGGCAGAAAACAGCAGAAAGGGCAGGATGAACAGCGCCCCGATGACCAGCCCCGCCAGTTCGGCAGGCAACCACTGCACCTGCAGCTGGTAGGTCACCAGCACCGTGAAGGCAAACTTGAAGAGGTTGTCATTCGCAGCGCCGAGAAACTGGGTCCAGAAGAAAGGCGCGAAGCGGCGCTGCCCGAGCAGACTGAACTGCCCTCCCTCTTGGTGGGTGGACGTTGGGCTCATGGGCGGTTCTCCTCCTGTTGTTGCGCAAAAACGGGGCACGGCGACTTTGTGTTCTGCATTTTGCCGGAGCCGCGCAGGGCACTGAGCAGAGGCCATACCGCCAGCGCCGCCACCAGGTGTTTGAGGCTGTGCCCGGCAACGAGGCCACCCGTCCAGTGATACAGCGACGCATCCTGCCACTCCAACAGCTTGGCCAGGCCATAAATCAACACCAAAAGCCCCAAACGGAAGCCCAGCGCGTCCGGCAAAGCCGGGCGCAACGCAAGCAGGGCCACGGCAACCATCCCGCCAAACTGCAACACCACCCATGGCATCGGGTTGTCATGGCTCCATGGCAAAACAGCACCTGCCAGCCCCATGGTCAGTGAAAGCCACAGCACACTGCGCCCAGCCTGATACCCCAGCTTTTCACAGGCCGCCAGCGTCAGCACGCCAGCAAAAATCACCGCCATGCCCAGGCGATCTGCCACCAGGGTGGCGGGGCTTGGCATCCAGTGGTACCAGGCAGACCCCAGCCCTGCCAGCGCCAACCCGGCAAAGACTAAACGCAAGGCTTGCCACGAGGTGTGCGACAAGTCTGTGTACCCGCGCGCCAATGCCACGAGCCCCCAACCTCCGGCCAACAGCAAGGGCAGGTTGCTCAGCACGTCCAGGGTATTGGGCACACCCCACCAACTGCGCGCGTCTATGAAAGGGTGTCCATGGGCATACAGCGTGGTGTGACCGTGGGCGTTCAGTTCGACACCCATCACTTGCAGCCACCAGGGGCCGGTCAGACAGACCAACAACCACAAGCCGCCCCACAGCGCATACAGCCAGGGCCATACCGGCTGGAAAGCGGCTGCTACCGCAGACCGGTCAAAATCTGGCGATGGACCCGCCAGCGATGAGACAACATGGGGACGCATAGTGGTGCGAGGGCGTTGGTTCGACATGCGTCGAGTTTGTTCATCTTTTCAAAAATCAGTGGCAAATTTCGATACAGCACACAAATCCATGCAATCCAGTATCAATAAGAGATACTGACCGTGTTATAGGAACACAGTCATGAGCACCACCACCTCCCTGGTCCTCGCCATCAAGCAGGAACTGAAAGCCGCCCGCATGACGTACGCCGACCTGGCGCGAGCGCTGGGCATGGCGGAATCCAGCGTCAAGCGCATGCTGGCCAAGGGAGACATGGCCTTGTCCCGCGTGGACGACATCTGCCGGGCACTGAAGCTGGATTTCGCCGAACTGGCTCGCCGTGTGGCCGACGCCCAACCCCTGCTGCGCGAGATGACGCTGGAGCAGGAACGCGCCGTGGTGGCCGACAAGAAGCTGCTGCTGGTGGCCATCTGCGTGCTGAGTCAATGGACGCTGGAGCAGATCACGGCCTGCTACCGCCTGACCGACGCGGAGTGCATCAAGTATCTGGCCCAGTTGGACCGCATCGGCATCATCGAACTGCGCCCGCTCAACCGCTACCGGCTCAAACTGGCCAAGACCTTCCGCTGGCGCCCGAACGGGCCGGTGATGGACTACTTCCGCGAAAACGCGCTGCTGGACTACTTCTCTGGTGGATTCGACGGCGCAGGCGAAGGACTGCTGCTCGTGCACGGCTCGGTGAGCCGGAGCATGGCCCCGGCCTTTCTTGAGCGGCTGCAGCGCGTGGCGCAGGATTTTGCCCAGCAGCACCAGACCGACCAGAAGCTGGCCGACAAGGACCGTGAGGGCTACACCCTGTTGCTTTGCATGCGCAGCTGGGAGTTCGCCGCCTTCACCCCGCTGCGCCGGTGAACACCGTGAGCACCCCGGTATAGCCGTACAGCCGGTCGTGGGCGATTTCACCCCCGGCGAAGAACCCCACCAGCGGCACGTCGCCCAGGGCACGGCGCACGATCTGCAGCTCAGCGCTCGGCCCGCCAAAGTGCGGGCCACCGCGCCCGCTGCAGCTGATGTAAAGCGCCCCGGCGATGCGCCGTGCTGGATGGGGCATGGCACTCACCTCTTGGTCGGCCAAGGCCACTGCCGTTTCGAGCGGCAATTCCTCTGGCTCCAGTTCCTCTCGTATCTCAGCGCAGATGCGCATGAGGTCTGCACGCGCCGCCTGAACGTGGCGCTCGCAAAAGGTCAGGCGCATACCTGCTTCCACCTGGTCAGCCACTGCGACCCCGCGACGCCCTGGGTCCAGACCGATGAGGTGACGAACCAGAACGTCTTCGCCAAATGCGGCCGGGATACGCGTTGCGTTGGGCTGGGCGGCGGTGCCACGGCCAGAAGACAAGCCGACCAACGTCTGCCGTAACCGTGCAACCGCACTTTGGGGCTCTTCAAGCGAAATATCCAGGTCCTGCAACAGCACGTCTAGCGCGTCCTGCCCGTCCAGCTTGAGAACGACGTTCCCATCTGCGCGATCAACCACGTGCATCACCGACACTGGCCGCACGCCCTGCGTGATGCGAGACACCAGCGCCACATCAGGGCCAAAGGCCACACCGCTGAGCCCGCCATGGAACACGCCCGCTGCGCCACGCTGGCCACTGCCGGCAAGCGCGCCCCTGCTGGAGCGTGCGAACTGGATGGAAGCCCCACGGCTTGATGCCAGTCCGCCGAACACGTACCCCGTGGCGGTACGTTCGGCCATTTCGGCAATCAGTTCAGCCACGTCGGGGGTGGCACCATCGGCATGCAACAAGGCCGTCTGCGCCGTGAAGCCACCAGCCCCCTGGGCGGCGGGCAGGGGCGCCACACCGCTGAACACGCGATACTGGTCGGGCGACATGTCGCAAAGCATCACCGCCAGCGCGGGCTCATCGAAATACTCGGCGTTGTTGGCGCAAATACCCACGCCCACCGTGCCTACCCAGTCGTTCACCTCGGGCAGTTCGGCGCTGAGGTGGTCCAGAATGGCCTGTGCATCGGCAGCGTAGTGGTCGGTGATGTAAAGCATGGCCAGACCAGGTGTGCTGGCGTGGTCGGGCAATGCCATCTGCGCACGCAGCTGCGCCAGCACCAGCGCGGCGGCCATGCGCCATTGCGGGTGGGTGGCGTGAGCGTACGGGAACAGCTTCATGGCTTGGGTGTGGACCTTGTCGACCGGGCCGTCGTCTTGGGCTTGGCCGCTGCAGGCGTGCGTTTGGCTGGCGCCTTGCGGGCCGTCTTGCTGGCGGGCTTCTTGGCGGAGCGTGTTGTGCCCGCCTTGTCTGCAGGCACATCCGCCTGGCTGGCGGTGGCGGCGCTGGCCTGCTGCATGGTCTGCGCCATCTGCTCGGCGGTGCGCGTGGCCTGGTCAGCCATGTCACGCATCGCATCGCCAGCGATCGTCTGGAACTGCTGCGTCAGGGCATTCCACCACTGCATCGGGTCCACCGCCGGCCCGCTGGTGGCGGTCTGCTCGCCTTCCGGCTCCTGCTGACTGGAAGGCTGCGCTGGCGGCTCCGATGCCGCCGGGGCCTCTGGCTTGATCTTGAAAGCGTCCGCCATCTCCGCCAGGCTCACGTTCATGCCCTTGAGCGTGGCCAGCGTCATGCGTTGCACCTCCAGCGCCTGGATGGTGGCGCCCAGCGCCTTCGTGTTCTGCTCCAGCCAGAAGTGCACGGCCTTCATGTCCTGAATGCGCTTGTCCAGCTCCTCCACATCAAACACCGGCGCCACCCATTGGCTCATGGGCGGCATGCCGGGCACGCCCGACTGGAGATCAGGAGCTGCCCCTCCTGCCGCCTGCCGGGTCAGGTTCTGAAGGAACTCGAAGCCGGGAATGTACTTGGCAAAGGCGCTCATGTCGGGGGTGCTCATGGGGGTCTCCGTGTGGGGCCGTTTTCGTAAGCATGCCACAGCTTGACGTGTATCAACACACCCAGGCCACCCATCCGTCAACATAATGGCAACAGTGGCGCAGAATGACCTCGCGTCACAGGAATACAGGAGTCCCTCCCCATGAGCCAGAACATTTCCGACACCTTTGCCCAGCAACTGATCCAGATGCGCACGGACGTGCTCGCGCTCATCCGCGCCCAGCGCGGTGGCAAGATTGGCCGGGCCGAAGCCGCAGGGGACAGGCACGACGTGCAAAGCGGCGATTGGAGCCAAGTTGATGGTGAGCGCAACCTGACCATGGCCCTGGACGAGCATGAATCGGCCGAGCTTGCAGCCATAGACGCCGCCCTCAAGCGCATCGAGTCGGGCCAATACGGCCTGTGCATCGACTGCGGCGTGGACATTCCCACCGCCCGCCTGCACGCCAACCCCACCTCCCTGCGTTGCGTGGCATGCCAGGACAAGGCCGAACAGGCCAAGGGCGGCGTGGTGCCGCCCAGCATGTAAGACGCGGTCAGCGTGCGGCGGCCAAGAAGCCTTCTAGCGTGTTGACCACGTTCACGCCAATGGCCGCCACGGCGTAACCACCTTCAAACACAAAAACTGTGGGCAGACCCGCGCTGGCCAGCGCCTCGCCTACACGGAAGTAATCCGCGCTGCGCAGGTGAAAGCCCGAAATCGGGTCGCCCTCGTAAGTGTCCACCCCCAGAGACACCACCAACGCCTGCGCGCCATGGCGTTTCACCGCCTGCAGGCCGTGGGCCAGGGTCTCGAACCATTTGTCTGGCCCGGTGCCGCGCGGCATGGGCAGGTTGACGTTGCAGCCCTCGCCCAGTCCTTCGCCGCGCTCGTCGGCGTAACCCAGGTAGAAGGGATATTCGGTATGCGGGTCACCGTGGAGCGAAACGGTGAGCACGTCGTCGCGCCGGTAGAAGATGCTCTGCGTGCCATTGCCGTGGTGGTAGTCCACGTCAAGCACGGCCACGCGGTGGGCGCCCGCGTCGCGCAAGGCCTGTGCGGCCAGTGCCGCGTTGTTGAGGAAGCAGTATCCACCAAAAAAATCCGGCCCCGCATGGTGCCCCGGCGGGCGCGACAGCGAGAACGCCACGCGCTGCCCCCCGGCCACGGCACGTGCCGCATCCACCGCGCAAGCGGCGCCCGCGCGTGCCGCCGCCCAGGTGCCTGAAGTCAACGGCGTGCCCGCGTCGAAGGAGAACAACCCCACCCGCGCCGAAAAGTTGGCGGGCAGCACATCGGTGCGGAAGGCGTGGCCCGGCCACACCGAAGGCAGGATATCCAGCGCCGCATTGGCAGGGTCCTGTGCCACCCACTCGTCCCACGCCGTGGCCAGGAAGTGCAGGTAACGTTCGGTGTGGATCTGGCGCAGCAGCGTTTCATCCGCCTCGCCGGGCATAACCAGCGTGCCCACCTGACGGCGGCGCAGTTCGGCCAGCACATGGTCCAGCCGGTCCGGGGTTTCGTGGCAGGGCACCAGCTTGCCCCGGAACATCTCGTGGCGGCCCACATGGCCGCCGTGCAGCGGGTTGTGAAAAACTTGCATGTGTGCTCCTGTCAATCCAGAGGCGCGATGGTCTGGTCGATGGCGCCGAAGATGCTCTGGCCGTCGCGGCCCTTCATCTCGATGCGGATGGTGTCGCCAAACTTCATGTAATCGGTCACGGGCTTGCCATCCTGAATGGTTTCGATGGCGCGCTTTTCGGCGATACAGCTGTAACCCTTGGGCCATTCCTGGCGGCCGTCCACCTGCACGCCCTTGTTGCTGACGGTGCCGCTGCCCACGATGCTGCCCGCACGCGCCCGGCGCGTCTTGCACAGGTGCGCAATCAACTGGCCGAAGTGAAAGGTCATCTCGCCCGCGTCGCACATGCCTACCTTGCGGCCGTTCCAGGTGGACTGCAACGTCAGGTGCAGGCGGCCCTGCTGCCAGGCTTCGCCCAGTTCGTCGAGCGTGACGGCCACCGGGCTGAAGGCCGTGGCCGGCTTGCTCTGGTAAAAGCCGAACCCCTTGGCCAACTCATCGGGGATGAGATGCCGCAACGACACGTCGTTGGCCAGCATCACCAGGCGGATGGCATCCAGCCCCTGCTCGGGCGTGGCGCCCATGGGCACGTCACTGGTGATGACGGCAATTTCAGCCTCGAAGTCGATGCCCCAGGACTCGTCAGGCACGGTCACGTCATCGGTCGGCCCCAGGAAGTCGTCGCTGCCACCCTGATACACCAGGGGGCTGGTGTAGTAATCAGCGGGTACTTCACTGTTGCGCGCCAGGCGGACAAGCTCCACATGGTTCAGGTAGGCCGAGCCGTCCGCCCACTGGTAGGCGCGCGGCAGCGGCGCCATGCACATGCGCGGGTCAAAGGCGAACGCATGCCGGGCCTTTCCCTGATTGAGGGTGACGTAAAGATCCTGCAACTGGGGGGCGATGAAATTCCAGTCGTCCAGCACCTGTTGCAATTTGTGAGCGACGCCAGTGGCGTAGTGTGCGGTGCTCAGGTCGCGCGAAACGACCACGAGTTGGCCATCGCGCGAGCCGTCCTTGTAGGTGGCGAGTTTCATCTGGGGTTCCTGTACCTCGACCAAGAGCGAGGCGGCAACGTAAAAATCCACTTGCGTTTGGATACGCATTGTCGGCACAGGCCGGTTTGTGCTGAGTGTACGATCCAGCGCATGCCTCCTTCCCGCCGCATCTCAAGCCTTCGCAGGCTGTTGCTGAGCCTGCCATTGCTGGCCACGCTGCCACCGTGGCACGCCCTGGCACAACCCGCCGCTACTGAAGATTTACCGGCTCCTGGCGAATGGTCTTACGACGTTTCTGGCAGCGCCAAAGGCATACCGTACCGGGCCAGCGGCACCCTGGGTTGGAAACCCAGAGGCCAGCGCTACGAGGCGACCATGGTGCTGAGCGCCACATTCTTCGGCAGTCGGACTCAAATCAGCCAAGGCACCCTGACCCCGCAAGGTCTGCGCCCTGACACGTTCATTGATCGCGCGCGCAAGGAACGACGGCTGGACATGGACTGGACACGCGCCAGCTACACATCAAACACACCCGACACAGCCCTGCCCCTCCCACCGGGAGCACAGGACCGCCTGAGCCTGTTCTTCCAACTGGGCTTTTTGCTGGCTGGGCAAAAAAACCCTCCGGCACCCGGGCAGAGCTGGAGCCTTCCCGTGCTAAGCCCGGCCCAGGCACAGACATGGACGTTTACCTGGAGAGGCACTGAGACCCTGGACCTGCCAGCAGGGAAGCTGCCCACCTGGAAGCTTGAACGGGAAGCACGCCACCCCGGCGACACCCGGATGACCCTTTGGTTCGCCCCCAGTCTGCAGTTCATTCCCGTACGTATTCGCCTCGTCGAAGACGACGGCGACACCGTTGATCAGCGCCTGAGCCGCCGTTGATCTGACCACTTGAAACCAAAACCCGCAACCCCATCTCCAAGATGTTGCAAAAAGGTCGAAAGCCGCAACGCCAGGATCAGCCGGATGCTTGCAGGGTTTTCGCGTTTCGAGGACATTTGAATCATGCACATGCTCTACGACTCTGATTCATTCGCCGTGGTGCACATCTACGCCAACGCTCCCGATCAGAAAGACGGGGCCGAAGCTGCACCGGCGGGTCCGCAGTTGCCTCGCCATGGCTTCGAGATCGTTGACAAACGGTCCGGCAAGGAGGTTTACCTCGACGGGTCTTGGGCTGAAATGTTCCAGCAACGCATCCTGGCCTGGCAGCAAAACACGCCCACCCAGGAAGAAGTGGAAGACACGCTTGAAGGCTACGCCACCTTGGCGCAGATGCCTGTGATCGTCCACTGAGCTGGCCGCCTCAAAGCAGAAAGCCCTTGCGGGTCACGCAAGGGCTTTTTCTTTTTCCAAGGCAAACCGCCGGGATCACTCTTCCAGCAGGCTGCGCAGCATCCAGGCCGCCTGCTCGTGCACGGTCAGGCGCTGCACCAGCACGTCGGCGGTGGGCTCGTCGCTCGCTTTTTCCACCAGTGGGAAAATGCTGCGCGCGGTTCGCGCGACGGCCTCATGGCCTTGCGCCAGGATGCGGACCATCTCCATGGCCTTGGGCGGCGTTTCCGGCGCGTCGGGCAAAGAACTGAGCTTGCCGTATTGCGCGTACGAACCCGGCGCCACGTGCCCCAGAGAGCGGATGCGCTCGGCGATCGGATCCACGGCGTTCCACAGCTCGGTGTACTGCTGCATGAACATGTCGTGCAGGCTGTTGAACATCGGCCCGGTCACGTTCCAGTGGAAGTTGTGCGTGGTCAGGTACAGGGTATAGGTGTCTGCAAGCAGACGGCTCAAGCCCTGGGCAATCGCTGCGCGGTCCTTTTCACTGATACCAATGTCCATCTTCAACGACTTGGCTGGGGTAGCGGCTTTCTTCGCCATGAAGCTCTCCTGAAAGTGTTATCGAAAAACAGAAGCACGAGCAGCGCTGCCGTCATGGAGGCGCGTGAGTGATCCATGGGTATCTTATCGACAACCCTAGGAAGCCCGGCGCGGGAATGCTACGCAGTCTGACGTGCCTCAAGCCATCGGTACATTGGTGCCACCAACATCAGCACGGCCACCAGTCGACAAGCCTGGAACGCGATGACCACGGGCACCCCGAGATGCAACACCTTGGCTGTGATGGACATCTCAGCGATCCCTCCAGGTGAAGTTGCCAACACGAGTGTGGCCGCATGCAACCCCGTCAAACCAGACAAAGCCCAGGCAAAGGCGGCACACAGAGCCATCATGAGCACAGTGGCCAGCGCCACAGACCCCAGCCAGCGAGGCGCAGTGTGCAGGAAGGCCGGGCGAAAGCGCACACCCAGGCTCACCCCAATCACCAGTTGCGCGGCGTTGGTCAGCCACTGTGGCAGTGCCGACCAGTCCTGCCCGGCCAAGGTCAGCCCAATCGCGGCAAACAGTGCACCCATGAACCACGGGTTGGCTCGTTTCAGCCAATAAGCCACCCAGCCCCCCAGGCCCGTGCATACCCCCAGCCACAACAAACCCATCAGGTCAACCCGCCTCGCCGGTGCTGCAAACAGCTCCGCCCCAGCGGCCCCCGAGAGCTGCATCGCGAAGGGCACCGTCAACGTCACCATCAACACCCGCAGGCTGTGCGCGGCAGCCACAAGGTCTGTGCGAGCTCCGGCGCGCTCTGCGAGCAACGTCATCTCGGACGCCGCGCCAATGGAGCCAGAAAAATAGGTGGTTGCACGCAAGCTCTGCGGTGAAAGCGTTGCGCCAAGGTGGGGCGTGTGCACACGCAGCAGCCAGCGCCCAAACAGCCAACCCAGCCACAGCGCCCAGGCGATGCCCAGCGCTACTGCCCACCACAAACCTGCCACCAGGCGCCCAACCTCGGGGGTGAAATAAAGGCCCAGCGCCGCACCGATGACCCATTGCCCCACGTTGCGCAACCGATGGTGACTCGCAGTGGGCGCGCCCATGAGAGAGACCAGCGCTGTGGCCAGCAACGGGCCAATCATCCATGGAATCGGCGTGGCAAGCCATACGCACGCCTGCGCAGCCAGCCATGCCAGCGCCAACGTACCCAGCACTCTGACTCCGTGCGTGCGCAAGGCACTCGACCAACCCCTCATGAACACCCCCGAAATGACAAGGCGCGTAGTATGCGTGCAATGCGCGCCCCCAACCGCCCACACCCCCGATCGGCGCCGGAACTCCCCCGGCGCCGCGCACTGCTGGGCGCCCTGGGTTCACTGTGGATGGTAGGCTGCGCACACTTGCCATCGGATGACTCCCGGGAGGAAACGCAGCCCGGGCACGTGGCTAACCGCTTGCGTCGCCTGCTGCCCTGCCCAGCGCTCTTGCTCGGTGAATTGCATGACGCCCCCGACCACCCGCCCCTGCAGGCAACTGTGCTGCAAACGCTGGCAGCAGACGGCATTCTTGCTGCCTTGGTGCTGGAGATGGCGGAGCGGGGACAAAGCACCCATGACCTGCCCGCCACCGCTAGCGAGAATGACGTTCGACAGGCGTTGGCGTGGCAAGAAAACTCATGGCCGTGGAGCCGCTACCGGCAGCCGGTGATGGCCGCGATACGCGCGGGCGTACCCGTTTCGGGGGGCAACCTGCCTAGAAACGGCATGCGATCAGCCATGAACGACCCGGCACTCGACAACAGGCTTTCTGAGCGCGCCCTGGCAACCTTGCAGGACCGCATCCGCGAAGGACACTGCAATTTGTTGCCTGCACAACACATTCCTGGCATGGCCCGCATCCAGATCGCCCGGGATGTTTCCATGGCGCAGGCCCTGGCCAGCGCCTGGCAACCAGACCGCACCGCAGTGCTTCTCTGCGGCAACGAACACGCCAGACAGGATCTGGGGGTCCCCATCCACTTGAACCGGCTTCCGCCGCCATGGCCCGCGAGTGCAGGCCCCGTGCAATCCGTGCTGATGGGCCCCATGGACGAGAGCACGGCATCAGCATCTGGAACCCACTGGTACACCGCGCGCCAGCCGCAAGCCGACCACTGCGCAGAACTGCACAAACAGCTCCCCCGCTGAACCCACGCCAAGGCTGCGACAATCACGCCACCATGAACGCGACTTACGTTTTGACCCTGTCCTGCCAGGACAAACCTGGCATCGTGCATGCCGTATCGGGCTTTTTGCTGGAACACGGCGGCAACATCGAGGAAGCTGCCCAGTACAACGACCACGACACCGGCCTGTTCTTCATGCGAGTGCAGTTCGTCTGCGACCGCCTGCCTGCGGCCGAGTTGCAGCAAAAGGTGCAGACCTTCGCCGAAAACCACGCCATGCAATGGGGCTTGCACCCCTTGCGTGAGCCCATGCGCACAGTCTTGCTGGTAAGCCAGCAAGGCCACTGCCTAAACGATCTGCTCTTCCGCTGGAAGAGCGGGCTGCTGCGCCTGGACATCAGGGCCATCATCAGCAACCACCGCGACTTCTACCAGCTCGCGGCCAGCTACAACATTCCCTTCCACCACCTGCCCGTTTCGGCAGCCACCAAGGCAGAAGTGGAAGCCCGCCAGTTGGACATCATCCGCCAGGAGCAGGCCGATCTCGTGGTGCTGGCCCGCTACATGCAGATCCTCAGCGACAACATGTGCACCCAGCTCTCAGGCAAGGCGATCAACATCCACCACAGCTTCCTGCCCAGCTTCAAAGGTGCCAAGCCCTACTACCAGGCGCACGACCGTGGGGTCAAGCTCATTGGCGCGACAGCCCACTACGTGACGGCCGACCTGGACGAAGGCCCCATCATCGAGCAGGACGTGGCCCGTGTGGACCACAGCATGACGGTGGACGACCTCACGGCCATAGGCCGCGACACCGAGAGCCAGGTGCTGGCCCGAGCCGTCAAATGGCACAGCGAGCACCGCGTGCTGCTCAACGGCCACAAGACGGTTGTGTTCAAGTGACCCCAGGACGGGCGTTCACCCCTGAACGCCCAGCTCGAAGCGGCTGAGCAAATCATCCAGCCTCCGTGCCTGCGTATCCAGCAGGCGGGCAGTCACCACACCTTGCTGCGCAAGAGCCGCGTTCTGCTGGTTGCCCGCATCCAAGCCAGTCACAGCGCGGTTGATCTCTTCAATGCCCTCGCTCTGCTCCGCTGACGCCACAGAGATCTCCTCCATCACGTTGCTCACGGACTGGATGGCCTCTGTCACCTTGAGGATGGCTGCGCGGGCCTGTTGCGTCTGCTCCACGCCACTATGCACCTTGGCGGTTGAGCCATGGATGATGTCGTTGATCTCGCGCGCGGCATCCGCGCTGCGTCTGGCCAGTTCACGTACCTCGGCGGCAACCACGGCGAAGCCCCTGCCGTGCTCACCCGCATGTGCAGCCTCGACGGCGGCATTCAACGCCAGGATGTTCGTACGGAACGCGATGCCCTCGATAACGCCTGTGATGGACTGAATAGCGCGCGTGCCCTGATCGATCTGCGCCATGGTCTGGGCAACATCAACCACCACGTCGCTGCCAATGCGTGCAGCCTGGTGGGCTTGAGCGGTCAGCGTCACCGCCTCGCTGGCCCCGTCGGCATTGCGACGGGCAATGTCGGCCATCTGCCGAATGTTCATGGCGGCTTGTGCCAGCGCATCTGTCTGCTGATCGGTACGCTCGGCCAAGGCCTGGTTGCCCGCCGTGATTTCGCCAGATGCTTCTGCCACCTGCCGGGAGCTCACCGCCACCTCGCTCAAAGTCTGCGCCAACTGCGCCCTCATTTCAGCGAGCGAATGCATCAGGCTACCGGCGTGACGCGCCGCTACACGGATCTCTCCATTCAATCGCCCTTGGGCGATATCCCCCGCAATGGCTTTGGCATGCGCGGGCTCCGCGCCAAGCTGGCGCATCAAACGCTGTGTGACCCAGGCACTGATGGCGCCAGCCAACACCACCAGCACCAGCGTGATGGCGGCCATCCAGCTCATTGACATGTGATAGATACGATCCGCATCGGTCATCGTCGCTTCGGCCGACTGCGCGCGCTGGGCGACCAACTCATCCACGATTTTTTCGAGCTTGCGGGTTTCGTGCTGCAGACGCGCGTCCTGCGTCACCACGTCAGGGCTCATCTGCATCAGGTCCAGAGGCTGGGCCTTGACCAAGGTCACGTAACCCTCTAACAGCCGGGCAAACCCCGTTTCAGCCACCGCCAGCGCCTCGACCGTACTGACCGCAGACGGATCATCTGACGCAAAAGCACGCAAAACAGCCATTTGATCGGAAACATGACGAAGGCTGCTGGCCACTTGTGCGCCAAGCGCGTCGCGCTCCGAAGCCGTGGTGGCGGTCAGCAACTGCGACTGCGCCCGGCTGGCCCTCAACAACCCACTACGGACCTGCTCTGCCGCCTGGCCTGCTCGGTATGCCTGGTCGTAAAGAACGCGGCTGGCGTCATTCAATCCGCCCATCTGGCGCAGGGAAAAGATGCCTATGACCAGCGCCCCCAGCAACATGGTCGCAAAAGCCAGCAACAAGCTGGTCCGCACCGTCAAGCGGTCCATCAAGTTTGCAGCTAAAGGCGACCACCTCAGGTACGGTACGCCCCAAACACGAGCCGCCCCACCACGCGAAATTTCAAATCCAGACATGTTTCGTCCCCCTCCACAACACGGGTGGTCAGGCGTTGTGCGCCAGCCACTCCTTCTAAACATAGCCTTTTGCGACAATAGCCGCCAAGTACACTGGTCAGACAAGCATATCTCGTGCCGGGACAGCTCATCACCACACGCTCATGGCCCTACGTATTCCCCCCATTCAGTGCCTCCTGACTTTTGAGGCATTGGCCCGTTTGCGCAGCGTTACCCAGGCCGCGGAGGAGCTATGCGTCACACCCAGCGCGGTGAGTCACAGGGTCAAACAACTGGAGCAGATACTGGGCGTGAAGCTTTTCGGGCGCGCCGACTTCTCCTTGACCACCGAAGGCATTGAATACCTGGCCCATGTTCGCGAGGGGCTGGCCACGCTGCAGAAGTTCCCCAGCGCCCAGGCCAACCCCGGGCGGCGCAAGCTGCGCCTGGCCATCACACCCACCTTTGCGCGGTCGATCGTCATGCCTCGCATCAAGCAGTTTGCCGAGGCTTACCCGGAAATCGACCTGACGCTGCAGGTCAGCATCCCCTTGCTCGACGTGGTGGCGGAGGACGCGGACCTCACCATCCGCTACGGCACGGGCCGTTATGCCGATGTGGAACACATCTGCCTGATGAAAGACGTGGTCACACCTCTGGCCTCGCCTTCGTTCGTGCGGGAGCACGGCCCGTTCGAAACGGCCGAAGATCTGGAAGGCGTTCCCTTGCTGCGTAGCCCGCTGGAGCCTTGGCGCACCTGGTTTGCCGCCAACCACCTGGACTGGCCCGAACCCACCGATGGATCGCAGTTCAACGACATCGGCCTGATGTGCGACGGTGCGGCAGCCGGCATGGGCGTGGCGCTGGTACGCCACAAGCTGGGCGCGCCCTGGATAGAAAACGGCTCACTGGTGCGTCTGGGTGACAGCGCCCCGTTCCTGACCGACGTGCCCAGCCCGCACGCACACTACCTGTGCTGGCGAACCGGTACCATGGACCGCTGGGAATGCGCGTCCTTCGCAGAATGGCTGCGAAAGGTGCTGGCCTGAGGCACCCCGCGCGGAAAAATCCTATTCAATGGCCAGCCGTTGGCCGCCAGCGCCCGTCTTCTTCGGCAGTGTCAGCGTCAGCACGCCGTTGTCGTAGCGGGCCTTGGCGCCCGACTTGTCGATGTCCATCGGCAGCTGGAAGCTGCGCGTCACAGACCCGTAGTACCGTTCGCTGCGCAAAGTCTTCTCATCAGCGGTCTGGCGGTCCATCTGCTTGACCTCGGCTCCGATCGTCACCACATTGCCCTCGATGGTCACCTGAATGTCTTCTTTGGGCACGCCCGGCATCTCGGCTTCAACGGTGTACGTCTGCCCAGACTCCTTGATGTCCACCTTGATGGACTGGGGCAGCGGCTCACCGTGCAACGGGCGCACGAAAAAGCCAGAAGCCATATCTTTGAAGAAATCGTCGAACAAGCTGCCACGCGTGATAAGACTGTTCATGATCCACTCCTCTGAAACTGGCAATTCACATTGACAGGCCGCGATGATGACCATCACCGACCCCAGATTCAAAAATAGCGCGCAGAGCAAGCGTTTTCAAGAGGCGGATACAGGCACAAATCATGGCTTTTGACCCAGGTCAACAGCCGCGTCCCTTCCCGGCGCCCACTTTATCCTTTCACAAGCCGCTGAAGGTTTTTTCAAACATCCTGGCGAGGCCTTGGCCTAAACTCGCACCACGATGAACGATCTCGCCGCCCTCCGCCAGCTCCAGGCCCCAGACCGGGCCGCCAGGCAAACCGAGGTGGTCCGTGCACTGAGCGCGGTCCTGCCTGCCCACGCGCTGCTGTACACGCCGGAGGACACGGTCCCCTACGAATGCGACGGGTTGACCGCCTACCGAGAACGCCCCTTGGCCGTGGCCCTGCCCGAGACTGAAGATCAGGTGCAGGCCGTGCTGCGCGCCTGCCACGCACTGGATGTGCCCGTGGTTGCGCGCGGGGCGGGCACGGGACTGTCCGGCGGGGCCATGCCCCACGCCCTGGGCGTCACCCTGTCGCTGGCCAAGTTCAACCGCATCCTGTCGATTGACCCTCTGGCCCAGACCGCTGTGGTGCAGGCCGGTGTGCGCAACCTCGCCATCAGCGAAGCGGCGGCGCCCCACGGCCTTTACTATGCGCCCGACCCCAGCAGCCAGATCGCCTGCACCATAGGTGGCAACGTGGCAGAGAACTCCGGCGGCGTGCACTGCCTGAAGTACGGCCTGACCGTGCACAACGTGCTCAAGGTTCGCGGCTACACCATCGAAGGTGACCCGGTCACCTTTGGCGGGGACGCGCTGGACGCCCCTGGGCTGGATCTGCTGGCCGTGCTCATCGGTAGCGAAGGCATGCTGGCCGTCACCACCGAAGTCACCGTCAAGCTCGTACCCAAGCCCCAACTGGCGCGCTGCATCATGGCCAGCTTCGACGACATTCGCAAGGCGGGCGACGCCGTGGCCACTGTCATCGCTGCCGGCATCATCCCCGCCGGGCTGGAGATGATGGACAAACCCATGACAGCGGCAGTTGAGGACTTTGTGCACGCAGGCTACGACCTGACCGCCGAAGCCATTCTGCTGTGCGAGAGCGACGGCACACCCGAGGAAGTGGAAGAAGAGATCGACCGCATGAGTGAGGTGCTGCGCGCAGCGGGCGCAACGGCCATTGCCGTGAGCCGGGACGAAGCCGAGCGGCTGCGCTTCTGGAGCGGCCGCAAGAACGCCTTCCCTGCATCCGGACGCATCAGCCCCGACTACATGTGCATGGACTCAACCATTCCGCGCAAACGGCTGGCAGACATCCTTCTGGCTATCCAGGACATGGAAAAGAAGTACGACCTGCGCTGCGCCAACGTGTTCCACGCGGGTGATGGCAACCTGCACCCGCTGATCCTGTTTGATGCCAACGATCCGGACCAGCTCCACCGCTGTGAACTCTTTGGTGCCGACATCTTGGAAACCAGTGTTGCCATGGGCGGAACCGTCACCGGAGAACACGGCGTTGGCGTGGAAAAGCTCAACAGCATGTGCGTGCAGTTCAGCGCCGAGGAAAACGAACAGATGTTTGGCGTGAAGCGCGCCTTTGACACGAAAAGCCTTCTCAACCCCGGCAAGGTGATTCCCACCCTGCACCGCTGCGCCGAATACGGCAAGATGCTGGTGCGCTCGGGCAAGCTTGCCCACCCCGATTTGCCACGGTTTTGATACACGACGTGCCCCACGCGGGCGCGGCTCTCACACCACGGGCACGTCTTCGGATGCCTTGGCGGCGTTCAGCACCATGTCTGTGGCGTCGTGCGCGTCCATTGGGCGGGCAAAAAGGTAACCCTGGGCCATGCGGCACCCAGCCGCGCGCAAAAACTCTGCGTGCACTGGGGTCTCCACACCCTCGGCCACCAGCCCCAACCCCAAGCCCTCGGCAATAGAAATGATGGCGCGGGTGATGGTCGCGTCCTCTTCGTCGGTAGGCAAATTGGCCACGAACGAGCGGTCAATCTTGATCGTGTCCACCGGGTACAGCTTCAGGTAGTTCAGCGACGAATACCCGGTCCCAAAGTCGTCCAGTGCCACACGAATGCCGGCCTGGCGCAGCGCCTGCAGCTTGGCGGCTGTCGCCGCACGGTCATCCATCAGCACTGTTTCGGTCAACTCCAGATCGACGAGACAAGGGTCCAACGCGCTGCTCTGGAGCTCTGTCAGGATGCGCTCCACGATGTCCATCTGCTTGAGTTGGCGCCCAGACAGATTGATACCCAGCCTGACTCCCGGGTACGCGGTCTGCCATGCGCTGGCCTGGCGAAAACCCGTGCGCATGACCCAGTCCCCTATGGCGTGGATGAGCCCAGTTTCCTCGGCCAGCGGGATGAACTCGTAAGGAGAGATGGAGCCCAGCTCCGGGTGCTCCCATCGCAACAGCGCCTCAAACCCTACCAATCGCGGCGGGTCTGCCAGCGTTACCTGCGGCTGATAGTGCAGCTGCAATTGGCCGTTTTCAATCGCCTGGCGCAGCGCCTGCTCAAGCGTGAACCGTTTGAGAGAGCCGTTCTCCATCTCGGGCGCGAACACCCGAAAATTGTTCTTGCCCCCACCCTTGGCGTGGTACATGGCAGTATCTGCGTTGCGCAGGAGCGTCACCGTGTCCGTTGCGTGATCAGGGCACAGCGCCACACCAACGCTCGCACCGATACGCACTTGCCTGCCGTCGATCAAGAAGGGTTTGGACAGCGCATCCACCAGATTGCTGGCCACTCGGCCCGCCTGCCGTTCATTGACGCTGTGGTCGAGAATGACTGCAAACTCGTCACCCCCAATGCGGCAGACAATGTCGTTGCTGCGCAGCGTTGCTCGCAGGCAGGCGGCCACCTGGCGAAGCAGTACGTCGCCGGCCTCATGACCAAGCGTGTCGTTGACAATCTTGAAGTCGTCCAGATCGATGAACAAGACCGCACAGGCACCACCACACCGCACCACCTCGCTCACAGCGACTTCAAGCTTCTCCTTGAAGTAGTGGCGGTTGTGCAGTTCGGTCACGTTGTCGTAGTACGCCATGCGGTTGAGTTGCAGCTCCACCTGGCGGCGCTGCACAAGTTCTGCGTTAAGCCGGGCGTCATGCCACTCAAGCTTCTCCATCATGGCGTTGAAGCTGCGTGCCAATGAACCCACCTCGTCCTGCGCAGTCACCTCGGCGCGCAACGAGAAGTTTTGCTCTGCACTGACTTTTTCCGTCAGGCGCACGAGGCGATGCAGCGGCCGCACGATCCCCTGGGCAATTCGCCGCGCCCACAGGGTCGCTCCCACCAGCACCAGAATAGCCGCTGCGGCGCCAAAGGCCGCTTGCAGCAAAAGCCCACGGTAAACCGATTCAAGACTGGCCTCCACAAGCACAGAACCAACAATCTGCCCCCTGAGCACGATGGGCTGTCGAACAGTCAGAAAGCACCCCTTGCTCATGCCGAACAACAGACATGTCTTGTGCAAGCCTGGTCGCTCGTAGCGGGCCATCCTCTGGCCTTGCCCATCAAGCAGTTCAGCCCATGTGATATCGGAAACCGCAGCAAGCGAGGCGAGTACCTCGCTTGCCTCGGACTCATTGCCAAACATGATGGACGCAGCCCCATTGCTGCCCACCACCTTGGCATGCGCGTTCATGGCGTCCTCCAGAATCTCGCTCCTGTCGGAGAGCTGATACATCAGAACGAAAAGCAGCAAGGCGAGCATGGCAGCCGAGGTCAGCCAACCGCCCGCTCGCATGAGCTTTTCTTGAAGGGGACGGTCCTCGAATCGGGCCATGGCAGATTTTGTTTCAGGGTTTGGTAGCCACGTAGCTCGCCAGCTTGAGCAACCGGGCACTGAAGTCCAGCTTCACCCGTCGTGCCGCAGGCAGGTTTACATCGAATGCCAGGCGGTTGCCTTGACGCCTGACTTCGATCATCGCCCCATGCTCGACCAGCCCCTCTGCATCGGTCACCGTCAGCACCGGGTAGCCGTTCAGCCGCCCAAGCGCAGCCGCGAACTGCCGCCGCTGGCTATCGTCCACATACAAAAGCTGACATGGCTCCAGGTCGTCACCAGGCAGAACGTTGCGCACCACAAGGGGCAAGCCGTTCTGCACGGGCCGGCCTTGCAGGCGCCGCAACTCTTCATCCACCGCAGACACACCAAGCACACAGAACTGGAAAGCCGTTGAAGACAACTTGGGCCACTGCGTGAACACCGCAAAGTTGTAGAGATACGCTGCCTTCATGGCGCGCTCATCCACGGGTGCACGCTCAACGGCAGCGGGCACTTGCGCAACGGAGGCAACGAGTTGCGCACGCGCCAATGGCGTAGCGGCAAGCAAGCCGCAAAGGAAGGCGGCAACAAGCGGAGCAAAGGACCTTTTCATCGGAACCTGTACTCCAGCTGCAACCAGTATGTGCGGCCCTCGCGGACGTACACTCCGCCATCGTAACCATAGCCCGGGTACACAACACTTCCGTACTTGCGGTCGAACAAATTCCGTACACCGAAAGTAAGGTCCAGCCCGTTGACGATGTTTCGCCCGAGGAAGGTAAGGTCGGTTACCGCATACCCGGGAATGGTGAACTCCACCGTGTCAGAGATACGGCTGACACGCGATGCAACTGCTCGCCAGGCGACGCTGGCGCGCCAGCGGTCCGCTGCCAACGGCACCGACACCTGCACCTTGCCGATGTGGCTCGGTGAATTGTTCAACCCTGTGCCAAGGTTGTCTGTCGCCTTTTGGTTGGCATAGCTGGCCTTGATCGCGGCGCCTTTCCAATGCCATTCCACCGCCAACTCCGCCCCCTGGAACTGATAATGTTCCAGCCCTGATTTCCAACTGCTGGCCAGCAGGTTGGACATGCGATAGCGGTACAGCGAGCCAACCGACCGCAGGCCAAGTTGCGGCCAATGCCGTTCGGCAACAAGCTCCGTCGTCTGGAGCTTCTCCACCTTGTCGCCCATGTCGTATCGAATTTCGTCCCAACTGGACCCACGGGAAGCCGTACCATGCGACAACTTGAGCGACGTATCAGCCCCTGGCTTGTATACCAGCGCCAAACGCGGATTGGTACGCTGCACGGTCTTGTGCGCAGATGAGCGCCAGTCATGGCGCAACGCAAGACTCAGGTCCAGGGATGTCGTAAGCTGGATTTCGTCTTGCAGATAAATGCCCAGGTTACGCTGGTGGTGGCCACGCTGCAGCGTGTAATCTGCAACCGTGTTGTCACTTTCATTGGGCTCCTGCAACTTGGAACGCAGCCGCTGGTCCGCCCTGTACTCCAGCCCCAAGGCCACGCGATGTCCTGCCCATCCCGAGGTGGCCAATTGCACCTGGCCGCCCCACCAAGCGCCTCCAGTCTTCTCGGTAGAAGGCACGACCTCGCCTGCGCCCCAGTAAGAATAGTCTGACGCGCCTTGGTACAAGCGGAACGATGCTTTCCAGTTGTCCCAGTCCACGTCACGGCCTAGCTGCCAGAAGCCATACGTATCACTGGATTTTTCAGCTACCGCCTCCTGTAGCTCGCGCCGGGCGAGGGCAGTTTCCAGCCACCACCCTTTACGACGGGCTTTGAAAAACAGCCTCTTATCGTTAGACGGGTACATGATTGGGTCGGTCCCGCCCAAAGACCGCACATCGCCCTCGTGAGCCGCGGCAGACAACAGCCAGTCAGTACCGTCTTCTGTGCGCCCGCCTAAATTCAAACGACTCTTGCGGTCTTTGCGCGACCCCAAAGTCATGGCGAGCTCGGCGCCCCCCACGTCGCGCCCCTTGCGGGTAATGACATGAACAGCCTACATGGTCCGCCCAAGGAAAGCAAGATTCGGCATCGTGAAGGTTTGAAAGGTTT